>NZ_JAYDYX010000006.1:0-311087 GCF_034556155.1 Sphingomonas sp. CD22 | reverse complement strand
AACTCATCTGTAACGCCTCCGAGGAAATACCCGCGGAGGCTTTTTTGTGCCTGGCGTCGACTGCGTCGTTACCGATGCCGGCGACGCACCCGCAGATCGCTCGCTTCGAACAGGCGTAGCGGGATCGCGTCTGCCATTGCGCGATAGCCTGCTTCGTTGGGGTGGAGGTGATCGCCGCCATCATAGGCGGGCAACAGCCGGTCCGGATGCGCGGGATCACGGATCGCCGCGTCGAAGTCGATGACGTCGTCGAAGATGTGCGACCGGCGGATCATCGCGTTGATCGCTTGCCGGGTGGCTTCGGTCTGCGGCGAGGCATGGTAGTAATCGTTGCCGACGAGCGGGGTGATCGTCGCGCCGATCAGCCGGATGCCGTGGGCGTGCGCGCGGGCGGCGAGATCGCGATAGCCGGCGGTGATCGTGGCGATCAGGGCACGGTGTGTCGCGTCGTCTGCGGGGGCGTCGCGGGTGAGGACGCCGAGGTCGTTCACCCCCTCCAGCACGATGGCATAGCGGACGTTCGGCCGCGCGACGACGTCGCGGTCGAAGCGCGCCATCAGGCTTGGGCCGTTGCCGTCGAGTAGGATGCGGTTGCCGCCGATCCCGGCATTGACCACCGAGAGCTCCGCCGTGCCCCGGTTCGCCGCGAGACGGCGGGCGAAGACGTCGGTCCAGCGCGCGTTGCCGTCGTCGCGGACGCCGCGGCCGTCGGTGATCGAATCGCCGATCGCGACGATCGCGCCCTGCGTGCCGCCGCCGGCGACCTCGATATCTGAGAGATCCCACCAGCCGCCGATCCGTTCGGGCGCGATCAGCGTCGCCGCCGTGCTCTGGTCGTCGCGCACGAGGAAGGTCGTCGCGCGCGCGCCGGGGTGGCCGGTATGACGCGTCGCCGGCTTGGGCAGGAACAGGCTGATCGCGAGATCGTCACCAGCATGCGTCGCCAGCGGCAGTGGGTCCGAATAGACTTCCGCACCGGCCGGAATAGTAATCGCGGTAGCGCCCGCGAAGGTGAGCGCGACGTTGCCGGTGACCTGCGGCTGGCCCGGCACGCCCCGCCCCAGCCGCGCCGCGCCGATGCGCAGCGGCGTGTCGCTCATTACGTTGGATAGACGGACGCGGAGCGTCGCGCCGCCGGCGGAGAGATGGACGATCTGCCGGAGCGTCACCGGGCCGAGCGCGGCGATCCGCTCGGCATCTGCGGCGGTGGCGAGCATCTGCGCCGATCCCCAGGCCGGAACCCAGCGTGGCGAGGGCAACGCACGCGCCGGCGCCGTCGAACGGAGCGGCTGCGACGATCCGCCGGCCGCCAAACCCGCCAGCACGATCGCCATCGTGCCAAAGCGCCACCGTTTCGTCATTCGCCGCTCCTGATCGTCCATCCTCTTGTCCGAGGCTTCGTGTTAGCGTTATCACCGAAGCAGGTACCGCGACAACCGGCGGACGGGAGAGGATATGCGGCTGCACCGGATCATGATGGCGATGCTCGTCGCGGCCAGTCCGGCCGCGGTCGTCGCGACGGCACCGGAATGTGCGGGGCCGGTGGCGGCGTGCACGCGCGCGGCGCCGGGCGCGGTCGCGCTGCTCGCGCCGGGGCGGGCGACGCTGATCGCCGTCGACGCCGCCGAGGATGCCGGGGTGCGGCGCGCGGCCAGCGACCTGGTCGGCGATCTCGTCGCGGTCGGTGGGGGCACCGTGAGGCTGGTGGACAAGGCGGACGCGGGCACAACGGTGATCGCGGGAACGCTCGGCAGTCCGCTGATCGAAGCGCTGATCCGCGCCGGCAAGATCGACGTCGGTGGTCTCGCCGGGCAATGGGAGGGCTATGTCGAACAGGTGGTCGAGCGGCCGCTGCCGGGTGTCGATCGCGCACTGATGATCGTCGGCGCCGATCGGCGCGGCACGATCTTCGGCCTTTACGACATCAGCGCCAAAGCGGGGGTCAGCCCGTGGACCTGGTGGGCCGACGTGCCCACGCAGAGGCATTCGACGCTCTACCTCACCGCTGGCCGCGTCGCCGACCATCCGGTGGTGAAATATCGCGGCATCTTCATCAACGACGAGGAGCCGGCGTTCGGCGGCTGGGTGCGCGCCCGGTTCGGCGGGGTCAACCATCTCGCCTATGAGAAACTGTTCACGCTGCTGCTGCGCTCCAAGGCCAATTTCCTGTGGCCGGCGATGTGGGGCAAGTCGCTGTGGCAGGACGATCCCGCCTCGGCGCCGCTCGCGCGTGAGATGGGCGTCATCCTCGGCACCTCGCATCACGAACCGATGGAGCGCGCCAATATCGAATGGCAGCGGCAGGGTGGCGGTCCGTGGGATTATACCCGCAACGCCGACCGGCTGCGCGCCTTCTGGCGGGCGGGGATCGCCCGGCGCGGCGTGTCAGAGGACCCGGTGACGATCGGTATGCGCGGCGACGGCGACGAGCCGATGACGCAGGGCACCGCGATCGGCCTGTTGCAGCGGATCATCACCGACCAGCGGCGCACGATCGCCGAGGTGACCGGCAAGCCCGCCGCCGCCACGCCGCAGGTGTGGGCGCTCTACAAGGAAGTGCAGGATTATTACGACCAGGGGATGCGCGTTCCCGACGACGTCACTCTGCTGTTTTCCGACGACAATTGGGGCAACATCCGCCGCTTGCCGGCGCCCGGCGAACGGCGCGCGGGCGGCGGCGGTGTCTATTACCATTTCGATTACGTCGGCGGGCCGCGCAATTACAAATGGCTCGACACCAATGCGGTGCCGCGGGTGTGGCAGCAGATGGCGATGGCGCACCGGTTCGGCGCCGACCGGCTGTGGATCGTCAACGTCGGCGACCTCAAGCCTATGGAATATGCGACCAGCTTCTTCCTGACGATGGCGTGGGACCCGGATCGGATGACCGAGGCGGCGATGCAGGCCTATCCGGCGCGCTGGGCGGCGCAGCAGTTCGGCGCAGCGCAGGGGCCGGCGATCGGCGCGCTGATCGCCGATTACGGGCGCCTCGCCAGCCGTCGCAAGCCCGAGCTGATCGACGCCGACACCTATGCCACGACCGCGGGCGGCTGGGCGCGCGTACTCGGCGAATGGAACGCGCTGGCGGCACGGGCGCGGCGAATGGTCGTGACGATCCCGACGGAGCGGCGCGACGCTTATGACGAACTGGTGCTGCACCGGATCGAGGCGATGACCAACCTGCACCGCCTCTACGCGGCGGTCGCCGCCAACCGCAGTGCGGCACGCGCCGGCGACGCGGCGGCGACGGCACGCTGGGCGGCCGCGGCGCGCGGCTATTTCGCCGAGGATGCCGCGCTGCGTCGACGCTACGAGGGGCTCGCCGGCGGCAAATGGCCGAAGATGATGGCGCAGACGCATATCGGCTATACCGGCTGGCAGCAGCCCGATGCCGACGTGATGCCGGCGCTGGCGACGGTGGCGGCCCCACTGCCGGTGCCGGCGATGGTCGCGCCACCGCTGCGCCGCATCGCCGCCGACGCCGGCCGGACGATCGACGGCGCCGGCCTGCGCTGGCAGCGGGTGGCGGGATTTACCGCGGAGGGCGCGGCGATGATCGCGACGCCGGTCACCGCGCCGGCGATCGAGCGGCCGGGCGGCGCGGGGCCGCAGCTCGCCTATACGATCGACCTGCCGGCGGGTGCCCGCCGCTTCGACGTGGTCGCCGCGCCGGGGCTCGACGTGCGCGGCACCGGCCGCCACCGGGTGGCGCTGTCCCTCGACCGGGGGGCGCCGGTGATCGTCAACCTGCTCGCCGGCGAAACCGAGGCGCGCTGGGGCAAGGCGGTCGCCGACAATCGCCGCGTCGCCGGCGCGACGCTGCCGGTGGCGCGTTCGGGACGGCACGTGCTGCACCTCTGGCTGGTCGACCCGCAGGTGGTGATCGAAGGGATCGAGGTGGCGGGCTAGCGCCGCCCGCTACCGCGCCGGTGCCGCCGCGAGTGCGGCGGCGATCGCGGTGCGCATCGGTTTGGGGTGGAGTGCGACGTCATAAGGGGTCGGGCGGCGCTTGACGCCGTCGGGGCGCGGTTCGAAGCCTTCGATCCAGCTGTGTGCGTCGCTCAGGCCCCAGCACAGCACGTCGCGCAGCTTGGGATAGGACAAAGTGATGTCGAGATAGGTGCGGGTGAAGTCCGCGACCGCGCGGTCGCGCGGTGCGATCGCGGCGGGCAGATGGTTGTCGCGGACGTCGAGTTCGGTGATCAGCAGGCCATAGCCCATCGCGGTCACCGCATCGAGAAAGTGCCGCCAGTCGCTCTCGAGCCGCGCGGCGTCGGCGCCGGCATCGATGCCCTGCGTGACGAGGTGCGACTGGACGCCGAGCGCGTCGACCGGCACGCCGCGCCGCCGGAAGCCTTCGAGCAGGCGCAGCACGCCGGCGCGATGCGCGGCGTTGCCCGGCTCCCAGCTCATATAATCGTTGTAGACGAGCTGCGCCTGCGGCGCCGCCGCCCGTGCGGTGTGGAAGGCGAGGTCGAGCGTCGCCTCGGCGCCGCCCAGCGCCTTCGACAAACTGGTGTCGTAGAGCACGCCGTCCTCCGGCCGCACCGCTTCGTTGACGACGTCGTAACTGGCGATGCGCCGGCCGTAGCGGTCGATGACGGTGCGGATGTGGGTGGTCAGCAGCGCCTCGGCGGCGGCATGCGGCTGCGCGCCGAAATCATAATCGTTGAGCCAGCGTGGAAACCATTTCGGCTGATGCCACAGCAGATTGTGGCCGCGCACCGCGAGATGCTCGCGTTCGGCCCAGGCCATGATCGCATCGAAATGCGCGAAGGCGAAGGTTGTCGGGGTCGGGCGGAGATGCTGCCACTTCATCTCGTTCTCGGCGACGATCAGCCCGCATTGCGCCGCGATCAGCCGCGCATAAGCGGGATCGGCGACGGGCACACCGTCACGGCCGGCCGCCTGCCAGGGCACCGCCGTACCGAAGCGCAGCCCGCGCCGCGCGGCGATGCCCTGCAGGCTGTCGGGCGCCGCGGCGGCGGCGAGCGGTGCGGCGGCGGCGACCGCCGCGGTGGCGACGGCACCGGCGAGCAGCTCGCGGCGTGACGGGGGCATAAGCGGTCCTCTCGATCGTTTGTTAGCGCGATCATTGGCGCCGCCGGTTCTTTGGTCAAGTCGTCCTAGAGCAAAGAAAACCGTGTCAGAACCGAGGCTTGAACCGCGGACTGCCGCGCAAACGGATCAGGGCGAGAGGCGGCAGGGGGCGCTCCGCACCGGATTGCACCGGGCCATCGCGCCGCCCGGCAGGGTGACGCGGAAGGCGAGATGGGCGGGATCGGGCGCGCCGGGGTAATAATCGGTGCTCACCGCCTGTGCGCCACTCGCGGCAGCGGCGGCGGCCTTGTGCAGGTCGTGCGCGCGCGCCTCGACGGTGTTGGCGTCGGTGCGGGTGCGGACGATGAGGCCCTGCGCGACCCATCGGCGGATCGCGGCGCCGTCGGCCACAGGGTCCTGGACGATCTCCACCGCCGCTTCCGGTTGGTCGTCGGGATACCAGCCGAACATCGCGCGGCCGGCGAGCGAGGGATGGCCGGCGCGATAGACGGCGGAGACCGCGTCGCGCACGTCGAACAGCACATAGACGCGGCCGCGCGCGGCGGCGAGCGTCGGCCAGCCGCGGGTGGTGACCGCCGCGTGCAGCGTGGCGGCCGTACCGCGCACCTCGTCGGGAGTGATCAGGCGCTTGCCGGGCAATGCGGCGCGGATCTCGGTGTCCAGCGCGTCGAGCAGGCGGGCATCGTCGAGCGGCAGCGGCGGGCTGATCCGCGCGTCCTTCCCCGGCGTGTCGGCTGCGTTGATCGTGATCATGATCGGCAGGTGGCGCGGATGCGCGCGCGACCATGCGTCGATCTCGCCGAGGCAACGGCGCAGCGTCATGCAGGTGGAGAGATAATCGACGTCGGGTATGTGGAAGACCTTGAAGCCCGGGCGCAGCATCGCCGGCCGGTCGAAGCCGGTCGCCTCACCCGCGGCGCGGGCGATGCCCTCGCCCTTGGGATCGGCATAGCGGCCGCCCTCGGGATCGGCGAAGACGTCGATCTCGAGTTGGCGTACGCCCGCGTCGAGCTGGCGGGCGAGTGGCAGGTGGTAATAATCGAGCGCCTCGGCGAGCTTAGGATCGGCGGCGCGCAGCCGGGCCATCACCGCCGCCGGGATGCGCGCCTTGAAGCTGTTGTGCGAGCCGATGACCTGGATGTCGTTCATCGCCTGCGGCGGCCGTTCGGCGGCGCTGCCGAATGCGGCGAGCGCCAGCAACGGCAGGGCGAGGGAGCGAAGCCGCATCGATCAGAACTCCGCCCGCGCGCCGAACAGGATCGTCCGGCCGTAATAATTGATCTCGCCGAAGCGCAATGTGTCGTCGTTGTAGGTGTAAGCGCGCGCACCGGCGAGATTGATGCCTTCGACGCTGAACATGAGCTGCGGGGTGACGCGCAGCGACAGATTGCCGTCGAGCGAACCGAAAGGCGCGGTGAAGGTCGGCGCCTGGGAGGTGCTGCCGGTGCCCGACAGATATTTGTCGCGCCAGACGTAGGACAGGCGGGCGGACACCGGACCGTAATCGTAGAAGCCGACCAGATTGTAGCTCTGCTTCGATAGGCCGAGCATCTCGTTGCGCAGCACGCGATTGCCGGCGGTGTAGTTCGCCTCCACCGAGGTGTGCGTATAGGACGCCTGGAAACCGAGGCCGTCGAGCGGCTTGGGCAGGAAGGTGAAGACCTGATTATAGGCGGCCTCGAAGCCGTAGACCTTCGCCTTGCCGCCGTTGACCGAGGTGCTGAGCAGCACGGTGCCGCGGTTGGGAATGTCGATATTGACGTTCTGCGCCGTGATGTAGTCGTCGAGGTTTTTGTAAAAGAGTGCGCCGGTGAGCGCGCCGCGACGGTTGAAATACCATTCGAGCGAACCGTCGAACTGCGTCGCGAGGAAGGGATTGAGTTGCGGGTTGCCGCCGCTCGCGGTCGCCGCATCGGTCGAGACGGTGATGCGCGGTGCGGAGTCGGTGATGTTGGGCCGGGTCAGCACGCGGCTTGCGGCGAGGCGGGCGACGAGTCGCGGCGTCAGCTCGGCACGCAGGTTGAAGCTTGGCAGCACATCGTTGAACGACCTCGGATAGCTGACAGCCTGCGGGGTGCTCCCGGTGGTCAGCGTGCCGCTCGCGACCTGATCGGTGTGGACGTAGCGCGCGCCGATGTTGCCGGTCACCTCGACCGAGCCGAGCATCACACCGTAATCGGCGCGAATATAGGCGGCGGCGATCTTTTCGGTGGTGACGAACGACGAGCGCTGGTCCGCCGGGGTGAGCGCGGCATTGGCGATCGCCGGGGTGAACAGCGCGTCATAATAGGCCTTGGTGACGGGCACGAGCCAGGTGCGCGGGCTGTTGCCGGTGACGCCGGCGAGGAAGTCGTCATAGGGCAGTTGCTGATACGCGCCCGAGCCGAGCACCGACAGCGGCTGGCCCGTCACCGTGTTGACGAGGAAGTCGCGGCGCCGATAGTCGCGCTTGCGCCAGTGATATTCGCCGCCCGCCGCGATCTTGCGCAGCAGGCCGTCGCCGACGTCATAGCCGAGGTCGGCGCGGCCGTAGGCGTCCCAATCCTTGCTGTCCTTCGGCGCGATGTTGAACTGCGATACCGTGTAATTCGCCGGATTGGACAGGTCGCGGGTGGTGGTGAGCGTCGGCAGCACCTTGTAGCCGCCCGACGCGTCATAGGTCAGCGGCGCGATGAACTGCGCGCGGCTGCGCACCGTACCCTCGGCATTGCTCGGGTGATAACTGTGCGCGCTCGACCAGCTGCCGTCGGCCGAGGCGTGCCAGCGATCCTGGTCGAAGCTCTGGCGCAGCGCGATGGTCAGCAGGTCGTGGCGGTTGAGGCTGTATTCGCGCGACGCCATGAAGCGCGCGTTGTTGATCGTCGCACCGACGACGGTGTTGCCGACAACCTTCTGCGACCCCGCGACCACCGAGGTGCCGGGATCGTCGGGATAGATGTCGATGCCGAATTCGTCATAGGCGACGTCGAGCCGGGTCGCGATCACGTCGAGCGTCGTGCGCAGCGCGGGCGTCGGCTGCCATTGCGCCGAGACGATGCCCGAAAGGCGCTTGCGGTCCTCGGTCTCGACGGTCGGGCGCGTCCGCGTCGGCGTGTACAGGCCCAAGGGTAGGGCGCCGGCCTCAGGCTTGGTGAATTTGTCGAGGTTCCAGCCGAAGTTGATGAAGCGGTCGTTGCGGACCTGCTTTCCCCAATATTGCGCGCCGGCGAGGATGCCGAACGTCTCGTCCGGGCTGCGATAGCTGGTCAGCAGCGTGGCATTGGGCTCGACGTGGTGCGTCTGCGCGGTGAAGGTGTAGCGCGAGTTGAGCGTCGTGCGCGTGCCGATGTCGAGCGGGTGGAAGGTCTTGACGTCGATATTGCCGCCGAGCGCGCCCTCGTTCATGTCCGGCGTCGGCGTCTTGATCACGTCGATGCTCGACACGAATTCGGCAGGCAGCATCTCGAAGCGGAACTGGCGGCCGTTGGCGCCGCCGTTCTCGATCAGGTCGTTGAGCGCGACGGTGCGGCCGTTGACCAACGTGTTCTGGAATTGCGGGCCGAGGCCGCGGACGCTGACGTACAGCCCTTCGCCGCGCGGCCGGGTGATCGCGACGCCGGGCACCACCTGCAACGCCTCGGCGACGTTCTGCGCGGGGAATTTGCCGATGTCGGTCGAGGCGATCGAATCGAGGCCGTAAGCGGCCTTGCGCTTGGCTTCGGTGGCGGCGGCGATGCTGCGCGCATAGCTGCCGGTGACGACGATGTCGCGATCCTGCTCCGCGTTATCTGTTGCCGCATCGCCGGCTGCCGCGTCGGCGGCTGCCGCGTCGGTCGTGCCTGTCGACCGGGTCTGCGCGCCTGCGGTCGGCGCGGCGAGCAGTGCCGCGAGCGTAAGCGGCAGCGTGGCGCCAATCAGGCGCGAAGTGCGAAGCATGTATATTCCCCCTCGGCTTTGTGCCGTTCGCCCCGCCGCTAGGAGGAGAAGGTTACACGCCAAAGTAATACCAATTTCAGTTTCGTGACGGACACTCTGCTCGAGTTTCGCTGCGCCGCACAATCGTCGATACTGCAATATAGTCCGAGATAGACATAATCGTCTGGTGTCACCTTGACGACCAAACAACGGCCGAAGTCATATTGATTGAAGTCTAGACGCTCAGATGATTTGGAGTCGGCGACGATAATGCTGGAACGGAACCGTGGTCCGAATGTTGCTGTTCTCAACACAAAGGGGAGTTCTCAGCGTGAGTCACGATGTCAGTCCGATCGACGCGCTTGCGGCGCATGCCGAACAGCGCAAGGACCGAAGGGCCTTTTTCAAGGCGGCAGTAGGGGCGGCGGCCGTCGGGGCCGGCGCCTTTTTGGTAAGCAGTCCGGCGCAGGCGCAAACCCTGACCGATGCGGACATTCTCAACTTTGCGTTGAACCTCGAATATCTCGAGGCGAACTTCTATTATTATGCCGTCTATGGTCGCGGCATCCCGGCGACGTCGATCACCGGCGTCGGTACGCCGGTCGCCGCAGTCGGCGGTAAGCAGGTAACATTCCAGGATTCGCTGCTCGCGGAGATGGCACGCGAGATCGCCGAGGACGAACTCGCCCACGTCAATTTCCTGCGCACCGCATTGGGAACGGCCGCGGTCGCCCAGCCGGCGATCGACATCGGCGTGTCGGCGACCAGCGCGTTCAGCGTGGCGGCACAGGCGGCAACGCTCGTTCCCGCCGGCGGCATCTTCGATCCCTACGCCTCGGACCTCAACTTCCTTTATGGCGCATTCCTGTTCGAGGACGTCGGCGTCACCGCTTATAAGGGCGCGTCGTCGCTGCTGACCAACAAGACCTATCTCGATGCCGCAGCCGGCATCCTCGCTGCCGAAGCCTATCATGCCAGCATGATCCGCACGACGATCGATCAACTCGGCGGCAACGTCGGGCTGAAGGCCTCGACGATCCGCGGCGATACCGAACTGGTCTCGAATGCACGCGACAGCCTCGACGGTACCAGCGACCTTGACCAGGGCATCGCCTATGTCAGCTCGGGCGCCGGTCCGACCTCGAACATCGCGCCCACCGACGGCAACGGCATCGCCTTCGGCCGGACGACCGGGCAGGTCCTCAACATCGTCTACCTGAACAAGGCTCAGGTCACCGCCGGCGGGTTCTTCCCGTCCGGTGTCAACGGCACCATCCGCAGCAGCGCCAACAACGCCTGAGCCTCGGGTTCAAAGGGGATTTCCTATGATCGATCGTGAAACGCTTCTCGAAGTGTTCGACATCGCCGAGCGCCGGCGCAACGAACGCCGCCGCTTCATCAAAATGGCGGGCACCGCCGTTGCCGCGACCGCCGGTGCGTCGCTGCTCGCCGCCTGCGACAACGACGACGACAAGTCGGTGCCGGTCACGCCGACGCCGTCGCCGACGCCCACCGCCGGTTTGCCGGCCGGCGATGTCGACGTGCTCAACTTCGCACTGAACCTCGAATATCTCGAGGCCAATTATTATACGTTCGCCGCCTTCGGCAGCGGTCTCAACACGACGTTGCAGGCCGGTACCGGCACGCAGGGTTCGGTGACCGGCGGCGCGCAGGTACCGTTCCAGGACTCCACGGTGGCCGCTTACGCCCGCGAGATCGCCGCGGACGAGAACCTCCACGTCACCTTCCTGCGCCAGCAACTCGGTTCGTCGGCGGTAGCGATGCCGGCGATCAACATCGACGGCGGCGCCAATGGCGCGTTCACCGCCGCGGCGCGTGCCGCCGGCGTGGTCGGCGCGACAGGGACGTTCAATCCCTACGCCTCGGACGAGAACTGGCTGCTCGGCGGCATGCTGCTGTCCGACGTGGGAGTCACCGCCTATAAGGGATCGGCGTCGCTGATCTCGAACAAGGTGATCCTGGACGCGGCGGCCGGCATCCTAGCGGTCGAGGCCTATCATTCGGGCCTGATCCGCACGTTGCTGTACCGCAAGGGACTGGCGATGCCGGCGCTGCGCACCAACGCCGACCTCATCTCCAACGCGCGCGATACCGTCGACAACGGCTTCGACGACGATCAGGGAATCAGCCCGACGACGATCAACGGCGGTGCGGCGTCCAACATCGTGCCCGCGGACAGCAATGGCATCGTGTTCGGCCGGACGGCGGGCGACGTGCTCAACGTCGCGTACCTGAACGCCGGCGCGGTGAGCAGCGGCGGCTTCTTCCCCGCCGGCCTCAACGGCAATATCAAGACCTCGACCGCCGCATAACGGCGGGAGGTCAGGCCGCCGGCACGCGCATCGTCTGCGCGTGCCGGTCGACCAGCACCGCGCTCGCGGCGTTGAGGCCGACCACCTCCACCGCGATGCCGTGGCGGCGCATCCTGGTCACCACCTCTTCCAGCGCGCCGACCGCGGTCACGTCCCACAGATGCGCCTGCGTCAGGTCGATACGGACATGCCGGGCGGTATCGGCAAGATCGAACCGATCCGCGAAGATCTCGGCGCTGGCGAAGAAGATCTGCCCCGCGACGCGATAGTCGCGCGTATCCGTCTCTGCATCGTAGCTGACCGTCACCTCCATCAGCCGGGTGACCTTGAAGGCGAAGAACACGCCGCTCAGCAGCACGCCGACCGCCACCCCCGCCGACAGATCGTGCGTCGTCACCGTCACCGCGACGGTGGCGAGCATCACCGCGCCCGACGTCTTGGGATGACGGACGAGATCGCGCAACGATCCCCAGGAGAAGGTGCTGATCGACACCATGATCATGATCGCGACCAACGCCGCCACCGGCACCTGCGCGACCCAGGGGCGCAGCGGCACCATGACGACGAGCAGGAACACGCCGGCGACCAGCGTCGACAGCCGGCCGCGGCCGCCATAACGGACGTTGCCGACGGTCTGGCCAACCATGCCGCAGCCGGCGATGCCGCCGAACAGGCCGGCGGCGATATTGGCGAGGCCGAGCCCGCTGCATTCACGCGCCTTGGAACTGGTCGTCTCGGTCAGGTCGTCGACAACGCTGGCGGTCATCATCGATTCGAGCAGCCCGACCGCGGCCATCGCCAGCGCATAAGGCGCGAGGATCGTCAGCGTCTGCCATTCGAGTGGTACCGACGGCCAGCCGAACTGCGGCAACGACGCAGGCAGGCGGCCGAGGTCTGCGATCGTGCGCAGCGGCATCGGCAGCGCGATGCTGACCGCGGTGAGCGCGACGATGCAGATCAGCGGCGAGGGGATGATATTGGTCACGCGTGGCGCCAGATAGATGATCGCAAGACCGAGGCCGATCATAGCATAGGTGTGCCAGTCGACACCGATCATCTGCGGCAGCTGCGCCGAGAAGATCAGGATCGCCAGCGCGTTGACGAAACCGGTGCGCACCGAGCGCGAGACGAAGCGCATGAGCACGTCGAGCTTGAGTAGCCCGAATGCGACCTGGAGCAGGCCGGCGAGGAGGGTCGCGGCGAGGAGATATTGCAGGCCGTGCGCGTGGACGAGCGCGGCGGCGACGAGCGCGACCGAGCCGGCGGCACCCGAGATCATCGCCGGGCGGCCGCCGGCGATCGCGATGACGATGCCGATGACGAAGGAGGCGAATAGGCCGACTTCGGGATCGATGCCGGCGACGAAGGAGAAGGCGATGACCTCCGGGATCAGCGCGAAGGTGCCGACCATGCCGGCGAGCACGTCGCGCCGCGCGCCGGCGGCGGTGGAAATCCATTCGGCGCGGTAACGGGATAGGGAAAGACTGGTCATGACGTGAAAATCCGCATGACCGCTCCGGCGCCGCCGGCGGCGACGCGTCAATGTTCGGGAGCGGTTGCGTTGTCCGGCGGATCGGCGGCCGGAATAGCCACCCGGAATTGCACCGGGTCCAGGCGAATGCCGGGCGCCTAGACCGATCCGTGCTGCAGCGCAATAGGCGGGCTCAGTCGACCAGCCCGGGCCCCTCGACGATCAGCGCGAGCCCGATGGCGTGGTGCGCGGCGGCGGGCAGCCGCACCTCCAGTGCATCGCCGGTGCGGGTGAAGGGCAGCGGCGCGCTGCTGCCGGGCAGCGACACGCGGCGCACCTCGCCGCGACCGACCGGATTGTCGCGGCCGAGCAGGGTCAGCCGCGCGACGCCGTCGGCAGGCCAGCCGAGCACCAGCGCGTGCAGCGCCTTGCCGCGGGTGACGTAGCGGATGTCGCGCGCGGTATAGCCGGTGTCGCGGCCGCCCTCCGAGAAGCTGCCCGCGCCGGCGCCGCCCGGCCCCTCGCCATGGATGCGCCACGGGCGGGTGGCATAGATCGCCGCGCCGTTGATCCG
Organism: Sphingomonas sp. CD22; assembly: GCF_034556155.1. NCBI lineage: Bacteria > Pseudomonadati > Pseudomonadota > Alphaproteobacteria > Sphingomonadales > Sphingomonadaceae > Sphingomonas > Sphingomonas sp. CD22. The sequence continues at coordinate 297,754 of NZ_JAYDYX010000006.1, read as the reverse complement.
CATCCACGCACCGATCTCGCCGACGATCTGGCGTTCGCGCGCGTCGATCGTGCCGTCGCCCTTGATCGGCACGCTCAGCATCATGTTGCCGTTCTTCGACACGACGTCGCACAGCGTGTGCAGCACCTTGGCGGGCGTCTTGTAGAGGTTCTCGCGCTCATATTGCGCGCCGTAGAACCAATTGCCGAGGCAGGTCTCGGTCTGCCACGGATAGGGGTCGATGAAGCTCTTCTGCCCGCGCTCGACGACGTCGACCAGGCCCATGCGGCGCTGCGGCGGCGTTTCCTTGGCGGTGACGACGCCCTCCAGCCGGCCGCCGTGGCGCGCCATGTTGCGGTTGTAGAAATAGGCCGCGATGTCGAGCCCGGCCTGTTGCAGCGGCAGATCGTGATTGTCGAAATAGAGCATGTCGGGTTCGTATCTGTCGATCAGCTCGCGGCAGCGCAAAGTCCAGCGGCGGACATAGTCGGGATCGGGGGGCACGCCCTCGTTCCACAATCCGTCGGTGGCGGCATGCCACGCGCCGGCTTCGGCGAGCGAGCCGATGCCGTCGGGCATCGCCATCGACGGACCGGTATAAAGCTGTTGCGGGTCGAGCCCGTCCCACCATGCGCCGCGGCCCTGCGCGCGGGTCAACGTCGCGGCGTCGTAGCGCTGGCCGCGGCGCGGGCCGACGGGATCGTAGCCGTAGGCGATCTGGTTCCAATGCCAGGCGTGGGCGCTGTGGTTGGAGACGGCGAAGCGCAGCCCGCGCTCGCGCGCCAGTCCGGCCCAGATGCCGACGATGTCCTTCTTCGGGCCGACGCGTGTGGAATTCCACGGCTGATGCGTCGAGGCGAAACAGTCGAGATTGTCGTGATGGTTGGCGAGCGCCATGAAATAGCGTGCGCCCGCACCCTTGTAGAGGTCGAGCAGCTCGGCCGGGTCCCAATGTTCCGCGCGCCACTGGTTCTGGATCTGCATGAAACCGGTGTCGGCGGGGTGGCCGTAATGCTTCAGGTGATGGTCGTAGGTCGGGTGACCCTGAAGGTACATGTTGCGCGCATACCAATCGTCGCCGATGCCGGGGACCGAAGGCGCCGCCCAATGCGCCCAGATGCCGAACTTGGCGTCGCGGAACCAGTCGGGCGCGGAATAGCCGGCGGCGAGCGATTGCCAGTCGGCGGTGAAGCGTTGCGGCGGGGCGACCTTGACCGGGCGCAGCGCCGCGTGCGGCGGCGCGGCGGCGGCTATGGCAGGTGTCGCCTGGGCGAGGCCGAGTGCGGCGCTGCCGGCAAGGAAGCCGCGGCGATCGACGCTCATCGACCGCCACCCAGCGTCTTGGCGACTGCGGCGAGCGCGAGCGGACGCATGATCGCATAGCCCGCCGGGGTCGGATGGACGCCGTCGCTGGCGAGGCCGGGCTTCATGCCGCCCTCCGCCGTGGTCAGCGCGGCGTGATAGTCGACATAGGTATAGCCATGCGCCCCGGCATAGCCGCGCAGCCAGCGGTTGAAGGCGAGGATCTGCGGCGCCGGGCGCATCTCCGGGCTCCACGGAAAGGCGGCGGCGGGCGGGATCGAGGCGAGGATCACCTTGATGCCGTGCGCGTGCGCCAGCTCCGCCATCGTCTCGATATTGCCCTGTACCGTCTCGACCGTCGCGGCGCCGGTGTTGCCGGCGATGTCGTTGGTGCCGGCCATGATGTGCACCGCCTCGGGGCGCAGCGCGATCACGTCCTGGCGGAAGCGCAGCAGCATCTGCGGCGTGGTCTGGCCGCCGATGCCGCGATCGACCAGCCCGTGCGTGAACAGCGACGGATCGGCGCCGATCCAATTGTCGGTGATCGAATCGCCCATGAAGACGACGCGCGCCGGTTCGGTGAGCGCGGCATTCTGCGCGCGATAGCGGCAGAGCTGGCCGTGGTCGCGCGTCAGCATGTGGAGCTTCCACATCTGCCATGCCTGTCCGTCGGCGGGTTTGGGGTGGGCGGGGCAGGGATCGGCGACGATGCCGACGGGGTCGCCGGCATAGGGATCGCCGGGCACGTTGGTCTGCGCCGATACGGCGGATGCCGTCAGGCACAAGCCGGCGGCGAGAAGCTTGGGATAGCGCATCAGGGGGTCCTCTTCGTCTTGCTGGCCAGCGCGGCCTCGATTGCGGCGTGGGCGACCGGCGCCATGCGGGCGTAACCGGCGGCGAGCGGGTGGATGCCGTCGACGGTATAGTCGCGGCGCATCAGGCCCCTGTCGTCGGCGAGCGCGGTTTCGTAATCGGCGAAGGCATAGCCGCGCCGTTCGCAGAAGCCGCGCAGCCACCGGTTGAGCGCGTGGAGTTCGGCGGGCTTGCGCTCGCGCACGACGTCGCGCGCGGCGGGGGTGTAATCGTTGACCGGCAGCAACGCGCCGAACACCAATGCGATACCGTGGCGGTCGGCGATGTCGGCCATCGCCTGCCAATGATCCTCGATCTGCTCGGGGGTTTCGCGTTGCAGAACCCCCTGCACGTCGTTGACGCCGGCGAGGATCACCACGGCCGCGGGTCGCAAGGCGACGACGTCGGGCAGGAAGCGCAGCAGCAATTGCGCCGTCACCTGCCCGCCGATGCCGCGATTGACGTAGGGCGCGCCGGGAAAGCCGGCGGCGAGATCCCAGCGGTCGGTGATCGAATCGCCGAGGAAGACGACGCGTTGCTCGCCCGGCCGCGGCGGCGGCAAGGCGGCGTTGGCGGGCGCATACAGATAGCGTTCGCCGAAATCCTCCATCAGCACCGGCACCAGCCGTGCGCGATAGGGGCCGAGCCACGGACCCCAATCCTTCTCCACCGCGGTGCGCCGCGGCGGCGCGCTCTGATAGTCGCGCGCTGGCGCGTCGCTGGGATAATCGCGCGCCGGCGCGTCGCTGGGATAGTCGCGCGCTGGCGCGTCGCTGGGATAGTCGCGCGCCTGCGCGCCGCCGGCGAGCAGCAGCGCCGCCAGCGCGAGGGCGGTCGCCGTCGTCCGGCGGATCATGTCGCCTCGCCCTTGCCGGAGAGATCGCCGAGCGCCGGGTCGAGCGCCTCGGCGATCGCGGCGGCGGCGGCGCGCAGCACGTCCTGCGTCGCGGCGATCGGCACCAGGCTGCCGGGGCCGTCGACGAACGGCACGGTGAGCGCGGCGCGGGCGGCGCCGAACGAAAGGATCGGGACGGACAGGTCGGTGATGCCGTTGAGCAGCGGGCTCGGCGTCGTGCCGCAGCCTTCGGCGAGGATCGCGGCGAGCTGGCCGGCGAGCGCGGCGTCGTCGATCGTGTCGCCGGTCGCGCGCACCTCGTCGAGCATCGCCGCGCGCGTATCCTCGGGCTGGAAGGCGAGCAGGATACGGCCGGAGGCGGAGCGATGCAGCGGCCGGCGATAGCCGACGCGCACCGCGAACCCCGACAGGCCCGGCGCCTCGACCCCGGCGATCACCACGATCTCCGCACCCGAGACGACGACGAGGTGGCAGCTCTGCCCCGTCTCGCGGGCGAGCGTGCGCATCACCGGCAGCGCGGTGGAGACGAGATCGCGCACCGGCGGCTGGCCCATGCTGAGCGCGAACAACCGGTTGGTGAGCCGATAGCCGTCGTCGCCGCGGGCGATGTAGCGATGCGCCTCGAGCACCTGCAGCATGCGGAAGATCTCGCTGACCGAGCGGCCGAGCGCGGTCGAGACATCGGACATGGTCAGCGGCACGCTCGACGCGGCGAGCAGTTCGAGGATCTCTAGCCCCTTGGTGAGTGCCGGCGCCTGGTAGCGCGCTTTGGTCGTCATCTGTCCTCCCCCGGTCGTTGTTCTTACGTCGACGCTTGCCGCCGTTTCCCCATCCGTCCGTTACCCCGGACTTGTTCGAGACCGCTGCGGAAATCGGTCCGTGACGCGCCAAGCTTGTAGCCCGGCGGAAGCCGGGGTCCAGTTGGGCGAAGGTTTGTAATGACTTGCGACGGCCTTACCGACTGGGCCCCGGCCTTCGCCGGGGTGGATGAGGTGTTTTTTCGAGGTCTCGACCCGTTCCGGGGCCACCGTTCCTCGGGAGGATGCCCGCGCCTCACGCCGTTCTCCTCGCCGCAGAGTGGACTTCGGAACAAGTCCGGGGTGACGGGGTAAACATGGAAACGGTTTGGTCATCGTCCTCGTCACTCCCGTCACCTAAGCGTCGATCGTGGCAAGGAAAATCCGCAGATGAAAGTGATTTTTACATTTCATATCGCGGCCGGAGGGCATAGACTCACGGCCAAATCCCGCGAACCGCGACCGTTCGTGGAGAGAGCGTGGGAGAGGCATAATGAACCCGAGCGTCGCCGTACAGGACGATGATGGCGCAACGCCCGCCGGTCGCGGCGCGTTGCTGCTAACCATCGGCCTGTTCTTCCTGTGGGGCATGGCCAACAATCTCAACGACATCCTCATCGCGCATTTCCGTGCGGTGTTCACGCTGAGCGACCTGCAATCGGGCCTCGTCCAATCGGCCTTCTACCTCGGCTATTTCTGCTTCGCGATTCCCGGCGCGATCGTGATGCAGCGGTTCGGCTACAAGACCGCGGTGGTGCAGGGGCTGGTGCTGTTCGGCATCGGCGCATTGCTGTTCTGGCCGGCGTCGCTGATGCTGAGCTACGGCTTCTTCCTGCTCGCGCTGTTCGTCATCGCCAGCGGCCTCGCCTTCCTCGAGACCGCGGCCAATCCGATGGTCGCCGCGCTCGGCAGCGCCGCCACCGCCGAGCGGCGGCTCAACCTCGCGCAGGCGTTCAATCCCCTTGGCTCGATCGCCGGCGTGACGCTCGGCGCGACCTTCATCCTCGCCGACGAGCGCGCGGGCGACGTCGCCGCGGCCTCGGCGGTGCGGTTGCCGTATCTCGTCATCGCCTTGCTCGTCTTCGCCTGGGCGGCGGTGATCGTCGTCACGCGCTTTCCCGCGGTCGCGACGCGGCCGAGCGAACCGGACGCGCGCACCCCCGGCGCCTATGGCAAATTGCTCGCGTCGCCGCGCTATCTCGCCGGGGTGGGCACGCAGTTCCTCTACGTCGGCGCGCAGGTCGGGGTATGGAGCTTCCTCATCCGCTACGTCGCGGTCGAGCTGCCGTCGTTCGGGACGCAGCGCGCGGCGTGGCTGCTGACGCTGTCGCTGGCGTTGTTCATGGCCGGCCGGTTCGTCGGCGCGGCGCTGATGGCGCGCATCTCGGGCGCGCGGCTGATGCTGATCTTCGCGGCGATCGATGCGCTGCTGTGCGCGGTCGCCGCGTTCGTCGGCGGGCCGGCCGGCGTCGCCGCGCTGGTGCTGTCAAGCGCGCTGATGTCGATCATGTATCCGACGATCTTCGTGCTGACGCTGCGCGGGCTGGGGCCGCTGACCAAGCCGGGCGCGTCGCTGCTGGTGATGGCGATCATCGGCGGCGCGGTGCTGACCGCGGCGATGGGGTTCGTCTCCGACCTGGGGTCGATCCGCTTCGCGATGCTGGTGCCCGCCGCCTGTTTCGTCGGCGTCGCGCTGTTCGCGCGGCTGCATCGCGACACGGCGGTGACGGCGGTGACGGCGTGAGCGCGCCGCTGCTGCCGCGCTTCGGCATGGGGACCGCGGCGATCGGCAATCTGTATCGCGCGGTCGGCGACGACGAGGCGATGGCGACCGTCGCCGCGGCGCTCGCTGCTGGCATCGGTTATTTCGACACCGCGCCGCATTACGGCTTCGGCCTCGCCGAGCGGCGGCTGGGGGCGGCGCTGGCCGTGCACGATCCGGCGGGGCGGGCGCTGGTCTCGACCAAGGTCGGGCGGCTGCTGGTGCCGACCGCGGCGCAGGGCAGCCGGCACGGCTTCGTCGATGCCGATCCGTTCGAGCCCGCGTTCGATTACGGCGCGGACGGGATCCGCGCGTCGTTCGCGGCGAGCCTGGCGCGGCTGCGCCGCGAGCGCGTCGACCTGTTGTTCGCGCACGATCTCGGCCGGATGACGCATGGCGACGATCATCCCCGCCATCTCGCCGCCTTCCTCGATGGCGGGCATGCGGCGATGGTGGCGCTGAAGCGGGCCGGCGCGGTCGGGGGAATCGGCATCGGCGTCAACGAGATCGCGGTGTGCGACGAATTGCTCGACCGCGTCGACCTCGACGTCATCCTGCTCGCCGGACGCTATACGTTGCTCGACCGGAGCGCGGCGGCGCTGCTCGATCGCTGCGCGGAGCGCGGCGTGCGGGTGATCGTCGGCGGGCCGTACAATAGCGGCATCCTCGCCGCCGATCCGGCCGAGGCCGATCCGCAGCGGCTGCATTACGATTATGCGGCGCCCGATGCGGCGATCGTCGCGCGGACGCGGGCGCTCGCCGCCGCCTGTGCGCGGGCAGGGGTGGCGCTGCCGGCCGCGGCGTTGCATTTCCCGCTGCGTCACCCGGCGGTCGCCTGCGTCGTCGCCGGGCTGGTCGGCGCGGATCAGGTCGCGGCGATGGTGGCGCGGATCGCGACGCCGGTGCCCGATGCCGCCTGGCCGCTGCTCGATCCCCTTCCGCAACCGGAGCCGATGTCGCCCGTGACCAACCAGTTGATCCTGCTTCACCCCGACGACAACGTCCTGATCTGCGTCGCGCCGATCGCGGCGGGCGACGTGCTGCCGATCGGCGGCGGCACCGTGCCGGCGCGCGAGGGGATCACCGTCGGCCACAAGATCGCGCGCCGCCGCCTCGCGCTGGGCGACAAGGTCATCAAATATGGCGCGCCGATCGGGTCGATGACCGCGGCGGCCGACACCGGCGATTGGGTCCATATGCACAATATGAAGAGCGACTATATCGCCAGCCACACGCGCGCGACGGTGACGGAGGCGCGGGCATGATCCGCGGCTACGCCCGCGCCGACGGCCGCAAGGGCATCCGCAACACCGTCGCGGTCGCCTATCTGGTCGAATGCGCGCATCACGTCGCGCGGCGGATCGTCGACAAGGCGGACGATCCCGACGTCCATCTGATCGGCTTCCCCGGCTGCTATCCCAATGCCTATGCCGCCAAGGTGATGGAGGCGGTGGCGACGCACCCCAACGTCGGCGGGCTGGTGATCGTCTCGCTCGGCTGCGAGAGCTTCGATCGCGAGCGGTTGCAGGCGCTGGTCGCGGCGAGCGGCCGCCCGGCCGAGCTGCTCGTCATCCAGCAGACGGGCGGCACCGCGGCGACGATTGCCGCCGGCCTCGCCGCGGTGGCGCGGGTGCAGGCCGAGATCGCGGGCGTGGAGCGCGTGGCGATGGGGATCGACGAACTCGTCGTCGGCACGATCTGCGGCGGCTCGGACGGCACCAGCGGCATCACCGCCAACCCCGCCGTGGGCCGCGCCTTCGACACGCTGGTCGGGGCCGGCGCGACCTGCATCTTCGAGGAGACGGGCGAACTCGTCGGCTGCGAGGGGATCATGGCCGATCGCGCGATCACCCCCGAACTGGGCGAGGAGCTGATCGCCAGCGTCGCCAAGGCCGAACGTTATTATACCATCATGGGCTTCGGCAGCTTCGCCCCCGGCAATGCCGAGGGCGGGCTGACGACGCAGGAAGAGAAATCGATGGGGGCCTATTCCAAATCGGGCTCCTCGCCGATCAGCGGCATCATCAAGCCCGGCGACGTGCCGCCGGCGGGCGGGCTCTACCTGCTCGACGTGGTGCCCGACGGCGAGCCGCGATTCGGCTTCCCCAATATCTCGGACAATGCCGAGATCGTCGAGATGATCGCCTCCGGCTGCCATCTGACGATCTTCACCACCGGACGCGGATCGGTGGTGGGATCGGCGATCGCACCGGTGATCAAGGTGTGTGCCAATCCCGAGACCGCGCGTCGCCTCGCCGCCGACATGGACATCAATGCCGGCCGCATCCTCGAAGGCGCGGCGACGCTGGACGAGGTCGGTGCCGAGATCGTCGATGCGGTGCTCGCCGTCGCGGGCGGCCAGCGCAGCGTCTCCGAAGAGCTGGGCCACCGCGAATTCATTCTCACCTACAAGGCTTTCGACCCGATCGGCCCGGCGTGCCTGCCGATCGCCCAACGCAGGACGGCAGTATGACGACACGATTGGACGGCAAGGTGGCGCTGGTCACCGCAGCGGCGCGGGGCATCGGCCGCGCGACGGCGGAGCGGTTCGCCGCCGAAGGCGCGCGGGTGATCGCCACCGACCGCGACCGCGACGCGCTCGCCGACGTCCCGGGGTGCGAGACGCGCGCGCTCGACGTCACCGACGGCGCGGCGGTGGCGGCGCTGGCGGCGGAGATCGGGCGGATCGACGTGCTCGCCAACGTCGCCGGCATCGTCCACGCCGGCACCATCCTCGATTGCAGCGAGGAGGAATGGGCGCAGGCGATCGCGATCAACATGACCGCGATGTATCGCACCGTCCGCGCCTTCCTGCCGGCGATGCTGGCGGGCGGCGGCGGCGCGATCGTCAACGTATCCTCGATCGCCAGTTCGGTGAAGGGCATCCCCAACCGGTTCGCCTACGGCACCACCAAGGCGGGCGTGATCGGCCTGACCAAGGCGGTCGCCGCCGACTTCGTCGGCCAGGGCATCCGCTGCAACGCGATCTGCCCCGGCACGGTCGACACGCCGTCGTTGCAGCAGCGGCTGCACGACACCGGCGATTATGCCGCGGCGCAGGCGGCGTTCGTCGCGCGTCAGCCGATGGGGCGGCTGGGCCAAGCGGACGAGGTGGCGGCGCTGGCGCTGTATCTAGCAAGCGACGAGGCGGCGTTCACCACCGGCGCGGTGCATGTCATCGACGGCGGCTGGGTGAACTGAGCCGCGGCCGCACCTTCGCTGGGCACGCCGCCTAAACCGCGGATGAACGGGGCATTCCGCCTCGGTTCAGCCCGACTCGCCTAAACGATATGCAACACGCTCGCCGCTCTGTGCGTTTGGACCAGATACTCCGAGCGTCGTGTTAGAGGAGGTTCGACGTGATGAATGCGATGTTGAAGAAGGCAGGTCTGGGGATCGCGCTCGCCGCGACCGCGCTGACGGCGGCCGCGCCGGCGGATGCGCAGCGTTGGGGTGGCTATCGCCATTATCACCGCGGCAACGGCGGCAGCGTTGCGGCGGGTGCGTTGCTCGGCGGCATCGTCGGGCTCGGCATCGGTGCGGCGGTCGCCGGCAACAACCGCGATCGTTATTACGACCGCGGCTATTATTACGATGCACCGCCGCCGCCGCCGCGGGTGGTCTATCGCGACGAATATTATGCGCCGCCGCCCCCGCCGCCGCGCGTGGTCGTCCGCGAGCGGTATTACGATTACGGCCCGCGTTACGGATATGGCTACGGCTATTAAGGCTTGCAGCGGTTCGTCGGGGAGGCGGCGCGGACATCCTGTCCGCGCCGCTTTTTCGTAGCGGGGCCGGGGCGATGCCGCTAAGCGCGGCGACATGACCGATACGCCCCCCGATCGCCTGTCGACCGATCCGTCGAGCCCCTATTTCGACCAGGCCGCGCTGGAGCGCGGCATCGGCATCCGCTTCAAGGGCGTCGAGCGCCGCGACGTCGAGGAATATGACCGCCCCGCCGGCTGGATCCGCGTCGCGCTGGGCAAGAAGGTCGATCGCCACGGCCGGCCGCTGACGCTGAAGCTGTCGGGCGAGATCGAGGCGTGGTTCGAGCGGCCGGCGGCGGGTGCCGCGGACGAGGCCGACGCCGAGGGCTGAACCCCGTTTCAGGACATGAGGGCGGCGCGGGGGGCAACTCCCGCGCCTTTTCTTGTCCGGTATCGTCAGTTTGCGGCGGGCGGGGGACGGAGCGCCGCCCAATCGCCGGCGATGGCGTCGAGCGTACGACGCGCGGCGTCGAGCGCACCGGGCTTGCTCCTGTAATGCGTCTCACGGCCGAGCCGTTCGGCGCTGACGAGGCCAGCGTCTTCGAGCACGCGCAGATGTTTGGTGACCGCCTGGCGCGTCATGCCGGCATTGGCAGACAGGCGCGCGATCGAGCGGCCGGGGCCGCTACGCAGGATGATGAGCAGCGACAGCCGCGTCGGATCCGATAGCGCCGCGAACAGGCGGGCGGCCTGCACCGGCTTCGGCATCGGCGTGGGGGAGGACATCGGCAACCTTTCGGTTGCGCCTGATGCAACCGTGAAGTTGCTTATGATTGGAAAGATTTATGTGCAACCGCTATGTTGCATTGCGCTGGTGGCGGGCGGCGGCGCGATTGGAATTTACAGGTAGCGTGCGGTGGCGACGATGTCACGAACGCGCCGTTATGACTGGATCCGTCATGCCGCACTTGATCCGGCATCCCGCTTCCCGCCGGGAGAGAAAAAGAAGCGGGACCCCGGCGCAAGGCCGGGGTGACGGGAGGATAGGATGCACGCTTTACACCTCCGCGCCTTCGCGCAGCCGATGCGGCCGTGATCGTCGATCCGTCTCGTGATTTAACGGAGCACGCGTTCCCTAAGCCGTCTCCAGTGCCTCGGTCGCTTCCAGCCATGCCGCTTCCGCTGTCTCGATCTGCGCCTGTACGTCCGCCCGGCGCTTCATCAACTCGCCCATTGCCAATTTGGCGTAGCGCGGTTCCGCCGTCTTCGGATCGAACATCGCGCGGTCGATCGCGTTGCGATCGGTGGTGAGCTTGGCGATCTCCGCCTCGCGATCGCGGATCGCCTTGCGGCGCGCCTTGTCGGCGTCGCGGTCGAGCGGCTTGCCCTTTTCCTTCTTCGTACCCGATTTGCCCTTCTGCTCGGGCTGTTTGTCGCCCGCGAGCACGAAGGCGATATAATCGTCGAGCGTGCCGTCGAACTCGCGCGCGGTGCCGTTGTCGACCAGGACGAGCCGGTCGGCGGTCATCTCCAGCATGTGCCGATCGTGGCTGACCAGCACGACGGCGCCGGTATAGGCGTTGAGCGCCTGCACCAAAGCTTCGCGCGCATCGACGTCCAGATGGTTGGTCGGCTCGTCGAGGATGAGCAGATGCGGCGCGTCGCGGGTGATCAGCGCCAGCGCGAGCCGCGCCTTCTCGCCGCCCGACATCTTGCCGACCTTGCCGACCGCCTTGTCGCCGGAGAAGCCGAACCGGCCGAGCTGCGCACGCACCGCGGCGGGGCTGGCGCCGCGCATGATGCGGGTCATATGTTCGAGCGGCGTGTCGTCGGCATCGAGCTCTTCCACCTGATATTGGGTGAAATAGCCGACCTTCATCTTGCCGCTCGCATTCATGTCGCCGTCCATCGGCGTCAATTGCGCGGCGAGCAGGCGGGCGAGCGTGGTCTTGCCGTTGCCGTTGCGCCCCAGCAGCGCGACGCGGTCGTCGGGATCGAGCCGCATGTTGAGCCGCTTGAGGATCGGCGTTTCGGCATAGCCGACGCTCGCCATGTCGAGCGTGATGAGCGGCGGGCGCAATTCGCTGGGATCGGGGAAGTCGAACGACAGCGACGGATCGTTGGCGAGCTCGGCGATCGGCTGCATCTTGGCGAGCATCTTCTGCCGGCTCTGCGCCTGTTTGGCGGTCGAGGCGCGCGCCGAGTTGCGCGCGACGTAATCCTGCAGCTTGGCGCGCTGCGCGTCCTGATTGGCCTTGGCGGCGGCGAGCTGCGCCATCCGCTCGGCGCGCTGACGCTCGAAACTGTCGTAGCCGCCGGCGTAAAGCGTGATCTTGCCGTTCTGCAGGTGGAGGATGTTGTCCACGACGTTGTTGAGGAAGTCGCGCTCGTGGCTGACGACGACGATCGTCGCCTTGTAGCCGACGAGGAAATCCTCGAGCCACATCACCGCTTCGAGATCGAGGTGGTTGGAGGGCTCGTCGAGCAGCAGCAGATCGGGCTGCGAGAAAAGGAGGGCGGCGAGGGCGACGCGCATCTTCCAGCCGCCCGAGAAACTGTCGAGCGGACGCTGCTGCATCTCCTCGTCGAAGCCGAGGCCGAGGAGGATCTGCGCGGCGCGCATCGGCGCGGTATAAGCATCGATCGCGATGAGGCGCTCGTAGACGTCGCCGAGCCGGTCGGGGTCCTCGCTCGTCTCCGATTCGATCATCAGCGCGGCGCGCTCGGTATCTGCGGCGAGCACCGTCTCGAACGGCGTCGCGGTGCCCGAGGGCGCTTCCTGCGCGATATAGCCGAGGCGGGCGCCCTTGGGCATGTCGGCCGAGCCGTCGTCGGGTTCCAGCATGCCGGCGATGACGCGGACGAGCGTCGACTTGCCGGCGCCGTTGCGGCCGATCAGCCCGATCCGCCCGCCGGGCGGCAGCGCCGCGGTCGCGCCGTCGAGGATCGTGCGGCCGCCGAGGCGCACGGTGATGCCGTTGAGGTTGAGCATGCGTGCGCCTGTAGCAGATGTTGCGGTGCAGCTAAAGCGGGTCGCTGGCCCCGACGATTTGGTTCGCGTGAACGCTATAGCGTGCGGATCAGGCGGGAGGCCTGCGCCAACCATGCCGGTGATGTGACCGAGGTGGGGCGTGCGTTGGGGGTTAGGGGCAGGAGGAGCAGCGCGTCGCCGTCGCGGCCGATGAGGCGGGCGAAGAGGAAGCGGCCGGCGGGCAGCGGGACGAGGACGTCGCGGTTGAGCGCCTGGTCGAACCGGTCGGGCGCGCGCAGCTCGCACCAGATCGCGTCGCCGGCGCGATAATCGCCGATGCCGCCGGTGACGCTGATCGCGACGCCGCCGGGGGCGGGCTGCGGCGGGACGAGGGTGAGCGGCTGGCGCGGGGCGTGCGCGCCCTCGGCATCGAGCGTCGCGGCGACGGGCAGCGTCGCGCGGTCGGGGAGGGTGACGAGATCGGCGGGCGCGACCCCCAGCGCGGCGGCGATGCGGTTGAGCCAGGCGACCGAGACGGTGCGCGTGCCGGTTTCGAGCCGGCCGATCGTCTGTGCGGTCGTCGGCGGGACGCAGCGGCGCGCGACCTCCTCAAGGGTCAGGTTCTTCGCTCTGCGCACCTCACGAATGGCGGTAATCATCTCTGCCTCCTAACCGCTGCGGTTATTTCCCTGTCCTACAAAGCTGACGTTGTGGCAAGTGGGTTGCGACTCGGATGGAGGCGGTGATGCGGGAGCTGGTCGAACGAACGATAGGCAAGGGGCGCAGCGTGACGGTGAACGTCGCCGAATCGCCGCTCGGCTGGCTGCGCGCGCGCGGACTGGTCGATGCGCGGCAGTTCGAGGCGGGGGAGCGGCTGCGCGGCGATTACGAGACGGCGGCGTTGGGGCCGCGGGTGACGATGCGCTGGGTGGCGCGGGTCGATGGCGGCGGCGGCGCGGGGCTCGACCCGACGACGGCGCAGATCGCCGCCAAACGCCGGTTCGACGCGGCGCTGGCCGCGGCGGGCAAGGGGCTCGCCGATGTCGCGTGGCGGGTGATCTGCGCGGGCGAGGGGCTGCCCGTGGCGGAGAAGGCGTTGGGCTGGCCGGCGCGCGCCGGGCGGCTGGTGCTGACGCTCGCGCTCGACCGATTGGCCGATCATTATCGTTTGCCGTGACCGCCACCGCGGGTGTATCGGCGCGGCGAGACGAGAACATAAGCGGTCCATAGGGCCGCAACGGGACGGGTGTGGTGAAGTTCGATTTCGTGAAATGCCATGGCTCTGGCAATGATTTTCCGTTGATCGATGCGCGCGCCATCGATCTGGCCGCGGCGGAATGGGCGGCGGTGGCGCGGGCGCTCGCCGACCGGCGCGGGCCGGTGGGCGGCGACGGCCTGCTCCTGCTCGGCCAAGGCGATGAAGAACATCAGTTTTCCATGGTCATGTACAATTCGGACGGGAGCGAGGCGGAGACGTGCCTCAACGGGCTGCGGTGTGTGGCGCGGCTGGGGTTCGAGGCGCTTGGGATCGACGCAGGCCAGGTGAGGCTCAAGACGTCGAGCGCCGCGGTGGTGCGCGATGCCGAGCTGGCGCCTGGGGTCTATACGGTGCGCGAGACGGCGGGGCCGGCGGGGCTCGATGCCGCAGCCTGGCCGCTGCACGGCGCGGGAGCCCGGATCGTCGAGGCGGTCGTGCCGCCGCTGGGCAGCGCGCGGCTGTTCACCGCGGTCGCGATGCCCAATCCGCATCTGGTGAGCTTCGTCGATCGCGTCGACGAGGCGGAGCTGGTCGCGCTGGGCAGCGCGTGCGAGGCGGCGCCGGACTGGCTGCCCAATCGCGCCAACGTGTCGTTCGTCGAAATGCGGGGGGGCGACCTGTTCGTGCGGACGTTCGAGCGCGGCGTCGGGCTGACCGACAGTTGCGGCAGCGCGATGGCCGCCTCCGCCTTCGCCGCGTGCCTAACCGGACGGCTGGCCTATGATGCGCCGATCACCGTCTTCAACAAGGGCGGGCTGGTGCGTGCCGAGGTCGCGCGCGACGCGATGGTCAGCCTGTCGGGCAATGCGACCTGGGAATGGCGCGGGACGGTGACGGTCGATCTGGCGGCGGAGCGCGCGGGGGACCTGATCGTCCACGGCCATTGCGATGCCGAGATCGCCGCCTGGGCAGGACTCGCCGATGCGGCGAGCCGTTGACGCGGTCGGGCGGATCGCCGCCGCCGCAGCGGCGCCCCCATTGATCGGCGCGGCCACCGCCACCCTATAGGATTTGCGATCTACGTATCGCCGGAAAGCAACGGACATGCGCGACGACACGACTTATTTCTACGCACGGGCGGAGACCGAGCTGGAGCTGGCACAGCGCGCCACCCACCCCGAGGCGGTGCGTGCCCATTACATCATCGCCAACCATTATCTCGATCGCTGCTACGGCGGCGGCGAGACGGCGGTGGCCGACGGCGACCCGCCGGGCGGCGAGGGCGCCGGTGGACCTGCGGACAAGCCGGGGCGTCCGGACTGAACCACTGGCCGCGCCGTTCGTTGAGCGGATGGACGAGGGCGGCAATCATGGACGGCAGCGGTACCGGCGACGACGAAGATACCGAACGATTGCGCGGGCAGGACGCCAAGCTGCAGCCGCTGGGGCAGGCGTTGCGCGCGACGTACGATGCCGACAATCACGCCAGCCTGTCGAAGGACGTCACCGGTCTGATGCTCGATCTGGCGCACGTGCCGTTCGAGCCGCATGAGTTCCAGCCGTTGCTGGGCGACTCGTTGCGACCCACCATACCGCGCGGGTGGCTCGCAAGGGCACGGCTGGCGTTGCGGTCGCGCGCGGCGACGCGATCGCGCTGACCGGTCAGGACCGATCGATCTCTCGTAAATTCCTCCCCCTGGCGGTGGCGCGCGAAAAAGTCGTGACGGAGGCCGAGGATACGACAGCCGCGGACATCGCTTACCTCCCCTCCGTCATGCCTTCGGCATGCCACCTCCCGCTGGCGGGGGAGGAATTTACCTAGGCCTCGACCGGTGCGCCCTGGGCGACGGCGAGGAGCGAGCCGAAGATCGCCTCCAGCATCGTCAGCGCCTGCGGGCTCAAACGGATCGGCGTATCCTCCATGATCGGGCCGGGGCGTTCGAGTTCGATGAAGCCGGCGTTGCCGAGCGCGAGCAGCCAGCGCCGTGCGAGCAGCCAGTCCACCGCGATCCGCGTCGCGATCTCGCCGCCCTGGATCGCCTTCGCCTCCGCCTCGGCGACATAGGCGCTGAGCAGGATCTCAGTCGCGGGGTTGCCGATGAGCGATTGGCCGAAGGATTGCTTGCCGCTGCGGATCGCGGTGAGCAGCAGCCGCGCCATCCGCCATTGCGATTCGACCGTCGAAGGCGAAGTGGTCTGTTCGCGCAGCGGCTGGCAGGTCACCGCGAGCTTGCGGTCGTCGCCCACCCCCATGCGCGAGACGTGCAGATTGACCCAGAGCGCGCTGCCGTCGGGGCGAACGTGGCGCTGCGAGAAGAATCGCGGTTCGCCGGTGTCGAGGATACGCCGCAAATGGCGTTCGGCGGCGGTGCGGTCGGCCTCGGCCAGCGTGTCCAACACATTGCGGCCGATCACCGCGTCGCGGGGCAGACCGAGAATCGCCTCATAGGCCGAATCGACTTCGGCCACGGTAAGGTCGCCGGCGATCAGGCCATGCGCGGCCGGACCCAATGCCATCCTCATAAAAAGCCTTTTCCGTTCAGCGATGTACGTTTTCTGGTCATTGCCGAACGGCCCGTCCTGATCGATGTCACCCGAGCCATGGCTGCCGCAGAATTGCGCGAGACGGCGGCCGGGAGTCACATCCTATGCTGCGATGGACCCGTTTGTGACACAATTTGTTGGACAGGTCGATGCGCGAATGCGTGTGATTATCGCAAGTTACAAACTCTCCTTCAACCAGTGGAATAGTAACAGCACGGATGAAAACCGTGCTATCCTATTTGGTACAAAGCGCTTGACATCGTCACGCTGTTAGGGTACATAACAGGAACGATGAGGAATTGCGGGTCGGGCCGGAGCGGTCGGGGTGGAAGCCCCGCCGCTGCCGGCCCGATCGCGTTTTGGCGAACGGGGGGCGAAAGATGGCGGTAGGTATCGCGGCAGACCAAGACGGGGCCACGCCCGACCAACGCGAGACGATCACGATCGTGCTGCCCGAGCGCGGCCGACGCGTGCGGTGGACGGCGGCGCTGACCGACGCATTCATGGATCATCTGTCGCGCACCGGGAACATCAGCGCGGCGGCACGGCGAATCGGGATCGATCCGGCGCAGGCCTATTACCGGCAGCGGACCAACGCCGCCTTCCGCGAAGCCTGGCGGGCGGCGCTCGACGCGGGCTATCTGACGATCGAGACGCAGGCGATGGCCTATGTCCTGTCGGGCGGCGATGCGGCGGCGGCGGACACCGGCACGGGCCGCTTCGACTGGGACCATGGGCTGCGGCTGCTCATCTGGCACGACCAGCGGCGGGCCGGGCGCGAACAGCGCGGCAAACCGCCGCGGCAGGTGACGACGCGCGAGGAGAGCGATGCGCTGATCCTCCGGCGGCTCGCCACGCTCGCCAAGCGCAAGCAGAACGAGACGGCGGCATGAGCGACGCGACGACCGATATCTTCGCGGCGCTCGCCGGGCTGTCCGAGGCGGACCGCACATGGCTGGTCCGGTCGCTGCCGGGGCCGATGCAACGCGAGCTTGCGGAGCGCTGGGTGGGCGGCTGGGCGCAGCACGGGCAGGCGCCGCCGGTGGCGGGCGACTGGCGGATCTGGCTGATCCGCGCCGGGCGCGGCTTCGGCAAGACGCGTGCCGGGGCGGAATGGGTGACCGCGGTCGCCGGTGCCGACGACGGCGCCGAGATCGCGCTGGTCGGCGCGACCGCGGCGGACGTGCGCCGGGTGATGATCGAGGGGCCGAGCGGCGTGCGCGCCGTCGCCAAGACCGGGCAGACGCCACGCTATACGGTGTCGCGGGGCGAGGTCCGCTGGCCCAACGGTGCGGTGGCGCGGATCTATTCGGCGGATGTGCCGGATCAGCTGCGCGGCCCCGAACACAGCGCCGCCTGGTGCGACGAGCTGGCCAAATGGCGGCGCGGCGATGCCGCCTGGGACAATCTGCTGATGGGGCTGCGGCGCGGCGTGCAACCGCGGGTGGTGGTGACGACGACGCCGCGGCCGACCGCGCTGATGAAGCGGGTGCTGCGCGCCCGCGGGCTGGTCGAGACGCGCGGGGCGACGCGCGACAATCCGTTCCTGCCCGCGGTCTTCGTCGATCATGTCGAGGATGCCTATGGCGGCACGCTGTTGGGCCGGCAGGAGCTGGATGGCGAGATGATCGAGGATCTCGCCGGTGCCTTGTGGTCACGGGCGCGGATCGAGGCGAGCCGCGGCGTCGCGCCCGCGGAGCTGGTGCGCGTGGTGATCGGCGTCGATCCGCCGGCGGGCAGCGATGCCGGCGCGGGCGACGCCTGCGGGATCGTCGCGGTCGGGCGCGACGGCGACGGCCTCGCCTATGTGCTGGAGGATGCGAGCGTGGCGGCGGCGTCGCCCGAGGGCTGGGCGCGCGCGGTGGCGGATTGCGCGGCGCGGCATCGCGCCGACCGGGTGGTGGCGGAGGCCAATCAGGGCGGGCAGATGGTGCGATCGGTGCTGCTCGCCGCCGACGTCGCGCTGCCGGTGACTTTGGTGCGCGCGAGCCGCGGCAAGGTCGCGCGCGCCGAACCGGTGGCGACGCTCTACGAGCGCGACCGGGTGCGGCATTGCGGCCGGTTCGCCGCGCTGGAGGACGAGATGTGCGGGCTGGTCGCGGGCGGCGGCTATCACGGGCCGGGGCGGTCGCCGGACCGGGCGGATGCCCTGGTGTGGGCGATGAACGAGCTGATGCTCGGCCGGCGCGCGCGGGCGGGGGTGCGGGGGTTGTAGGGGGGCGCCTGGGGTGAGCCTTCTAACTCCTCCCCCGCCAGGGGGAGGTGGCGCGCCCGAAGGGCGTGACGGAGGGGGAGGATACGGCACGTTCGCCGTATGTGGAAACGCCCCCTCCACCACCGGCCTGCGGCCGGCGGTCCCCCTCCCCCGCTGAAGCGAGGGAGGATTTTTGCCATCCTTTACATCACGGGAGATCATCATGCGGTTGTTCGGACGCAGGGGTGCGCGCGAGGGCGGGCGGCCGGCCTTGTCGCGTACGGGGACGGGGGTGGCGCTCGGCGAGTGGCCGCGGTCGTATGAGGCGCAGGTGCGCGAGGCCTTCGCGGGCAATGCGATCGCGCAGCGCGCGGTGAAGCTGGTGGCGGAGAGCGTCGCGGCGGCGCCGATCGCGGCGAGCGTGCCGGCGCTGGCGACGCTGGTCGCGGCGCGCTCGGGCGGGCAGGCGCTGCTGGAAAGCGCGGCGGCGCAGGTGCTGCTGCACGGCAACGCCTATGTGCAATTGCTGCGCGACGGCGGCGGCGGGGTGGCGGCGCTCTATGCGCTGCGGCCCGAGCGGGTCACCGCCGAGCTGGATGCGAGCGGCTGGCCGACCGCCTATGTCTATCGGGTCGGCGAGCGGCGGACGCGGCTGGATGCCGAGGGGCCGCGGCCCGACGTGGTGCATATCCGCAGCTTCAACCCGGTCGACGATCATTACGGCATGGGCTGCCTGGGCGCGGCGGCGGGGGCGGTCGCGGTGCACAATGCGGCGGCGCGCTGGAACAAGGCGCTGCTCGACAATGCGGCGCGGCCGTCGGGCGCGCTGGTCTACGATCCCGGCGACGGCGGCGCGCTGGCGCCCGACCAGTTCGAGCGGCTGAAGGCGGAGATGGAGGCGGGCTTCGCCGGCGCCGGCAATGCCGGGCGGCCGATGCTGCTGGAGGGGGGCCTGCGCTGGCAACCGCTGTCGCTGAGCCCCGCCGACATGGATTTCGTCGGGCTGAAGGCGGCGGCGGCGCGCGAGATCGCGCTCGCCTTCGGCGTGCCGCCGATGCTGCTCGGGCTGCCGGGCGATGCGACCTACGCCAATTATCGCGAGGCCAACCGGGCGCTGTGGCGGCTGACCGTGCTGCCGCTGGCGGAGACGATCCTCGCCGCGCTGGCGCAGGGGCTGGACGGCTGGTTCGAGGATGCGAGCCTCTCGGTCGACCTCGATCGCGTCGCGGCGCTGAGCGAGGATCGCGAGCGGTTGTGGGCGAGCGTCGCGGCGGCCGGCTTCCTGTCGGACGAGGAGAAACGCATGATGGTGGGAGTAGGACGATGAGCGAGGTTCTGGCGCAATTGATGGCGCAGGCGGCGCGCGAGGGCAGCAACATCGCGACGATGCGCGCGATCGCCGAGGAGGCGGGCGAGCTGTCGGCGATGCGCGCGCTCAAGCGGCTCGGGCTGGGCGACGAGGAGGCGCAGGGCGACCTGGCCGCGCTGCGCGAGCTGCTCGGCGCGTGGCGCGACGCCAAGCGCTCGGTGTGGAAGGCGGCGGCGGGGTGGCTGCTGCGGATCGCCGGGGCGCTGCTGCTGACGGGGCTGGCGGTGAAGCTGGGGTTCCGCGCATGGCTGGAGTGACCGCGCCGGTGCGCTTCGCGGGCTATGCGGCGCTGTTCGACCGTGCCGACCGCGCGGGCGACGTGATGCGCCCGGGGGCCTTTGCGGATGCCGGCGCGGTGCCGCTGCTGTGGCAGCATCGCGGGCGACCGGTGGGGCGGATCGTCGGCATCGGCGAGGATGCGCGCGGGCTGCGGATCGCGGGCGAGGTGGACGATCCGCGCGTCGCGGCGCTGGTGCGCGGGCACGCGATCGACGGCCTGTCGGTCGGCTATCGGCCGCTCAGCGTGGCGCAGGGCGCGCGGCGCGAATTGCTGCGCGTGGCGCTGGTCGAGGTGAGCCTCGTCGCAGTGCCGATGCAGCCGGGGGCGCGGATCGACCGGATCGACTGAGCCGGCGGCCAAGAGTTTTCAACCAAGGAGAATGAGCATGGACGTGGTCGATCGGCCGGCGTTGGACGGCGCGCGCATGGCGCGGGGGGACGGCGCGCGTGCGGCGCAGGCGGACGGAGCCTTCGAAGGCTTCGTGCGGCAGGGCGCGACGCTGGAGATGAAGGCGTTCACCGGGGTGAGCGGCGATGCGGGCGGCTATGCGGTGCCGCGCGAGATCGATGCGCGGATCGCGCGGGTGCTGACCGGCGCCTCGCCGATCCGCGCCATCGCCAATGTCGTGCAGGTCGGCTCGGCGGGCTATCGCAAGCTCATCACGACCGGCGGCACGCCGTCGGGCTGGGCGAGCGAGACCGGGCCGCGGCCCGAAACCGCGACGCCGGTGTTCACCGAACTGGTGCCGCCGATGGGCGAACTCTACGCCAACCCCTCGGCGAGCCAGGCGATGCTCGACGATGCGGCGTTCGACGTCGAGCAATGGCTGGCGGACGAGATCGCGGCGGAATTCGCGCATGCGGAGGGTGCGGCGTTCGTCGGCGGCAACGGCGTCAACCGGCCCAAGGGGTTCCTGACCCAGCCGGTGTCCACCGCGAAGGACGGCGCGCGGCCGCTGGGGACGCTGCAATATCTGCCCTCGGGCGCGGCGAGCGATTTCGGCGGCGCGGCCGACGAACGGCTGGTCGACCTGATGCAGAGCCTGCGCGCGCCGTACCGGCAGGGGGCGAGCTGGGTGATGAACGCCAATACGCTGGCGCGCATCCGCAAGCTGAAGGGCAGCGACGGCCATCCCTTGTGGCAGCCGGGGCTTGCCGAGGGGCAGCCGGCGCGGCTGCTCGGCTATCCCGTCGTCGAGGCGGAGGACATGCCCGATATCGCCGCCAACGCGGTCGCCATCGCCTTCGGCAATTTCGCCGCGGGCTATCTGATCGCCGAGCGTGCCGAAACCGCGATCCTGCGCGATCCCTACACCAACAAGCCGTTCGTCAGCTTCTACGCGACGCGGCGGATCGGTGGCTGCGTCGCCGACAGCGAGGCGATCAAGCTGATCAAATTCGCCGCCGCCTGAGCGGGGAAGGGGGAAATATGGAGGGGGCAATAGCGGCGGCGGCGGCGGCCGCGGCGGACTATCTGCGGCTGGGGGAGGCGGATGCGGTGCTCGGCCGTGCGGCGGCGACCGCATTGGCGCTGGGCGAGGCGTTCTGCGGGCAGCGGCTGGTCGTGCGCGGCTTCGAGCAGACGCTCGTCGCCGCGCCCGGCTGGCAGCGGCTGGCGGAGCTGCCGGTGCGGGCGATCACCGCACCGGCGGCGGGCGCGGGGATCGACATCGACGGCCACGGCATCGGCTGGGTGCGGAGCGGGGCGGCGGTGACGGTCGCTTATTCCGCGGGGCTGGCGGCGAGCTGGGACCTGCTCGCCGCGCCGTTGCAACAGGGCGTCGTGCTGCTCGCCGCGCATCTGTCCGAACATCGCGACGGGCGGGTCGAGCCGCCCGCCGCGGTGGCGGCGCTGTGGCGGCCGTATCGGCGGATGCGGCTGACGGCGGAGGCGCGGTCGTGAGCGCGGGGACGGTGCTGTACGCGGCGACGCTCGCGCACCTGCGGCGTCGGACGCGGGTGTTCGCCGCGCCGCCGCTGCGCGCGGCGATGCCGCGGGTGACGCTGGACGATCCGGTGCTGGCTGCGGCGGATGCGAGCGGCGTCAGCGGCCGGGTCGGGACGATCGCGGTGACCTATACCGATGTCGGCGAACAGCCCGACCGGCTGCGCGCGCTGATCGTCGCGGTCGAGACGGCGATGGAGGCGATGCCCGCCGACCTCGGCGCGGAGGGGTGGCGGCTCGCCGGGCTGCGGCTGGCGCGCAGCCGGCTGGTGCGCGGCAAGACCGAGCATTGGATCGGCACCAGCACGTTCGCGGTGCGGATGTTTCGGATCAACTGAAGGAGACGGGCGATGGCGGTGGAACGGGGCAGTGCGTTCCTGCTCAAGGTCGGCGACGGCGCGGCGGTGCCGGCGTTCGCGACGGTGGCGGGGCTGCGCACGACGCAATTGAGCGTCAACGGCGAAGCGGTGGTGGTGACCAGCAAGGATTCGGGCGGCTGGCGGCAATTGCTGTCGGGCGCCGGGGTGCGCAGCGTCAGCGTGTCGGGCGCGGGGGTGTTTACCGGCTCCGCCGCCGAGGCGCGGATCAAGGCGAGCGCGCTCGCGGGCACGATCGACGATTACCGGCTGAGCTTCGAGAGCGGCGATGCGATGACCGGGCGCTTCCTGGTCACCAAGCTGGACTATGCCGGCGATTTCAACGGCGAGCGATCCTATACGGTGAGCCTGGAGAGTTCCGGGCCGGTGGTGGCGTCGTGAGCGGCGCGGGCGCGAACCCGGCGCGCGGCGAATGCACGCTGCGGGTCGACGGCTGCGAGATGGTGCTGCGGCCGTCGTTCCAGGCGCTGGTCGCGGCGGAGCAGGAGCTGGGCTCGCTGTTCGACCTCGTCGTGCGCGCGACCGACGGCAAGCTGCGCATCGGCGAGCTGGTGGCGTTGTTCTGGCACTGCCTGCGCGAGCCGCCCGAGGGGATGACACGCGAGACGCTGGGCGAGGCGCTGATCGGGGTCGGGCTGGCGAAGCTGACGCCGGTGCTGCGCGACCTGCTCCACCAGATATTGGCGGGGCGGTGAGCGAGTTCGCGGCATGTGCGGTGCGGCTGGCGGGGTCTGCCGGGGCGATGCTGGGGTGGAGCCCCGACGCCTTCTGGCGGGCGACGCCGGCCGAACTGGCGGCGGTGGTGGCGGCGGCGAGCGGCGGCGGTGCGGTGGCGACGCCGCCCGACGCCGCGACGCTGGCGGCGATGCGGGAGGCGTTTCCGGATGGATGAGGTGGAGCGGATGATGGTCGGCGTGCACGCCGACACGGCGGGGTTCGCGCGCGAGGTGGAGGCGATGCGCGGGACGCTGGAAGGCTCGCTCGGCGCCGGGGCGGAGCGGGCGGGGCGGTCGATCGAGGCCGCGCTGCTGCGCGCGGTGCGCAGCGGCACGTTCGGTTTCGAGGAGCTGAAGGGCGTCGCGCTGGCGGCGATGGCGCAGATCGCCAAGGCGGCGCTGCACGCCGGCGTCGGGGCGGTGCTGGGGGGATCGCGCGCCGGCGGACCGCGCGACGGGCCGTGGCCGTCCGG
Source organism: Sphingomonas sp. CD22 (assembly GCF_034556155.1). Taxonomy (NCBI): domain Bacteria; kingdom Pseudomonadati; phylum Pseudomonadota; class Alphaproteobacteria; order Sphingomonadales; family Sphingomonadaceae; genus Sphingomonas; species Sphingomonas sp. CD22. Next base: position 274,433 of record NZ_JAYDYX010000006.1, on the reverse strand, counting down.
CGGGGGCTGTTTCGGGATCGGGGTGCCGGCGTCGTTGTCCAACCTGTTGCTCGGGCTGGGGCTGCCCGGCCGCGCGACCGGCGGGCCGGTGGCGCCGGGGCGCGGCTATGTCGTCGGCGAGCGCGGGCCGGAGCTGTTCGTGCCGACCGCGAGCGGGCGGGTCGAGGCGGCACCGGCGGCGGGCGCGCGCGACGTGCGGGTGACGATCCACGTGCAGGCCGGGGCGGGGGAAGCGCCGGCAGCGATGGAACGGTCGAGCCGGCAGGTCGCGCGAGCGGTGCGCGCGGCGCTGGAGGGGTGAGGCGGCGCGGTCGCGTTCGGGGGGAGGCGCATAGGATTTGTTCGCGCGAAGACGCGAAGGCGCGAAGAGGGCGGTCGTTAGGGCGCGTCGCCTTCACCCCTCTTTCGTCATCCCGGCGGAAGCCGGGACCTATGGTTGGGGGACATGGGGTGTGGCGCGCCGTTGTGGGCGTCGCGGGTCCATGGGTCCCGGCCTGCGCCGGGATGACGGAGGGGCGGGGGCTGTCCACCGCCGGCACAGGGGAGATCCGATATGGCGTATTGGCTGTGCTCCCGGCGGGAGCAGCAGGCGGAGGGGGTCGTCTCGCGGTTCGATCCGCGGTTCTGGACGGTCAATTTCCCGCGGCCGATGATGGCGGCGGTGACCAATCCCGCGGCGGATGCGATGCGGGTCGATGCGGTCTTCCATACACGCGCCGATCTCGCCGGGCTGATCTGGGAGGCGGAGGACCGGTTCGATCATCCGTTGCTGCGCTATGAGACCGATCGCGATTTCCGCGGCTGCCGGTTGCGGTTCCGCTGGCGCTCGGCGGGGATCAAGGCGCTGGATGCGGTCAACGGGCCGACGCTGACGATCGAGGGGCGCGATGCCGCGGGGGTGGCGCGGGCCTGGTATGTCAGGCTGTGGAATTACGCGGTGGGCACGCCCGAGGATGCGGTCGTCACGCTCGATTTCGCGCGGCTGTCGGGCGGGTTCCGCTTGCCCGACGAGGCGCAGCCGGTGTGGGCGGGGGATGTCGACCGGCTGTTCGTGTCGCTGGTCGCGCCGGAGTATGACGGCAGCGCCGCGGCACTGCCGGCGGCGCGGGAGGGCTGGGTCGAGCTGACCGGCATCGCCTGCGACGGGCCGGGGGCGGTGCTGGCGATCGGCGACGCGGTCATGCCAGAGCACGGCTTCGCCATCGCGAGCGGCTATGACGACAGCTACAATCTCACCCCGGCGCGGTTGCTGCGCAATGCGCTGCATCTGGGGTATCGCGGCGCGATCACGCATTACGTCGGGATGAGCCATTATTTCCGGCTCGATGCGCTGTACGGCGGCTTCTACGTCGGGCTGAGCGGCGGGGTACTCAACGTCGCCTGCGCCGCGTGGCATCGCGATTTCGCCGCCCGCGCTGGGATGTTCGGCTACGATGTCATCTGGTCGCTGAGCTACGAATTGCTCGACGCGCATTGCTGGAACGACTGGAAGCAGCGTGCCGCCGACGGCGCGCCGGCGCAGACCGGCTGGGTGCCGCCGTCGACCCTGCTGTCGCCGTCGCACGACGGGGCGATGGGATACCTGCGGCAGGTCGCCGCGGCGTTCGTCGCGATCGGCGTCGCCGCGGGGCTGGCGCCGATGTTCCAGGTCGGCGAGCCGTGGTGGTGGACGATGGCGGACGGGCGGCCGTGCCTTTACGACGCGGCGGCGGTGGCGGCGTTCGCGCCGGTGGCGATCCCCTCGGTCCGCGGGACGCTGGACGCGGCGCAGCGCGTGACGCTGGATCGCGCCGGGACGGCGCTGGCGGCGTCGACCGCGGCGCTGGTCGCGGCGGTGAAGACGGCGTTTCCGGGGTGCCGGAGCCATCTGCTCACCTATCTGCCGACGGTGCTCGACCCCGCGGCGCCCGAGCTGAAGCGCGCCAACATGCCGCCCGGCTGGGCGGCGCCGGCGTTCGATGTGCTGCAGCTCGAGGATTACGACTGGGTCACCGCGGGGGACGGCGCCGCGACCGCGCGCGGCGTCGCCGCGGCGCAGGCGCGGCTCGGCTATCCGCCGGCGCGGCAGCATTATCTCGCCGGGTTCGTGCTGCGCGGCGACCAGGCGGCGGCGCATTGGCCGCTGATCGAGGCGGCGGCGCTGGCGGCGCGGACGCGCGGCGTCGCGGCGGCGGTGCTGTGGGCGCTGCCGCAGGTGATGCGCGACGGCTTCGTCCATTTCGAGGGGGAGGATGACGTGCAGGATTACGACGACGTGCTGTTCCCGATCGCGCTTGGGCGCGAGGCGGCGGTGATCCCGGGCTTCGCGACGACGATCCTGACCGCGGCGGGCGGCGCCGAGCAGCGCAACGCCGGCTGGGCGGAGGCGCGGACGGGCTACGATGTCGGGCCGGGGGTGCGCAGCGAGGCGGATATCGCGACGCTGCTCGCCTTCTTCCGCGCGCGGATGGGGCCGGCGCGTGCGTTCCGCTTGCGCGATCCGTTCGATGCGGGCGCAACCGACGCGCCGCTCGGCAGCGGCGACGGGGTGCGGCGGCGGTTCGCCCTGGTCAAACGTTATGATGCGGCGACGCGGCGGATCGTGCGGCCGGTGGCGGGCAGCGTGCGCGTCGCGGTGGATGGCGTCGCGACGCAGGGCTTCGTGCTGGAGGCGGGGGGCGTGGTGCTGCTCGATACCGCGCCGGCGGCGGGGGCGGTGGTGCGCGCGAGCTTCGCCTTCGACGTGGTCGTCCGCTTCGCCGAGGACCGGTTGCGGGTGAGCCGCGCGACCTTCCTCGCCGGCGAGGCCGTCTCGGTGCCGCTCATCGAGGTGCGCGCGTGACCGCGCTGTCGTGCGTCGCCTTCTGCTGGCGGATCGAGCGGCGCGACGGCGTGGCGATCGGGCTGACCACGCACGACCGCGATCTCGTCGTCGACGGGCTGGTGCATCGCGCCGCGCCGGGGATGGTGCCGTCGGCGATCGAACGCTCGGCGGGGCTGGAGGCGGATACGATGGACGTGCGCGGCAGCCTGACCAGCGCGGCGATCGGCGAGGCGGACCTGCTCGCCGGGCGCTGGGACGGGGCGCGGGTGCGGCTGTTCGCGGTCGACTGGGAGACGGGGGCGCTCGTCGCCGAGCTGGGCGAGGGGCGGATCGGTGCGGTCGAGCTGGGCGAGGACGGCTTCACCGCCGAGCTGGCGGGGGCAAGCGCGGCGCTCGACCGGCCGGTGGTGGAGGAGACGTCGGCGGAATGCCGCGCCGAGCTGGGCGACCGGCGCTGCCGCGTCGCGATGGCGGGGCGGCGGCGGTTCGCGCGCGTGGTGGCGGTCGCCGACCGGGTGGTGACGCTGGACGCCGCGGAGCCGGTGGCGGGGGCCTATGCGGGCGGGGTGTTGCGCTGGTGCGGCGGCGCGAACGGCGGGCTGGTGCAGGCGATCGACCTGTCCGCCGGGACGAGCGTGACGCTGCGCGGTGCGCCGGCCTTTGCGGTGGCGGCGGGGGCGTTGGTGGAACTGGTCGAGGGGTGCGACAAGAGCTTCGCGACGTGCACGGCGCGGTTCGGCAATGCGGCGAACTTCCGCGGCGAACCGCATCTGCCGGGGGTCGACCTGCTGACCCGCTATCCCGGTGGGTGAGCGCGTCGCGCAGGTCGCCTCGGGATTGGTGGGCGCGCCGTTCCGGCTGCACGGACGCGAGGCGGCGCATGGCCTCGATTGTATCGGGGTGATCGCGGCGGCGTTGCGCGGGGCGGGCTGGGCCGGCGACGTGCCGAGCGGATATGCGCTGCGGGGCGGCGATCCCGCCGCGGTGATCGCACGGTTCGATGCGGCGCTGGCACGGGGCGACGGCAGCGCGGCGGGTGACGTGCTGCTGTTCCGGGTCGGGCCGGGGCAGCTGCATGGCGCGGTGCGGACGGCCGAGGGCATCGTCCATGCCGATGCGGGCTTGCGGCGGGTGGTCGCGCGGCCCGGCGTGCCGGACTGGCCGCTGCTGGGGGCCTGGCGATACGAGGGGAGGGGCTGATGGCGACGCTGGTGCTGAGCACGGTCGGGCAGATGGTCGGCGGGCCGATCGGCGGCGCGGTCGGGGCGATCCTCGGTCAGGCGATCGACGGACGGCTGTTCCGCGGCGCGGCGCGCGAGGGGCCGCGGCTGACCGAACTGGCGGTGCAGACGTCGAGCTACGGCACGGCGCTGCCCAAGATCTTCGGGACGATGCGGGTCGCCGGCACGGTGATCTGGTCGACCGATCTGATCGAGACGCGCAGCAGCCAGCGCGGCGGCAAGGGGCAGCCGGGGACCAACAGCTACGCCTATTCGGCGAGCTTCGCGGTGGCGCTGTCGGCACGGCCGATCCTGGCGGTGCGGCGGATCTGGGCGGAGGGCAAGCTGCTGCGCGGTGCGGCCGGCGACTGGAAGAGCCAGACCGGGTTCCGCCTGCACTTGGGGAGCGAGGATCAGCCGGTCGATCCGCTGATCGCCTCGGCGATGGGGAAGACGCCGGCCTATCGCGGGATCGCTTATGCGGTGTTCGAGGGGATGCAGCTCGGCGCTTTCGGCAACCGCATCCCGTCGCTGACCTTCGAGCTGGTCGCGGATGCCGCGGCGGTGGGATGCGGCGCGATCGCCGCGGCGCTCGCGCCCGAGGTGGTGGCGGGCGGCGGGCTGGCGCTCGACGGCTTTGCGGCGTCGGGGGCGAGCGTGCGCGGGGTGCTCGATACGCTGGCGATGCTGGACGGCGGCTGGTGGCGGACCACGGGCGCGCGACTGGTGCGGCAGGGCGATAGCGGCACGGCGCTGGTGGTCGCGGATGCGGGCATGGCGGCGAGCGGGCGGACGGCACGGCGGCGGAGGACGGTGGCGGCGCTGGCGAGCGTCCCGCGCGAGGTGGCGGTGGCGCATCACGACCTGGCGCGCGATTATCAGATCGGCGTCCAGCGCGTCCGCCGCCCCGGCGCCGGCGAGCGGATCGACCGGGTCGAGCTGCCCGCGGTGGTCGCGGCAGCGACCGCGAAGCGGGTCGCGGCGGCGCTGGTGGCGCGCGGCGAGGTCGAGCGGACGCGGCGGGAGGTGGTGCTGGGGGTCGAGGGGCTCGGCATCGCGCCGGGCGCGATCGTCGCACTCGCCGACGAGGCGGGACGCTGGCGGGTCGCGGCGAGCAGCGTGTCGGGGATGATGACGACGCTGACCCTGGTGCCGCTCGGCGCGATGCCGGCGCTGGCGAGCGCGAGCAGCGGGCGGGTGGCGGCGGCGCCCGACCGGCCGATCGGCCGGACATGGCTGATCGCGGCGGAGCTGCCGGGGCTCGGCGAGGTGCCGCTGAGCGCGCCGCGGGTGAGCGTGTTCGCGACCGGCGAGGGGGCGGGGTGGCGGCAGGCGGCGCTGCTCTACAGCCTCGACGACGGGGCGAGCTGGACCGGGGCGGGGGCGACCGCGGTGCCGGCGACGATCGGCCGGATCGAAATCCCGCCGGCGGCGGCGTCGGCGCTGCTCGCCGACCGGCGCAGCCGGGCGGTGGTGGTGCTGCGGCGAGGCGACATGACGCTGGGCGACGCCGATGCGACGAGCCTGGTGCGTGGCGACAACCTAGCGCTGCTCGGCGACGAGCTCATCCAGTTCGAGCGCGCGGCGCCGCTGGGGGAGGGGCGCTGGGCGTTGACCGGCCTCTATCGCGGGCTGCGCGGCACCGAGGCGGCGATCGGCACGCAAGCCGCCGGCGACCGGTTCGTCCTGATCGAGCCGGAGGCGGTCGCGACGATCGACCTGCCGGTGGCGGCGATCGGACGACGGCTGCGTCTGCTCGCCAGCGGGGTGGGCGATGCCGACGGGCCGGCGGAAACCACGGTGGCGATCACCGGCGCGTCGGTGGCGCCGCCCGCGCCGGTCCGTGCCGTCGCCGAGACGCAGGGAGATGGCGGGCTGGCGATCCGCTGGACGCGACGCAGCCGGGCCGGCTGGGCGTGGTCCGACGGCGTCGACGCGCCGCTGGTCGAGGAGGCGGAGGCCTATCGGCTGACGGTCACTGGGGCGGACGGCACGCGGCGGGTGGTCGAGACGGCGGCGCCGTATCTGCGCTTTGCCGCCGGCGAGCGACCGCCACCCGGCACGACGATCGCGATCGTCCAGCAGGGTACGCTGGTCGCATCGCAGCCGGCACGTATTTCCCTTTCGGATGGAGCATGACGATGACCGATCAGATCAGCGCGCGGCTGGCGCTGCCGTTGCTCGCCGCCGGGCAGGCCGGCAAGGAGGTGACGCACAACGAGGCGCTGACGCGGCTCGACATGCTGGTGCAGCCGGCGGTGGCGGGCATCGGCGGCAACACGCCGCCGGCCGCGCCGCAACCGGGGCAATGCTGGATCGTCGGCCCCGCACCGACCGATGCCTGGGCGGGGCATCGGGATGCGCTCGCCGGCTGGACGGGTGGCGGCTGGCGGTTCGTCGTTCCCGTCGATGGGTTCGCCGCGTGGAACTCGATGTCCGGTCAACCGATTGTCTATCGTGACGGGCGCTGGCACGACGGCGACGTGGTCGCCGGACGGATCGTGATCGGCGGCGTCGCCGTCGTCGGTTCGCGTAGCGCCGCGATCGCCGATCCCGATGGTGGCACCGTTGTAGATACGGGGGCACGCAAAACATTGACGGGGATTCTCAATGCTTTGCGCCAACATGGTCTGATCGCGGGATGAAATCAGGTGTGTCATCCTTGCAACAGGTCTGAGCTTTTGCATTCTTGCGTGGAAACCAACCGTCGGATAGTGAGTTTGCCCTGTCCGTAGTGACACTCAAGAAAGGGGACTCCTATGCGGAAGCTTGCCGTCGTACTGGCACTGGCATCCACCGCGCTCGCCACTCCCGCCCTCGCCCGCGACAAGTCGTGGTACGTTGGCGTCGAAGGCGGCGCGATGATCGTCGAAGACATCGATTATGATATCGCCACCACCTCCAAGGCGGCCACGGTCGACCACAATTACGGCTATGACGTCGATGGCGTCATCGGTTACGATTTCGGCGGGTTCCGCGTCGAAACCGAAGTCGGTTACCGTTCGGCGACCGTCGACGGTTACAGCTCGACGCTTCGGACTCCGGCTTACGCCGCGAACGGGGCATTGAGCTCGGTTCCGCAGGGCACCTATGACTATGCCGGCGGCAAGACCTCGGCGCTCAGCTTCATGCTGAACGGCCTGCTCGACTTCGGCGACGATGACGGCATCCAGGGCTTCGTCGGCGGCGGTGTCGGTGTGGCTCGCGTCAAGGCGAACTACGGCCTCAACAACCGTGGCAACTTCGTCGACGATTCCGACACCGTGTTCGCTTGGCAGGGTCTCGCCGGCGTCCGCGCTCCGCTGACCGACCATATCGACGCGACGCTGAAGTATCGTTTCTTCAACGCCGACAACGTCAAGCTGGTCGACGTGACGAACCGTCAGTTCGAAGGTCGTTATCGTTCGCACAGCATCCTCGGTGGTGTGACGTACAACTTCGGCTCGCCGACCCCGCCGCCGCCGCCGCCGCCGCCGCCGGTCGAAGCTCCGCCGCCGCCGCCGCCCGCGCCGGTTGCAGAGGCTCCGGTTTGCTCGCCTGGTCCGTTCATCGTGTTCTTCGAATGGGACAAGTCGGACGTTACGCCTGAGGCCGCGTCGATCCTCGACAACGCCGTCAGCCAGTACCAGAGCTGCGGTAACGCGCAGGTCATGCTGGCCGGTCACGCCGATAAGTCGGGTTCGGCCAAGTACAACGTCGGCCTGTCGCAGCGCCGCGCGGACTCGGTGAAGGCGTATCTCACGTCGCACGCCATCCCCGCCGGTGTCATCTCGACGGAAGCGTTCGGTGAGAGCCGTCCGCGCGTCGACACCGCCGATGGTGTTCGCGAAGTGCAGAACCGTCGCGTGGAAGTCACCTACGGCCCGGGCGCCGGTCAGTAAGACCAGCTCCTACCATTGGAATGCAAATCGGGAGGTCGGCGCAAGCCGGCCTCCCTTTTTGTATGTGCGGGCCGGGCGCCGCCCCCGGATCGCTCCACCGGCACAGGCTGGCATTCGTGCCCTGTTCGGCTAGAGAGCGTTCTCCATCCGCCAAGAGGGTAATCGATGCGCATCACGATGATCGGTTCGGGCTATGTCGGCCTGGTATCGGGGGCCTGTTTCGCCGATTTCGGCCATGACGTGATCTGCGTCGACAAGGACGAAGGCAAAATCGCCGCGCTCGAGGCGGGGCGGATGCCGATCTACGAGCCGGGGCTCGACGCGCTGGTGGCGACCAACGTCGCGGCCGGGCGATTGACCTTCACCACCGATCTCGCCGCGTCGGTCGCGGGGGCGGATGCGATCTTCATCGCGGTGGGCACGCCGTCGCGTCGCGGCGATGGCCATGCCGACCTCAGCTACGTCTTCGCGGCGACCGAAGAGATCGCCGCCGCGGTAACCGGTCCGACCGTCGTCGTCACCAAATCGACCGTGCCCGTCGGCACCGGCGACAAGGTCGAGGCGATCCTGCGCGAGAAGCGGCCCGACATTGCGGTGGCGGTCGTCTCCAACCCCGAATTCCTGCGCGAGGGCGCGGCGATCGGCGACTTCAAGCGTCCCGACCGGATCGTCATCGGCACCGACGACGAGGCGGCGCGCAAGGTGATGCGCGGCGTCTATCGGCCGCTCTACCTCAACGAATCGCCGATCCTGTTCACCGGGCGCCGCACGTCCGAGCTGATAAAATATGCGGCGAACGCCTTTCTCGCGACCAAGATCACCTTCATCAACGAGATCGCCGATCTCTGCGAGGCGGTGGGCGCGAACGTCCAGGACGTCAGCCGCGGCATCGGCCTCGACAATCGCATCGGTGCCAAATTCCTCCATGCCGGTCCGGGTTATGGCGGATCGTGCTTCCCCAAGGATACGCTCGCGCTGCTCAAGACCGCCGAGGATTTCGAAAGCCCGGTCCATATCGTCGAGGCGGTGGTGAAGGTGAACGACAGCCGCAAGCGTGCGATGGGCCGCAAGGTGCTGCACGCGCTGGGCGGCAGTCCCAAGGGCAAGACGGTGGCGCTGCTCGGCCTGACCTTCAAACCCAATACCGACGACATGCGCGACGCACCGTCGATCGCGATCGCGCAGGCGCTGAACGATGCCGGGGTGACGGTACGCGCCTATGATCCCGAGGGGACCGAGCCGGCGCGGCGGATGATGCCCGAGCTGACCTATTGCAAGGACGCCTATGAGGCGGCGACCGGCGCCGATGCGGTGGTGATCGTGACGGAATGGGATGCGTTCCGGGCGCTCGACCTGCCCAAGCTGGCGTCGATCATGGCGGCGCCGGTGCTGGTCGACCTGCGCAACGTCTATCGCCGCGACGACGTCGAAGGGGCAGGTTTCGCTTATACCGCGGTCGGGCGCTGATCCTCGGCGAGCGCTGCGGCCAGCCAGTCGGGGCGTAGCGCATCGCCGATCGCCTCGACCCGGCGGTGCTCGACCATCAGGCCGAGATCGGGATAGGTGGCGCGGGTGCGATCCCCCGGTTCGCCCAAGGGTGCGACGACCAGGCGGCGGTTGACCTTGGCGCGATGGTGCATCCGCGCGGTATTCTCCTGGCCGATATAGCAACCCTTGGTGAAGCTGACGCCGTTGAGTTCGCGGGCGTTGCATTCGAGCCACAAGGTCTCGCCGTTACCGAGCTCGCCGACGCCTTCGACGACGCCGAGTGACAGGCGATGCGCGTGCCAGCCCGTGGCTGCGGCGGACGCGGGCGCGATCCAGCGCCAGCCGAGTTGCGCGAGACGCGGGTCCGGCACGCCCTGGCCGGGTTCGCGCGACCAATGGACCGCAAGGCCGTCGTCGCGCGCGATGGTGATCGCCCGGCGGAGCCGGTAGAGGCCGAGCCGGCGGATCAGCGCATCGGCCTGCGCTGCCTCGGCATCGAGCAGCAAATCGTCGCCAACCGCCCAGACGACGAAGTCGAACAAGGCCTTGCCCTGCGGCGTGAGCAGCGCCGTCCACACAGGGAGCGTTGCGATCACGTCGTTGGTGACCAGCCCCTGGAGAAAGCCGCGGACGTCGTCGCCGCCGAGCCGGACGAGCGCGCGATCGGGGAGGGTGGTGTTCATCCGTCCTACCTAGTGTCCGATCGGGCGTCATCAAGCTGGCGGGACCGGTCCGCCGCCGATAGGGAGGGGGATGACCGATCGCCTGACCATCCGCCGCCCCGACGACTGGCACGTCCACCTGCGCGATGGCGCGATGCTCGCAGCGGTCGCGCAGCACACCGCGCGGCAGTTCGCGCGTGCGATCATCATGCCCAATCTGACGCCGCCGGTGACCGATCTGGCGGCGGCGGCGGCGTATCGCGCGCGGATCATGGCGGCGCTGGGCGAGGGGGCGGACTTCACGCCGCTGATGACGTGCTACCTCACCGACGATGCCGATGCCGGGATGATCGCGGAGGGCTATGCCGCCGGCCTGTTCGCGGCGTGCAAATTATATCCCGCGCATGCGACGACGAATTCGGCACATGGCGTCACCGACATCCGGCAGCTGACGACCGTGCTCGAGACGTTGCAGCGGATCGGCATGCCGCTGTTGATCCACGGCGAGGTCACCGATCGCAGCATCGATATCTTCGATCGCGAGGCGGTGTTCGTCGAGCGCGTGCTGACGCCGCTGACGCGCGACTATCCCTCGCTCAAGATCGTGCTCGAACATATCACCACCGCCGAGGCGGCGGCGTTCGTCGCCGAAGCGGCGCATCCGATCGCCGCGACGATCACGCCGCAACATCTGCTGATCAACCGCAACGCGATCTTCGACGGCGGCCTGCGCCCGCACGCGTATTGCCTCCCCGTAGCCAAGCGCGAATCGCACCGGCTGGCGGTGCGGCGCGCGGCGGTGTCGGGCAGCCCGCGCTTCTTCCTCGGCACCGACAGCGCGCCGCATGTCGTCGGCGCGAAGGAATCGGGCTGCGGCTGCGCCGGCATCTTCAATGCGCCTTATGCGCTGGAGGCCTATGCCCGCGTCTTCGACGAAGAGGATGCGCTCGACCGGTTCGAGGGCTTCGCCTCGGAACATGGCGCCCGCTTCTACGGACTGCCGCTCAACAGCGGCACGGTGACGCTGGTCCGCGCGCCCGTCACCGTCCCGGATCGGATCGGCGCGGGCGATACCGCGGTCGTGCCGTTCATGGCCGGCGAGACGATCGGCTGGCGGCTGGAGGTCTGAGCCGCCGGCCGCCGCGCGACGTCAGAAGGGCATCCAGCGCGCCTTGCGCGTGATCTTCATATAACCGACGTTGACGCCGGCGCGATAACCGACGCCCAGCCGGATCGGGATCAGCACGATATTGCCACGGCGCAGATAGGTCGCGGCGAAGCCGCCGACGAAATACAATCGCCCCTCGGCCGCCGGGAAACGATGGAACAGATCCGCGGTGTCGTAGAGATTGTAGACCAGCACGAACACCTTGTTGGCGTCGCCGCCGGCGTCGAAACCGATCGACGGACCGGTCCAATAGACCGGCTGCTGCCCCTCGACCTTGTGGCTCATGATCCCCGAACCGTAGCGCAGCCCGACGATGAACGCGCCGGCCGCCTCGCGCCCGGCGATATAGGCGTTGGGCTGGCCCTGTTCCTTGAGCACCTTTTCCAGCAGGCCGGCGAGCCCCGCCGCGCCCTTGCCGAACACGCCCTCGCCCGCGGCGAGCAGGTCGTCCCGCTGATAGGTGTCGGCGGCGCGGTTGACCGCCTCGACCCGCGCCTCCTCCGGCACGGCCGCGGCCTGCGGAGCCGGCTGTGCGAAGCCCGGCTGCGGCGTGTCGCCTTGCTCGACCGGGGAATCGGCGCGGCGCGGGGCCGGTTGGGCGGGTGCGCGCGCGCGCGCTGGCGCGGAGGTGGCGAGATCGCCGTCGATCGCGCGATTGGGATCGATCGTCGTCACCTGCGCCGGCGCACTCGCCGCCAGCAGGCTTGCCGCCGCTATGGAAAATCCGAACACACGCATGCCAACCCCCTCGGACAACCCGACGCGCGCGAGGTTAACCATCGTCGCGCTTGCCGGGCAATGAACGAATGGCGGGATGCCGCGAAATTACGTCCGATCGCGCGGCCAAGCGCGGTTGATCCGCCCGCACACCGCCGCTATAGCGCCCACTCTGCCGCATCCGGAGACGTGGGTGAGTGGCTGAAACCAACGCTTTGCTAAAGCGTCGTACGGGAAACCGTACCGAGGGTTCGAATCCCTCCGTCTCCGCCACGATCGCATTGGGCTCCCGCCGTATCGGCTCGTCGAGCCACGCAGATCGCCCGATCAATAACTATCCCGCCCCAATTGGCCGGTAGCGCGCAGCAACGCCGCTTGTCCGATCAGCACGTCGCTACGGCTGCGCGCCAGCGCGAGTTGGGCGGAGCGGAGGGTTTCGTCGGCTATGAGGATGTCCAATGTCGTCCTGAGCGAGAAGGAATATTCGGCCCTGACGCCTTTCAGCGCCAATTCGGCCGCGGCGACGCGGCGGGCGTTGGCCTGAACGCGGGTCTGCGCGGCGGCGAGGGTCGCCCAGGCCGTTTCCGCCTGCCGGGCCGCATCGCGCTGCACCGCATCGATCGCGAAGCGATCGGCGCGATAGATCGCCTCCGCCTGGCGGATGCGCGACGCGACCAGGCCGCAAGTGAGCAGCGGCACGCGCAAGGTGACGCCGGCGACCGCGGCATCGGCATAGCCCGAGCGACCCGCGCCGGCGGCATAGCCATAGGTGCCGCCCAGCCCGACATAGGGGTTCCGCTCGGCCCGCTGTTGCGCGATCCGCGCGGCATCCGCACCGGCGGCCAGTTGCTGCTGGCGGACGACCGGATTGGCCGCGGCGGCGCGACGCCGCGCCACGTCGAGCGTCGCCGGAAGCATCGCCGGCGCCGCCGGATCGGCATCGAGCACGCCGGGGCCGTGGCCGACCGTCGCGCGATAGGTCGCGGCGATCGCCGCCGCCGTCCCCTCCGCATCGGCGAGCGTCGAGGCGGCGGATTCGCACTGCGCCTCGACCTGCGCGACGTCGGTGCGGGTCGCCTGCCCGAGTCCGAAGCGCGATCGCGCCTCGGCGACCTGCGTGTCGAGCAACGCGATGTCGGCACGCGCGACGCCCACCGCCTCCTGCGCGTAGAGCAGATCGGCATAGGCGCCGACGACCGTCTCCAGCACCGCCGCCTGCGTATCGCGCACGCCTTCGGCGCCCGCCGCGACGTCGCCCGAGGCGGCCCGGACGGCGGACGACACGCGGCCGCCGGTCCAGATCGGCAGGCTGGCGGTCACGCTGCTGCTGCCGCCCCTGCCGTAGTCGAAGCGGCTGTAGCCGGCCGCTCCGTCCGCCGCCGCCGTCAGCCGCCCGGCGGCGCGCGCCTGCTCCGGCGCCTCCGCCAGCGCGTCCTGCCGCGCCTGCGCGGCGGCGAGCTGCGGGTTGGTGGCATAGGCCGCGACGATGGCGTCGCGCAGCGTTTCGGCCGGCGCCGGGCCGGAGAGGCACAGCGCCGCGAGCGCGGCGATCGTCTTGCTAGTCATGGCGCAAGGCCCAGGCGGGGGCGGCGCGGCTGGCGCGCAGCGACTGACCGAGGACGGTCAGCACCGCGATGGCCGTGGCGAGGAGGCTCGCGCCGAGGAAATACAGCGGCGAGAGCGCGATGCGGTCGTCGAACCCCGCCAGCCAGGTCCGCGTCGCGACGTAGGCGAGCGGCCAGGCGACGAGATTGGCGATCAGGACCGGCCGGAGGAACTGCCCGACGAGCAGCTTGACGATGTCGGTCGAGGAGGCGCCGAGCGTCTTGCGGATGCCGATCTCGCGCACCCGGCGGGACGTGTTGAACGAGGCGAGTCCCCACAGCCCGACGCAGCCGATCAGGACGGCCAGCCCGGCGCCGATGCCGAACAAGCGGGTGGCACGATCGTCGGCTTCGTAAAAGCGCGCGAGCCGTTCGTCGGCGGTCTTGCCGGCGAACGGCACCTGCGGCGCCATCCGCTGCCACACCGCACGTACCCGGGCGAGCACCTCGCGCGGATCGCCGGTCACCCGCAGCGACGCGACGGTAACGAACGACGGTGCATCGGGCGTATAGAAATAATAGGTCGCCATGATCGGATCGCGCGGCGACTTGAAGCGCAGGTCGGGGACGACGCCGATGATCGTGCGCGGAACGCTCCCACCGACGGTCTTGCCGATCGCATCCTGCGGGCTGCGAAACCCCAAGGTGTCCACCGCCTTGCGCGTGATGATGATGTTCGCTGCTGCGCCCTTGGCGATCTTGCCGTGGTCGTCGGCGCGATGCTCATCGTCGAACAGGCGCCCGGCGACGGGTACGACGTCATGCGCGGTGAAGAACCCGCGCCCGACGTCAACCCAGTTCAGCATCGGGCCGGAGCCGGCGACGCCGGGCAGTGGCACGTTGTCGCTGCTGGAACTGCCGCTGCCGCCGACCGCGCTGTTCGAGATGCCGACCGCGGCGACGCCGGGCAGGCGACGGAACGCGGCGAGCATCGCGCGCGCGCGGGCCGGGCCGATCAGATCGCTGGACAGACCACTGACCACGAGCAGTCCACGTCGCTGGAACCCAAGGTCCGCCTGCCGTACATAGCGGGTCTGGGCGACCAGCACCGCGGTGCCGATCATGAACGCGATGGCGAGGCCGAACTGGAAGACGACCAGTGCCTCGCGCGTCCGCGTCCCCGCGCGGCCGCCGCCCGGCGACCGCGCAGAGGCGAGCACCGCCGCGGCGGGGAAGCGCGCCAGCAACACCGCCGGATAGAAACCCGCCGCCACGCCAGTGACCATCACCAGCGCCGCCAGCGCCGGCACGACGACGGCATAGGGGACGGTCAGCGACAGGCCGCCCGCCGCATTGACCAGCGGCAATCCCAACTCGGCAAGGATCAGCCCGAGCAGCGCGGCGATGGCGACGGTCAACACCGCCTCGCCCAGGAACTGGCGGATCAGCATCGTGCGGTCGGCGCCTAGCACCTTGCGCATCGCGACTTCCCGCGCGCGCAGGCCGGCCCGCGCGGTGGCGAGATTGACGTAATTGACCACCGCGATCAGCAGCGTCAGTAGCCCCACGAGACCCAGCGTCACCACCGTCAGCCGCGATCCCTCCCCCATGTCCTGGGTCAGATGCGCCTCGGTCAGCGGAAGCAGCCCGATGCCGATCGCATCGGATGCCTGCGGCCCCATGTCGTTGCTGGCGTGCCGCTTGACGAACGTCGGCATCTTCTGCTCGAACGCACGCGCCGCCGCAGGCGTATCGAACCGCAGAAAGGTCGCCAGCGACGTGCTGCCCCAATGCGTCCACTGCGACGGATGCCCGGTGCGGGGCAGCGGGATCAGGATCGATATCTGCTGTTCGCTATTCTTCGGCAGATCGCGGAACACACCGTTGACGCGATATTGCACCGGCACTTCGCCGACGATCGTCATAGACTGGCCGACGGGATCGCTGCTGCCGAAATATTTCTTTGCCAGGCTTTCGCTGATGAGCGTGCCGGTCGGCGTCGAGAGGCCTGCACGGCCATTGCCACGCACCATCGGCAGGTCGAAGACGTCGAAGAAGCTTGGGTCAACCTGTGCCACGTCCTCGCTCGTCGCAATCCCGCCGCGCAGAACGCTTCCGCCACCCCGACCGCCCGATAACCGGGTGCCGACAACGTTTGGAAAATCCGCGCGCAACTGGTCGAGCAGGCCGCCCATCGTCTCGGGTGCCGGGCCATTGTATGGATTGCCCGGGAGATTCCACACCGTCTCGACCAGATAGATCTTGTCGTGATCCGGCAGCCATTTTTCGTAGCTCGTCTCGAACCGCACGTAGAGGCCGAGGACGAGGAAGACGGCGATCCCGACCGCCAGCCCGCCGATGTTGAGCGCGGCATAGAGCTTGTGACGGGTGAGCGAGCGGTACAGCGACAGCAAGGCGAAACGGTTCATCACGAAGGGTCCGTCACAGCAAGAGGGGGGAGGGACAGGCGGACGGGTGCGATCCCGGCAAGGATGCGGGCATGACCGTCGCGGCGGATATCGATCGCGAGGTGCCCGGCGTGGCCGAAGGCGGTGATCGACCCGCGCACCGCGACCCGCGCCGCGTCGACGCGGACGCCGGCGAGCAGCACGATGGCGACTCCCGCCGCCAGCACGGCGGCGAAGAGGTCGCGGGCGCGGATAGGCGAAGGGGCGCGGGGCATCGCGGCGATCCGGCGCGTCGCGTCAGCCGCAGCGGACGCTGGCGGCGCCGCTGTTGCGGACCGCGCACGTCGCGCCGCCGGCAACGCGGATGCTGCCCGAACCGCTCGCGGCGATGTCGGCGGTGCGGGTCGCGGTGGCGGCGATCGTGCCCGCGCCGCCCATCGTCACGCGCACCGCGGGCGTCGCGAGCGCGCGCGTGTCGATCCGTCCCGATCCGTCGAGTGCGATGGCGACCTGCGTCGCACGCCCCGCGGCGGTGATCGTCCCCGATCCCGGCAGCGCGAACCGCGCGGTCTCGGCGTCGAGATCGGTGACGGCCAGCGTGCCCGATCCCGAGATGCTGGCGGTGAAGTCGCGACCGGTGACCGCGCCGACGCGGATGTCGCCCGATCCCGAGATGCGCGCCGCCCGCAATCGCGGCAGCGTCACGGTGATCCGGGCGCCCTGGTCGCGCCAGTTGCCGGGTTTGCGGCCGACGCGCAGCGTGCCGTCGCGCACGTCGATGGCCAGCGCGGCGACCGCGCGCGGATCGCCGTCGGCGATCACCGATAGCGTCGCGCCGGGGAGCACGCGGATCGAATCGGCCCCGGACAGGTCGATCGCGTCGAAGCCGGTGACGGCGAAGCGGCGCGGCGCGGCGTCGGACTGGGCGATCGCCGAGGTGGCGAGGCCGGCGAACGACGTGGCGAGGCCGGCGATCAGGGCGGGCAGCAGGAATTTGTGCATGGCTGGGGTCCTTTCGGTGGAGGTCAGATGGCGCGCATGGCGGAGGCGACGATGCGGCCGTCGAGCATGTCGATGCGACGCTTCGCCATGTCGGCATGGCTGGGCGAATGGGTGACCATCACGATCGTCGCGCCCTCGGCGTTGAGGCCGGTCAGGATGTTCATCACCTGCTCGCCGTTGGCGGTGTCGAGATTGCCGGTCGGCTCGTCGGCGAGGATCAGTTTGGGATCGCCGACGATCGCGCGGGCGATGGCGGCGCGCTGCTGCTGGCCGCCGGACAATTGATGCGGGTAATGGCGCGCGCGATGCGCGATGCCGACCTTGTCCATCGCCGCCGCGACGCGCGCGGCGCGGTCGCCGGCATCCCTGCGATAGGCGAGGCCGAGCGCGACATTCTCCTCGATCGTCAGTTCGTCGATCAGGTTGAAGCTCTGGAAGACGAAACCGAGCGTCTGCCCGCGGAAGGCGGCCAGCGCCTTTTCGTCCAGCGCGGCAAGGTCGCGATCGCCGAACAGATAGCGGCCGCCGGTGGGGCGGTCGACCGTGCCGAGCGTGTTGAGCAGGGTCGATTTGCCGCAGCCCGACGGCCCCATGATGGCGACGAATTCGCCGGCTTCGACGTGCAGGTCGATGTCGTGGAGCGCGGTGGTCTCCACGTCGTCGGAAACGTAGCGGCGCTGGATGTTCTCGAGACGGATCACGGGATTTGCCCTTTCGGCCTAGCGGATGTTGAGGATGTCGCCCTTCACGGACGCGGTGCTGCTGGTGACGATGCGGTCGCCGGGGGTGAGTCCGGAGAGGATCTCGACCTGTTCGGGATTGCGCCGCCCGGTGCGGATCGCGCGGCGGCGGGCATGCGCGCCATCGGCGTCGACGACGAAGACGGACGCGCCGCCGCCCGATTCGAGCCAGCCGCCGACCGGCGCGACCAGCGCGGGAATGGTGCTGCCCAACGTGATGCGGGTGTCGAGCGTCTGTCCGCGGTTCAGCCCGGTAGGCGCGGCGTCGAAGGTCAATTCGACGCGGAACCGCCCGTCCTTGACGCTCGGCAGCACCTTCGAGACGGTGAGCCGGATCGCATCGGCCCGCGCCGTCTGGCCGACGCGGACGCGGCCGAGATAATATTCGTCGACATCGGCCTCCAGCTTCCACGATCCCTCGCTGTCGACCTGACCCGCGGGGTCGCCGGGCTTGAGCGTCTGGCCGGGCTGGATGATGAAATTGGTCAGTCGGCCGGCGACGGGCGCGCGGATGACCAGCGCATCGAGGCCGGCGCGCACCGCCGCCAGATTGCTGGTCAGGCGGCCGCGCGTATCCTCCAGTCGCTGCCCCTGCGTGGCGGTGATGCGCGCTTCCGCCGCGCTGCCCGAGCGCAGCTGCGCCAGCCGTTTCGCCTGATACTCGGCTTCGGCGGCATAGCCCTTGATCCCCTCGTCCGAGAGGAAGCCCTGATCGTGGAGCTGCTGGCGGATCGACAGGTCGCGGCGCGCCTTGATGAGGTCGTAATTCGCCTGCGCCACCTGTCCGGCGCGATCGAGCCGGTTGCGCGCGATGCCGAGATTCTCGCCCGCCACGCCGCCGAGCTGGCTGGCGATCTGCGCCTCGCGGGTGAGCACGTCGAGCTTGAGCGAGGGGTTGGCGAGGCTGGCGAGCGGCTGCCCGTCGGCGACCATCGCGCCGTCCTGCACCAGCAGCTTCTCGACCTGCCCGCCCGACAGGACGCCGACCAGCGTGGTGACGCGCGGCGCGACGGTCGCGCGGACCGGCAGGTAATCGGCGAACGGCGCGCGGCGGATCGTGTCGGTCTCGATGTCGGCGGCGGCGACGTTGGTCGATCCGCTCGCCGGCAGGACGCGCCACAGCGCGAGCGCGCCGAGGACCAGCGCCACCACGATCCACGTCGCGCGTCGCCGCCACCAGCGGGCGGGGCGGCGTACCACCCGGCGGTCCATCGCGGCTCCGGGCAAAGCGGTTGCTTGTGTCGGCTGATCGGTCATCATGGCGCCAGTGTCGCCGATCATGGCCGGAAAGCCTAACCCACTATGACTGAACGATTTTCTGACGATCAGGCGGAGCGTGACCGTCCGGTTTCGGACGCACCGTCCACGAATGGACGGTCGCAGGACGCGTCAATCCTGCTGATCGACGACAATCCGGACATCGCCCGCGCGATCGGCATCGCGCTGCGGATCGCCGGCTATCGGTTCGATACGGCGAGCGGGCCGGAGGAGGCGTGGTCGCGGCTCGCGCAGCGGCGCTATGCGGCGATCCTGCTCGACCTCAACTTCCGCGCCGGGGCGGTGGACGGGGAGGAGGGGCTGGCCTGCCTGCGCCGGATCGTCGCCGACGATCCCGCCGCCTGCGTGATCGTCATCACCGCGCATAGCGGCATCCGCATCGCGGTCGCGGCGATGCAGGCGGGCGCGCGCGACTTCCTGATGAAGCCGTGGCGCAACGCCGATCTGATCGCCAAGATGGAGGCGGCGATGAAGCAGCGCCCGGTCGCGGCGGCCGCGCCGGCGCATGCGGCGGGTGCCGAGCCGCCGCTGGCGCTGATCGGGGAGAGCGCGGCGATGCACGCGTTGCGCGCGCTGATCCGCCGCGTCGCGCCGATCCCGGCCGGCATCGCGGTGACCGGTCCGCCGGGCAGCGGGCGGACCCTGGTCGCGCGGGCGATCCATGCGGCGTCGCCGGCGGCGGGCGCGCCGGTCACCCGCATCGACCTGCGCCGCGACGATCGCTGGGACCGGGTGGCGGCGGCGGACGGTGCGGCGGGCGGGGCGGTGATCCTGCGCTATGCCGATCGCCTCGACCGGATCGAGCAGGAGATGCTGCTCGACCATCTCTCCGCGGCGATCCCCTGCATCACCGTCGGGGAGACGATCGCGCCGCTGATCCCCGCGCTGCGGCGGCGGCTGGCGACGATCGAGGTGGCCGTGCCGCCGCTCGCCGCGCGGGGCGAGGATGCGGTGCTGCTGGCGCGCCACTTCGCGCGCATCGCCGCCGACCGGTTCGGCAAGCCGGGCGCGCGGCTGACGCAGGCGGCCGAGGCGGTCGTCCGATCGACGGCGTGGGCCGACGAGGTGCGCGGGCTGGCGCTGGCGGTGGAGCGGGCGGTCGTCCTCGCCGACGATGGCGTGATCGATGCGGCATTGCTGGAGCCGACGCCATCGGTGCCGGTGCCGGTCGTCGCGGGCGAGGCGAGCTTCGGCCTCACCGATGCGGAACGCGCGCTGATCGAGGCGGCGCTGCGCGAGCATCGGCATAACGTCACCCATGCCGCCGCCGCGCTGGGTCTCAGCCGCGGCGCGCTGTATCGGCGGATGGCGCGCTATGGCCTATAGGCGCGGCTGGCGCGCGCTCGGCTGTGCGGCGGCGCTGGTCGGGTGCGGGATGGCGGCCGATGCGGCATGGCGCGCGGGATTGTGGGGGACGCTGGCGGGGGCGCTGCTGGCGGCGGTCTGGCTCGCCGCGCTGACGTGGTGGCTGGTCGTGCGGCAGTATCCGGTCGCGGCGGGCGAGACCGAGGCGGGCGGCGACGGAGCGGCCGATCGCCTCGTGCTGGATGCCGCGCCGACGCCGATGGTGATGATCGACGGCGGGCGCGCGCGCGCCCTCAACCGCGCCGCGCGACGCCTGTTCGGCACCGACGACCGCCTGCTGCCGGTGCCGCAGGCGCTGGTCGACGCCGACGCCAGCCACCTGCGCCATGAGGGCAGGCAGTGGCGCATCGACCGCGTGATGCTGGGCGGCCTCGCCAGCGAGCGGTCGGTGGCGGCGCTGATCGACGTCGAACAGGAGGAGCGTGTCGCCGAAGCGCGGGCGACCGCGGAGATGATCCACGTCCTTGGCCACGAGCTGCTGAACGGTCTCGCGCCGATCGTGTCGCTGGCGGAAAGCGGGGAGGCGGCGCTCGGGCGGCCGGACCTCGACCCCGCGCTGCTCCGCGAGATCCTCGGCACCCTCGCGCGGCGCGCCGAGGGGTTGCAGCGGTTCACCGAAGCCTATCGCGAGCTCGCGCGGCTACCCGCGCCGCGGCTTGCGCCCGTGCCCCTGTCGCGGGCTGCCGACGATCTGGCGCGCCTGTTCGCCGGACGATGGCCGCAGGTCGCGCTGGACGTGCGGATCGAGGACGGTCCCGATTGGCCGTTGGACCGCGATCAACTGCATCAGGCATTATGGGCGGTCCTGCAGAATGCCGCGGAGGCCGCCACTGCCGATCGCGGCCCGGATGCCCGCGTGGCGCTGACGATCCGCTACGCCGGGACGGAAATGGTCGCCGAGGTGCAGGACAATGGCGGCGGCGTCACGCCGGACGATGGGGCGCGGATTTTCCGGCCGTTCCATACGACCAAGCCGGAGGGGACCGGCATCGGCCTGAGCCTCGCTCGCCATATCGCACTCGCGCATGGCGGGTCGCTGGTCCTCCTGCCCGTCCGGCCGACCACCTTCCGGTTCGCCGTGCCGTCCCCGATCACGGCCGCGGCGCGGGCAAGCCCTCGGTTGGCCTGACGTAGCGCATCGCGACGTTGCAGCGCGCGTAGCGCCTGCCGAATTCCTCCATGATCCCCGCATCGTGCCGGAAGCCGAGCTTCTCGTAGAGGTGGATCGCCGCCGCACTCTTGGCGTTGCTGAGCAGATAGAGCCGGTCGCATCCCAGCGCATCGGCGCGCGCGATGATCGCCGCGAGCAGGAACTCCCCGGCCTTGCGACCGCGCGCCGTGGCGAGCACGCCCATCTTGGTCAGCTCGAACTGGCGCTCGCCGGTCTTCTGCAACGCGCAGGTGCCGACGATGCCGAGTTCGGGGTCCTCCACGAACAGGATGTCGCCGCCCGGCGCGATGATCCGCGCGCGGGGTTCGCGCAGCACGTCGATGTCGGTCTGCTCGAGCTGGTACATATCCTCGATCCACGCGGCGTTGATGCGGTAGAAATCCGCCGCCAGCGCATCGGTGAAGCGGCGGATCGCAAGGCCGCCATGCGGACGTCGCTCCAACGGTCGATCGGCGAGCGCGCGTTCGGTCGTGGCGATGAGGTCGAGCAGCGCGGGCGCGTCGCAGACCTCGTCGACCGCGGCGCGCAGCCGCGGCCACAATACGGTCGTCGCCAATTCCATCGCCTCGCGCCCCGCGGGCGTGAGCGCGATCATCTTGCTGCGCTGGTCGCGCGCGTCCCGGCTGGTCTCGACCAGGGTCAAATCGAGCAGACGCGCGAGGATGCGGGTCACCGCGGGCTGACTGATCCCCAGCATTTGTACGGCATCGCCCACGGTCATCGAACCGCGTCGGTACAGCGCGGTGAGCAGCGGCATCTGGCTGGGCTGCGTCGGCAATCCGCACTCCGCGGCGATCCGCTCGGCCCCGCCCTGCAACCGCTCGGCAAGCCGCTTCAACCGACTGCCCAGCATCACCGCACCTTCGAGAGCGAGCACGTCCTCCATACGATCCTCCACAACATCTAGCATGTCGCGTTATATAGCGTGTTATGATGCTCGCAAGTCGGGCGGTGCCGTCGTTCGCACAGGTGGATGTGGGGAAACACACTTCGCATTGCCTATCGGCAATCTCATTCTATACCTTACAAGCGTAAACCGGGGGGTGGACGAATGACGGCAGCGATCGTGCTTCTTCTGTGCTGGGCCGCCCTGCTGGTCGCGGGAGACATCCCTGTCGGCCGTGTCCTACGCCGCGTCATGGTGGATATACCCGCCACAGCCGCAAACCGGCTTAAACCCGCGCATGTCGCTCTGGCGATCGTCGTCACCGTGTTGGTCGTCCTGCACGTCAATGCGGGCGACGGCGATCCGATCCGGATGGTCGCCCTGTTTGCTCCGGACGTGGCGCTATGGCTCTCCGGCATCGAACTCGGTGCGCTCATCGAAGCATCGATCGGTGTCTTTGCGGCGGTGGCAGCCCTGGGCAGCGCCGCCAAATCGGCGTCGTCCGCAATGCCACGCCATCCCAAGAACATGGTGACTCGGGCTCGTCGTGGGCCGCGCCGCAGCCGTATCCTGCCAGCAAACGATGATGAGGACGGGAGGCAGTTCGCACGCGCGAACTGAGCTGAAATGCTCGTCGGTGGCGGCCTGTCCGCCGCCCGGCGCCACGCCTTCCGTCCTCACGCCGCATCGATCACGATTCGGCCTAAGCTACAGGTGCATCTTGCTGGATCATCTTCTCGCCGTCCTGCTCCTTCTCGTCGTTCCCGCCCGCGCCCTTTGGCGCAGCCGATCGGGGCGGATATCCACCGGCAGCAAAACCGCCCGATACCTGACCGTCATCGGCATGGTGGGCGGGATGCTGACCCTTCTGGCAACCGATTGGCTGATGACGGGTCGATCCATTCACGCGCTCGGTCTCGGCATTCCTACGTCGATGCCGGCATTGATCGGGCTCGGTCTCGCGGTCGTGCTACTGGCGATATTGGGATTGAGCAGACGCGATCCGTCCACGACCCTGCGGCCGGACGTGGAAGCCGTCCGACGCGAGCTGTTTCCCGACACGCCGGGCGAGATGCGACTGTTCCTGCTCGTCACCTTGGCGGCGGGCGCGGGATGGGAAATTCTCTACCGCGGGTTCCTGTTGTTCTATTTACCCTCGACGACCGGCCTTTCGGGCGCCGTCATCATCTCGGCGGGCGCCTATGGCGCGGCACATGGCTTCAAAACGGCCAAGCACTTCGTGGCGAGCATCGTGTCCGCCCTGGCCTTCACGATCGGATATGCCGTCACC
The DNA here is from genome assembly GCF_034556155.1 of Sphingomonas sp. CD22. Taxonomy (NCBI): domain Bacteria; kingdom Pseudomonadati; phylum Pseudomonadota; class Alphaproteobacteria; order Sphingomonadales; family Sphingomonadaceae; genus Sphingomonas; species Sphingomonas sp. CD22. The sequence goes on along the minus strand of NZ_JAYDYX010000006.1, from coordinate 250,809 downwards.
GCCAGTCTGTGGTGGCTGATGGTGCTGCATATCGGTTTGATGCTGTTGGGCGCGCTAGCCGGCAGGGCTGCCGGCCGGCTTCGGTGATGCCGTCGAGCCGCGTACGGCCAGTCCCACCGGGACGATCGTCGGGCCGTCGGGGAGGGTGCGGCCGGCCTGTTCGGCGATGATTAGTTCCACCGCGCGTGCCGTCACGTCGGCGATCGGCTGGACGACCGCGGTCAGCGCCGGATGGGTGAAGCGGACGATCGGCGTGTCGTCGAAGCTGATGACCGATACGTCGGACGGCACGTCGAGACGACGCTCGCGCAGCAGCTCCAGCGTCGCGAGCGTCATCTGATCGTTGCTCGCGACGATCGCGGTGGGGCGCGGCGACGCGTCGAGCAAGGCGGCGGCGGCGCGGCGGCCCGAGGCGAAGCTGAAATCGCCCTCGGCGAGCAGGTCGCGGGTCGGCAGGCCGGCGGCGGCCATCGCGCTGCGCCAACCGGTGACGCGCCAGCCGCTGAGTTCATATTCGGCGGGGCCGGCGATGAAGCCGATCCGCCGGTGGCCGAGCGCGATCAGATGCTCGGTCGCGAGGCGCGCCGCGCCCTCGTCGTCCATGGTCAAGGCGAAGCCGCCGCCCGGCTTGAGCGAGCCGATGCGCGCGAAGCTGATGCCATGGTCCTCGAGCAGGCGGGTGATCAGCAGGTTTTCCGAATGCGGCGGCGTGAGGATGACGCCATCGGGTTGCAGCGCGGCGATCGCCGCGAGCAATTCGCGCTCGATATGGTCGCTGTGGGTGTCGACCAGCTCGATGATCATGCGATAGCCGTGTTCGGCGCAGGTGAGCATGCCGCCGAGCAGCATCTGATCGACCCAGTCCGCGCCCTGACGGCTGCGCCAGTCGGCGATCGTCCGTTCGCGGTCGTTGAGCGCCAGGATCAGATGCGAGCGCGATCCCCCCATGCGCTGCGCGGCGATCGAGGGGACGTAGCCGAGCTTGGCGATCGACGCCTGGACGCGCTGCGTCATCTCGGGCCGGACGTTCGGTTCCTTGTTGATGACGCGACTGACCGTCTGGAGCGAGACGCCCGCATCCGCCGCGACGTGGCGGATGGTGACGGCCTGGCGACGGCGGACCATCAGGCGGCGTCGGGCGCCACGCCGCAATATTGCGCGACGTAGGCGGCATGGGGCGGCAGGCCGCGGACCGTGGTCGCGACGTTCTGGCGCAACGTCGAGAGCAAGCGTGCCATGTCGTCGTCGCCGAGCTTCGCGGCGATCGGGTGGTGGCTGCGCGGCACGATGCCCTGGCCCAGCATCACCTGCACCCAACTGTTCTCGGCGAACAATTCCTCGTTCTTGCGGAAGACGCGGCCGGTTTCGCGGAACAGCTCGATCTTCTGGGCGAGGCTGTCGGGGATGGCCATCGTCGCGCACTGCCGCCAGAACGGGCTGTCGCGGCGTTCGGTCACCTTATAGTGGAGGATCAGGAAGTCGCGGATCTGCAGCATGTCGGTATGCTGCTGGTCGTTGAATTCGGCGATGTCGCGGGGGCTGACGTCGCCCGCCGGCATCATCCGGATCAGCCGCAGGATCGCGCGCTGGATCAGGTGGATGCTGGTCGATTCCAGCGGCTCCATGAACCCGCCCGACAGGCCCAGCGCGATACAATTGCGATGCCATTGCCGGCGCCGCGCGCCGGTGACGAAGCGGATGCGGTTGGGCTCGGTCAGCACCCGCCCCTCGACATTGCCGAGCAGGCGGGCGAGCGCCGCGTCGTGATCGAGATAGCGGCTGCAATAGACGATGCCGTTGCCGACGCGATGCTGCAGCGGGATGCGCCATTGCCAGCCGGCATCATGCGCCATCGCCCGCGTGAACGGCACCGCCGGGGCGACGCTTTCGGTCTGCACCGCGATCGCGGCGTCGCAGGGCAGGTAATGCGTCCAGTCGTCGAAGCCGGTGTGCAACGCCTGTTCGATCAGCAGCGCGCGGAACCCGGTGCAATCGAGGAACAGGTCGCCCTCGATCCGCATACCCGAATCGAGCAGCAATGCCGCGATGTCGCCGCTTTCGCCGTCGAGCTGGACCTGCGCGATCCTGCCTTCGACCCGGCGCGCGCCGTCCGCCTCGGCCATCCGGCGCAGGAAGCGGCCGTACAGCCCGGAATCGAGCTGATAGGCGTAGTTCATGCGCTCGTCGGGCAGATGCGCGAACTTGCCCTCGCGCGCGGCGATCAGCTCGAGGCAGTAATCGTCATAGGGCTGGCCGTGGCCGCGGGTCTGGCCGTCGAGCCAATAATGCTGGAAGCCCGCGGCCCAATGGTCGGTGCCGGTCAGGCCGAAGGAATGGAAATAGCTGTCGCCGGCCTGCTTCCATCCGTCGAAGGCGATGCCGAGTTTGAACGTCGCCTGCGTCGCGCGCATGAAATCGGCTTCGTTGATGCCGAGCAGACGGTTGAAGGTGATGAGCGGCGGGATCGTCGATTCGCCGACGCCGACGGTGCCGATCGCATCGGATTCGACCAAAGTGACCGCGGCGGCGCGCCCCATGACGCGGGCGATCGCGGCGGCGGCCATCCAGCCCGCGGTGCCGCCGCCGGCGATGACGATGCGGCGCGCCTTCATCGCCCCAGCGCCCGCAGCAGGAAGGCGCGCAGCCGCCCGGCGGTTTCAGGGGTCAGCGGCGCGAGGATGCTGCGCGCGCCCTCCGGGATATGCGCCGAGACGGCCGCGTCATCCTCGAAAACATAATGGTCGAACATCTCGCGCCAATGCCTCTTCTGGTCTTCGGGAAGGTCGCGGATGGCGAGGATCGCATGATTGAGCGCGTCCTGCGGCTGACCCAGCCAGCGCGGGCTCGACCGCCACCAGTAATTGACCAGGACGTTGAACGACGCCAGCCCCTCGACGTGATGCCACCACATCGCCGGCACGTAGAGCGCGTCGCCGGCGTCGAGATCTGCGACGATCGCATGGTCGAGCGCGTCGCGGAACCGCGGATGCGCGGCGAAATCGGGGGCGTGGAAATCGACCATGCTGACCGCGCGGCCCGCGGGCGTGTTGTCGATCGGGCCGAGATACAGGTTGCGGAACTGCTCGCGCGGAAAGAGCGTGAAGCGGCGGCGGCCGACCGCGACGCAGGCGAGATTGTCGGGCACGTCGTTATGCGCCGCGATCCGCGTCCGCGTTCCCATCCAGATGCTGACGAGCGGGTCGCGCGTCCCGAGATCGACGTGGTTCGCCTCGTGCAGGCCGTGGAAGAAGTTGAGAAGGTCGATCGACGCGAGATAGATGGTGCGGGCGTCGTCGTTGGCATCGATATGCGCGAAGATCTCGTCGAGCTTCGACTGGAAGGTCGCGAAGTTCATCCCCATCGCATCGTCGTAGAACAACCGGCCGTCGCTGCCCGGCGCGCCCACCGACACGGTGAACGGCACGTCGCGGCGGTGCGCGAGGATATAGCGGCGCGCGTCCTGCGCGGAGCGGCGACCCGCCTGGACCAGCGGCCAGTCGCCGACGAGGTTGCGGACGACGAACGGCCGGTCGGCGGCGCGCAGCCTCGCGTCGAGGTCGGCGGCGTCGACCACCGCCACCTCGGGCACGCGGGGCAGCGCCGCGAAGATGTCAGCCATGCGCCAGCGTCGCATTCTTGCGGGCGATCAGCGCGGGCAGATTGCCCTGCGATGCCAAGGCCATGAAGATCGGCAGCAGATGCCCGTCGCGATGCAGGTCGTCGAGCGCCGAGGCGGTCAGGCCGCGCAGCCGATCCTCGTCGATGACATGGAAGCCGACCAGCCGGTTGACCGAGCCGTCGTCGAGCGGCACTTCGAGCGTCAGCGGTTCGAGCAGTTCGTGCCGGTCGAGCGCGGCGAAGAAGCCGGCGCTGTCGCGATAGCCGGCGTCGAGCGCGCCGAGCTGCTCGATCATCGCGGCGAGCCGGGGCGAGGGCTGGCCATCGGGGTCGAACAGCAGGTCGCCGTCGCCGATCCGCGGGCTGGCCATATCGATATGGACCTGCGGCCCCTGCGCGCTCGCACCGATCAGCAGCGGCTGGATCGCCATCGCCAGCGGCACGTAGCGCGCATCCCAGCGGCCATCGGCAAGGTAGAGGTTCTCGTCGTTCTCGAACCCGAACATGGCGAGCGCGAGCGTGCTGCCGTCGGCCAGGTTGCGGCGGAACAGGATGAGATATTCGGACTGCACGCGCCGGAATTCGTCGGGGACGATCAGGCAGCTCATCTGCGCATCGCCCAGCGCGGCGCTGCGTTCGCGGCGGATCCGCGTGCCGGCGTGCGCTGCGGCGGTGAGGATGGCATGGTCGGGCATATTCGATCCAATCCCGTGGGTCAGGCGCCGTGGCGGCGGGCGCGCAGGCTTCGTCCTATCTACCGACACGGCGCCGACAAGACGAAAAGAGCCACCTCTTCACAGAGATGGCTCTTTCCGTCGGCACGGGTCGATCAGAAGTTGAACCGAACGCCGCCGGAGTAGCGCGCGTCCTGCTTCGCCACGAAGGTGACGTTGCGGTCCGAACGACGATGCCCGCGGCGATCGGCGCCGGTCAGGTTGATCGCCTCGGCGAAGACGGTCAGGCCGGGCACGAACTGCCAGCTGATCGTGCCGTCGAGCTGGCCGTACCCTTCCGTATAATACGGATTGATGCCGCCGCCGGACAGGAACTGCGCCCGCCAATTGTACGATGCGCGCGCCTGGAAGCCGTTCTTGTCGTAATAGAGCGTCGCATTGGCGCTGTCGGAGAGGCCGTTGATTGCGAATTGCGACGTGCTCGCCGGCAGCAGGTTGTTGTAGTTCCGGTTGCCGTTGACGATCGTATAGTTGAGCTGCGTGCCGAAGCCGGTCTGCCAGAAGCTGTGCTGGATCGCGAATTCGAAGCCGTTGATCGTCGCGGTCTGGTCGCTGTTGAACGGCGTCGAGATGACGAAATTGACCGGCGCGTCCGCGGCGGTGCCCAGGATCGTGCCGTTGACGACGCTGCCCGGGTAATTGGCGCCGATATAGTTGCGGATGTCGGCGAAGGTCGCATTGGCGCCGAGCGCGGCGATCGCCGCCTGATAGCGCGGGCCGTTGGCCGGGTTGGTCAGGTTGAACGCCGGGCCGTTGAGCTGGGTGACGCCGATGTAGTTCGACACCTGTTTGCGGAAATAGCCGACCGACATGTAGCTTTCGGGCGTGTAATACCATTCCGCCGACAGATCGATGTTCTTCGACTTGTAGGGCACGAGATTGGGGTTGCCCTGCGCACCGGTGCCGCCGCCGACGCGGAACAATTGGTCGAGCGTCAGGCCGCCTTGCAGCGAGCCGTAATCGGCACGCGTGATCGTGTGGCTGTACGATGCGCGCAGCTTGACGTTGCGGATCGGCTGGACGTCGAAGTCGACCGACGGCAGCCATTCGTCATAGCCGCCCGAGAAGGTGGTGAAGGCGCTGTTGCCCGAATAGACGATGTTGAATTCGTTCTGCGAATTCTGCCGCGTCCCGGTCGGGATCGGCACCAGCGCCGAGGATTTCACCGTCGTGTTCTCGTAGCGCAGGCCGGCGATCAGATGCGCCGGGTTGGAGAACAGGTCGAACTTGTTGTTGATCTGCAGATACGGCGCGACGGTCTTTTCACGGATGCGGCGATCGGTGGTGTAGGGGGTGAGGCAATTGCCGTCGCCGCCGCAGATGCCGTAGGTCGAATCGAGCAGGCCGACGACCTGTTCGAAATTATAGCCGTAGAATTGCTTGGCGATGTCGGCGCTGCCGACCCCGCCGACGCCCTTGAACTTGCTGGGGATGTCGATCAGCTTGAAGATGTCGTCGGGCAGCAGCGCCGCCGCCGCCGCACGCTGCGCCGCGCTGTCGCCGCCGGTGCCGCCCCAGGTGTCGTTCTGCAACACGCCATAGGCCGAGCGCACCTTGTTGTCGGTGAAGGTGAAGCCGAAATCGATCGAATCGAGGAAGCTGCCGCTGTGGTCGTAATGCCCCTTCAGCTGGGCCTGGTTGATCCGGTCACGGAAGTAGGAATTGCGGAAGGCGTTGCCGGTCGGCACGATCAGCGACGCGTTCAGCGGGTCGATGCCGGGCTGCATCTGATAGGAGATCACCGGCAGATCGTTGTCGAAGTTGATCGTCTGGTTGGCGACGCCGAAGATCGCGGTGCCCAGCGAGTTGCTGTTGCCATATTTGTTGGTCGGCTTCGATTCGGCGGTCGAATGATGCGCGTCGAGCGCGACGGTGACGCCGCCTGGCGCCTCCCAGGCGAGGTTGGCGCCGAGCGACTTGTTCTCGGTCCGGTATGCGGTCAGCGCGCTGGAATAGGACAGGTCCTTGGCTTCCGCCGCGGTGAACCGCTCGGTGTAGAAGCGCGGGCCGGCGACGGGGCCGTCGGTCCAGGACGACGAGGTGTCGTTGTGGTTGAACCAGATGCCGACGTTGGCGTTGCGCGTCTTCACCTCGTTGCGCGAATAGGTGTAGTCGATGGTCGCGACCAGCGTGTCGGTCGGCTTGGCCTGCAGCACCAACTGGCCGTTGATACGCTCGCGGCTGATGTCGTTGACGTCGTAGGAGGCGTTCTGCGGCACTTCGTAGACGCTGGTGGCGCTCGGGCGGTTGGTGATGTTCGCCGCACGCGGATCGCCGGGCTGCGCGAGCGAGCCCCAATTGTTCTCCGACCCCAGATAGCCGTCGCGCCAGCCGACATTGGCCTGATTCACCGAGGCGCGGCGCTTCTGGTAGACGCCGTTCGCCAGGATGCCGATCCGGTCGTCGGCGAAGGTGGTCGAGAAGATGCCCGACACTTCGGGCGTGATGTCGTTCTTGCCGTTCTGCGAGGTGTCGATGACGCCGCGCGCCGCGACCGAACCGCGCGTGCCGACCTTGTCGAACGGGCGGGGCGTGCGGATGTTGATCGTCGCGCCGATGCCGCCCGAGGGAACGCTGGCGCGGCCCGATTTGTAGACCTCCAGCGCGGCGATGCCTTCGGAGGCGAGGTTGGCGAAGTCGAACGCGCGCGAGCCCGGCGCGCTGTTGCCGTCGCCGATCACCGCGGTCGGCAACTGGCGGCCGTTGAGCACGACGAGATTGTATTCGGGGCCGAGGCCGCGGACGGTGACGAACGAGCCTTCGCCGTTCGACCGGTCGATCGACACGCCGGTGATGCGCTGGAGCGATTCGGCGAGGTTGGTATCGGGGAATTTGCCGATATCCTCCGCCGAGATCGCGTCGACGATACCCTGGCCGTCGCGCTTGATGTCCGCGGACGCGCGCAGCGAGGCGCGGATGCCGGTCACGACGATGTCGCCGGTGGTGTCCGGTGTGTCCGTGGGCGTCGCGGCCTGCGGTTCGATCTGCGAGGGGCCGGTGTTGCCGAGCGTGGCGGCCGCGTCCTGCGCGGCGGCGGTACCCGGCAGGGCGACGAGAGCGGCGGTCGAAACCCCGATGGCGAATTGCGAAAGCAGGCGAGCCCGGACGCGGCGCATGATAATCCTCCCCGATGACAGGCGCGGCGATCCCGCGCTCTTGAGAACGTTCACTTCATGGATAAGCCGTTGTCTGTCAAGCGCATCCTGACGACGACCCGTCCCCGTTGTGAACGTTCTCTTATTATGCTTTGAAGGGCGCCATGCCTGCAAAGGGCGACAGGCCGGCGGCGAATGCGTCGGCGACGGGAGGAATGCATGAAGCGATTTTGGACAAGGTGTGCGTCGGCGACGATCATCGCGACGGTCGGGCTGACGACCGGCGCGCCCGCCGCGGGTGGCCGCGTGGCGAAGCCGGCACCGGCGTCGGCACCGGCACCGGCACCGGCACCGGCGGCGGCGCAGGGCGCGGCGGCGCGGGCGCGCGCGGATGCGATCGTCGCGCGGATGACGATCGACGAGAAGATCGCGCTGCTCCACGGTCTGTTCCCGCCGATGGCGGCGGGCAAGTCGAGCAACGAACTGATCCCGTCGGCGGGCCATGTCGACGGCATCGCGCGGCTGGGCGTACCGCTGGTGCGCGAAAGCGACGCGTCGCTCGGCGTCGCCAACCAGGTCGAGCAGCGCAAGGGCGACGTCGCCACCGCGCTGCCGTCCGGCCTCGCCACCGCGGCGAGCTTCGATCCCGCCATCGCCCGTGCCGGCGGCACGATGATCGGCGCGGAGGCGCGCGCCAAACGGTTCAACGTGCTGCTCGCCGGTGGCGTCAACCTGACGCGCGATCCGTGGAACGGGCGCAATTTCGAATATCTCGGCGAGGACCCGCTGCTCGCGGGGACGCTGGCCGGCGAGCATATCGCGGGCGTGCAGAGCAACCGCATCGTCTCGACCGTCAAGCATTTCGCGCTCAATGCGCAGGAGACCGGGCGCACCGTCGTCGATGCGCGGATCGGCGAGGCGGCGTTCCGGATGAGCGACCTGCTCGCCTTCGAGATCGCGATCGAGAAGGGCCAGCCGGGATCGGTGATGTGCGCCTACAACAAGGTCGGCGGCGACTGGGCGTGCGAGAACGGCCATCTGCTCAACGACGTGCTGAAGCGCGACTGGGGCTATCACGGCTGGGTGATGAGCGATTGGGGCGCGGTGCATTCGACGGTGAAGGCGGCGAACGGCGGGCTCGACCAGCAATCCGGGCAGGAGCTGGACAAGGCGATCTATTTCGGCGCGCCGCTCAAGGCCGCGGTGGCGGCGGGGCAGGTGTCGGGCAAGCGGCTCGACGACATGGTCGCGCGGTATCTGACCGGGCTGATCGCGACCGGCGCCTATGACACGCCGATGCCCGCCACCGCGCAGACCCCGCCCTATGCCGCGCATGCCGAGGTCGCGCAGCGCGCCGCCGAGGCGGGCATCGTGCTGCTCAAGAACGAGGGCGGCGTGCTGCCGATCGCGCGCAGTGCGAAGCGGATCGTGGTGATCGGCGGCAATGCCGACGTCGGCGTGCTGTCGGGCGGCGGATCGTCGCAGGTGCGCTCGGTCGGCGGCGCACCGGTGGAGATCCCGCTCGCCACCGGCGGATCGGCGTCGTTCGCGCGGATCACCTATCACGCGTCCTCGCCGCTCGCCGCGCTGCGCAAGGCGCTGCCGGGGGCGCAGGTGACGTGGCTGGACGGCCGCAACTTCAACGCGACGATCGACGCGGCGAAGGGGGCCGATCTGGCGATCGTCTTCGCCACCCAATGGACGACCGAGGCGGAGGACGTCCCCGACCTGCGCCTGCCCAACCAGCAGGACGCGCTGATCGCCGCGGTCGCCGCCGCGCAGCCGCATATTGTCGCGGTGATGGAGACCGGCGGGCCCGTGCTGATGCCGTGGATCAAGGCGGTGCCCGCGGTGGTGCAGGCCTGGTATCCCGGCCAGCGCGGCGGCGAGGCGCTGGCGGCGATCCTGACCGGCGCGGTCAACCCGTCGGGGCGGCTGCCGATCACCTTTCCCGCCGACGCATCGCAGCCGCCGCGCCCGCGCCCCGTCGGGCTCGACCGCCTGACCGGACTCGAGGCGGAGGCGGCGGCCAATCCGGCGGTGGCATCGCAGAAGACGCTGGAAAGCTTTCCGGCGGATTATGTCGAGGGTGCCGACGTCGGCTATCGCTGGTATGAGAAGAAGGGGCTGACGCCGCTGTTCCGCTTCGGTCACGGGCTGAGCTACACCAGCTTCGCCTATCGCAACCCGGTGGTCGCCGGCGGCGCGCGGCTGACCGTGACGTTCGACGTCGTCAACACCGGCCAGCGGGCGGGTGCCGACGTGCCGCAGATGTACGTGGCGCGCGAGGATGGCGGCGCACCGATGCGGCTCGCGGCGTTCACGCGCGTGACGCTGAAGCCGGGCGAGACGCGCCGCGTGACGCTGACCGCCGAGCCGCGCATCGTCGCCGATTACGACACGAAGCTGCCGGGGTGGCGGATCGCGGCGGGGCGCTATCGTGTGGCGCTGGCGCGCGACGCGGGCGACCGGACGATCGTGTCGAGCGCGACGCTGCAAGCGACGACGATGAAGCCGTAAGGAAAACCACGAGGCAAAGCATAAGGTTGTCGCCGGGGCGCATCGCGGGCAGGATCGCCACGCCACGATGCCCACCGCCGCCGCCACTCTGCCCACCCGCCTGTTCCTGATCGTCTTCGCGCTGGCGAACGTCGGCGGGGTGATCGCCTATCTGCCGCTGCTGACGCTGTTGCTGCCGCTCAAGGTCGAGGCGCTGAGCGGGGCGGCGCGGATCGGGGTGTTCACCGCCTGCATCACCGCGGGCGCGCTGTCGGCGAGCGGCGCCAACGTGCTGTTCGGCTGGCTGAGCGACCGGTCGCTGCGGCGCGGCGGCGGCCGGCGGCGATGGATGGTCGGCGGCATCGTCGGCACCGCGGCGAGCTATGCCGCGGTCGCGCTCGCGCAGACGCCGGTCGCGCTGGTCGCCGCGATCGTCGCCTTCCAGTTCGCCGTCAACGCGCTGCTCGCACCGATGATGGCGATCATGGCGGAGGAGGTGCCCGACGCGCAGAAGGGCATCGCCGGCGGATTGCTGTCGCTCGGCAGTCCGGTGGCGTCGGCATTCTCGGCGATCCTGGTCGGCGGTGCGATCCTGCCGGAGGCGGCGCGGCTGGCGCTGGTGCCGGTCGTCGTCACCGCCTGCGTGCTGCCGCTGCTGATCGTGCGCGGCGCACCGTCGGCGGCAATCGCGCCGCATGCGCCGGTCGCGTCGTCGCGGCGCGATCTGGTGATCGCCGGCGTGTCGCGACTGCTGGTGCAGGTCGCCGCGGCGGTGACGCAGGCGTATCTGCTCTATTATTTCGAGAGCATCCTCGGCGGCGCGGCGCGCGGCGACCTGCCGGCGCGGATCGGCAGCCTGCTGGTCCTCGTCTTCGTCATACCCTTGCCGATCGCCGTGCTGCTCGGCCGCCTGTCGGACCTGACGTGGCGGCGGACGCCGTTCCTGCTGATCGCCGCCGCCGTCGCGGTCGCGGGGCTGCTCGGCATGGCGGCGGCGCGGGACTGGACCGGCGGCGCGATCGCCTTCGGCGTCTACGTCACCGGCTCGTCGGTGTTCGTCGCGCTGCACGCCGCCTTCGCGATGCAGCTGCTGCCCAATCCCGCGCATCGCGGACGCGACCTCGGCCTGTTCAACCTCGCCAATACCTTCCCCTCGCTGCTCGGGCCGCCGCTGACCTGGATGCTGGCGGCGCCGCACGATTTCACCGCGGTGCTGCTGCTGCTCGCCTTCCTGACCGGCTGCGGCGGGCTCGGCATGCTGCGCGTGCGGGCGCTGCGCTGAACGGCCAAATCGCCCCTTAACAGCCCTTTATACGTCTGATGACGTATGACGCTGCGGCGCGTCTTCGGCCATTCTCCACGCGGAACTAGGCGGTGCGAGGGTGCAGATGGACGGTGTTCGCGTGGGCAAGCGGGTGATCGGCGCGCAGGCGCCCGTCACGGTCGGATGGGACAATATCCCCAGGGTCGAGGGCGGCCCGCTGAGACAATTCTTCTTCACCTGGTTCCAGCCGACGATGCTGTTCGCGCTGCTCGCCTTCTGGTTCTACGCGCCCAACAGCATCGCCAAGGCCTCGACCGCGGTCGCCATCGGCGTCGGCTTCAAGCTGTTGCTGCTCGGTCTCGAATGGCTGGTGCCGCGGCATGAGAGCTGGCGGCTGACCTGGAAGGAGCTGACCAGCGACCTCTTCTACGTCGGGCTCGGCTTCACGATGCTCCGGATCGTCGAAAGCTATATCGGCGACGGCGTCATCATCGAGGCGGTGCAGCATTCGTTCGACTGGGACAAGCTCGCCTGGTTCACCGGCTTGCCGCTCCTGCTGCAAGCCTTCCTGATCTCGTTCGTCTTCGATTTCGGCCAATATTGGATGCATCGCGGGATGCACAATTGGCACCCGCTGTGGATCGCGCATGCGCCGCATCACTACATCACGCAGCTCAACGTCAACAAAGGCGCGGTCGGCAACCCGGTGGAGCTGTTCCTGATCGGGCTGGGCGTCGGCGGCTTCTTCGACTTCGTGCCGCGCGCGGTCCTGCTCGCCGGCGCCTTCGGCCTCGCCGTCGGCACCTATCAGCATATCAACGTCCGCTTCAATTCGCCGCGCTGGTGGCGGTTCATGTTCAACACCACCGAGCATCACAGCGTGCACCACTCGCAGGACTTCGAGGCGAGCCGCAGCAATTATTCCAACACCTGGGTGATCATCGATCGCATGTTCGGCACCTGCGTCGACGGCGAGGCGGAGTTGCTGGGGATGGAAGGCGGCCGGCCGATGTCGATCGGCGAGACGATGAGCTTCACCTTCGTGGAGGGCTGGAAGAGCGTCAAGGCGCGGTTCGCGCCGGCCTCTTATGGTCAGCAGGCGGTGCCGGCCGAATGACCGCCGCCACGTCGGCGGCGGCGGCCGCGACCACACCGCCGGGCGCCGCGCACGCCGATGCGCCCGCAGCACCGAACTGGCATGCGCGGCTAACCGACTGGATCTGGCACGTCCGCGGCAGCGTGGCCCTCGCCCCGGGCCAATCGGCGGACGAGGCCTTCGACCGGCTCGATCCGCTGTTCCGCCAGACCGGCACCAGCCGCGCGCGGACCGGCGATACGCTGACCTTCAGCAAGAAGGATGCGGCGGCGCAGGACAAGATGGTCGTCTTCACCGACGGCGTGCTGCGGGTCGATGCCGGCGACGCCGGCCCGGTGCTGCGCTATCGGCTGACGAGCCGCGCCTTGCTGTTCTGCTTCCTGGCGCCCTTGCTGTTCCTCTTCTTCGCGCAATCGACCATCGTTCTGGCGAAGCTGGACAAGCCGAAGACGGAGGCCAAGGACAAGAAGCCCGACGCGAAGAAGACGCCCGCGCCGCTCAACCCGATCGACAAGGCGCTGGGCGCGCCCGCCCCGGAGAAGCCCAAGAAGAAGGGCGGCGACGACGACAAGGACAAGAAACCGTCGCCGACCCCGGGCTATGTCTTCGCCGGGATCTTCGCGGCGCTGTACGTGATCGGGCGGGTCTTCGAGGCGCGGCGGATCAGGGCGTTGTTCGCACGAACCCTGCTCGACGCCTGACCTGCCGATCCGCCCCGCCGGTTTCCGCGGTCCGGCAAGGCCGTTGCGCATGAGGGGCGCAGGGCTAAAGGTGCGCCGCACGGGGTTGCGGAGCTGGCCATTTGATCGACGACGTGATGCTGCCTGACAAGACGTTTGCCAGCCGCGTCGACTGGAACCTGCTGCGCACCTTCGTCGAAATCGTCCGCGCGGGCGGCATCGGCGCGGCGGCGCGCAAGCTGAACAAGCAGCAGCCGAGCATCAGCGCCGCGTTGAAGCGGCTGGAGGAGCAGGTCGGCGTCCAGTTGCTCAACCGCTCCGCGGGCGGGGTGGAGATGACCGCGGCGGGCACCGCCTTGCTCGCCTTGTGCGAGGAGATGCTGGAGGCCGCCCGGATGGTGCCGCATCAGGTCGCGCAGGCGACCAAGCGGATCGAGGGGGTGGTGCGCATCCAGCTCATCTCCGCGGTGACCTCGGTGGAATTCGACGAGGCGATCGCCAGCTTCCACCGCCGCAACCCCAATATCCATATCGAGATCCGCGTGTCGCCGTGGCGGGCGGTGCTCGATGCGCTCGAGCATGGCGAGGCCGAGATCGGCGTCGGCTATGACAGCAACGTCCGCGGCGGGCTGATCTACGAACCTCTGCTGGTCGAGCGCCAGCAGCTATATTGTTCGCGCAGCCACCCGCTGTTCGGCCACCGCGTCGAGCGGCTCGGCGACCTCAAGGACGAGGGCTTCGTGCTGACCGGCGAGGACGAGCTGGAGACGATCACCCGCCTGCGCCGCCGCTATCGGCTCGGCACCCGCGCCACCGGCCGGGCCGAGGATATCAACGAGGCGATCCGGCTGATCACGCTCGGGGTCGGCATCGGTTTCCTGCCGGTCCTGGCCGCCGAGACCGCGGTCGCCAAGGGGAAGCTGTGGCCGCTGCTCCATCCCGATACCGAGCCGTCCTACGACATCTTCCTGCTCGCCCGCGCCGAGCCCTCGCGCGATACCGCCACCCAATTGTTCTTCGACGAGGTGATGCGCCGCCACCGCGCCCAGCGCCGGGCATAGATACGGTCTATGCCTTTCATCGGAATTTTGTCTCTTCATTGATGATGCGCACCGCGGCAACCTCCTTGGCAACGGTAATGCATTGATGTGCTGATGATTTCACCGGTTCCGTGACACGGGGCCGGCGGGTCGGGCGGCGTCGGAATACGAAGGGGACGCTGAATGGTGGATCGAGCGTGGCGCAGCGGCGTCGCCGCGATAGCGGCTTTGCTGGCTCTGGCCGGCTGCGACAGCAAGCCGGCGGGATCGGCGGCCGGGGTCGGCGCCGTCAAGAAGGACTTTACGATCGGCTGGTCGATCTACACCGGCTGGATGCCGTGGCCCTACGCCCAGCAGGCCGGGATCGTGAAGAAATGGGCCGATAAATACGGCATCAGCATCCGCGTGTTGCAGGTCAACGACTATGTCGAATCGGTGAACCAATATGCGGCCGGCAAGCTCGACGGCGTCACCGCGACGACGATGGACGCGCTGACCATTCCCGCGGCGGGCGGCAAGGACACCACCGTCTTGCTGATCGGCGATTATTCGAACGGCAACGACGGCGTCGTGCTCAAGAACGGCCGGACGATGGCCGACATCAAGGGCCGGTCGGTCAAGCTGGTCGAACTGTCGGTGTCGCACTTCCTGCTCGCCCGCGGCCTCGAACTCAACGGACTGAAGCTGGGCGACGTCAAGACGGTGAACACCGGCGACGCCGATATCGTCGGCGCCTTCGCCTCGCCCGGCGTCACCGCGGTCGCCACCTGGAACCCGCAATTGGCGACGATCCGCGCCACGCCGGGGGCGACCGAGGTCTTCGACAGCTCGAAGATCCCCAACGAGATCCTCGACACGCTCAACGTCAGCACCGAGACGCTGAAGGCCAATCCGAACCTCGGCAAGGCGCTCGCCGGCATCTGGTACGAGACGATGGCGATCATGACCCGCACCGACGCGACGGGGCAGGCCGCGCGCGCGGCGATGGCCAAGGCGGCCGGCACCAGCGAGGCGAGCTTCGACGAACAGCTCAAGACCACGCATCTGTACGCCCGTGCGCAGGACGCCGCCGCCTATGCGGAAAATCCCGATCTGATCACGGTGACCGATCGCGTGCGGCAGTTCAGCTTCGCGCACGGCCTGTTCGGGCCGAGCGCCAAATCGGTCGACGCGATCGGCATCAGCTTCGCCGGCGGCAAGTCGCTCGGCGACCCCAAGAACGTCAAGCTGCGCTTCGACCCGAGTTACATGAAGCTCGCCGCGAGCGGCAAACTGTAGCGGCGCCTCGATCGATCGACGGACGCCGCCGGGGTGCCGCCCCGGCGAACGGCGCGGCGTGCCCGCGGGCACGGCTGGGATTTGGCAACACGATGGGTCTGAGAACGAACGACATGGATCGGAACGACATGGGTCAGAACGACATGGATCGGAACGTCGTGCATCCGGCCGGGGCGCGGCATCGGTCGTGAGGCGGCTGGTCGACATCCGCCCGCAACGGGCCTCGCGGCTGTTGCTCGGCGCGCTGCCGATCGTCGCGCTGCTGCTCTTCTACCTGCTCGCCTCGGAAGCGCGCCATGCCGACAATCCTGCCGACAAGGTGTTGCCCACCTTCGCCGCGATGGCGCAGGCGGCGCATGATTTCACCACCCAGCGCGATCCCGCCAGCGATCGCATCGTGCTCGTCGCCGATACGATCGCCAGCCTCTATCGTCTCGGCCTCGGCCTCGCCATCGCCACCGCGACGGCGCTGTTCCTCGGCCTGCTGCTCGGCACCGTACCGCTCGCCCGCGCCCTGCTCGGGCCGATGGTCGCGATCATCGCGGTGATCCCGCCGGTCGCGGTGCTGCCGATCCTGTTCATCGTGCTCGGGCTGGACGAAGCCTCAAAGATCGCGCTGATCGCGATCGGCATCGCCCCGTTCATGACGCGCGACCTCACCGGCTTCGTCACCGGCCTGCCCGCCGAACAATTCGCCAAGGCGCAGACGCTGGGCGCCAATAGCTGGCAATTGGCGATCCGCGTGGCGTTGCCGCAGCTGATGCCGCGGCTGATCGAGGCGTTGCGCCTGTCGATGGGGCCGGGCTGGGTGTTCCTGATCGCGGCGGAGGCGGTCGCCTCGGACGTCGGGCTGGGCTATCGCATCTTCCTCGTCCGCCGCTATTTCGCGATGGACATCATCCTGCCCTACGTCGCGTGGATCTCGCTGCTGGCGATCCTCGCCGATGCGCTGTTGCTGTTCGTCAGCCGCCGCGGCTTCCCCTGGGCGCATGGTGGCGGCCGATGACCGCGCTTCTCGAATTGCGCGACATCTGGGTCGAATATGGCGACAAGATCGTCCTCGAACGCGTCTCGCTCCAGCTTGCCGAGGGCAGTTTCGTCGCGGTGGTCGGGCCGTCGGGGGCGGGCAAGAGCACCTTCCTGCGCCTCGTGCTGGGGCAGGAGGCGCCGACCCGCGGCCAGGTGCTGCTGGACGGCAGGCCGATGCGCGCCGAATGCGGCCCCGATCGCGGCGTCGTGTTCCAGCGTTATTCGGTGTTCCCGCACCTCACCGCGCTCGGCAACGTGCTGTTCGGGATCGAGTGCGCGCAGGCGCCGGTCGCCGCGCGGCTGTTCGGCGCGAAGCGGCGCGCGGCACGCGACCTCGCCATCGAGATGCTCGCCGCGGTCGGCCTCGAACACAGTCTCGGCGTCTATCCCGCGCAGATGTCGGGCGGGATGCAGCAGCGGCTGGCGATCGCGCAGGCGCTGGTCAAGCACCCGCGCATCCTGCTGCTCGACGAACCCTTCGGTGCGCTCGATCCCGGCATCCGCCTCGACATGCACGCGCTGATCACCCGGCTGTGGCAGGAGCACGGGCTGACCATCGTGATGGTGACGCACGACATCGGCGAGGCGTTCAAGCTCGGCACCCGGGTGCTGGCCTTCGACAAGCGGCGCCACGACCCGCACGCCCCGCATCGCTTCGGCGCGACCGTGACCTACGACCTGTCGCTCGACCGCAAGAATCCGCCGCCACCCGCGCTCGTCGCGGACCTGTCCGGGAGACTCCTCGCATGACGACCAGTACCGCCCAACCCTCCGGCGCGCGCGATCACGCGCGGGCGATGGCGGGCACCCGCGTCGAGGCGATGCCGACGCTGCCCGCCGCCGCCGCCGACGCGCCGGGCGCGGTGACCTGGGAAGAGACGATCGCGGCCGGCGGCTATGCCTCGCGGCGGATCGCCCGCGGCACCCGGCTGCGGCTGATCGACGTGGCGGGGGATGGCTGTGCCGCGCTGCTCGCGTTCAACGCCGAGATGCCGAGCGAGCGGCTGAACGTCGCCGACACGCTGAAGGTGCAGTGGAACGGCTATCTCGGCGCCGGGCGGCTGCTGCTGTCGGACATGGGGCGGGTGATGATGAGCATCCTCGCCGACGACGCGGGCACGCACGACGCCTTTTGCGGCGCGTCGAACGCGGCGTCGAACGTGCGCCGCTACGGCGACGGCGGCAATTACGGGCCGCATCCCAGCGCGCGCGACCGGTTCATGCTCGGCGTCGCCAAGCACGGGCTCGGCCGCAAGGACGTCCATCCCTGCATCACCTGGTTCAAGGGCGTCCGCATCGCCGCCGACGGCACCACGCAGGCCGAGATCGGCCCGTTCGCGCCGGGCCGCACGCTGCTGCTGCGCGCCGAGATGGAGCTGATCGTGGTGCTCGCCAACTGCCCGCACGTGCTCGATCCGCGCCCGCGCTACACCGTCACCCCGGTGCGCGCGACCGCGTGGCGCGGCGCGCCGGCGGCGGCGGACGACCCGATCCGCACGTCGACGCCCGAAGGCCTGCGCGCCTTCCTCAACACCGAAGACGTCTACGCGCGCTGAAGGACCATGATGACCACTTTCCCCCTGTCCGGCACCATCCGCCATGACGAGATCGTACCGGCGCGCGCGCCCTGGCTGCACCGCATCGCCGCCGGCGAGACGCTGCGCATCATCGATCTTGAGGGCAACCAGGCGGTCGATTTCCTCATCTACGCCGCCGACGACGACGCCGAACGCTACAGCGCGCAGGACACGATCGCCGCGCAGCGCAACCTGTTCCTGCGCACCGGCACCGTGCTGCTGTCCAACGAGGGGCGGCCGATGATGACGATCGTCGCCAGCGACGTCGCCTATCACGACACGATCGGCGGTGCCTGTTCGTGCGAATCGAACACGTTGCGCTACGGCCACCACACCAAGGCGCAGCACAGCTGCGTCGACAATTTCCTCGACGCCAACGGCCGCGCCGGGCGCGGCAAGCGCGACATGGTGTCCAACATCAACTTCTTCATGAACGTGCCGGTCGAGGCGGACGGGACGCTAGGGATCGTCGACGGCATCTCCGCCCCCGGCCTCGGCGTCGACCTACGCGCCGAGATGGATGTCGTCGTCGTCGTCTCCAACTGCCCGCAGATCAACAATCCGTGCAACGGCTTCAACCCGACGCCGGTGCGCATGCAGGTGGCCGGCTGATGTTCGCCAGGGTCCTGGTCGCCAATCGCGGCGCGATCGCCTGCCGCATCATCCGCACGCTGAAGGCGATGGGGGTGGGATCGGTCGCCGTGTTCAGCGATGCCGACGCCGGTTCCGCGCACGTCGCGCAGGCCGACGTCGCGGTCCGTATCGGCCCGGCACCGGCGGCGGAAAGCTATCTCGACGTCGCGGCGATCCTCGCCGCGGCGGAGGCGACCGGCGCGGACGCGATCCACCCCGGCTACGGCTTCCTGTCGGAGAACACCGCCTTCGCCGAAGCCTGCGCCGCGCGCGGCATCGTCTTCATCGGGCCGACGCCGGAGAATATCCGCGCCTTCGGCCTCAAGCACACCGCGCGCGCGCTCGCCGCGGCGCAGGGCGTGCCCCTCGCGCCGGGGACCGATCTGCTCCGCGACGCGGGCGCGGCGATCGCGGCGGCGGCGGAGATCGGCTATCCGGTGATCCTCAAGGCGACCGCGGGTGGCGGCGGCATCGGCATGAAGGTGTGCGCCGACGAAGCCGATATCCGCGACGGCTTCGCCACCGTCGCGCGGCTCGGCGCGGGCAATTTCGGCGATGGCGGCGTGTTCCTGGAACGCTATGTCGCGCAGGCCCGCCATATCGAGGTGCAGGTGTTCGGCGACGGCGCCGGCCATGTCGTCGCGCTCGGCGAGCGCGACTGTTCGCTCCAGCGCCGCAACCAGAAAGTGGTCGAGGAAACCCCCGCGCCGCTGCTGCCCGAGGCGACGCGCCGGGCACTGATCGACGCCGCGGTGCGGCTCACCGCCGCCGCGCACTATCGCTCGGCGGGAACGGTCGAATTCCTCTACGACGCGCAGCGCGACGATTTCTTCTTCCTCGAGGTCAACACGCGGCTGCAGGTCGAGCATGGCGTCACCGAACAGGTGACCGGCGTCGATCTGGTCGCATGGATGGTGCGCGGCGCGGCGGGCGATTTCGGCTTCCTCGACGGCTTCGTCGCCAAGCCCGAGGGCGCCTCGATCCAGGTCCGCCTCTATGCCGAGGACCCTGCGCAGGACTATCGCCCCAGTTCGGGCCGGCTGGTCGGCGTGTACTTCCCCGAGGGGCCGCGGGTCGACAGCTGGATCGCCGCGGGGACCGAGGTGTCGGCCTGGTACGATCCGATGCTCGCCAAGCTGATCGTCACCGCGCCGACGCGAGAGGCGGCGGTGGCGGCGATCCAGGACGCGCTCGACCGGACCAGCATCGCGGGGATCGAGACCAACCTCGACTGGCTGCGCACGGTGGTGCGCTCCCCCGTCTTCACCAGCGGCGCGGTGTCGACCCGGGCGCTGGCGGACATCGCCTATCACCCGCGCACGATCCGCGTGCTCGCCGGCGGCGCCGCGACCACGGTGCAGGATCATCCCGGCCGCCTGCACCTGTGGAGCGTCGGCGTGCCCCCGTCGGGGCCGATGGACGCGCTCGCTTTCCGGCTCGGCAACCGGCTGCTCGGCAATGCCGACGATGCCGCGGGGCTTGAGATCACAGCGGCCGGCCCGACGCTGCTGTTCAATGCCGCGACGCGGCTCTGCCTGACCGGCGCCGATTTCGGCGCGAGCATCGCCGGTCGGCCGGTGCGCTGCTACGAGCCCGTCGACATCGCCGCGGGCGAGACGCTCAAGATCGGCCGCGTCACCGGCGGCGGGATGCGCGGCTATATCGCGGTCGCGGGCGGGCTCGACGTGCCGCTGTTCCTCGGCAGCCGCAGCGCCTTCACGCTCGGCGAGTTCGGCGGTCATGCCGGGCGCGCGGTGATGACCGGCGACACGCTCCATCTCGCCCGCGCCGATCCGCCCGCATCGGTGGCGTGGGCGGCGCTGGCGCCGGCGGACCGGCCGGCGATCACGCGCGACTGGACGCTCGACGTGCTCTACGGCCCGCACGGCGCGCCCGATTTCTTCACCGCCGACGATATCGCGATGCTGCGCGCCACCGCCTGGAAGGTGCATTACAATTCCAACCGCACCGGGGTGCGCCTGCTCGGCCCCAAGCCGCACTGGGCGCGCAAGGACGGCGGCGAGGCGGGGCTGCACCCGTCCAACATCCACGACAATGCCTATGCGATCGGCGCGGTCGACTTCACCGGCGACATGCCGATCATCCTCGGCCCCGACGGCCCGTCGCTCGGCGGCTTCGTCTGCCCGTTCGTCGTCGCGCAGGCGGATCTGTGGAAGGTCGGCCAGCTGGCGCCCGGCGACACCGTGCGCTTCGTGCCGGTCGACAATGCTACCGCGGTGGCGGCGGAGCAGGCGCAGGACCGGCTGGTCGCCACGCTCGCGGCCGCACCCGCCGATCCCGACGGGGCGGGCGGGACGGCGGATGCGCTGGGCTCGCCGATCCTCCACGCGATCGACGCGCAGGGCGTTCGCCCGGCGGTGACCTATCGCCAGCAGGGCGACCGCAACCTGCTGGTGGAATATGGTCCGATCGTCCTCGACCTTGAGCTGAGGCTGCGCGTCCACGCGCTGATGCTGGAGATCGAGACGATGGGCCTGCCCGGGATCGTCGACGTCACCCCCGGCATCCGCTCGCTGCAGATCCATTACGACAGCCGGCAGTTGTCGCAGGCCGCTTTGATCGCGGCGCTGGTCGCCGCCGAGGAGCGGCTGGGCGGGCTCGACGATTTCGAGATACCCTCGCGCGTCGTCCATCTGCCGTTGTCGTGGAAAGACCCGGCGATCTATCAGACGATCGACAAATATATGGAATCGGTGCGCGACGATGCGCCCTGGTGCCCCGACAACATCGAATTCATCCGCCGCGTGAACGGCCTCGCCAGCATCGACGAGGTCGAGCGGATCGTCTTCGACGCCGAATATCTGGTGATGGGGCTGGGCGACGTCTATCTCGGCGCGCCCGTCGCCACGCCGATCGATCCGCGCCACCGGCTGGTCACCACCAAATACAATCCGGCGCGCACCTGGACCCCGCCCAACGTCGTCGGCATCGGCGGCGCCTATATGTGCATCTACGGCATGGAAGGGCCGGGCGGGTATCAATTGTTCGGCCGCACCATTCAGGTGTGGAACGCCTGGCGACAGACCGACGCCTTCCGCGACGGCAAGCCGTGGCTGCTGCGCTTCTTCGATCGCATCCGCTTCTTCCCGGTCAGCCACGACGAACTGACCGAATGGCGGCGCGATTTCCCGCTCGGCCGCCGCGCGATCCGGATCGAGGAGGAGGTGTTCCGCCTGTCCGACTATCGCGCCTTCCTCGCCGAGAACGACGCGGCGATCGCCGCCTTCCAGGCGCAGCGGCAGGCGGCGTTCGACGACGAACGCGCGGCGTGGGAGCGTAGCGGCGAGTTCGACCGGGTCGCCGCGCTCACCGAGGAAGCCGATACCGGCACCGCCGCGGCGGAGATCGCGATCCCCGAGGGCTGCGAACTGGTCGAGGCGCCATTCGGCGGCAGCCTGTGGAAGCTGCTGGTCGCCGACGGCACCAGCGTGACCGCCGGCGAGACGATCGCGATCATCGAGGCGATGAAGATGGAATCCCCCGTGGTCAGCCCCGTCACCGGCATTGTGCGCGCGGTATATGTGCAGGAAAAGCAGTCGCTTGCCCCCGGCGGGGCGATGCTGGCGGTGGAGGTGGCATGATCGACGGACCATTTGGGGTCGGCGCCGTCGCCGCGGCGGTGGCATCGGGCGAGACCAATGCGGTCGCGGTCGCGCGCGCGGCGCTGGCGCGCGTCGCGGCCTATGCCGCGATCCAGCCCGCGGTGTGGATCACGCGGCTGGCCGAGCCCGCCGTGCTGGCCGCGGCGGCGGCGGTCGATGCCCGGATCGCGGCGGGCGAGACGCTGCCGCTGGCGGGCGTGCCGTTCGCGATCAAGGACAATATCGACCTCGCCGGCGTGCCGACGACCGCGGCCTGTCCCGACTTCGCTTATGTGCCGGACGCGTCGGCGGAGGTGGTGGCGCGGCTGGTGGCGGCCGGTGCGGTGCCGATCGGCAAGACCAACCTCGACCAGTTCGCGACCGGGCTCAACGGCACGCGCAGCCCTTATGGCGCGCCGGCCTGCGTGTTCAATCGCGCCTTTGTCAGCGGCGGGTCCAGCTCGGGTTCGGCGGTGGCGGTCGCGGCGGGGCTGGTCGCCTTCGCGCTCGGCACCGATACCGCCGGCTCGGGGCGCGTGCCCGCCGCGTTCAACGGGCTGGTCGGGATGAAGCCCACCAAGGGCCGGTGGAGCACCGGCGGGCTGGTCCCGGCCTGCCGCACGCTCGACTGCATCACCGTGCTCACCCACGACATCGCCGACGCGCGTGCGGTGGATGCGGTGGTCGCCGGTTTCGACGCCGCCGATCCCTATTCCCGCCCGTGCGAGGACCGTGCGGTCGTGCCCCGCCGGATCGGCGTGCCGCCGCCGGACCAGCGCCTGTTCCTCGGCGATACCGCCGCGGCGGACTTGTACGAGCGCGCGCTGGCGACGCTCGCCGCCGATGGTGCCGAACTGGTCGAGATCGATATGGCGCCGCTGCGCGAGGCGGCGATGCTGCTCTACGGCGGTCCCTGGGTGGCGGAGCGGACTGCCGCCGCGCAGCCGCTGCTCGACGAGCGGCCGGAGGCGATCGATCCGACGGTGCGCGCGATCATGGCCGGCGGGCGCACGGTGACCGGGGTCGAGGTGTTCGAGGGGCAGTATCGCCTCGCCGCATTGCAGCGCCGTGCCGAGGCGATGTGGCGCGACGTCGACCTGCTCGCGCTGCCGACGACGCCGACGATCTACCGTATCGCCGAGATGCGCGCCGCGCCGGTCGCGCTCAACAGCAACCTTGGCCTCTACACCAATTTCGTCAATCTGCTCGACATGGCGGCGCTCGCGCTGCCCGCCGGCTGGCGCGACAATCGCACCGGTTTCGGCATCACGCTGATCGCGCCGGCATGGACCGATCGCAGCCTGCTCGACGCGGGCGAGGCGTTCGTCGCCGCCGCCGCGCTTCCCCCGCCACCGCCCCTGACCATCGAGGACCCTATGGAAACCGTGAAGCTCGCCGTCGTCGGCGCCCATCTCGAAGGCATGCCGCTGCACTGGCAATTGACCTCGCGCGCGGCGCGGCTGGTCGCCGCCACCACCACCGCGCCGACCTATCGCCTCTATGCGATGGCGAACACCACGCCACCCAAGCCGGCGCTGATCCACGACGCCGGCGGCGCCGCGATCGCGGTGGAGGTGTACGAACTCGACGTCGCCGCATTCGGCAGCTTCGTGGTCGAGGTGCCGGCGCCGCTCGCGATCGGGTCGGTGACGCTCGCCGACGGGTCGGTGGTCAAGGGCTTCGTCGCCGAGCCGCGCGCGATCGACGGTGCGCAGGACATCACCGCGCTGGGCGGCTGGCGCGCCTATATCGACGGCCTCGCGCGTCCGGGGGGATCATGACCGCCGCGGATGCCCCCGATCCGGCGCTGGTCGCCGAGCTCGACCGCGCCAAGGCCGCGAACGAGGCGAAGACGCGCTATCTCGTCGCGGTCAGCCACGAGATCCGCTCGCCGCTGAACGTGATCTACGGCTATGCGCAATTGCTCGAGCGCGATTCCGGCATCTCCGGCGCCGAGGCGGGCACGATCATCCGCCGCTCGGCCGAGCATGTCACCAACCTCGTCGAGGGGCTGCTCGAAATCTCGCGGATCGAGAGCGGCGTGCTGACGATCCGCACCGACCTGGTCGATATCCGCGGGCTGCTCCAGCAGGTCATCGACATGTTCCGGATGCAGGCGGCGGCGAAGGGACTGGCGCTGACGCTGGCGATCGATCCGCGGCTGCCCGATCAGGTCAAGGCGGACGAGAAGCGGCTGCGCCAGATCCTGATCAACCTCGTCGCCAATGCGATCAAATACACGCCGGCGGGCAGCGTCGCGGTCACCGTCGGCTATCGCAGCCAGGTCGCGGACATCACCGTCCGCGATACCGGCATCGGCATCGCCGCGGCGGATCTGGAGCGGATCTTCGCGCCGTTCGACCGCGGCAGCTCGGCGGAGGCGCAGCGCCAGCCGGGGATCGGCCTCGGCCTCGCGATCACGCGGGTGCTCGCCAGCATCTTGGGCGGCGACATCGCGGTGACGAGCACGCCGGGCGCCGGCAGCGCCTTCCGCTTCAGGGTGATGCTGCCCGCACCGGTGTTCGCCGGCCGGGGCGCGACGCAGGGGGTCGCGATCACCGGCTATCAGGGGCCGCGGCGCACCGTGCTGGCGATCGACGACGACCCGGCGCAGCGCGCCATCCTCGGCACGTTGCTCGGTGCCCTGGGTTTCGTCGTCGAGACCGCGGCGGACGGTCACGACGGCCTCGCGCTGGCCGGCCGGATCGCGCCCGACATCGTCCTGCTCGACATCCAGATGCCGGGGATCAGCGGGTGGGAGGTCGCCGCCCGCCTCCGCGCCGATCATGGCGACGCGTTGCGAATCGTCATGGTCTCGGCGGACGCGCATGAGGTCGACGCGCGCGGCGACGGGCGCGACGCCCACGATGCGTTCGTGACCAAGCCGGTCGAGTTCAACGCGCTCGTCGCGCTGATCGGCGCGCAGCTCGACCTGCGGTGGGAGGAAGCCGCGGTGGCGCCGCCTCCACCGGCGCAGGCAGCGCCGTCCGGGCCGCTGCCGCGTGCGGCGGGGCCGCTGCTCGATGCGGTGCGCGCGCGGGCCGAGGTGGGGCATGTGCGCGGCGTCGAACAGGCGATCGACGCGCTCGACCGGGCGGTGCCCGCCGCCGCGCCGCTGGTCGCGACGCTGCGCCGCCAGCTCGCCGACTTCGACCTGCGCTCGCTACTGACGACGATCGACGATGCCGCATCCTGACCCCGTCGCGGCGGTGCGGCCGGTGATCCTGGTCGTCGACGACACGCCCGAGGCGCTGCGTTTTCTCACGATCACGCTGGAAGGCGCGGGCATGAGCGTGCTGGTCGCGATCGACGGGCTGGCCGCGCTCGACCTGCTGAAGACGGTCACGCCCGACCTCGTGCTGATGGACGCGGTCATGCCGCGGCTCGACGGGTTCGAGACGACGCAGCGGATCAAGGACCAGCCCGCCTTCCGCCACCTGCCGATCATCTTCATGACCGGGCTGACCGAGACCGAGCATGTCGTGCGCGGCCTCTCCGTCGGCGGCGTCGATTTCGTCGCCAAGCCGATCGTCGTCGATGAATTGCTGGCGCGCATCCGCGTCCACCTCGCCACCGCGCGCGTCGCGCAGGGCAGCCAGCTCGCGCTCGACGTCAGCGGGCGGCCGGCGCTCGCCGTCGACGGGGCGGGGGCGCCGCAATGGCTGACCCCGGCGGCGAGCAAGATGCTCGAGCGGCTGTTCCCCGACTGGTCCGCCGCCGCCGGCGCCTTGCCCGATCCCGTCCGCGCGGCGCTGCACGCGTTGCAGGCGAGCGCGCCGACGCCGGGCGCACGGATCACCGTCGCGGCGGGCGAACGGACGCTCGAAGCGGGCCTGTTGCGCTGCACCGCCGCCGACCAATGGGTCTTCCGCCTCGCCGAGCGGCACGAAGGCGAGGAGAAAGCGATGCTCGCCGCGCAGCACGGCCTGACCTCGCGTGAGGCCGAGGTGCTGCTGTGGATCAGCCGCGGCAAGCAGAACCGCGAGATCAGCGAGATCCTGCAGATCAGCCCGCGCACCGTGAACAAGCATCTCGAACAGATATTCGAGAAGATGGGGGTGGAGAATCGCGCGTCGGCGACGGCGATCGCGGTCACCACCCTGACGCGCTAGGGAGGGCGCAGCCGATGACGTCGCCACCCCCGCCGCCGCCCCCACCCCCACACCCGTCCGCACGCGCCGCGACGATCCGCGCCGCGCTCGCCCGCGGCGAAACCGCCGCCGCCTTCGACGCCGCCACCCGCTGGCGTACCGCCGCGCCGCATGCGGCGGAGGCGCATTTCCTCGCCGGCATCGCCGCCGCGCTGCTCGGCAAGGTGACGATCGGCATCCAGCTGGTCGAGGACGCGGTCGGCCGCGATGGCCAGGGCGAATATCACGCCCAGCTCGCCCGCCTGTACACGCTGGTGCGCCGCGACGCGGACGCCGCGCGCGCGCTTCGTGCCGCTGAGGCCTCGCCGCCCGCCGACGCGCTGGGGCGGGATACGATCGGGTGCGTCTATGCGCGGCTCGGCGACCACGCCGCCTCGCTGCCGCATTTCGCCGCGGCGGTGCGGCTCGAACCGGCGAACACCGCCTTCCGCTACAATCACGCCGCCGCGCTGAGTTTCGTCGGCGAGCAGGACGCGGCGGAGGAGGAATTGGAGGCGTTGCTCGCGCGCGCCCCCGCCGATGCGCGCGCGCACCATCTGCTCGCCGGGCTGCGGCGGCAGACGCCGGCGCGCAACCACGTCGATCGGCTCGCCGCGACACGCCGGGCGGCGCGCGCACCGCGCGACCGGCTGCTGCTGGGCTATGCGCTCGCCAAGGAACTCGACGATCTCGCCGATCCCGTCGCGGCCTTCGCGACGCTCGCCGACGCCAATGCCGAACATCGCGCCCGGCTGCCGTATCGCTTCGCCGACGACGCGGCGAATTTCGATGCGATGGAAACCGCCTGGTCGCGCATCGCCGCCGCCGCGGTGACGAACGCGCCGACCGCCGCACCGATCTTCATCGTCGGCATGCCGCGGACGGGGACGACGCTGGTCGATCGCATCCTGTCGTCGCACCCCGACGTCGAGAGCGCCGGCGAACTCCAGGCGATGCCGCTCGCGGTGAAGGCGGCGGCGGGCACGCGCAGCCGTACCGTGCTCGATCCCGAGACGATCGCGGCGGCCGCCGGCGCCGATCCGGCCGCCATCGGCCGCGACTATCTCGCCCGCGCGGCGGCGCACGTCTCCGGCGTCCGGCCGCGGTTCGTCGATAAATTTCCGGGCAATTTCCTGTATGTCGGCATGATCGCCCGCTCATTGCCGGACGCCGCCATCGTCTGCCTGCGTCGCAATCCGATGGACACGATCCTCGCCAATTTCCGCAACCTGTTCGCGATCGGCTCGCGTTATTACGACTATAGCTACGATTTGCTCGACATCGCGGCTTATTACCAGCGCTTCGATGGGATGATGACGCTGTGGCGCACGGCGCTCCCCGGACGCGTGCTGGAACTCGGCTACGAGGCATTGGTCGCCAATCAGGAGCAGGAGACGCGTCGCCTGCTCGATCATTGCGGGCTGGACTGGTCCGACGCCTGCCTCGATTTCCACGCCAATGCCGCGCCGGTCTCGACGCCGAGCGCCGCGCAGGTCCGCCGGCCGCTATACCGGGACGCGGTCGATCGCTGGCGGCGCCATGCCGACGCGCTGGCTCCCGCACGCGCCTTCCTCGCGCAGCATGGCATCGTCGTCGAATGACGCGGCGATCCGCGAGCCCGCGTACGTCATTTGCCCACCTGTGCGGACGGTCGCCCGCCTTATCGTCCGGAATGCTGTCGGCCGCGGGGGGCGCCGATCTGGCGGGGCGGAATGCGATGAAGACGATCATGCCGAAGATCGGGCCGAAGATCAGGAGGGCGGTCGCCGCGGCGATCGCCGCCGGCCTGACGTTGACTCCGGCGGTGGCGGCGACGCCCGACGCGCGCGTACTGGCCGTCCCGGGCTTCGCCGATTTCCTCGCGGTCGACGGCAAGAGCGTGTGGGCGACCAACGTCGGCCGGGTCGAACGTTGGTCGTTGCACGGCAAGCACGCCGCGGTCGCGATGGCGCATCCCTGCGGCGCGATGACGATCGCCTTCGGGTCGTTGTGGGTGGCGGATTGCAAGGACCTGACGCTCAACCGCATCGACCTCAAGACCGCCGCGATCACCGCGGTGATCGCCACCGGCATCGCCAACCCCAAGGGCGAACTGAACGTCGTCGCCGGTGCCGGCTCGATCTGGGTGGCGAGCGATGCGGGCGGCACGATCGCGCGGGTCAGCCCGGCGACCAACGCGGTGACCGTGTCGATCCGGGCCAATCCGGGAAGCTTCTATCTCGCGTTCGGGATGGGCGCCTTATGGGCGGTCAGCGGCGTCGGCCAAAGCCTCCAGAAGATCGATCCCGCCACCAACGGCGTCGTCGCGACCGTCGCGCTCGGCCGCGAGCCCGGCTTCCTCGCGGTGGGGGAGGGCGCGGTCTGGGTCCAGGAGCAGGGCGACGGCACCGTCGCGCGGATCGATCCCGCCACGGCTCGGGTGTCCGGCCGGGTCAAGGTGGACGAGACGCTCAAATACGGCGACATCGATACCGGCGGCGGCAAGGTGTGGCTGCGCACCACCGCCGGCCAGACCTTCGTCGTCATCGATCCCGCGACGCTGGCGATCAAGGCACGCGTCGGCGCCGCCGCGGGCAGCGGCGCGCTACGCTATACCCGCGCCGGCGTGTGGACGAGCGCACATGACGCGCACACGCTGTCGTGGTGGAAGAAGCCGGGCAAGATCGGCGACTGACGCGGGTCGCGCGGAACGAGCCTGCTGGAAG
Organism: Sphingomonas sp. CD22; assembly: GCF_034556155.1. Lineage (NCBI taxonomy): Bacteria > Pseudomonadati > Pseudomonadota > Alphaproteobacteria > Sphingomonadales > Sphingomonadaceae > Sphingomonas > Sphingomonas sp. CD22. Next base: position 221,829 of record NZ_JAYDYX010000006.1, on the reverse strand, counting down.
TCGGTCCGACTTACGTCACCTTGTACCCCGGCGGACGCCGGGGCCCAGTTGGGTGAAGGTTTGTAATGACTTACAACGGCCTTCCCAACTGGACCGGCCTTCGCTGGGGTACGTCGGGTGTTTTGTAGAGGTCTTGATCAACTCCGGGGCGAAGGACCGAAGGTGTCGTAGATCAGCCGTGTGCGGAACCGCAGAGGCCGTGCGCTCGGGTGCGAGCCCGATCGCCCCGTGGCGCCCACCGCTCACGCCGGTCGGGGAGCCACCGGGTAGAGGATGAAGTCGGCGTGGCGATCGATCGCGGGTGGCGACGGTGCCGCGGTCACCGCCTTGTCGAGCTCTCCGATCGCGCTCGTGGGCAGCGCCAGCCGGTGTTCGGCGGGGTGCGCCGCGGCCTGCATCGGATAATCGCGGCCGGGGGTGGTGGTCATCTCGATATGCGCGCCAAGCAGCGCGCGGATCGGGTGCGTCCGGGCGAAGGCGGCGAGCCGGTGCGCGCTCGCCCGGAAGGCGTCGAAACGATCGCGCGGCACGTAGAGCCGGCCGGGGTACAGCATGTCGCCCGAGAACAGCAGCCGCGTACGCGCGTCATAGATCATGATGTGCGCCGGCTCGTGTCCCGGCGTCGGCACGATGTCGAGCCTGCGGCCGCCCAGATCGTAATGGCCGATCCCCCGCGGCCAGTCGGCGACGGCGAAGGCTGCGGCGACCGCTGCGGGGTCGAGCCCGACGATCTCGGTGTCGGGGCGGTCGCGGAATTCCTCGTCGCCGGCATGATGGTCGCCATGGCCGTGCGAATGCGCGACGATCAGGCGGACCGGCCGGCTGCCGTGTCCGGCGATCAGCCGATCGATCGTCGGGCGCAGGCTGACCCCGCCCGCGCCGCTGTCGATCAGCAGCGCGCGCTCGCGACCGAACAGCAGGTAGAGGAACGGCGCCTCGAAATTGGTCTGCACCGACTGGCGGATGACGAACGTGTCGGCGTCGATGCGCTGGACCTGCACCGCGGGTTCGTGCGGCGAGGTGCCGTCGATCCACGGCGCGAAGCGCGGGCCGACGTCGACCGGCGCGGCGCCGGTGACGCACACCGCGGCGAACAGGACCGCGACCGCGCGGCGAACGTCGGGAAGGCAGCGTTTCATCCCGCCAGCCTAGGCGGGCCGGCATGCCCGGCCATACGGCGTTTGACGGAGCCGCCGCATGCCGCGACCGCTCCGTCGAAGCGTCAGCGCATGGCGAGCTGCGTACCGCGATCGGTGGCGCGCGCCGCCGTCGCCGCGGCGATGCGGGTGCGCATGTCGGCGATCACGTCGGCGCGGCAACCGCGCGCCTGTGCGCCCAGCGCCAGATGGATGCTGCTCATCTTCTCGCCGCACACGGTGTTCGCCACCTGATCCATGCGGATCGCGAGGCGCTGCTGGCCGTCGACGGTGGTGAGATCGATGCCGCGCAGGTTGAGCACCGCGCTATCGGCCGAAAAGGGATTGTTGCCGGCTGGCGCGGCGAGCGCCGGGGTGGCCGCCAGAATTGCGGCAAGGGCCGCTGCACCGATCTTCATCGTCATCTCCTGCATATGTCACCCATCGCTCTTCCGGCGACGCGGGTTGCAGGAATGTAGGAGGCGCCGGGGACGTCCACAAGCGCACGCGGAAAGGTCAGTGCGCGCGCACCTCCAGCGCGGCGAGTTCCAGCCGGCTGCCGAGCGCTCCGGGCGGCAGGATCGCGGTCTCGATATGCTCGGTGCCGGCATCGTCATCGGCGAGCGTCACCGCGAGCGTATCGCCGCGCGCGATCCGCCAGCTGCGGGCGGTCGACAGCGGCACCGTGATCCGCCAGGCGCGCGCGCCCTCGACGGCGAGCCTGTGCCCGTCGATCCGCACTGCGACGGTGGCGCGGGCACGATGGCCCGACAGGCGCAGGCAGGTGTCGGCGCCGCAGTGCACCAAAGTCGCACTGGGCGATTGCCTCGCCAGCGCGGGGGAGGGCGCCAGCGCCAGGATCGTCGCAAACAGGATAGCTCGGGTCGCCATGGCATTGGGGTATCGCGCCTGGGGCGGGCGCGGCATTCGCCGTTTGACGTAGGCGGGCGCCGCTCATTCGCCGCTTACGTCAAACACCCCATGTCGGTTCGCCGCCAATGTCCACAGTCTGCTGCACGAGCGAACGGCCCCATCGAGGCGCTGACGCGGACCGGCGCTTCGCGGAAGGGCGTGTTTTTGTGACAAGGGGGCATTGATGGCAGTACGTTTCTCTCGCGCAGGCTTATTGTGCGCGACCGCGCTGATCGGCGTCGCCGGCGCACCCGCGCTGGCGCAGGAGGCGCCCGCGCAATCCACCGGTGCCGGTGCGGATGCCGACCCGTCGCTCGCCTCCGACGCCAACGACATCGTCGTCACCGGCAGCCGGCGGCGCACGACGCTGCAGGATGCGCCGATCAACATCAGCGCGGTGTCCGCCGAGACCATCCAGTCGCAGCGGCTCGACGACATCCGCTCGCTCGCCGCCTTCACCCCCGGCGTCACCGTCGCCGACACCGGGCCGGCATCGACCGGCAACATCATCCTGCGCGGCATCGCCTCGGGCGACACCAGCGTCACCGGCGCGAACAGCGGCAATGCGGTCGGCGTCTATCTCGGCGAGGTGCCGCTCTACCTCGACTTCAAGCTGATCGACGTCGGCCGGGTCGAGGTGTTGCAGGGGCCGCAGGGCACGCTCTACGGGCTCGGCACGCTCGCCGGTGCGGTACGCTACATCCCAAACCGCCCCGAAACAGACCGAATCACGATCGACGCCCACGGCCGCGGCTATGCCCAGTCCCACTCCGACACCCTCGGCGCGATCGGCGACGTCGCGATCAACGTGCCGATCGTCAAGGATCATATCGCCTTCCGCACCGCCACCGGCTATTACGACAATGCCGGCTTCATCGATTACAATTACCTGCTGCGGCAGCCCGGCGTCTCCGACCCGCAGCCGGGTCGCGCGACGGCGGCCTCGACCGGTTCGCTAGGCGACAACGCCGATTACGGCGCGAACTTCACGCGCAAGAAGGACGTGAACTACGAACACACCTTCACCACGCGCAACCAGTTGCTGCTGGAGGTCAATCCCGACATCAAGGCCTATCTCACCTACGCGCACCAGACGACCAAGACGGGGGGACGGCAGGCCAATGGCGCCGGCGTGCTCGGCACCGGCGATTACGAAGGTCCGTGGCGCTATCTCGAGCCCGTGGACCGCCGCGCCGATCTTTTCGCCGCCGAATTCAACATCAATCTCGCCAGCATCGCACAATTGGTCAGCACCACCGCTTATACCAAGCAGCATATCACCACCACCGACGACAATACCGATCTGCTGCTCGACCTCAATTACGGCTATGAGGCATTCCCGGAATTTTCCTCCTACGCCAACAATGAGCAGCGTTATAAGCAGCTCAACCAGGAGGTCCGCCTGGTGTCCACGCATGGCGGGCCGTTCAACTGGGTGATCGGCGGCTTCTACAACCGGCTGCGCTTCTCCAGCACCCGCAACGAATATACGCCCGGCTTTGCCGCCTTCGCCGGCATCAACCGGCCGGACGACCTGGAATATATCTCGTTGGTCAACAGCAAGACGACCGAGAAGGCGGCCTATGGTGAAGGCACGCTGCATCTGACCCAGGCGTGGCAGGTCACGGGCGGTATCCGCTACTTCAAATATGACGCGAGCGTGGAGGGCGGATCGGACACGCCGCTGTTCGGTGGCGGCCTGACGCGCATGCCCTATCCGTCGACCACGATCGCCGCGAGCCGCATCCGTACCGGCGATACCGCCAAGGACGGCGTGGTGTGGAAGGCCAACACCTCGTACAAATTCAGTGATAATCTGCTCGCCTATTTCACCTATTCGACCGGCTATCGCGTCGGCGGCGTCAACCGCGTCGTTCCCTGCATCCAGCCGCTGCCCGCCGGCCAGAACCTCTGTGCGCTGCCCAACGAACTGATCTACGGACCGGACCGGACGCGCAACAAGGAGATCGGCCTGCGCGCCAGCCTGTTCGACAAGAAGCTCCAGTTCACCGTCGACGGCTATGAGATCAACTGGACGGGGGTCCAGGTGCCCAGCCAGACGGTGAACGGTGCGATCGGCATCACCGTCAACGGGGCGGATGCGGTATCCCGCGGCTTCGACGTCCAGGCGACGGTGAGACCGGTCCGCAATCTCTCGCTGATCGGCACCTATTCCTACGTCGATGCGCATCTGACGCAGGACGTCACCGGCCTCGTCGTCAGCCAGGGGATACGCTACGACGCGTTCGCCGGCGATCGCCTGCCCGGATCGGCGAAGAATTCGGGTAGCGCGCAGGTCATCTATGCCTACCCGCTCGGCAGCGGGAACCGGGTCGAGGCGAATTGGGCGACCATCTATCGCGGCGAGATCTATTCGCGGGTCGGGTTGCAAGGGAACGGCGAGGCGATCCCCGGCTATGTGACGCACAGCGCGGCGCTGAACTACATCACCAACCGGTTCCAGATCGGCCTGTTCGCCGACAATATCTTCGACAAATATGCGGTGACGGCGATCGGCAACGACATTTCGTCGTACAATCAGGTCCGGACCGACGTGGTCGAGCGCTATTATTCGCGCGGCGTGCTGACGCCGCGGCGCGTCGGCGTCGAATTCCGCATCCATTATTGAGCCGTGCCCGGGACCGGTATCGCCGCTCGGAGCGGCGATACCTGCCCGCCTGCGGTTTCCGTTATCCACAAGGACGATATGACCCAATTGTTCGTGACGACGCGCGAGGGCGACCTGCGCACCTTGGATGCCACCCCCGGACTGTCGGTGATGGAGGTCATCCGCGACGGCGGGATCGACGAATTGCTGGCGCTGTGCGGCGGCTGCCTGTCCTGCGCGACCTGCCACGTGGTCGTCGATCCCGCCGATGCCGGGCGTCTGTTGCCGATCAGCAGCGAAGAGGCCGACCTGCTCGACGGTCTCGATCACCGCGCGCCGACCTCGCGGCTGGCGTGCCAGATCCCGTTCGACGACGCGCTGGATGGCTTGCGGGTGACGGTCGCGCCCGACGCATAGCGATGGACGACATGGTGCCGTGCCGATACCCTCCAAACGCATGTCGCTCCGTCTCTCGTCCCTGATCGCCACCGCGCTCGCCGGTTGCTCGCAGACCGCGGCGGTCGAGGGGCCGGTGGGGCTCGGCCAGACCGCGCTGGTCGGCGGGCCGCGGGTGCGGCCCGATCATGTGGTCGAGGACAGCCGCTGCCCGGTCGGCACCCGCTGCGTCTGGGAAGGCCGGGTGGTGGTGCGCGCCACCGTCTCGGGCGGCGATTGGTCGAAGCCCGTCGACCTGATCCTGGGCGTACCGGTCATCGTCGCCGACGGCAAGCTGACGCTCACCAGGGTGACGCCGGCGCGCAGGGCCGGCCAATCGGCGAAAACGGTGCCGTCGCGCTTCACCTTCGCGTTTCAGGGCGGGCTGTAGCGCGGCCAGCCCGGCGTCACAGGCCGAGCCGTAGCCCCAGGGCGTAATAATGCGGTCCGGCATTGCCTTTCAGGCTGATCGCCGGCAGCAACGGCACCGCCACCGTGCCATAAGGACGCAGGTCGTTGCCGACCCGAACGCCGGCGCCGACCGTTGCAATCAGGGGAACGGCATAGGTCGCCTCGACCCGGCCATAGGGCTTGACCGCATCGTCGTCGCCGCGATCGACGAGCGCGCCGACCATCGGCGTCAAGCGGAAGCCGGCCGCGCCGAAGCCGTAGCCGGCGCCGAGTTCGCCGCCCCAACGGCCATCCGCCCGCGCGCCGTTCGCCTCCAGCACGATCTGCGCCGATGCCGGCGCTGCACCGGCGAGCGCGGCTGCGATCGCAACGCCGATCAATGGGATTCTGCTCATACGCTTTCCACGGGCTCGCCGGATCGGCGGCGTCGCGGGCGCCCTACGCACCGGCGGCAGCCGGCACAACCGACGATGATCCCCGTCGATGCCGGCGATCAATAGGTCACCGCCTTCACCACCAAGCCGGTCTTGATCTTGTAGGCGACGGAGCGGGTGGGATCGATCGGTTGCGACCAGGTCGCGCCGGCGTAGAGGCGCTTGGCGGGGAGCGGGTGGCAGTCGTCGCCGGCGGCGGTGCATTGCCGGCCATCGTAGAGTTCGACGCTGGTGCTGCCGGTGTTGGTCAGGGCGAGCGTCGCGCCGTCGCGGCGGGTGGCGACCTCGCCGGTCATCACCGCGGGGCGGACGATGACCAGCATGTCGTAGCCGACCAGGACCTTGAGCGCCGACCCCGCGGCCGAGACGTCGCCTGCTACCGGTTTGACCGTCACGCGATAGACGCGATCGCGCGCGCCGCGCGGCGCCACCGCGGCGATGCGGATCAGCTTGCGCTCGCCCGGCTCCAGAATCATCTTCTGCGGCGTCACCAGCAGGCCGCTTTCGGCCGGATCGGCGCTGGCGACGCGGCGTTCCGTCGGGGTGCCGGGATCGACGATGCTCGCGGGTTCGGCGATGACGTACATGCGCTCCGTCCCCGTGTTCCACGCCTCGACGTCGGTGCGCGGCGGCCCGGCGGGCGTGAGGTCGACGACGACCTGACTGAGGACGAGATTGGCCGCGGCGGGCTGGGCGCCCAGCCCGATGGCGGCGACGGCGGCGGCGGTCGCGATGCTCCGCCGCATCCAGGTCATGGTCATGATCCTCTCCTTCTTCATGGCCGCAGGTCGGCGATCTGGTTGACGAACGAAGCACCGACGCAATCGAGCGTCCCGAGCGCCGCATAACCGTCCGGCGTCGGCGACGCGCGGACCGGCAATTGGCAGGACCGGCCGTCGGGCGCCTGGATCTTCAGCACGGCGTTGCGGATCGTCTCGATCTGGAAATAGCCCGCGGCATCGGTGTCGCCGATCGCGCCGGCGGCGTGGATCGTCGCATTGGCGACCGGCGTGCCGTCGTGCCACAGCAGCCGCCCGAACATCGCGACCACGTGCCGGGTCTTCCATTCGAGCCGCGCGACGGTCCCGGGATAGACGCTCACCTTGCGCGTGCCGCCATCCAGATGCATCAATTCCTCGCCGGTCGAGCGCAGGCGCACCGCATATTGGCGATAGGCCGGCACCGACACCGCCAGCGTCTCGCCGAGGCGGACCGTGCCGCGTGCGCCATTGTCGACCAGCACCTCGAACGGCGCCCCGGCGGCGCCCTTGCGCCGGGGCTCGCCATCCTCCTGCACCGAGACGACGATGATCGCATCGTTGCGATCGCGGCCTTGCAGGACGAGCGCGCGACGCGTTGCCGCCGCGGTCGTCTGGAAGCCGAGGCTGTATTGGGTCGCGCCGTTGCTGCCCGCGAGCGGCTGCGCGACATCGGCATAGAGCGCAGCGGCGGCGGTGCGCAGGTCGGCGTGGCCGCGCGCCAGCGTGCCGCCGACCTCCCGCTCCACCCCGCCCGACAGCGCCAGTTCGCCGCCGAGCACGCGATCGCGCTGCCATGCCCCGGCGATGCCGCCGACCGCCGAGACGCCCTTCTGCGTGCCGCCGACATCGCTGGCGCGCAGCCCGGCGCTGGCGCTCCAGGCGGCGGTGCCGCGCACCCGCTGGAGGCTAATGCCGATGAACGCCGCGCGCCCCTGGTTGGTGATCGTCGCATCGCCGCGCACCGTCACCTGCAACCCGCCGCGCTGGATCAGCGGTACGGTGAGGCTCGGCCCCAGGCCATAAGAGGCGCGGGTGCCGCGATCCCTGCGGTAGAAACCCGATATCGCGAACTGGCCGCGCGGCAGTGCGTAGTTGAGCGTGCCGTTGACCTGGGTGAAGCCGCCGGTCGACATCCGCGCCGCCGGATCGGCGCGCAGGAGCAACGCGGTCGCGACGCTGTCGCCGAGCGGGATCAACGGCCGCGCGCCCGGGCTCCACACCCGCCGCAGATCGACCGCATAATTGAGCCGCGCCGTGCCCGACGACGTGGCCTGGACCAGCATGCCGAATTGGCCATGGAGCGAGGCGAGCCCGGCGGCGCGCCATTGCGCGGCATGACCGAGCCAATAGCCGCCCAGTTCGAGCAGCGCGTTGCGATCGGTGCCGAGCACGGTCGCGTCGAGCGCGAGCTGCGGCGTCAGCCGGCGCGCGACGCCCGCTTCGTAGAAGGGCGTGCGCGAGGTCGCGATGAAGGTGCCGACGCGATCGTTGGCGAGCAGCCCGGCATAAGCGAAGACGATGGGGTCGCCGATCGCCGCGATCGCGGCGTTCTTGGTGAAGAAGCGTCGCTCGTCGCGCACCGCGCCACCGGCCTCGGTGACGTGCAGCACCAATTCGTAGGCGCCGTCGGGCAGGCTGGAGGTGTCGAGCGCCTGATTGCCCGCGTCATAGGTCCGCGAGGTCAGCAGGCGGCCGTCGCGCAGCACGTCGACGCGCGCGCGCGCCGCCAGCGAGACGACGAGCGGGCTGCCCGCGATCAGCGTGCGATCGAGCCGGGTGTCGAGCTGGCTCTGCATGCCGACCCCGACGATCCGCCGCCGGCCGGTAAGGTCGATGCCCGGCGTCCATTGCACGCCCGCCGCATAGCGATAGCCCGGCGTGTCGAGTTCGGCCGCCAGCGTATCGGCGAGCAGGCCGTAGCGCGACGAATAGGACATTTCGCTGCGCAGGCGGGCATGGCCGTAGCCGAGGATGGCGCGGTTGAGCAGCGTATAGTCGACATAGCCGCCGCTCCCCGCGACGGTGCCGCCGATCTGGTCGACCAGCGACAGGCGTGCCTCCGGCGGCGGCAGATAGCGGCGCTCGCTCGCCGGATGCACCGCGAGCAGCCGGGGATGGAAGAAGAGGTCGATCCGGAACCGGGCCGCGTCGAAGATCACGCCGGCATCGGCGGGCATCAGCGTCCGGCAGCTCGCCGGATCGGCATCGGGCGGGCAGACCAGCTCGGGGTGCGCATCGACCTCCGGCGCGGCGAGCGCCGCGCGTGCGGTGGCGACGTCGATCAGATCGGGGACCAAGGCGAGCAACGCGTCGAGGTTTAGGAAGGTGACCCGGCCCGAACCGTAGCGCAGCCGCGTCTGGCCGATCGCCCGGCCGCCGACGAAGACGTCGACCATCGCCTCCTGCGGCTTGAGCAATTGGTCGAAACCCGCCGGCGCGCCGACGCGCAGCTGCGGCGCATCCGACGGTCGATCCGCATGCGCGCCGTCCGACCAGCAGAGCGCCGCCGCCGCGGCCAGCGCCAGCCGCCAGCCCCTGGCGGGGCGGCACCGGGAAACGGAAGCGCCGGACATACCGTCGCGCCGCTATTCGGCCGCGATCAGCAGCGTCAGCGTGCCCGTATAGGGACCCGCCGTCGCCTTGCTCAGCTCGCTCGACCGCAACACGATGATCAGGCTGGCGCTGTCGTTGCCGAGCACGCAGCCGAGGTTGAGACCGAGGCCGGTCGTCGCCAGTCCGGTGGTCGCGATCCCGGAAGTCAATGCGGTGCCCGTCGCCCGGCCCGCCGTGCCGCTCCATTGCACCTCATAGGCCATCGGCGCCCCGGCGCCGGCGAGCGTGAAGGCGCGATTGGTGCCGCTGCCGGTCGCGACGATATTGTAGCGGCCGAGCACGCCGGACGAGGAGACGCACACGTCCTTGCTGCTGCTGATGTCCGCATCGACCCCGACCGTGCCGAAAGCGAAGTCGGCGAGCCGGGTGAGCTGGATCTGCTGCGCCGCGGCCGGCGTGGCGCCGGCGAGCGCGGCGACCAGCATCATGCCGCCGGGCAGGACGCGCGGACATCCCATGGCCACGCTCCCGCTTCCGTCAGAGCGGGTTGACGAGCAGCGTCAGCGTGCCTGTGTAGGTGGTCAGCGACGGCATCGCCTGCAATTGCGACTGCGCGATGGTGACGATCAGGCTCGACGTCGAGCTCGGCGTGGTCGCGCAGGTCGGCACCGCGGCGGTCGAGACGAAATTGCCCGACACGGTCGACGCGACCAGCGCGGTGCCCGAAGTCTGGCCGGAGCTCTGATTCCATTGCACGGCATAGGACACCGGCGTCAGCGCGCCCGAGGCGAGCGTGAACGCGCCGCCGGTGCCGCTGCCCGTCGCGGTGATCGTATAGCCCTTGGTGGCGGTGTTGCTCCAGACGCAGTTGTTCTGGGCGCTCTGCGCGGGTCCGTTGGGTTCGGCATTGGCGAAGCTGATGTCGGTGAGGCCGGTGATCTGCACCCGGCTCGGCACCGAGACGGTGATCTGGACGCTGCCCGTCGACGTCGCGCCGAGCGCGCCGTTCGTCGCCGCCGCAGCCGGCGTCGCGGCCAGCGCGGTGAGGCCAAGCAACGCGACCGCGCGGCCCGGCAGGAACTTTCCGAAAGCGATGATGTTCTGCTTCATGTTGCGCCACCCAAGTTGACCAGCGATATTCATGCCGGTGAATGTGCCGCGGGAGCGATCGATTGCTCGGATCGTCCGAATAGTTCGGCGTTAATCGGCTAATCTCATGGCGCCGTTAACAATGGGTGTAGCATTTTAACCACTATGATGTGGGTATAAGACGATTAGAACCGGAATTGTTCTATATCCCAGCAACAATTATCTACCTTATACAATATAGTGGGTTGAACGGTCGCATCGGGGTGGATCAGCCGAACCGCCGCATCGGGAACCTCATGGTCGCTGCGGAATTGTGCGGACGGTGCGCGGGCGAACGCGCCGCGCCATCGACCTGAGGACATTATGAATCGTATCAAGCTGGGCCTGTTCGGGGCCGCCCGTCCGTCGAGCGTTTCGGCCGATCTGCAAGCGCCGAGCGACGCGCGCAGCATCGAAGCGCAGGATCGCCTCGCCGGCCTGACCCCGGTCGAAATCGCCGCCGCAGAGGCCATGTCGCGTAGCGACGGCGTCGCGCTTGCCGCGCGCTGACGTGGGGGTGGTTTAGGACCGGTCGACCTTCGACCAAAGTCCTCCCCCGCCAGGGGGAGGTGGCATGCCGCAGGCATGACGGAGGGGGAGGTAAGCGACACCTCGGTTCCGTATCCTCCCCCTCCGTCACGGCTTCGCCGCGCCACCTCCCCCTGGCGGGGGAGGACTTTCTTTAAACTTCGCCTGTCGATCCGGCCGATTGTTCGACGGCCGGAGCGTTCACTCGACGAGGAAGCCCTCGGGCGGCGTGCGGGTGATGAAATGGCCCTTAACGCCCGCCGGCCATTGTTTGAACGGAACCTGCCCGGTGTCGCTGGCGGCGTAGAGCGCGGCATAGTCGAGGATGGCGCGTGCCGCGTCCGCGTCGGGGGTGAAGCGGCCGAGGACATAGCCGACCTTGCCGGGCGCGCGCAGATGGACGGTGCAGAAATCGGCGCAGGCGAACAGACACGGCATCTCCTGCACCGCGACGCCGGCGAGCGCGGGATCGGCGGCGCGCGCCGCACGCAGCGCGTCGACGAGCAGCGCGCCCCCGCGGCGGCCCTCGCCATCCTCGCGCGCATCCGCGGTGAGGCGGCAGGTGCTGCACGCGACCACGGCGGGTCCGGCGGCGACGGGGGTGAGCTTCATCGGGCGATCCGGCGTTGCTCGTCCATCACCGTTCGTTCCGCGGCGCGTCCGAACAGATCGGCGGCGACCAGCCAGAACAGCGCCTGCGTACCGATCGCGGCGAGGCGGAACTGCCAGAGCAGCGTCGCCGGGAAGCGTGCCGGCACCTCGTCGATCACCGGCAGCAGCAGCTGTACAAGCGCCACCGCACCGGCATAGACGCCGACCGCGATCAGCAGCCGGTCGAGCGCGGCGACGCGGCCGGCGAGCCGGCGATAGCTCCACAGGCCCAGGGTCGCCGCGGCCACCGACAGCGCGAGCATCGCGAAATAGGCGGCGGTGCGGAGCCGCACCGTCTCGTGGAGCCCGACCGCGGGCGGGGTAGGCGGATATTTGATCGCCGGCACCAGCACGATCACGACGAAGGCGGCGATCGCGAGCAGCAGCGCGAGGCTGCGCGGCCCGACCCGCGCGACCCGGCCGTACAGGCCCGCGAAGATGATCGCGAGCAGCCCGCCGAGCGCGGTGCCGTACAGGCTCATCGCGGTATAGAGGCCCCAGGTCTTCTGCGTCGCGCGGCTGACCAGTTCCTCGTCCGCCGCCATCGCATGGACGGCATGATGCGCCTCCAGCGCGACCGCGGCGTCGATCTGCGGTTCGGCGAACAGCAGCGCGAAGGTGGCGGCGACCAGCGCGCCGATCAGTCCGGCGAGCATCCCCCGCCAGAGCAACGTCCTCATCATGACCGTCTACCCGTCGGCGTCAGTGACAGGGGAAGCCGAGCAGATGGCGGCCGTCGTGGACATATTCGTGGACGTACATGCCGTCGAACAGCGCGAACGCGCCCTGTTCGGTGCTGACGAAGTACAGCAGGATCAACGCGACGATCGCGGCGAACACCGCCCAGGGGGCGATGTCGGCGAGCGGGATGTGCGCGGTGCCGACGGGAAGGAAATCGTCGTCGAAGGCGGCGGTGGTGCCGGACATCAGTCAGTCTCCTGCCGGGAAAGCGCGCCCGGATGGGTGAAGGTGCCGGGCGGGGTCTGACTCTCGACAGGCTGGCGCCCGACGATCACAGTGGCGCGACCGCGCCGGATTTCCACCGGCTTCCCGCCCGGCTCCGATCCGCCATGCTGTGAACGCGGGGCGGGGATGCGTCAACCGATCAGGAGATTGCCGCCCGATGCCGACCCGCCTCGTCCTGCTCTGCGCCGGTGCCACCGCCGCGTCGCGCGCGGCGCGCTTCGCCGACTTGGCCGAGCCGCTCGACGCCGGTGGGCGCGCCAAGGTGCGGGCGCTCGATCGCGCCGGGCCGGTGGCGGAACGCTGCTGGGTCAGTCCGGCGGCGGCGGCGCGCGAGACCGCCGAACTGATCGGCCTCGCCGCCGAGGAGGCGCCGGCGCTCCGCGATATCGATGCCGGCGCTTGGACGGGCCGCCGCCTCGATTCACTTGCGCCGGAAGCGATCGCGACGTGGCTGGCGGCGCCCGAGGCGGGCGCGCCGGGCGGTGAGAGCATGGCGGGGGTGCGCGCGCGGGTCGGTCCGTGGCTCGACGCGCTGGGCGAGGGGCGGATGCTGGCGATCAGCCATGCCGCGGTGCTGCGCGCGGCGATCGCGCACGCGCTCGACGTGCCGGTGGCGGCGACGATGGCGATCGATGTCGCGCCGCTATCGGCGGTGGTGCTGTCGCGGCACGGCCGCTGGCGGTTGCAGGAGCTGCGCCGCGACTGACGGGTCAGCGGTCGATGACGCGGTCGGCGAGCGGTTCGCGCGCCTGCCAGCCGCGACGCTCCAGTTCGGGGGCGGCGGCGGGCGCCTCGGGATAGCCGATGCAGAGCAGCGCGATCAGCGTCCACTCCGCCGGCACGTCGAGCAAGGCGGTGACATACGCGGGATCGAGGATCGATACCCAGCCGAGGCCGATGCCGCGCGCGCGGGCGGCGAGCCACATCGCGTGGATCGCCATGACGGTGGAATAGCGCAGCATTTCCGGCATCGTCGCGCGGCCGAGGCCGTGGCCGGCGGCGGGCGCCTCGTCGCTGAACACCGCGAGCAATTCGGGCGCCTCGCGCAGGCCGTGCAGCTTGAGCCGGGCGTACTGCGCGCGGCGTGCGGCGTCGGGCAGCCGGTCGGCCGCCGCCGCACTGGCGGCATCGACATGCGCGGCTAGCGTCTCGCGCAGCCCGGGCGAGCGCAGCCGCACAAAGCGCCAGGGCTGGGCGTTGCCGACCGAGGGCGCCAGCGCCGCGGCGGCGAACAGCGCCTGCATCGCCTCCGCCGCGACGGGATCGCGGCGGAAATGGCGGACGTCGCGGCGCCAGTGGAGCAGCAGGTCGAGCCGGTCGCGGAACGCCGCGTCGAACTCGGGTGCGCTCACGCGGCCGTCCGGCGGAGCAGATAGGTGTCCATGATCCAGCCGTGTTCGACGCGCAGCGCCGCGCGCCGCGCGACGATCGCCGCGCCGGTGTCGGCGAGCGGGCCGGCGGCGAGCGCCTGTTGCGGCATGCCGAGATAGGCGCCCCACCAGATTGTGACGCCCGCGGGATCGAGCGTCGTGAACGCGCAATCGCCGTCCAGCATTACCGCCAGCGTATCGATACCTGCCGGCCAGCCCGCGGCGCGCAGCCGGCGGCCGGTGGTGACGAGCACCGGCGCGGCGAGCGTGTTGAGCGGGATGGCATGCGCGGCGGTCAGCGCCTGCAGGCTGGTGATGCCGGGCACCACGGTGACCGTCAGCGCCATGCCGCCGCGGCGCAGGCGCGCGGCGATCCGCAGGCTGCTGTCGTAGAGCGAGGGGTCGCCCCAGACGAGCATGGCGAGCCGGCCGCCGGCTGGCAGGTTGGTCGCGATCGCGTCGGCCCAGGCGGCGGCGATGGCGTCGTGCCAGTCGCGCACCGCACCCAGATAGGGGCCGTCCGCGGCGCGCTCGGGCAGGTCGAAGGCCACGACGCGGGTCGCGCCGGTCACCACCTCGGCGCAGAGCGCGCGGCGCAGGTCGAGGAGGTCGGCGGTGTCGGCGCGCTTGCGCGGCAACAGGATCAGGTCGGCGGCGCGCATCGCGCGTTCGGCGGCGCGGGTGAGATGATCGGGATCGCCGGTGCCGATACCGATGAGGTCGAGGTGGATCATGCCTCCTCCATCAACGGGCCGTAGAGGATCAATGCCGGTGCTTCCGACACGGTGTCACGTAGGCGGTCGGCGAGCGCGGCGATGGTGGTGCGGGTCAGCCGCTGGTCGGGGTGGCCGACGTTCTCGGCGAACAGCGCGGGCGTATGGGGAGGCAGGCCGTGCGCAGCGAGGTCTTCGGCTAACGCTGGGAAGGTGCGTTTGGGCATGTAGATTACGGTGGTTGCTTCGGGGTCGGCGAGGGCCGCCATGTTGCGTGTTTGCGGCAGCGTGCCGGTGACGTCGTGGCCGGTGACGAACTGGACGCGCCGCGCCGACAGCCGCCGGGTGAGCGGGATCGCCGCCGCCGCCGCCGCGGCGCTCGCCGCGCTGATGCCGGGGACGATCTCGAACCCGATCCCCGCCTCGCGCAAGGCGACGATCTCCTCCTCGAGTCGGCCGAAGATGCCGGGGTCGCCCGATTTGAGGCGGACGACGCGCGCGCCGGTCGCCGCATGCGTGACGAGCAGCGCCGAGACGTGGCGCTGGCTCGGCGAGGGACGGCCGGCGCGCTTGCCGACCGCGACGAGATCGGCGTCGGCGCGGACGTGGCGCAGCACCGGCCCGGCCGACAGATCGTCGAACAGCACGATGTCCGCGGTGCGCAGCCGGTCGACCGCTTTCAGCGTCAGCAACTCGGGGTCGCCCGGCCCCGAGCCGACGAAGGAGACGAAGCCGGTCATCCCACCACCGCGATCAGGTGGAAGAAGGTGCCCGACACGCGGCCCCGGTACGAACCGGTGTCGGCGAGCTCGGTCCCTTCCGCATCGGTGACCCGCGCCAATGCGGCGTCGGGCTGGTCGAGGATCGTCGAATAATGGAATTCGTGGCCGGCGAGCGTCGTCCCCGCCGGGAGCGCGGCGAGCGGCGCGTGCAGCGCGGCGCGGCGATAGCCGAGGTGCATCCGCCGCCGTTCGTAGCTGGTGACGAGGCCGAGCAGCCCGGCCATGCGGTGACGCACGCCGGCGGCGTCGATCAGCCCCTCGCCGAGCGCCATATAGCCGCCGCACTCGCCATGGACGGGCCGCGTTGCGGCGTGCGCGTGGAGCGCGGCGCGGAACCGCTCCGCCGCGGCGAGGCGACCGGCGTGCAGCTCGGGATAGCCGCCGGGCAGCCAGACCAGATCGGCGGTGGCGTCCGGCGCCTCGTCGGCGAGCGGCGAGAAGGGCAGGATCTCGGCACCGGCGGCGCGCCAGCCGTCGAGCAGATGCGGATAGGTGAAGGAGAAGGCCGCGTCGCGGGCTAGCGCGATGCGCTGCGCGGGCGGCACCAGCGGCGGCGGTGGGACCGGGCTGAGCGCGCCGGCGTCGGCGGCGGCGCGCAGCGCGGCGAGGTCGACGTGCTCCGTCAGGAACGCGGCATAAGCGGCGACGCGTGCGTCGAGATCGGGATGTTCGCCGGCCTGGACGAGGCCGAGGTGGCGTTCGGGCAATTGGAGGTCGGCACGGCGCGGCAGGCTGCCGAAGACGCGGATGCCGATCGCCTCCATCCCCACCCGGGCAAGCCGTTCGTGGCGCGGGCTGGCGACGCGGTTGAGGATCACCCCGGCGATCCGCACCGCGGGATCGAAGCGCGCGAAGCCCGCCGCGGTGGCGGCGGCGGATTGCGCCTGGCCGGATATGTCGAGCACCAGCACCACCGGCCAGCCCATCCGTGCGGCGATGTCGGCGCTGGCGCCATTGCCGGTCGCGCCGGGGCGGGCGACGCCATCGAACAGCCCCATCGACCCCTCGGCGAGCACCAGATCGGCATCGCCGGCGCGGTCGGCCAGCCCGTCGAGCATCGCCGCCGGCATCGCCCAACTGTCGAGGTTGAACGACGGGCGCCCGCTCGCGGCGCGGTGGAAGGCGGGATCGATGTAGTCGGGACCGCTCTTGAACGGCTGCACGGTCAGCCCGGCGTCGGTGAAGGCGCGGAGCAGGCCGAGCATCACCGTCGTCTTGCCGGCGCCCGAGGCGGGCGCGGCGATCATCAGGCCCGGAATGGGGCGGGGGGTCATGCCGCATCGCCTCCGGCGAAGCGCGACTCCGCCGATTGCGGGCGGAAGCGGCGATCGTAACCGGGCGCATAGAGGCTGCTTTCGGCGAACCCCTCGGCGTCGAGGACGCGGCCGACGAGGATCAGCGCGGTGCGTTCGGGGCCGCCCGCCGCCATCGCGACGATCGTCGCGAGCGTACCGCGGACGATGCGCTCGTCGGGCCAGCTCGCCCGCCAGACGATCGCCACCGGGCAGTCCGCGCCATAATGGTTCGCCAGTTCGGCGGCGACCTCGGCGAGCCGGTGGATCGACAGGTGGATGGCGAGCGTCGCACCGGTCGCGGCGAAGGCGGCGAGCGTCTCCGCCGCCGGCATCGCGCTGGCGCGGCCGGAGGTGCGGGTCAGCACGACCGACTGGGCGAGGCCGGGCAGCGTCAGTTCGGCCTCCAGCGCGGCGGCGGCGGCGGCGAAGGCGGGCACGCCGGGGGTGATCGTCACCGGGATGCCCAGCGCGCGCAGCCGGCGCAGCTGCTCGCCCATCGCCGACCAGATCGACAGGTCGCCCGAATGGAGGCGGGCGACATCCTGCCCCGCCGCATGTGCCGCGACGATCTCGGCGAGGATCTCGTCGAGCGACAGCGACGCGGTGTTCACGATCCGCGCGCCGGGCGGGCAATGGTCGAGCAGCGCGGCGGGCACCAGCGATCCGGCGTAGAGGCAGACCGGCGAGGCGGCGATGCGGTCGCGGCCGCGCAGCGTCAGCAGATCGGGTGCGCCGGGGCCGGCGCCGATGAAATGGACGGTCATGCGGGGAGTTCCTGTGGGATGGCGAGCGCGCAGGTCGCCATACGGTCTGGCGAGATGCGGCGCGATGTGAGCAGGCGCGCGCCGGGACCTGCGGCGGCGAGCGCCGCGGCCTCTGCGACGCTGCCGGTGCCGCGTGCGGCGAGGCTGGCAGGCGAGCGGGTCGGCGTGGCGATGGCGGCGAGCGTGTCGGCGGCGATGCCGACCAGCGGCAGGTCGAGCGCGTCGGCCAGCGGCCGGGCGATGCCGAGCCGGTCGGCGGGGATGGCGAGCATCGTCGCGATATGGCCCTCGCTCGCGACGACGAGCGCGGCGCGGAGCGATCCGGCGGTGGCGCCGGCGCGACAGCCGAAGCCGGCGACGATCACAAGGTCACGCTCCACTGGACCAACGGATAGCTCGCCCGCCAGCCGCGGCGGCTGCCGAGCGGCACCGCTTCGGCGAGTTCGATGCGCAGCAGATGCCCGCCGCGCCGCGCGTGCCAGCTGGCGAGCAAGGCTTCGGATTCGAGCGTCACCGCATTGGCGACCAGCCGCGTGCCGGCGGGCAGGTCGACGGACAGCTTGGCGAGCAGCGCCTCGCCGAGCCCGCCGCCGACGAACACCGCGTCCGGCGGCGGCCGGTCGGCGAGCACGGCGGGGGCGTCGCCCTCGACGACGGCGAGCCGGTCGACACCGAGCGCGGCGGCATTGATGCGCGCGCGGGCGGCGCGGGCGGGATCGCGCTCGAAGCCGATCGCCTGCGTCGAGGGGGAAGCGAGCAGCCATTCGATCGCGATCGATCCCGATCCGGTGCCGATGTCCCACAAGGTCTCGCCGGGACGCGGCGCCAGCGCGGAGAGCGTCAGCGCACGCGCGGGGCGTTTGGTGATCTGGCCGTCATGCGCGAACCAGTCGTCGGCGATGCCGGCGGTGCGCGGCAGGATCGCGCCGTCGCCGGCGAAGGCGATGCCCAATGCGACGGGATGCGCGATGTCGTCCAGCGCCAGATCCACCGCGGCCGCGTGGCGGATGCGTTCGCGCGGACCGCCGAGCGCTTCGAGGACGGCGATCCGCGACGCGCCGAAGCCCCGTTCGGTCAGATAGCGCGCGGTGGCCAGCGCCGCGTCGCCATCGCGGACCAGCACGATCGCGCGGGCGCGCGGCGCCAGATGCGCGCGCAGCCGCGTCGGCGGCGCGGCGTGGAGGCCGAGGCAGGCGGTCTCCTCCAGCCGCCAGCCGAGCCGCGCGGCGGCGAGCGCGAAGGTCGAGGGGGCGGGATGAGCGACCCACTCGCCGGGCGCGAGATGGCGGGCGAGCGTACCGCCCGCGCCGAACCAGAACGGATCGCCCGACGCCAGCATCACCACCCGCTGCCCGCGCCGCGCGAGCAACGGCGCGATGCCCGCCTCGAACGGCACCGGCCACGGTTCGGCCGGGCAGGCGAGCGGCGGCAGCAACGCGAGATGACGGCGCGCGCCGGTGACCCATTGCGCGGCGTCGAGCGCGGCGCGGCTTGCCGTCGACAGGCCCGCCGGTCCATCCTCGCCGATCCCGACGATCGTCAGCCACGGATTGCCTTCAGCCATGCCCCATCTCCTGATCCTCGGCGGGACGAGCGAGGCGAGCGCGCTCGCCGCCGCCTGCGCGGCGCACGGGGTGGCGGCGACGCTGAGCTATGCCGGGCGTACAAAGGCCCCCGCGGCGCAGCCGGTGGCGGTGCGGATCGGCGGCTTCGGCGGGGTGGCCGGGCTGACCGAGCATCTTCGCCGGGAGCGCGTCACGCATCTGGTCGACGCGACCCACCCCTTCGCCGCGCAGATGAGCGGCCATGCCGTCGCCGCCGCCGCCGCCGCGGCCGTGCCGCTGCTCGCGCTGACCCGCCCGGCCTGGGTGGCGCAGGCCGGCGACCGCTGGACGCACGTACCCGACATCGCCGGCGCTGTGGCGGCGCTCGACGGGCCGGCACGGCGGGTGATGCTCGCGCTCGGCCGGATGCACGTCGATGCCTTCGCCGCGCAGCCGCAGCACCATTATCTGCTCCGCTTCGTCGACCGGCCGGATCGTCCTCCGGCGTTGCCGCAGCACGATCTGGTCGTCGATCGTGGTCCGTTCACCCCTGCCGCCGACCGCGCGTTGATCGCGCGGCACGGGATCGACCTGGTCGTCGCCAAGAATGCCGGCGGCAGCGGCGCGGCGGCGAAGCTGGCGGCGGCGCGCGATCTCGCCTTGCCGGTGCTGCTGATCGACCGGCCGATGCTGCCCGCGCGCGCCGAGGTGCACGACGTCGCCGCGGTGTTGACGTGGCTGGGTCATGCCGAGCGCGGCGTATAGAGGATCGGCGCGCCGTCGCGCGCGATCAGCCGGGTGCGGCTCGATCCGACGATCACCATCGTGCGCATGTCGGCCATCGCACCCCGCGCCGCGGGCAGCGGCACGATGCGCAGCGCTTCCTCCGCGGTGGTGACGGCGCGGGCGAAGAGCACCGGCCGATCGTCGCGGCACGCCGCGCGCAGGATCGCGAAGGCGGCATCGAGCGTATCGGGCCGCGCGCGCGAGCGCGGATTGTAGAAGGCGATGGCGAAATCCGCCTCGGCGGCGAGCGCGATGCGGCGCGCGATCAGCGGCCAGGGCTTCAGATTGTCGGACAGGTTGATCGCGCAGAAATCATGGCCGAGCGGCGCGCCGGCGCGGGCGCTGGCGGCGAGCATCGCGGTGATGCCGGGCAGCACGCGGATGTCGAGGTCGCGCCAGTCGGGCGGCCCCGCCTCCAGCGCCTCGAACACCGCGGCCGCCATCGCGAACACGCCGGGATCGCCCGACGACACCACGACGACGCGCCCGCCCTCCGCCGCGAGCCGCAGCGCGTGGCCCGCGCGGTCGATCTCGACGCGATTGTCGCTGGCGTGCAGCCGCAGGCCCGGCCGCGGCGCGACGCGCGCGACATAAGGAATATAGCCGATCACGTCGGTCGCGCGGGTCAGCGCGTCGGTCACCTCGGGCGTGATCAGCGCCGCATCGCCCGGTCCCAGTCCCGCGATCGCCAGCCAGCCGTTGCCGCTCATGGCCGCCGCCCCTGGCCGTGGATCAGCAGGATCGCGAAATAGGGCGCGGTCACCCCCGCCGCGGCGAGCGGGGTGACGCGTTCCTCGGGCATCGCGGCATATTCGACCAGCCAGGCCGCATCGGTGCGCCCGGCGGCGGCGACCGCACGGCGCAGCTTGGCGAGGTGGCGGCCGATCTTCATCACCACCAGAGCGTCGGTATCGCGGATGCGGCGGGTCAGCTCCGCCTCGGGCAACGTCGCGGTGGCGATGGTCAGCACGTCGTCGCCCCAGGTGATCGGCCGGTCGGTCGCGGTCCACGCGCCCGACATGCCGGTGATCCCCGGCACGATCCGCACCGGCACGCGGTCGGCGAGCCGCGCATGCAGATGCATGAACGATCCGTAGAAGAACGGATCGCCCTCGCACAAGACCACCACGTCCTCGCCCGCCTCCGCCAGCGTGGCGAGATGCGCGGTGCAGTCGGCGTAGAAGGCGGCGAGGCAGTCGTTATACGCGGGGTCGGCGACGGCGATCTCGGTGGTCACCGGATAGTCCATCGCATATTCGACGACGTCGGTACGCAACAGGCCGTCGACCAGCCGGCGGGCGCGGCCCGCGCGGCCCTGTTTGCGGAAATAGGCGAGGTGGCGCGCGCCGCGCACCAGCCGGTCGGCACGCACGCTCATCAGGTCGGCGGCGCCGGGGCCGAGGCCGACGCCATGGACGGTGCCGATCGTCATTCGGCGCGGCTCGCCAGCGCGTTGACCGCGGCGACGGTGATCGCGCTGCCGCCGAGCCGGCCGGCGACGATCGCGCACGGCGCCGGCTGCTCGGCCCAGAGCGCGTCCTTCGATTCGCACGCGCCGACGAAGCCGACCGGGCAGCCGACGATCGCCGCCGGGCGCGGGCAGGCGGGGTCGGCGAGCATGTCGAGCAGGTGGAACAAGGCGGTCGGCGCGTTGCCGATCGCCACCACCGCACCGGCGAGATGCGGCCGCCACAATTCCAGCGCGGCGGCGGAGCGGGTGTTGGCCATCGCCGCGGCGAGCGCCGGCACCTGCGGATCGTGCAGCGTGCAGATCACCGGATTGTCGGCGGGCAGGCGGGCGCGGGTGATGCCCTCGCTGACCATGCGCGCGTCGCACAGGATCGGTGCGCCGCCGGCGAGCGCGGCGCGCGCCTGCGCCGCGAAGCCGGGCGAGAAGCGGATCGCGGCGGCGAGCTCGACCAGGCCCGCGGCGTGGATCATGCGCACCGCGACCGGCTCCTCCTCGGCCGGAAAGCGGGCGAGATCGGCCTCGGCACGGATGATGGCGAACGAGCGGCGATAGATTGCGGCGCCGTCGGTTTCGTAGCTATGCGACACGGAAGGGGCTTTCGAGCAGGGCGATGAGGGCGTCGGGCGACAGGCCGGCGATGGCGGCGGGATCGCCGGCACGCGCGTCAAAGGCGAGATCGAAACGGCCGTCGCGGCCGGTCGCGACGACGTCGGCGGGCGCGGCGCGGGCGCAGCCCTTGGCGCATCCCGAGACGTGCAGCCGCCCGGCGACGTGCGGCGCGAGGCGCAGCGCGAGCGCGCGCGTCGCGACGGTCGCCTGCGGGCAGGCGGGGGCGCCGACGCAGGCGTCGACGGCGAGGTCCGCGGCCGCCAAGGCGGGAAGGCCGGGGCCGGCGGGATCGAGCCCCTCGACCAGCACTGTCCGCCACGGCGTCACGCGGATGCCGGTGACGCCCGGCCGGCCGGCGAGGTCGGCGAGCGTCGCCGCGTCGATCCGGCCGAAGGGCAGGCCGATCGCGGTGCCGCAGGCGGGGCGTGGCGGGTGCGTCTCGGGTTCCCCGGGCGCGGCGACCCCCGCAGGGCTTGCCGGCAACGGTGCGACATGACGCGCCATGCGTCCCGCCGCGACGCCGCCGCTCGCGACGAACCACTCCGCCAGTGCGATCAGCGCGGTCGCTTCCTCGCCCCGTGCCAGCGCGTACCCGCCGGCGCGGCCGTCGGCGCGCAGGATCAGCCCGGTCGCGCCGCGTTCGATCCGGAAGTCGGCGGGGCTGCCGGTCAGCACCGGCGCGCGCCCCGCATCGATCGCGATGCCGATCTTGCCGGGCAGCGGCGGCAGCGCGTCGAGGCGATCGAGCAGCGCGCAGGCGATGCGATGCGTGTCGTCGCCCTCCCGCCAGTCGGGCGCGACCAGCAGCGCGCGCGCCTCGCGCACCGGATCGGGATCGACCAGTCCGGCGGCGACCAGCGCGGCGAGCGCGACCGGCCAGTCCGCCTCGCGCATTCCGCGCAGCTGGAGCGCGGCGCGGTTGGTCAGGTCGATCAGGCCGTTGCCGTGCGTGCGTGCCACCGACGCGATCGTCCGTGCCTGGGCCGGCGTCAGCCGGGCGAGCCGCGGACGGACGCGCAGGATCAGCCCGTCGCCCGCCGCCATCGGCCGCCACGCGGTCGGGCACCAGCCGCGCACGACGCTCATGCCAGCACCGCCAGAATGGCGTTGCGCCGCGTCGGCCACAGGCCGGAGCGGTGCAGCGCGGCGAAGCGCGCTTCCATCGCGGCGAGCGCGGCGGGATTGGCGGCGGCGAGGAAGGCGCGCACCTCGTCGCGGCCGAGCGTCGCATCGTAATAGAGGTCGATCAGCTCGGGCGTCACGACGCGCGCGAGATGCGCGAAGGCGCCGAGATGGTCGAGCGTCGCGGCGATCTCGGCAGCGCCGCGGAAGCCGTGGCGCATCATGCCGTCGATCCACGCCGGCTGCGTCGCCCGGCCGCGGACGACGCGCGCGATCTCCTCGCGCAGGGTGCGCGCGCGCAGCCGCGCGGGATCGCGCGCGTCGAGATGATAGAGCGCCGCCCGGCCGCCCGCGACCGCCTGCGCGGCGGCGAACCCGCCTTCGTGCGCGGCATAATCGGCGGCGAGCAGCAGGTCGCTTTCGGGCAGGTCCTGCAGATGGACGAAGGCGTCCGCGGCGGCGACGCGCGCGCGCAGGCCGGCGGCATCGGCATGGTCTTCGGCCCCGTCGAAGGCGAAGGACGATGCCGCCAGCCACGCCTCGCCCGCCACGGCACGCGCCGCGTCGGTATAGGTGTCCGCGGCGTCGCCGATGCCGAGCCCGTATCGGCCCGGCGCGGGGCCATAGACGCGCGGCGCGGCGGCACGGCCGACGAAGGGGTTCCAGTCGGCGGGCTCGTCACGCGCCGCCAATGCCCGCACCGCCTGACCGAACAGCATGCATAGCGGCGCGAACGTGTCGCGGAACAGGCCGGAAATGCGCAACGTCACATCGATCCGCGGCCGGTCGAGCATCGCCAGCGGCAGGATGTCGACCCCGGTGACGCGGTCGGAGCCCAGGTCCCAGACCGGCGCGACGCCGAGCAGGTGCAGCGCCATCGCGAATTCCTCGCCGGCGGTGCGCATCGTCGCCGATCCCCAAAGGTCGACCACCAATCCGCGCGGATAGTCGCCGTGATCCTGCAGGTGGCGGCGGAT
This sequence comes from Sphingomonas sp. CD22, assembly GCF_034556155.1. Classification (NCBI taxonomy): domain Bacteria; kingdom Pseudomonadati; phylum Pseudomonadota; class Alphaproteobacteria; order Sphingomonadales; family Sphingomonadaceae; genus Sphingomonas; species Sphingomonas sp. CD22. Next base: position 197,873 of record NZ_JAYDYX010000006.1, on the reverse strand, counting down.
CAGTTCGTCGGCGAGCCGCTGGCCCTGCAGATGCGCCGAGCGCGACGGCACCGCACGCGGATCGACCGCGAACAGATTGCGCCCGGTCGGCAGCACGTCGGTACGGCCGCGGTGCGGCGACCCCGCCGGGCCGGCGGCGACGCGGCGGCCGGCGAGCGCGGCGAGCAGCCCGTCGCGCTCCGCCACGCCGCACGCGCCGCGGCCGAAGACGTGCAGGCCGTCGCCGAAGCGGCTGTCCTTCACGTCGCAGACGAAGGCGTCGATGCGGGTGATCGCCTCGGCGGCGGTGGTCGCACCGGCGAGATCGAGTTCGGCGGCAAGGCCGATCGCCTGCGCCTCGTCGGCGATATCGCGCTGCAACCGGTCGCGCCGCGCCGGGTCGAGCCCGTCAGCGTTGGAGAATTCGTCGAGCAGCGTTTCCAGCCGGCCCAGCCCCGCGCCGCCGTCCGCCGCGATCATCGGCGGCGGCAAATGGCCGAGCGTCACCGCGGCGGTGCGCCGCTTGGCCTGCGCCGCCTCGCCGGGATCGTTGACGATGAACGGATAGAGGATCGGCAACGGCCCGGTCAGCGCCTCCGGCCAGCAGGCGTCGGAGAGCGCCACCGCCTTGCCCGGCAGCCATTCGAGCGTGCCGTGCGCGCCGATCTGGATTGCCGCATCGCAGCCACGGGCGCGCAGCCAGAGATAGAAAGCGACATAGCCGTGGCGGGGGACGCGCGACAGGTCGTGATAGTCGTCGGCGCGGGTCGCGGGCGTGCCGCGTTCGGGCTGGAGCGCGACCAGCGTCCCGCCGCGCAGCGTCGCGGCGAAGCGGAAGGCGCCATCGGCAACCGCGGGATCATGCTCGGGTTCGCCCCAGGCGGCGGCGAGGTCGTCGCGCAGGCTCGGCGGCAGTGCAGCGAGCGCGGCGCGATAGGCGGCGACCGGCCAGCATAGCCGCTCCGCGGTCAACGCCTCGGCCAGCGGCGCGCCGGCCGCGACCGCGTGCCCGGCCGTGGCGAGGTCGGCGAGCATCGCCTCCGCCGAGGCGAGCGCGTCGAGCCCGACCGCATGCGCCATCTGATGGCTCTTGCCGGGATAGGTGGAGAGGATCAGCGCCAGCCGCCGCGCCGCCGGTGCGGTCCGGCCGAGCGAGACCCAGGCGGCGACGCGATCGGCGATCGCCGCGATGCGGGCGGGGTCGGCGCGATGCGCGCGGCGGGCGTAATCGAGATCGGGATCGCGCACCCCATCCTGCTTGCAACTGGCGATCCCGGCGAAGATGCGGCCGTCGACCTCGGGCAGGACGACGTGCATCGCGAGATCGGCGGGCGACAGGCCGCGCGCGCTCTCCGCCCAGGCGGCCTGCGTCGAGGTGGCGAGCGCGACCTGGAAGACCGGCACGTCGGCGCCGTCGAGCGGCGATTCGGCATCGTCGCGCGCCGAGAAGGCGGTGGCGTTGAGGATCGCGACGGGGGCCAGCGCCCTGACCCAGCGCGCGATCCAGCCGCGCGCGTGCGCATCCTTGAGCGACGGCGCGAACAGCGGAACGACGTCGAAGCCGCGCGCCGTCAGCGCCCCGGCGAGCGCCGCGACCGGATCGAGATCGGCGGCGAGCAGATAGGAGCGGTAGAAGGTGAGCAGCACCCGCGGCCGCGCCGCCGGCCGCATCGCGAGCGCCGCGGGGCAGGTGACGCCGTCCGCCGGGGTCCAGCCGCCGACCGGCGGAACCGCGCGCACCCCGCGCACCGGTCCCGCCGCCAGCCCCGCGGCGAGCGCGAGCTGCGCGAGGGCCGCCTGTGCCGCGACCGCGCCGCCGGTGTCGCACAAGGCTGCGAGCCGGCCGAGCGTCGAGCCCGGCACGGTCGAGGCGGCGGCCAGCGCGGCGTCCTCGCGCCCGTCGGCGGCGAGCACCGCCAGCGCGATGCCCTGCGTCCGCGCCAGCGCCTCGACCTGTTGCAGGCCGTAGGACCAATAGGAGCGGCCGCCGATCAGCCGGATCAATATCCCCTTCGCACCCGCCAGCGTGCGCTCGACATAGGTGTCGACCGACAAGGGATGCGCGAGATCGGCGAGGTTGGCGAGCCGCAGCGACGGCAGCGGCACGCCGCCGCGCGCGGCATGCCAGCCGGCGGCGAACGCGCCGAGGTCGCTGTCGGAGAAGGACAGGACGACGAGATCCGCCGGCCGCTGGCCGAGATCGCGCGGCGTCGCGGTCTCCTCCAGCCCGTGGCTCTCGCGGAAGACGACGTGCATCGTGGGTGCTCAGCCGTTCAGCACGGGTCCGATCGTCGCGGGATCGATGCGGTCGTGCTCGGCGATGACGACCAGCCGGGTGGCGCGCGCCTCGTCCGGCCGCCACGGCCGGTCGTATTGCGTCCGCACCCGCGCGCCGACCGCCTGGACGAGCAGCCGCATCGGCTTGCCGCGCACCGCCGCATAGCCCTTGACGCGCAGCACGTCGGACTCGCGCGCGAGCCGTTCGATCGCTGCGACCAAAACCGCGGGGTCGTCGATCTCGCCGGTCTCGTGGACGAGGCTGTCGAAATCGTCGTGCTCATGCTCGTCCTCGCCATCGTGATGCGACGGGCGGGCGGCGATGTCGTCCTCGGCGGCGGCGTCGAGGCCGAGGATCACCGCGGGATCGATCACGCCGTCGACCAGCTCGACCACCGGCACCGGCCGCGGCGCCTCGGCGGCGATCACCGCGCGGGCGGCGGCGACGCCCTCCGGCCCGGCGAGATCGGCCTTGGTCAGCAGCACCATGTCGGCACAGGCGAGCTGGTCCTCGAACACCTCGGCCAGGGGCGTCTCGTGATCGATCCCCGGATCGGCGGCGCGCTGCGCGTCGAGCGAGGCGACATCGGTGGCGAAACGGCCGGCGGCGACCGCCTCGGCATCCGCCAGCGCGATGACGCCGTCGACGGTGATGCGCGAGCGGATCGCCGGCCAGTCGAACGCCTTCAGCAGCGGCTTGGGCAGCGCAAGCCCGGAGGTTTCGATCAGGATATGGTCGGGGCGCGGATCGAGCGCGAGCAGCGTCTCCACCGTCGGGATGAAATCGTCGGCGACGGTGCAGCAGATGCAGCCGTTGGCGAGTTCGACGACATTCTCCGCCGGGCAGTCGGGAATCGCGCAGCCCTTCAGGATGTCGCCGTCGACGCCCAAAGTGCCGAATTCGTTGACCACCACCGCGAGCCGGCGGCCATTGGCGTTGCGGATCAGATGGCTGATCAGCGTCGTCTTGCCGGCGCCGAGGAAGCCGGTGACGATGGTGACGGGCACCTTGGTAAGCCGGGAGGCGGCATGGGGCAGGGGATCGGCCACGGATGTTCCTTCGCGAGCGCCGCGACGACGAAAGCACGGTGGGGCCACATATCGCCGATGCGCGAGCGACGGACGGGCGCTTCGCATGTCGCCCGCGCCACGCACCGATGCGGGCCAACCGCATGGGTCTTCGTCGCTCAGACGGAACACCGTGCCCCGGCCATCCCCTGGGCCAAAGCAAGAGCGACCTTATCGCCGGCAGGTTTCCTGGCTCGCGGGTCATGGTTCGGGGCACGGCCTTCCCGGATCGGGCGAACCCTTGCCAGTGGCCGCCTTCCCGAAGGGGAAGGCATGTGTCCGTCACTCGCCGCTTACAGTTGCAGGGACAGCCGCGGCATTGGAGCCGAGGCCCCGCACCGCATTCCCATTTACGCCCCCTTGCGAAGGGCACCGACGCGATCATGGCACCGGGAACCGGCACCGCCGATCGACTTAGCCGCTACCGCCGGCTTTGCCAATCGCGCAGGCGAGCGCGGGCGACCGGCACTCTGTACGGTATCGTACATAGCCCGTTTCCGGTCGACTTGCGGCCGTTAACCATTAGAGCCCGTGCGCAGCAGGAAGGGTTCTCCCGATCCTTCGTGTGCAGTTCTCCAGGACTGTCGGAGCCGTCGCCGCATCCGTGGTGGCGGCTCCACCTCGACCGCGTCAGTGCGCGGCGAGAAGCGCGGCCTGATCGTCGATCAGGCGGCTGATCGAACGTTGCAGCGTGTCGTGCGACACCGGTTTTTCGATCACCGTTGATCCCGGCGGACATTCGCCGCAGCGCTCGGGATAGCCGGTGACGTAGAGGATCGGGATGTGGCGGCCCTCGGCGATCCGCTCGACCGCGCTCACCCCCGAACCGTGCGCGAGCTTGACGTCGGCGATGATCATCCCCGGCGTGCAGCGCTGCGCCGCCGCTTCCGCCGCCGCCTGCGTCTCGGCGATCTCGGTGCTGTCGGCCCCCGCGAGCAGCGCGGCGTCGGAGACGAACTGCCCGAACAGATAGGAATCCTCGATGATCAGCACATGGGTCATGACCGCTCCCGGCAGTGCCCGGACGCCGGCAGGCCAAAGGTGGCGATGCTTTCTCCCGAACCGGCCCCTAATGCGCCATCCTGATCTAAGTTCCTGATCGAGGTGATTTTTGTCTTGACGGAAGGCGTCATGCGTCCGGTCCCCGCGACGATGCGTTGACGCCGCTGACAAGGAGAGAATGATGACCGAGACCACCAATCCCGCCGACCACGCTAGCCCCGCCGAAGGCTTCGGCGATCTGCCGATCCAGCCGACCGGTTCGGGTGTCGCGGATCTCGAAATCGCCTATGAGCAGATGAAACTCGCCGAACAGGCCGAGGCAGACGTCGGTTCGGTCGCGGTGACGCCGACCGACACGAGCGAGGCCGCCGTCGAGAGCGCCGCGCACCCGAGCTGATCGACGGGCGGCGTGACGGGACGGCGACGCGGCCGCGTGGCGCGCCAAGGAGAATGACGATCTTCCACCTGATCTTTGCGACGCCGTCCCTGTACGTCATCGTCCGTTGGCTGTTGCCGCTGTCCCTGCCGCTCTGGGCGAAGGGGGGCGTCGCGGCGACGTTGCTTGCCGCCTCGCAATATCATTTCTGGAGCCGCCTTTCGTCGGGCTCGGTGTTCGCCCCGGAATTCCCGCGCGGCATCGTCATCCTGTTCAACTGGGCTTTCGGCGCGCTCGTGCTGCTCGCGCTGCTCCAGATCGTGCTCGATCTCGGCACGCTCGCCACGATGCTGGTCCGGCGCGAGGTGGCGGGGGCACCCGACGCGGCGCGCTACGGTAGCGCCGGCGTCGCGGCGCTGCTCGCCGCGATCGGCGTCGCCGGCGCGATCCGGGTGCCGCCGGTGCGCGACGTCACCGTCGCGGTGCGCGACCTGCCGCCGTCGTTCGACGGCTATCGGCTGGTGCAGCTCACCGACCTGCATATCAGCCGGCTGTTCCCGCAGCGCTGGACGCGGGCGGTCGTCGACCGGACCAATGAAGCGGGCGCCGACCTGATCGTCGTCACCGGCGACTTCATCGACGGATCGGTGGACATGCGCCGCGCCGACGTCGCCCCGCTCGCCGGGTTGCGCGCGCCCGACGGCGTCTATGCGATTCCCGGCAACCACGAATATTTCTTCGATTATGCCGGCTGGATGCGGCACCTGTCCGGGCTCGGCTTTCGCATGCTGCCCAATGCGCATCGCGTGCTGACCCGCGGTGGCGACGGGCTCGTGCTCGCCGGGGTGACCGACGCGTCCGCGCCGTCGCATGGCGAGGCCGGCCCCGATCTCGACGCCGCCTTGGCGCACCGGCCGCCGGCCGCGCCGGTCATCCTGCTCGACCATCAGCCGCGTAACGCACGCCTGGCGGCGTCGCGCGGCGTCGCGCTGCAACTGTCCGGTCATACGCATGGCGGGATGATCGCGGGGCTCGACCGGTTGTTCAGGCCCGCGAACGGTGGCTTCGTGTCGGGCCGGTATGCGGTGGACGGCATGACGCTCTACGTCAGCAACGGCACCGGCCTGTGGCCGGGCTTCGCCTTGCGCCTCGGCCGGCCGCCGGAGATCACCCGGATCACGCTCCGCACCGCGTCCGCGGCGGGCTGAGCTACAGGCCGAGCTTGTCGAGCGCGGCGGCGAGTTCCGCGTCGATCGCCGCCGCCTCGCCCTTCGGCGTGAGGCGGTTGAGCGCGGTCTGCACGCGGGTCTGCGCGACCTGCAGCGTCTTGTAGCGTACCTCACGCGTCGCATTGGTCCGCCACGACGGGCTCTCGCCCAGCAACGCCGCCCATTTCGCCTCCTCGACGGCGAGGATCGCCAGCGCCAGCCGCAATCCGTCGCGCCGGCCGCGGGCATAGTCGTCAGACGGGGGCGGGGTCTTCACGCCGGCGCCACGCCATCGGCGTTGACGAGATCCGGCCCGACCAACGTGCCGACCAGCCGCACGCGCTTCTCGACCAGATCGACCGGCGTGCGGTGCAGCTCCAGCTCGAACCGGCCGCCCGAATCGCGGCGCAGGTAGAAGGCGCCGCCGTCGCGGATCAACGTGCCGGTTTCATCGACCCTGGTTCCGATCGCGATCATCTTGGCGGTGCCTCGTGCTGGTGATGCCGGAAGAGGCGGCGGGGGAGAGCCGCGGGCTCGCATCCCCCGCCCATCCGGTCGGGCCGTTGCCGGTCTTGCCGGCGGCTCCTCTCCTGCCGTTTCTTGTCTATCCGCCCGAACACGGTGGCCACGACGTGCCGGATGTCAGGGCAAAAAGAAAGGCCGATCGAGACGACCGGCCGTAAAAGTTTTTAGGAGAGGATGCCTGAAAGGCACGCTCTTTGTGCAGCGCAGCACCTGTTCCCGCAAGTGCAAATGGTAGCGCTCAACATGCAAAGTTTGCAATCGCGATGGGAAACGCGTTTCGGGCCGGTCAGTCCTGCTTCTTGCCCGAATTGGCGAACAGCACCGCCGCCGCGACCGCTGCGGAGCCGATGCCGACGCCGATGATCCGCATCGGCCAATGGCTCTTGGTCGACGGATCGCGCGTCTTCGCGGCGGCGTCCTGCTGGGCCTTGGCCGCGGCGGCCGCGGCGAGAATCTCATTGGGCTGATCCGACATATTACTCTCCCTTGCCCCGCTTATAGCGCGCGCGGAACGCGTTCGCGAACGGGGTCAGTTCCCTGGCTGCAATGGCCTGCCGCAGGTCCGCCATCAAGCGTTCGTAGAACCAGATATTATGCTCGGTCATCAGCATTGCGCCGAGAATCTCGCCGGACCGGACGAGATGATGGATATACGCCCGGCTCCACGTCGTGCAGGCGGGGCAGGCGCATTCGGCGTCGAGCGGCCCCTGGTCCTCGCCGAATTTCGCATTGCGCAGATTGATCGGCCCGTCGCGGGTGAACGCCTGCCCCGTCCGCCCCGACCGCGTCGGCATGACGCAGTCGAACATGTCGATGCCGCGCTCGACCGCGCCGACGATATCGTCGGGCTTGCCGACCCCCATCAGATAGCGCGGCTGGTCCGCGGGCAGTTGCGCGGGCGCGAAGTCGAGGCAGCCGAACATCGCCTCCTGCCCCTCGCCGACCGCAAGGCCGCCGACCGCATAACCATCGAAGCCAATGTCGATCAGCGCATCCGCCGACGCCTTGCGCAGCCCTTCGTCGAGCGCGCCCTGCTGGATGCCGAAGATCGCATTGCTCGCGCCATGCTCGCCGCCCGCGTCGAACGCGGCGCGGCTGCGCTTCGCCCAGCGCATCGACCGCTCCATCGCCGCCGCCTGCACCTCGCGCGTCGCGGTGGTCGGGACCAGCTCGTCGAAGGCCATGACGATGTTGGAGCCGAGCAGGCGCTGGATCTCGATCGACCGTTCCGGGCTGAGCAGATGGCGGGTGCCGTCGAGATGCGACTTGAACGACACGCCCTCCTCGGAGCGTTTGGTGAGGTCGGCGAGGCTCATGACCTGATAGCCGCCCGAATCGGTGAGGATCGGCCGCTCCCAGCCCATGAAGCCGTGCAAGCCGCCGAGCCGCGCCACCCGCTCCGCGCCGGGGCGCAGCATCAGGTGATAGGTGTTGCCGAGGATGATGTCGGCGCCGCTCGCCGCGACGTCGGCGGGCTTCATCGCCTTGACCGTCGCGGCGGTGCCGACCGGCATGAAGGCGGGGGTGCGGATCGTGCCGCGATGCATCTGGATGGAGCCGGTGCGGGCGCGGCCGTCGGTGGCGGCGATGGTGAAGGCGAAACGCGAGGACATGATCGCTCCGCTTTGGCGAAGCCGGCCGGCGGTGTCGAGCGTTGGGGCGCGACAACAAGGAGATGGATCATGGCCGACGAACCTATGGCGCCCGGCGATCAGGCCCCCGCCGGCACCCCCGGCACGGGCGAGAACGTCTGTCCGCGCTGCAATGGCAGCGGACGGATCGGCGACGACGCCTGTCCGACCTGCGCGGGGTCGGGGGTGGTGATCGAGGGGATCGGCGGCGGCTGAGCCGCCTAGCGCTTGCGCTTGCCGGGCGGTCCCATCGTCCGGCCGGCCATGGCGCGGATCGTCAGCAGCTCCTTGCGGGTGACGACGCCGTCCTTGTCGACGTCGAGTCGCGCGAAAATGCGCGCGAACGTCGCCTGCAACTCGGCGAGCGTGATGCGATTGTCGCCGTCGCTGTCGACCTCGAACGGGCTCGGCAGCGCGTTGCGGTCGCCCAGCCAGCGCTCCGCCCAATCGGCGAAGGCGATATAGCCGATCGTCCCCGCCTTGCCGCTGTCGATCGCGGCGAAGCTGCGCCGCACGCCCGCATCGAGTTCGACGCGGGAGGTACGGCCATCGCCATCGCTATCGAAACCGGCGATCGCCATGCCGACCGGCTCGACGACGAAGGTCGCCGGCGGCTGGCCGGGCACCGCGGGCACCGGCAAGGCCGGAACGGCGGCCTGGAGCAGGAGCGCGAGCAGCATCACCCGCGCGCCGGCAGCAACAGCGACGCATCGCCATAACTGTAGAAGCGATACCCCGCGGCGATCGCATGCGCGTAAGCCGCCTGCATCCGCTCCCGCCCCATCAGCGCCGATACCAGCATGAACAGCGTCGATTTGGGCAGATGGAAGTTGGTCACCAGCCCGTCGATGCCGCGGAAGGCATAGCCGGGGGTGATGAAGATCGCGGTGTCGCCCTCGAACGGCGCGATGACGCCGTCGGCGCGCGCGGCGCTCTCGATCAGGCGCAGCGAAGTGGTGCCGACCGCGATCACCCGGCCGCCGTTCGCGCGCACCGTGTTGAGCCGGTCGGCGGTCGCGGCGTCGATCCGGCCCCATTCGGCGTGCATGCGATGATCGGCGGTGTCCTCCGCCTTGACCGGCAGGAAGGTGCCGGCGCCGACGTGCAGCGTCAGCGTCTCGTGCGCGATCCCCGCCGCCGCCAGCGCGTCGACCAGCGCCGGGGTGAAGTGGAGCGCCGCGGTGGGCGCGGCGACCGCCCCGGGTTCGGCGGCGAACATCGTCTGGTAATCGGTCGCATCCTGCGCGTCGGTTGGGCGCTTGGCGGCGATATAGGGCGGCAGCGGCATGCGGCCGGCACGCTCGAGCAGCAGTTCGACCGGCTCGTCGCCGGCGAAGTCGAGCGCGAAGCTGCCGTCCTCGCCGCGATCGGAGGCGCGCGCGCCGACCTCCGCGCCGAAGTCGATCGTGTCGCCGTCGCGCAGCCGCTTGGCATTGCGGATGAAGGCGCGCCAGCGGCGCGGTCCCTCGCGCTTGTGCAGCGTCGCGCCGATCGCCGCATCGCCCCGCCGCCCCTCGAGCTGTGCCGGGATGACGCGCGTGTCGTTGAACACGAGGCAGTCGCCGGCGCGGAGCTGGCCGGGCAGGGCGCCGACGGTCAGGTCACGCGTCGCCTCGCCGTCGAGGACGAGCAGTCGCGCCGCGTCGCGCGGCACCGCCGGGCGCAACGCGATCCGCTCGGCCGGCAGGTCGAAGTCGAAAAGGTCGACCCTCACTTGCGCGCAGGCGCGGCCCCGGCGGGCGCACGCTTGGGCGCGGCGGTGCCGGCCGGGCCTGCGCCGGGCAGCGTCACCGGCGCGCCGAGCGTCACCGGCGTCGGTGCGGCAGCGGCCGTGTAGGGCGGGGGATTGTCGGCGGCGATATAGGCGCGGACGATGCGGGTCGGATTGGCGGGCGGCTCGCCGCGCTCGATCGCGTCGACATATTGCATCCCGTCGATCACCCGCCCGAACACCGTATATTTCTTGTCGAGGCTGAGCCGCGGCTGGAAGACGATGAAGAACTGGCTGTTGGCGCTGTTCTCGGCGTCGGCGCGCGCCGCCGACACCGCACCGCGGACATGCGGCAGATAGTTGAACTCCGCGGCGACGTTGGGCAGCGTCGATCCGCCGGTGCCGTCGCCCTTGGGATCGCCGCCCTGCGCCATGAAGCCGTCGATCACGCGATGGAACAGCAGGCCGTTGTAGAAGCCCTGCCGGGTCAGCGTCTTGACCCGCTCGACCATCTTCGGCGCGACATCGGGGCGCAGCCAGATCGTCACCCGGCCGCCATCCGACAGATCGATCAGCCAGAGATTCTCCTTGTCGGTGGTCGCGGGCGGCGTCGCCCGCTCGGCGACCCCGGGCACCGCCTGCGCGGCGGCGGCAGCCGCGGCGAAGGGCAAGGCGAACAGGCAGAGAAGAAACGCAAACAGACGGGCGAACGGGCGCATGGAATATCCAACCTTAGGTGGTGCCGGCGGCTTAGAACAAAATGCGGATTGCACCAAACTGAACGTGGTCAGACGTTCCTGATGCTTGTCTGCGTCTCGCGTCGCTGCCCCGCTGGTCGATCCCCTATCGCACTCACGTCGTCACGCCGGACCCGTTCCAGGGTCCACCCTGCGGCGAGGAGAGAGGCTTGAGGGGCAGGCGCGCAACGGCGGCCCGGTGGACCCCAGAACGAGTCCGGCGTGACGAGTCGTTGGGGAGATCGATCGAGCCTCGTCATGCCCCCCTGTCCGATGGCCCTGGCCGTGCGGTAACGGGCGGAACGCCCTCAGCTGCCCTTGCGGCCGATCACCTCGACGCGGGCGACCACTTCGGCACAGACGGCGGGGGTGACGAATTTGCCGATCGGGCCGCCGAACAGCGCGATTTCCTTGACCAGCCGACTGGCGATCGGTTGCAGCGCGACGTCGGCCATCAGGAAGACGGTCTCGACCCGCGGATTGATCTGCTGGTTCATGCCCGCCATCTGATATTCATATTCGAAGTCCGCCACCGCGCGCAGGCCGCGGATGATGACCTTGGCGCCCTGGCGTTCGGCGAAGTCCATCAGCAGCGAATCGAAGGCGACGACCTCGACCGTGCCGCCGATCCCCGCCACCTCGCGGCGGACGATCGCCATCCGTTCCTCGATCGTGAACATCGGCGATTTGGAGGGATTGGTGGTGACGCCGATCATCAGCCGGTCGACCAGCTTCGCGCCGCGCCGGATGATGTCCATATGCCCCAAGGTGATGGGGTCGAAGGTGCCGGGATAGACGCCGATCCGCTCTGCCATGTCGTTTCCCTTCAGCGATCGCGTTCGACGACGTAGCGCGCGACCTCGCGCAGCACGTCGGCCTCGGAACCGTAGCCGTGGAGATGCTGTACCGCCTGGTCGACGAGCATGCGGCATTGCTCGCGCGCGCGATCGACGCCGAGCAGCGACAGGAACGTCTCCTTGCCCGCCTCGCCGTCCTTGCGCAGCGCCTTGCCGACCACCGCCTCGTCGCCCTCGGCGTCGAGCAGGTCGTCGGCGATCTGGAAGGCGAGGCCGAGGTCGTGCGCATAGCCGTGCAGGCTGCGCCGCCCCTCCGGCGGCACGCGGCCGAGGATCGCGCCCAGTTCGACCGAGACGGAGATCAGCGCGCCGGTCTTCATCTGCTGCAACCGGGTGACGGTGGCGAGATCGAAGCGCGAGCGTTCGGCGACGAGGTCCATCATCTGCCCGCCGGCCATGCCGCTCGGCCCGGAGGCGCGCGCCAGTTCCATCACCAGCTCGGCGCGGACGAAGGGATCGGCGTGCGTCCTGGGATCGGCGAGGATCTCGAACGCCAGCGCGTGCAGGCAGTCGCCGGCGAGGATCGCGGTCGCCTCGTCATACGCCTTGTGCACGGTCGGCTTGCCGCGGCGCATGTCGTCGTCGTCCATCGCCGGCAGATCGTCGTGGATCAGCGAATAGACGTGGATCGCCTCCACCGCGAGCGCGACGTCGCCCGAACAATCGCGGTCGACGCCGAACAGGTCAGCGGTCGCGCCGACCAGCAGCGGCCGCAGCCGCTTGCCGCCGCCGATCGCCGCATGCCGCATCGCGCGATACAGATCGGCACGGGGATCGTCGGGGATCGCGAGCAGCCGGTCGAACCGCGCGTCGATGTCCGCGGACATGCGCGCCAGGGCCGCGTCGAGCGTCGTCGTCACGCGATCAGCCTGCGGCAAAGGGGCGCGTCGCCGTCGCCTTGCCCTCGGCATCGAGGCGGATCGCCTCGATCCGCGCCTGCGCGGCGTCGAGCCGCTCGGCGCAGCGCTGGCGCAGCCGGTCGCCGCGCTCGTAGAGCTGGATCGATTCGTCCAGCGTCGCCTCGCCGCTTTCGAGCCGGCCGACGATGCGTTCGAGCTCCTTGAGCGCGTCTTCGAACGACAGGCTTTCGATAGGATTATCCATGGCCTCGCTATGCGGCAGCGTCGAAGCAGGCGCAAGCGCGGGCGGCGCCGGCATGGTTTCGCCCGGCCATGCCGGCATCGCCGCGTCCGGTCAGCGGTGCGCGGTCCAGGTGTAGAGCACCGATACGCCGACCAGCCCGAGGTCGATCGCCGCCTGGACGCGATGCGGGCGGGGATCGCCGATGTCGTGGGTGAGCAATCGGATATCCGGCGTCGGGTGACGCAGGGCGAGCAGCATGGCCAGCGCGAGCCCTGCCACGGCCAGTTTCCGACGGTCCCTCATCGCGTTATCCTCCCGATCGCGCACAGCGTACCAGAAAGCCGGTACGGCGGCCAGCGGGTCATGCCACCTGGACGAGGGCGTCGCCGTGGCGGACGCGGTCGCGCCCGGCCGCCTTCGCGGCGAACAGCGCGCGATCGGCGCAGCGGTACATCGCCTTCCAGTCGGTCTCGCGGGTCAGCGTGCCGGTGCAGGTGCCGATACTGGCGGTGACGACGAGGTCGAACGGCATCCGCTCCATGCGCAACCGGTCGAGCACCGCGCGCGCGTCGAGCGGCGTATCCGCGCGCACCAGCATCGCGAATTCCTCGCCGCCGATCCGCGCGACCAACGCCTCGGGCGTGGCGGCGGCGCGCAGCGAGCGGGCGATGAGGCGCAGCACCTCGTCGCCGCCGTCATGACCGATCGTTTCGTTGATCCGCTTGAAATGGTCGATGTCGACGAGGATCAGCTGATGCTCGTCCTCGCGGCCGATCGCGCCGTCGAGGAAGGCGCGGCGGTTGAGCAGGCCGGTGAGCGGATCGGTCGCGGCGAGCAACCGGGCGGCGATCTCCTGCTCGCGCGCCGCGTCGCGCTCGAGGCTGAGCAGCCGGATGCGATAGGCGACGCCGAGCGACGACAGCGCCGCCTCCAGCGCCATCGCCAGCAGCGTCGAATTGTCGATCCACAATTGCCAAGCGAAGACGTTGAACGCCGCCAGGATCCGCACGCTGCCGAGCACCACCGGCGCCCCCCAGGCGAGGCCGAAGACCCACAGATAGTTGCTGCGCCGGCGATAGGCGCGGATCAGGATCGGGGCGAGCAGGGTGATGACGAACAGATAGCTTGCGGTGCTGATCAGGTCGGTGACCGCGGCGAAGCGCGGCGTCAGCCACGCATAGGTGCCGGCGGCGAGCAGGACGAAGGCGATGACCGCGCTGCTGTACGGCCGCAGCCAGCCGTCGAACACGCGGCGTTCGAAGAAGGCGCGCGCGAAGACCAACGCCGCGGCGGCCGAACCGGCGAGCAGCACGTAGTTGATCCGCTGGCGATCGTTGTTGTCGATGCCGCTGATCTGGCCCAGCAGCCCCGACGAGGTGAAGGCGTAACCGAGCAGGCACAGCACCATCAGGCAATAGGCCGGCTGGAACGCCTGGCGCAGCGCCGCCCATAATGCGAGATTGTAGACGAGCAGCGCGAGGCACATGCCGGCGAACGCCGCATAGAGTGCGGCCATCGTCATGTCGGCGGCCGCGGCGGCGTCGCGATCCATCAGCGTCGGCCCGACCAGCACGCCGCGGCGGTTGAGCGCACCCTCGACGTGCCACAGCAATCGCACCGGCGGCGCGGCGTGACGCGGCAGCGCGAGTTCAATGATCGCCCCGAGCCGCAGGTGCCGGCCGGCATTGGCGCTGGTGAAGCCGGTGTGGCGGATCGCGCCATCGGCATAGAGCACGTAGAGCGTCGCGCGCGCCTGCCACAGGCTCGCCTGGCGCACCCGCAGCGCTGCGTCGTCGGTGGCGGGCAACGGTTGCGACAGCACCCAATAATCGCCCGGGCCGTAACTGGTCTGCTTGCCCGCGCAATCGAAGCGCTGCGGCTGCGCGAACAGCGTCGCGGCGGTGCGGCCGTCCGCCTGGCCTGCGGCGGGGAGGATGCAGGCGCGCAGCGGAACGTGCGTCTCCGCCTGCGCGGGAACGGCAGCGATCGCGGTCAGGACCAGCAACAGGACGGTGAGGATCCATCGTATTGCGGGTGCGCTCGACATGAGCTGGCGGCTAGCAGCCGAGTGCAAACCATTGGTTAACAACGGGGTAAGCCGATTTGCGCGGTGCCGGGCGATCGGGCAAAATGGCACTGTAGAAAAGATTGACGCTCAACGTGTTGACTACCCTAATTCCTCCCCCTGGCGGGGGAGGATTTTTGCGAACCATGATCATCGATTCCGCCCAGGGAGCACCGCATGCATTCCATGTCCGAACCGCGCGTCGGCTGCGGCGCGGCGATCGTTGTCGATGGCCAGATCCTGTTGCTGCGCCGGCTGAAACCGCCCGAGGCGGGCTGCTGGGGCCTGTCCGGCGGCAAGATCGATCTGTTCGAAACAGCCGAGGCGGCGATGCGTCGCGAGGTTTCGGAGGAGCTGGGCATCACCGTCGGTGCTGCGGACTGGCTGTGCTGGGTCGACCAGATCGATACCGACGCCGGCACGCATTGGGTCGCGCCGGTCTATCGCGTCCGCGACTTCACCGGCACGCCGCGCAATTGCGAGCCGACCAAGCATGAGGGACCGCAATGGTTCGCGCTCGACGCGCTGCCGGAGCGGCTGACCACGCCGACGCGGGTCGCGGTGGCGGCGCTGACCGGGCGGTAGCGCGACCGGAGGGCTGGCGTGGATCGACATTCAGGTTTCGACCAAAGTGCTCCCCCTGGCGGGGAAAGAATTTGACGGAATGTCGCGGCCCTCGCGTTGCTCAAACGAAAACGGGCCGGACTGTCGCCAGTCCGGCCCGCTCTGCCATCATCGTCCGACGTTTATTTCGCGTCGACCGGTTCGGCCTTGCCCTTCTTCTTCGGCTTCTTCGGTGCCGCCGGCTCGATGCCGAAGGACAAAGCGC
Organism: Sphingomonas sp. CD22; assembly: GCF_034556155.1. Classification (NCBI taxonomy): domain Bacteria; kingdom Pseudomonadati; phylum Pseudomonadota; class Alphaproteobacteria; order Sphingomonadales; family Sphingomonadaceae; genus Sphingomonas; species Sphingomonas sp. CD22. The sequence continues at coordinate 182,525 of NZ_JAYDYX010000006.1, read as the reverse complement.
CGTCCTTCATCCGTACCGTGACCTCGCCGCCATGGACAAGCTTGCCGAACAGCAGTTCCTCCGCGAGCGGCTGCTTGATCTTCTCCTGGATCAGGCGGCCCATCGGACGCGCGCCGTACAGCTTGTCATAGCCCTTCTCGGTCAGCCAGCTCTTGGCGGCATCGTCCAGGTTGATGTGGACGTTGCGGTCGGCGAGCTGGAGTTCGAGCTGGAGGATGAACTTGTCCACCACCCGCGCGACCACCTCCGTCGGCAGGTAACCGAACGGCACGATCGCATCGAGCCGGTTGCGGAATTCCGGCGTGAACATCTTCTGCACCGCCTGCTCGTCCTCGCCCTCGCGGGTGAGATTGCCGAAGCCGACCGTCTCGCGCGCCATGTCGGACGCACCGGCGTTGGTGGTCATGATCAGGATCACGTTCCTGAAATCCACCGACTTGCCGTGCTGATCGGTGAGACGGCCGTTGTCCATCACCTGCAACAGGATGTTGAACAGGTCGGGATGCGCCTTCTCGATCTCGTCGAGCAGCAGCACGCAATGCGGGTTCTGGTCGACCGCATCGGTCAGCAGCCCACCCTGGTCGAACCCGACATAGCCTGGAGGCGCACCGATCAGCCTGCTGACCGAATGCCGCTCCATATATTCGCTCATGTCGAAGCGCTGGAGCGGAATGCCCAGGATCGACGACAATTGCTTGGCGACCTCGGTCTTGCCGACGCCGGTCGGGCCGGTGAACAGATAGTTGCCGATCGGCTTTTCCGGTTCGCGCAGGCCGGCGCGGGCGAGCTTGATCGCCGAGGCGAGCTTCTCGATCGCGCTGTTCTGACCGAAGACGACGCGCTTCAGATCGGTTTCGAGGCTTTCCAGCGCCGCCTTGTCGTCGGTGCTGACCGACTTCGGCGGGATGCGCGCCATCGTCGCGATCACCTGTTCGATCTCCTTTGCGGTGATCGTCTTCTTGCGCTTGTTGAGCGGCACCAGCATCTGCATCGCGCCCACTTCGTCGATCACGTCGATCGCCTTGTCGGGCAGTTTGCGGTCGTTGATGTAGCGCGCCGAAAGCTCCACCGCCGACTTGATCGCGTCGGGGGTGTATTTGACGTTGTGATGATCCTCGAACGCCGAGCGCAGGCCGGCGAGGATCTTGATCGTATCCTCGATCGTCGGTTCGTTGACGTCGATCTTCTGGAAGCGCCGCAGCAAGGCGCGGTCCTTCTCGAAGTGGTTGCGGAATTCCTTGTAGGTGGTCGAGCCGATGCAGCGGATCGTGCCGCCCGACAGGGCGGGTTTCAGCAGGTTGGACGCGTCCATCGCGCCGCCGCTGGTCGCGCCGGCACCGATCACGGTATGGATCTCGTCGATGAACAGCACCGCGTGCGGCAGCTTCTCGAGTTCGTTGACGACCGCCTTCAGTCGCTCCTCGAAATCGCCGCGATAGCGGGTGCCGGCGAGCAGCGCGCCCATGTCGAGGCTGTAGATCACCGCCTCGAGCAGCACGTCGGGAACCTCGCCCTCGACGATCTTGCGTGCCAGCCCTTCCGCGATCGCGGTCTTGCCGACGCCGGGATCGCCGACATAGAGCGGGTTGTTCTTCGACCGGCGGCACAGGATCTGGATCGTGCGATCCACCTCCGGCCCGCGTCCGATCAGCGGATCGACCTTGCCGATCTTCGCCTTCTCGTTGAGATCGACCGTGAATTGCTTGAGTGCGCTTTCCGTCTTGCCCTTCTCCTGTCCCTTGGCGGGCTTATCCTCCTCGGCGCCCTTGGGCGTCGTGGCTTCGGCGGCTCCGGCACCCTTGCCGACGCCGTGGCTGATGAAGCTCACGGCATCGAGGCGGCTCATGTCCTGCTGCTGCAGGAAATAGACGGCATAGCTTTCGCGCTCGCTGAACAAGGCGACGAGCACGTTGGCGCCGGTCACCTCGTCGCGGCCCGACGATTGGACGTGCAGGATCGCGCGCTGCACGACGCGCTGGAAGCCGCTGGTCGGCGAGGGATCGGTCGCGGCATCGACCTTGAGCGCGTCGAGCTCGGTATCGAGATAATGCGCGACGGTTGTCTTGAGATCGCCGAGCTCCACGTGGCACGCCTCCATCACCTTGGAGGCATGTTCGTCGCCGATCAGCGCGAGCAGCAGATGTTCGAGCGTCGCATATTCGTGCCGACGCGAGGACGCGGCTTCGAGCGCCTTGTGCAGCGTGGTCTCGAGCGCGGGAGCGAAGGATGGCATTCAGATTACTCCAGTCGGGTCGCGGTGGGTGGCCGAACCCTTTCCAACCATGTCGGTATCGCGGGCGTCCGCATCAAGCACTTGACGTCGCACGTCCGGCATCCTGCACGCGGCCGGTCCAGTGCGGTGCCGGTTCATCGCCGGAATAACGCGTCGGCGCTTGCGCGGTGGTTAACGGATCGCTCGCGCGCCAACCGGGTGCGCAGGATCTCACCCTCCAGCGCGACGAGACGGGCATCGAGTTCGGCAACCGACAGCGGATCGAGATCCTGCCGCAGCAGCTCGGTCAATGCGTCGTTGGGACGCGACGGGGCGTCGTCCGATTCCATCATCGCATAACGTTGACCCCCGCCCGCGCGATGTCAATAAGGCCCTATGGCCCGTATCCCTGCGGTCGGGCGAGCTACGGACAGGATGCGACCGGATGAGCGAAGTGCCCGAGACGATGCAGGCGATCGATCCGGAGGCGCCCGGCGGGCCGGAGGTGCTGCAACTGGTCGAGCGGCCGGTGCCGCGGCCCGCCGCGGGCGAGGTGCTGATCCGCGTCGCCGCCGCCGGGGTCAACCGCCCCGACGTGCTCCAGCGCAAGGGCGGCTATCCGCCGCCGCCGGGGGCGCCGTCGATCCCGGGACTGGAGATCGCCGGCACCGTCGTCGCGCTGGGTGCCGATGTCGACGAGGCGCTGCTCGGCCAGCGGGTCTGCGCGTTGCTCGCCGGCGGCGGCTATGCGCAATATGCCGTCGCGCCCGCGGGCCAATGCCTGCCGGTGCCCGCCGGGCTCGACATGGTCGAGGCGGCGGCGATCCCCGAGACGCTGTTCACCGTGTGGACCAACCTCTTCGAACGCGCCTTCGCGACCGAGGGCGACAGCGTGCTGCTGCACGGCGGCACCAGCGGCATCGGCACGATGGCGATCGCGCTCGCCAACATCTTCGGCCTGACGATCATCGTCACCGCCGGCTCGGACGCGAAATGCGCGCGCGCGATCGAACTCGGCGCGACGCATGCGATCAACTACAAGACCGAGGATTTCGTCGAGCGGGTCAAGGCGATCACCGACGGCAAGGGCGTCACGGCGGTCATCGACATGGTCGGCGGCGATTACGTGCCGCGCAACCTGCAATGTCTCGCCGACGACGGCCGCCACGTCTCGATCGCGGTGCAGGGCGGCGCGCAGGCGACGATCCCGTTGTTCGAGATCATGCGCCGCCGCCTGACGCTGACCGGATCGACGCTGCGGCCGCGCGACACCGCGTTCAAGACGCTGGTCGCCGACGAGATCGGCCGCACCGTCTGGCCGCATGTCGAGGCGGGCCGGCTCCGCCCGATCATCGACCGCGTCTTCCCGCTCGCCGAAGCCGCCGCGGCGCACGCCCGGATGGAAGAGGGCGATCACGTCGGCAAGATCGTGCTCACCGTCTGACCCGCGCCGGCTCTGGATACCATTGGGGCCTCGCCACCATCGGTGACGAGGCCCCTCAGGATGATCGAAGGATCAGTTGCTGTCCGAATCGTCGCTGCCACCGGTGGCGACCAGCACGCCGACGACCAGCGCCGCCAGAATCCCGATGCTGATCAGCGTGGTGCCGGGCACCGATGCGCCGAGGTGGCTTTTCGAAGACGCCGGTGCCGCGGCGCGCGCGACCGACAGGCTCGCCGCCGGATTGGCGGCCGGCGCGGCCGGCGCGGCCGGCGCGGCCGAGGCGGCGACGGGGGCGGCGAGCAATGCGGTTCCGGCGATCGCGGTGAGCATGCGCTTGATGGTGGTCATGTCGTTAACTCCCTTGTCTTTAAACGGTAACTTGTTGAAATCTATCCGACGGACGTGCGCCGCGGTTTGTGTTCGGAGGTCCTTTGCGATGCAAGTGGAATCTTGACGCGCGGCAGGTGCGGTTCCGCACCGGGCATGCTCTTACTGGCGAAACTCTTGCTCCCCTTGCCGCTTGCGTCCATGCCTGCGGTTCATCCCCAATGGATTGTCCCGCGCGCGTCATGACTCTTCCTCCCGCTTCTCCGCCCCGTTCCTCCCGCAGGGCGGGTTCCGCGCCGACGATCAGCGACGTCGCCACCCGCGCCGGCGTGTCGCCGATGACCGTCTCGCGCGTCATCAATGGCGAGAGCAACGTCCGCCCCGCCACCCGCGACCGGGTCAACGACGCGATCTCCGCGCTCAACTACGCGCCCAATCCCGCCGCGCGCAGCCTGGCGGGGGCGGGGCCGTCGCGCGTTGGCCTGCTCTACAGCAATCCCAGCGCCGGCTTCCTCAGCGAATTCCTGCTCGGCAGCCTCGACCAGGCGAGCCGCAGCGACGTGCAGATCATCGTCGAGAAATGCGACCTCGGCGATCATGAGCTGGAGGTCGCGCAGCATCTGATCGACGGCGGTATCGACGGCATCATCCTGCCGCCGCCGCTGTGCGAGGCGCCGGCGCTGCTCGCGCTGCTCGACGCCGCCAATATCCCCAGCGTCGCGGTCGCCACCGGCCTGCCCGCCGAACGCCAGATGGCGATCCGCATCGACGATCGCGCCGCCGCGGCGACGATGACCCGGCATATCATGGACCTCGGCCATCGCCGCATCGGCTTCATCGCCGGCAACCCCAATCTGTCCGCCAGCGACCAGCGGCTGGAGGGCTATCGCGAGGCGCTGGCCGAGGCCGGGATCGCGATCGACGCGGACCTGATCGTCGACGGCCTGTTCACCTATCTCTCCGGCCTCGACGCCGCCGAGCAATTGCTCGGCCTCAACGATCCGCCGACCGCGATCTTCTCGTCCAACGACGACATGGCGGCGGCGACGGTGGCGGTGGCGCATCGCCGCGGGCTCGACGTGCCCGGCGACCTCACCGTCTGCGGCTTCGACGACACGACGCTGTCGACCGCGATCTGGCCCGAACTCACCACCATCCACCAGCCGATCGCCGACATGGCGCGCGCCGCGGTCGCGCTGCTCGTCGGCACCATCCGCCGCCAGCGCGGCGGCGACGCGCCCCGCCACCAGGTGCTCGACTATACGCTGATCCGCCGCCAGTCCGACGCCCCGCCGCGGCGCCGGCCGCGTGCCAGCCTGTAGCTTGGATCGACGTTCCGCGCCTCCGCGTGAACGTCCCTGCCTCTCCCCGCGCAGGCCGACGCCGGTTGCCGATCCCGCGCCATGCGAAGCGAGATCGCAATCGGCCGCGGCGGCCGGTTATGGGTTGCGTCGCAGCGCGCAAGCGTAGACGGTGCCGGCGGGGCGAATGAGGGTGACACGCTAAGCTATGGCGACGCAGGCTGCGCCTTTGGATGCCGCGACGCATGCGCGGCAATGGATCGCCGATTATTGCGCCCGCGCCACTGCGGGCGACGTCCTGTGCGGCGGCGAGGATCGCGCCTGGGCGGCGATGTTCGAGGAACTCGCCACCGTCGCCTCCGACGATCTCGATCACGTCCGCGAGCGGGTGCAGCGCCACGCCGCCGATATCGGCATGGGCTTCCGCATCATCGGCGAGGCGGACGAGCGGCCCTGGCCGGTTTCGCCCGTGCCGCTGCTGATCGAGGCGCGCGAATGGGCGCATATCGTCCGCGGCGTCACCCAGCGCGCCGCGCTGATGGAGACGGTGATCGCCGATCTCTATGGCCCCGGCAAGTTGGTCGAGCGCGGGCTGATCCCCGCCGCTCTGGTTACCGGCAGTCCCTATTTCCTGCGGCCGATGGTCGGGCTGGAGCCGCCCGGCGGCCGCCATCTCCATTTCATCGCGATCGACCTCGGCCGCGGCCCGACCGGCGAATGGCGCGTGCTCGCCGATCATCTGCGCGCGCCCGCCGGCGCCGGCTATGCGCTGGAGAACCGGCTCGCGGTCAGCCGTACGCTCGGCGGGTTACAGGCGCGGATCAACGTCCAGCGCCATGCGCCGTTCTTCGCCGCCTTCCGCGCCGGCATCGCCGCGATGTGCCGGCGTACCGATCCGCGCATCGGCCTGATGACGCCGGGCCGGTTCAACCCGAGCTATCCCGAACAGGCGCATCTCGCGCGGTATCTCGGCCTGCTGCTGGTCGAGGGCGCCGATCTCGCCGCGCTGGAGAACCAGCTCTACGTCCGTACCATCGGCGGGCTGAAGCGCGTCGACGCTTTGTGGCGGCGCGTCGATCCGCGCATGCTCGATCCGCTGGCGTTCGATTCGCATTCGCAGATCGGCGTGCCGGGGCTGATCGACGCTTATGCTGCGGGCAACGTCGTGCTGTCGAACGCACCCGGCGCGGGCGTGCTGGAGGCGCCGGCGTTCGGTGCCTTCCTGCCGCAACTCGCGACGCGCTTGTGCGGCGAGAGCCTGCATCTGCCCAATATCGCGACCTGGTGGTGCGGCCAGCCGTCCGAGCGCGCGCGCGTCGAGGAGGATCTCGACCGGCTGCTGGTCGGCGCGGCGTTCGGCCCGGTGCCGCTCGGCCTGCCCGGCGGCCGCACCGTGCCGGGTGCCGAGCTCGACGCCGGCCAGCGCGCCGCCTTGCTCGCCGACATGGCGCGGCGGCCGCAGGACTATGTCGGGCAGGAGATCGTCCGCCTGTCGACGATGCCGGTGGTGATCGACGACCGGTTGGTGCCGCGGCCGTTCACGCTGCGCGTGTTCGCCGCGCGCGACGGCAATGGCGAATGGACGGTGCTGCCCGGCGGCTTCGCGCGGATCGGCGAGACGACCGATGCGCGCGCGAGCGTGATGGGCGAGGGGGTCTGGTCCGCCGACGTCTGCATCCACGGCGCCGACACGGTCGAGCCGGTGTCGCTGCTCCCCGCACCCGATTCGCACCACGTCCGCCGCAATCCCGGCACGCTGCCGAGCCGCGTCGCCGACAATTTCTACTGGCTCGGCCGCTATCTGGAGCGCGGTGAGGCGTTGCTGGCGGCGATCCGCGTCATGCTCGGCAATTCGATCGACGCCGATGGCGGCGCGGCGCTGTCGCCGGCCACCGTCGGCAAGCTGGTCGGCCTCATCACCGGCGGCGGCGCCGCGCCGCATCCCGCCTCGCTGCATCGCGGCGACCTCACCGCCTTCGCGCGCACCGCGATGGAGGACGAGGGCTGGCATTCGGTCGCGACGATCAACCGGCTCGCGCGCGGCATCGGCGATGGCTCGCGCGACCGGCTGTCGGCGGACATGGTGCGGCTGCTCGAAGCGCCGTTCCCGACGCATCGCGGCATGCTCGACCGCGCCGGTTCGCTCCAGCGCCGCTATGTCGCGATCGCCGGCCTGTCGGCGGAGCATATGGGGCGCACCGCGGCATGGCGGTTCCACGACCTCGGCCGCCGCGTCGAGCGGGCGATGGCGATGACCCGCGCGCTGCGGCTGTTCGGCATGCCCGGCGCGACCGCGGACGATCTGTCGACCCTGCTCGACCTCGCCGACAGCCAGATCAGCTATCGCCAGCGCTATCTCACGGGAATCGCGCGCGTCCCCGTCGTCGACCTCGTCGCGCTCGATCCGGGCAATCCGCGCAGCCTCGCCTATCAGGCGGAACGGATCAACGAGCGGCTGCGCGACCTGCCGGTGCTGAGCGACGACGGCATGCCCGAACCGCAACAGACGCACGGCCGCAGCCTCGCCGCGGCGCTGGCGATGACGACCGCGGCGACGCTCGAACCCGACGTGCTCGGCGATATCGAGCGGCGGCTGGCGCAATTGTCGGAAGGCGTCGCGCGCCGCTATTTCCTGCAAGGCGCCGAGCCGCTGCGCGCCGGCGGGCTGACGCTGGCATGAGGGCAATGCAGCACGGCGGATGGGGTTCGGGCGCTTTCCTGCTTTCCCCCGTCACCCCGGACTCGTTCCGGGGTGACGGGATGGGTAGGAAAACCGGCTGCCCCAAGCCATTCATCATAGGCACCCGTGCCGCTTGTCCGGCGGAAACCGCATGATCGGTGAAATGCTCTACGATATCCGCCACATCACCCGGTTCGACTATGGCGGCAACGTCAAGTTCGCGCGCTGCAACCTGCGGCTGAAGCCGATCGACTGGCCGGGGCAGAGCCTCGAGGATTATGCGCTCACCGTCGAGCCGGTCGGCCGGCTCAGCCCGGCGCGCGCCGAGGCGGGGCTCGCCAACGTCACGCGGCTGGTGATCGACACGCCGGTGCGCAGCCTGACGATCGAGAGCCGCTCGCGGATGCGCGTCGACCGGCTGGTGCCAATGGCCTCGCCCGACGATCCGACGCTCGGCGAGATCGCGGCGCTGGCGCGCGCCAGCCGCGACCTGTCGGCGGCGAGCCCGGCCAATTACCTGTTCCCGTCGCCGCTGATCCCGCTCGACCACGCCATCGCCGCTTATTGCGCGCCCGATCTCGATCCGGCGCGCGGCGCGCTCGAGGCGGGGATCGCGCTCGCACGCCGCATCCAGGACGATTTCACCTTCGACGCGACCGCAACGCTCGTCGACACGCCGCCGCACGAGGCGTTCCTCAAGCGCAAGGGCGTCTGCCAGGATTTCGCGCAGATCATGATCACCGGCCTGCGCGCTGCCGGCCTGCCCGCGGCCTATGCCAGCGGCTATATCCGCACCATCCCGCCCGCGGGCCAGCCGCGGCTGGTCGGCGCGGATGCGACGCATGCCTGGGTGCTGCTATGGTGCGGGCCGGTGCACGGCTGGGTCGGGCTCGATCCTACCAACGGCATCTGGATGGCGGGCGACCATATCGTCATGGCGGTCGGCCGCGACTATGCCGAGATCGCGCCGGTCGACGGCGTCGTGCTCGGCTCGCAGGCGCAGAACATGGCGGTGAGCGTCGACGTCGCGCCGCTGGCCGAGGGCTGATTCACGTTCCCCGTTTGCGCTGAGCCTGTCGACGCCTGTCCGGAAGGACACGGAGCAGAGGTGTCGCTTACCTCCCCCTCCGTCATGCCTTCGGCATGCCACCTCCCCCTGGCGGGGGAGGATTTTATAGTCCCCGAACTGATTGTCGTTCCGGCCTGGCCCTCACAAATCCGGCAACACCTGGTCCGCCACGCCCCAGCCCGCCAGCGCCCGCGACGTCGCGCGCCGCATCAGCTCGTCGGCATCGCGCACGCCCCAGCGCGCCGCGGTGTCGATGTCGCGCAACTCGGTCCACGACACCGGCGCGGCGACCGGGGCGCCGGCGCGCGCGCGCGCCGAATAGGGCATGATCGCGGTGCTGCCGCGCTGGTTGCGCAGATAATCGATGAAGATCTTCCCCTTGCGCTTCGCCTTGGTCATCACCGCGACGTAGCGGTCGGGCTCCGCCGCCGCCAACGCCCGCGCAAAGCGATCCGCGAAGTCCTTCACCGCGGGCCATTCCGCCTGCGGCGTCAGCGGCACGACGACGTGCACGCCCTTGCCGCCCGACAATAACGGAAAGCTGACCAGCCCCAGTTCGGCGAGCTGCGCGCTGACGTGCTCCGCCGCGCGCTTGGTGTCGGCGAAATCGAGCCCCTCATCGGGATCGAGGTCGATCACCAGCCGGTCGGGCTTCTCCAGCGCGTCGATCCGCGAGCCCCAGCCGTGGAATTCGATCGTCCCCATCTGCACGCAGGCGACCAGCCCGTCGGCATCGTCGACATAGAGATAGGGCTGTACCGAGCCGTCCTTCTCCGTGACGTCGACATGATGCACCGTGTCGCCGAAGCTGCCCGCGTCATGCTTCTGGAAGAAGCATTGCTTGGCGCGTCCCTGCGGACAGCGCACCAGACTGACCGGCCGCCGCCCCGCCCAGGGCAGCATGATCGGCGAGAGTTGCGCATAATAATCGGCGAGCTCGCCCTTGGTGACGTCGCTCTCCGGGAAGATCACGCGGTCGCGGCTGCTGACCTTGATATGCACCTCGGGCGCGGCGGGCGCGGGTTCGGGCACTTCCGCGACCACGTCCGCCGCCGCCTTGTCGCCGCGCAGGCCGAGGAAGCTCGAATGGCGCAGCACCTTGTCGGGTGTCACTTCGGCAAAGGCGATCTCGGCGACGAGTTCGGGCTTGACCCATTTGGCACCGCGGAGCGCCGCCTTGAACGGCTTGAGGCTCTCCGCATCGACCGGCGGCGTCTTGACCGCGAGCCCCGCCAGCCGCTCGGCGAGATCTTCCATCATCGCCTGATCGAAGCCGGTGCCGACCTTGCCCGCATAACGGAAGCCGCCATCCTCGTGCAGCCCGAGCAACAGCGATTTGAAGCCGCGCTTCTTGTCGGACGGCGTCCAGCCGATGATGACGAACTCCTGCCGCCGCGTGCATTTCGCCTTGAGCCACGTCCGGTTGCGCTTGCCGGCATAGGGCGCGTCGGCGCGTTTCGAGACGACGCCCTCCAGCCCCTCCTTGCACATCGCCTCGAACAGCGCCTCGCCCGATCCCAGCACGTGCTCGGCGAACTGCAGGCGCGGCCCGTCGGTCAGGATCGCGCGCAGCCGGTCCTTGCGCTCGACGGTGGTCAGCGCGGTCAGGTCCTCGCCGTTCAGTTCGATGAGGTCGAAGGCGAACAAGGTCATGTCGCCGCCGGCCGAAATTGCATCCTTGAGCGTCGAGAAATCGGGCCGCCCGTCCTTGAACGCGACGATCTCGCCGTCGATCAGCGCGCTGTCGACGGGCAGGTCGGCAGCGGCCTCGGCGATCGCGGCGAATTTGTCGGTCCAGTCGAGCCCGCTGCGGGTGTGGACCTTCGCCTCGCCCCCGGCGACCGCGACCAGCGCGCGATAGCCATCGTATTTCACCTCGTGCAGCCAGCCGGTGCCGGCGGGCACGCCATCGACCAACGTGCAGAGTTGCGGTTCGCGGAACGCGGGCAAATCCTCCCCGGCACGGGGAGGGGGACCGCGGCGCTTTCGCGCCGTGGTGGAGGGGGGGCTGCCGCGGGCAGCGCGCTTGCGGCCATCCCCCTCCACCAGCTTCGCTGGTCCCCCTCCCCGTGCCGGGGAGGATTTGGGTGGCTTGCCCTCGGCGATCTCCGCCATCGTCCGGCCCGTCTCGACGCTGGTCAGCGCCTCCTCCACCAGCGTATCGGTGCCGCCGGCATAAGCGTCGTCGAGCTTGCGCAGCAGCCAGTTCTCGCGCTTTTCCTTGGCGCGTGGCTTCAGCCGGATCAGCAGCCACTCGCCCTTCATCCGCTCGCCGTCGAGCGTGAAGTGGAGATGGCCCTTGTCGATGTCCTTGGCCGATTTGCCCGCCACCGGCGCCCAGGTGCCGCGATCCCACAGCATCACCGTACCGCCGCCATATTCGCCTTTGGGGATCGTTCCCTCGAACGTCGCATAGGACAAGGGATGGTCCTCGGTGCGCACCGCCAGCCGTTTCTCGTCGGGATCGAGACTCGGCCCGCGCGTCACCGCCCAGCTCTTGAGCACCCCGTCGACCTCCAGCCGGAAGTCCCAGTGCAGCCGCGTCGCGTCATGCTTCTGCACCATGAAGCCGTTGCCGTGGCCGGGCGCGAGCGTCCCCGCCGGCTCGGCGGTCTTCGCGAAGTCGCGCTTGGCGTTATAGCGTTCGAGCGGATCAGGCACGTTTCTTCGCCGGCGCCTTCTTGGCCGGTGCCTTCTTCGCGGGCGCCCCCGTCTCCGCCTTGGCCCCTGCCTTGGCCGCGCCCGATTTCTCCATCGACTTCTTGAGCGCCGCCATCAGGTCGACGACGTTGCTCGATGTCTTGCCGCCGTCGTCCTTCTCCTCGATCACCTTGGCGCCCTTCGCCTTGCGCTTGCGCTCGACGAGGTCCTTCAGCGCATCGACATAGCGGTCGTGGAATTCCTGCGGATCGAACGCCGAGGTCTTCTTGTCGATCAGCGCCTCGGCGAGATCGAGCAATTCGGCATCGGGCTTGCCTTCCGGGATCTCGCGGAAATAGCTCTGCGCCTTGTTGACCTCGTCGGCGTATCGCAACGTTTCCAGCACCAGCCCGCGTCCGCACGGTTTCAGGCTGACGACATATTCGCGCCCGCGCATCGCCAACTGGCCGAGCCCGACCTTCTTGGTCCGCCGCAGCGCCTCGCGCAGCACGATGAACGCCTCCTCGGCGAGATCGTCCGCGGGCACGACGAAATACGGCTTCTCGTAATAGAGCACGTCGATCTCGCTCGCATCGACGAACTGGGTCAGCTCCAGCGTCTTCTTCGATTCGAGCTTCACCGCGTCGATCTCGTCCTGCTCGAGCAGCACGAACTCGCCCTTCGACACCTCATAGCCCTTCATGATCTCGTCGGTATCGACCGGGCCGACGCCGGTGACGATCTTCTCGTAATGGATCGGCTGGCCGGTCGGCTCGTGGATCTGCTTGAACGCGACCGACGCGCCGCTCTTGGTGGCGGCATAGATCTCGACCGGGATTGACACCAAGGCGAGCCGGATCTGTCCTTGCCAATAGGCGCGTGCGGGCATGTTTGGGTCTTTCCGTTGCGGAAGCGATTCAATCCCCGGGCGCGGGAGTCGTTCCGCCGAGGTCAATCCTCCCCGGCACGGGGAGGGGGACCACCGTGAAGCGGTGGTGGAGGGGGGGGCGCCGCAAACGCCTCGCGTGGGGAGGCCCCCCTCCGTCACGGCTGCGCCGTGCCACCTCCCCGTGCCGGGGAGGAATTGGGTGTGCGCATTTCCCGTCGCGCCAACATGCGCTAAGGGCCGCGCATGGCTGACGACCCCTTTGCGCTGTTCGAGTCCTGGTATGCCGAGGCACGCGAGAGCGAGATCAACGATTCCAATGCGATGGCGCTGGCCACCGTCGATGCGGCGGGGCAGCCGTCGGTGCGCATGGTGCTGCTCAAGGGGCACGGCCCCGACGGATTCGTCTTCTACACCAACCGCGAAGGGCGCAAGGCCGCCGATCTCGCCGCGGTCCCCAAGGCGGCATTGCTGTTCCACTGGAAGTCGCTGCGCCGCCAGATCCGCATCGAGGGGCCGGTGAGTCTCGCCAGCGATGCCGAATCCGACGCCTATTTCGCCAGCCGCGGCCGCGATTCGCAGCTCGGCGCCTGGGCGTCCGACCAGTCGCGCCCGCTCGACTCGCGCGAGACGTTCGAGGCGCGGGTCGACGCCGCGAAGGCGCAATTCGAAGACCGCGACGTGCCGCGCCCGCCGCATTGGGGCGGCTATCGCGTCACGCCGCAGGCGATCGAATTCTGGCAGGATCGCGCCCACCGCCTGCACGAACGCCGGTTGTTCACCCGCGCCGGCGATGGCTGGAACGAAGGATTGTTGTTCCCATGACGCGTGACGAACAGCGCCGGCTCCTGCCGCTGGCGACGCGCGCTGCGCTCGCCAGCGTGGCGATGGCGTGCTTCCTGCTCGCGCTCAAGGGCTTCGCCGCCTGGCATACCGGCTCGGTGGCGATGCTCGGCAGCCTTGCCGACACCGCGCTCGACCTGCTCGCCAGCCTCGTCACATTGTATGGCGTCCGCCTCGCCGCGACGCCGGCGGATCACGACCATCGCTTCGGCCACGGCAAGGCGGAGGCGCTCGCCGCGCTGTTCCAGGTCGCGCTGATCACCGCCTCGGCGGCGGGCATCGCCTGGCGCGCGATCACCGCTCTGTCGGAGAATGGCCCGACCGCGGATGCGGAGTTCGGCATCGGCGTGTCGATCGTCGCGATCGGCGCGACGATCGTCCTGCTCTGGTACCAGCGTCAGATCATCCGCCAGACCGGCTCGGTCGCGATCATGGCGGACAACGTCCATTATCAGTCCGACGTGCTGCTCAACGGCTCGGTGATCATCGCGTTGGTGCTCGATCAATATTTCGGCTGGCACAAGGCCGATCCGATCCTCGGCATCGTCATCGCTTTGTGGCTGGCGTGGGGCGCGTTCCAGGCGTCGTCGAACGCGATCGACCAGTTGATGGACAAGGAATGGCCCGACGACGAGCGCGCCGCCTTCCTCGACGTCGCCGCGCGCCAGCCCGGCCTCAAGGGCATCCACGACTTCCGTACCCGCCGCTCGGGCAGCCACGATTTCGCGCAATTCCACATGGAGGTCGACCGCGACCTCACCGTCGGTGCGGCGCACGACATCGTCGAATCGGTCGAGCGCAATCTGCGCCGCACCTTCCCCAAGGTCGAGGTGCTGATCCACCTCGATCCCGAGGGCCATGTCGACACCGACAATCCGCTGGTCGAGGCCGACGTCACGCCGCATTGGTTCGGCAAACGCCTGTGAGGATCCCCTTCGCGCAGATCGACGCCTTCGCCGACGTGCCGTTCGGCGGCAATCCGGCGGCGGTGATGCCGCTGTCCGCCTGGCTCGCCGACGACGTGCTGCAGGCGATCGCGGCGGAGAACAACCTGTCGGAAACCGCCTTCCTCATCCCCGACGCGAGCGGCGAGGCCGATTTCGAGCTGCGCTGGTTCACCCCGGCGGCGGAGGTCGCGCTGTGCGGCCATGCAACGCTGGCGAGCGGGCATTTCGTGCTGTCGTCGGATAGCGCGCAGGACCGCGTCCGCTTCGCGACACGGCAGGCCGGAGTGCTGGAAGTTGCCCGTGCTGGCGATCGTTATCGCTTGGCGCTGCCCGCCTGGGGGCCGAGCCCCAAGCCGCTCGATCGGATCGTCGCGGCACTTGGCGTGACCCCGGTCGAAACGCTTTGGCACGACAAGGGATATGCCGTGGTCGTCGTCGAAGACGAGGCCGCGGTCCGCGCCGTGCGCGCAGACGATCGTGCGCTGGTCGCAGAAGGGCCGATTGTCGCCATCGTCACCGCTCGCGGCGACGCGACCGACATCGTCAGCCGCGTCTTCACGCCTTATTATGATATTTCCGAAGACCCGGTGACCGGCGCCGCCCATGCGGTGATCGTGCCTTATTGGGCCGGGACGTTGGCCAAGGATCGCTTCACCGCCTTTCAGGCAAGCCGTCGGGGTGGCCTGATCACCTGCCGGCTGGAGGGCGACCGCGTCGTGCTCGGCGGCGCCTGCGTCACGGTGATCGAGGGCACGTTCCTGCTGCCGTAAGTCCCCCCGAAGTGTCATCTCCGCGCAGGCGGGGATGTGGAGTCACGTTTGAAGTGCACCGGTTGAGGCTAGGAGGAATGCCTCGGCGGGGGTCTGGAAGTCGAGGCATTTTCTGGGGGTGTCGTTGAGGCGCTGAGCATAGGCTTGCAGTTGTTTGTGCGAGAGGGTGTGGAGATCGGTCTTGCGGGGCAGCATGCGGCGCAGGCGGCCGATGGTGTTTTCGATGCCGCCTTTCTGCCAGGGGCTGCGGACGTCGCAGAAGAAGGTCTGGAGTCCGAGGCGGTGCAGCCGATGATGTTCGGCGAACTCGGTTCCGTTGTCGAAGCTGATGGTGCGGCGCAGGGCGTGCGGAACGGTGCGCAGCTGGTGGGCGATGCGCAATGCGGTGGTCGCCGCCCTGCGCGTAGGCGGCTGGTCGAGCAGGGTGAAGCGGGTCGTGCGCTCGTGGAGGACGAGCACGTTGTCGCCATAGCGGGCGAAGAGCATATAGTCGGCTTCCCAGTGGCCGGGCTGTTCGCGGTCGTCGGCTTCGGGGGTGCGCTCGGCGATGGAGCGGCGCTGGCGGATGAAACTGGCGGGGCTGCCGCCACGCTTGGCATAACGGCCGCGCCGGGATTTGGCGCGGGGGAGCAGGCGATGCCAATATTCCTTCTGGGCGGACCGGTGATAGACGAAACGGTAGATTGACTCGTGGCTGATGACGGTGCGACCAGCGTCGCGCGCCAGTCTGCCGGCGATCTGCTCGGGCGAATGTCCCATCGCAAGGCTTTGCCTGACGCGGTCCCGCAGGTCAGGCTGGCGCACCAGCTTGAAGCGGCCGTCCCATCGTCGCCGGCGTAGCGCCAGGCCGTGCGCGCGCGCCGGAGCGTAGCCGCCCGGCCACGCCCTGGTCGCACGGCTGTTGCGCCCTAGCTCGCGACCGACCGTCGTGTGGCTGCGCCCGATCGCGGCGCCGATGCGACGCCCTGACCAGCCCGCCTCCCGCAGCCGTGCAATCTCGATCCGCTCGTCAAGGCCGAGCTGCCTGTATCTCTGTCCCATCGCGCACCCACCTTACCAGTGGTGCACTTCTTTCGTGAGTCCGGCGGATCCAGACGCGTGGCTCTTCGATCGAGCCGCAACGTCAGCGCTTATGGATCCCCGCCTTCGCCGGGGATAACAGAAAATGGGGGTGCCGCTGGTGCCCGCCGCCGCCCCTCCGGCCGCTACCCCCTGTCGTCATCCCGGCGAACGCCGGGACCCATGGACACGATGTCGCGGATGGTGGTGTCCCTCGCCAGCCGCCCGCAACCATGCGTCCCGGCGTCCGCCGGGATGACGATCGGGGAGGGGCGCGCGCATGAGGCGAGGGATCGCTGCCCCAGCCACCCCCCGCGCTACCGCCCCCGCCGCTTGGTCATCGGATCGGGCTTCACCGGCTTCACCCAGCCCTCGGGCGGGACGACCCGCGACTGGCTCGTCCCGAGCCCCATCGCACCCGGCCGTTGCCGCTCCAGTCCGGCCGGATCGACATCCTCGCCACCGCTGCGCAGCAGGCTGATCCGGTCGCGCAGCCGCCCCGCCGTCTCGAAATCGAGCGCCGCCGCGGCCGCTTCCATCTCCAGCCGCAGCGCCTCGATCGAGACGGTCACGCCGCGACCGCCTTGGTCGCCAGCGCGGCTTCGGTCGCCGCGATCCAGCCGCCGCCGAGCACCCGCTCGCCCGCGTAGAGAACGGCCGCCTGACCCGGCGCGACGCCATATTCGGGCGCGGCGAAGCGCAGCCGGTCGCCGTCGAGCCGCGCCGGCACCGGCTTGGCCATCGAGCGGACCTTGGCGGTGATCGGGCCGGCATGATCGCCGCCGATCCAGTTGAGCCCGGTCACCTGCGCCGCCGCCACCGCGAGCGCCGCGCGCGGCCCCACCACGACCTGCCGCGTCGCGGCATCGACGCGCACCACGTACAGCGGCTCGGGCGTGCCGCCGATCTCCAGCCCGCGGCGCTGGCCGACGGTGAAGTGGATGATGCCGCGATGGCTTCCCAGCCGCCGCCCGGCGAGATCGACGATATCGCCCGCGGTATCCGCCTCGGGGCGCAGCTTGCGCACCAGCCCGGCATAATCGCCGTCGGGGACGAAGCAGATGTCCTGGCTGTCGGGCTTGGCGGCGACGCCGAGGCCGAGTTCGGCGGCGATCTCGCGCACCCGCGCCTTGGGCAGCGCACCGAGCGGAAAGCGCAGATAGTCGAGCTGCGCCTGCGTCGTCGCGAACAGGAAATAGCTCTGGTCGCGCGCCGGATCGGCGCCGCGATGCAATTCCGCCCCCGCCGGCCCGAGCACGCGGCGGACGTAATGGCCGGTCGCCAGACAATCCGCGCCGAGGTCGCGCGACAGGCTCAGCAGGTCGGTGAACTTCGGCCCGGTGTTGCACTGGACGCAGGGGATCGGCGTCTGCCCGGCGAGATAGGCGTCGGCGAAGGTGTCGACCACCGTCTCGCGGAACCGCGTCTCGTGATCGAACACGTAATGCGCGATGCCGAGCCGGTCGCACACCGCCCGCGCATCGCGGATGTCGCGCCCGGCGCAGCAGCTGCCCGCGCGTCCGGTCGCCTCGCCATGATCGTACAATTGCAGCGTCACGCCGATCGTTTCGGCGCCGGTCTGCGCCGCCAGCGCCGCGACCACCGAACTGTCGACCCCGCCGGACATCGCCACGACGATCCTCTTGCCGGTAAGCGTTTCGCCGAGCTGGAAATCCACATCATCCATGCCGGCATCATACCCGTTCCCGCGGCGAACCGCAAAACCAGCTACGGTTAACATGGGTTCACATAGGTTCACACGAAAGTGACGGCGGCTTTACCCCGCCTTCATTGCTCGCCGCTACAAGGGAGGTTCGAACAGGCAATACGAGTGGATCAGCGTTGGACCTCAGCTTTCCAGGCTTCGACAGAAATACGGAAGTCACCAAGCTTCCCGGCGATCTGGCGGTGCTCATGGTCGGGATCGCCGCACGGCAGACGGCATCGCCGACCGCCGTCGCACAGGCGCGGTTCGGCCGGATCGGTCATCCCTCGCGCCTGCTGCAGCCGCTCGACGGCGCCTTCAACGGTCCGACCGCGGCGCTGCTCGCCCAATGGAGGGACGGAATTCCGCGTCCAGAAGAATGAATCCGCCGTTAACCTTGGCGTGCAAGGCGATCTTCAAGACCGTTCGCTAGGGTTCAGTATCGCGTTTGAGAGGGGGCCCCCAGCCCCGATCGAGGTTGAGTGATGATCGAGAACCAGAAAATCCGTCCTGCCAAAGTGATAGGCCCGCTCGGCGAGTCGCTCACGCTGGATTCGCTGCCGCCGCCGTCGACGACGCGCTGGGTGGTGCGACGCAAGGCGGAAGTGGTCGCGGCGGTCAACGGCGGTCTGCTGACCGTCGACGAAGTCTGCGCGCGCTACGGTCTGACGGTCGAGGAATTCGCCAGCTGGCAGCGCGCGATTGACCGCTCCGGCATGCCCGGACTGCGCGTCACCCGCATCCAGCACTATAAATCGCTGTACGAACGCCAGCAGAAATATTGAGCGATCCGGCACCCCTGGCACCCGAAAAACGAAACGCGTGCGGAACATTATTACGGGGTTGAGAGTCTTTCCGAGCGGAGCCCACGGCGGGCACAACGGAGGGACCTATGGGTATCATTCTTTGGCTTATCATCGGCGGTGTCATCGGCTGGCTCGCCAGCATCATCATGCGCACTGACGCGCAGCAGGGCATCTTTTTGAACATCGTCGTCGGCATCGTCGGCGCGTTCATCGGTGGCCTGATCCTGTCGGGTGGTTCGATCAACAACCAGCCGCTCAACATCACCTCGTTCCTGGTGTCGCTGCTCGGTGCGGTGATCCTGCTTGCGATTGTGAACCTCGTGCGTCGCGGTAGCGTCCGCTAAAACGTTCGCTTCGTCACGCGAAACGAAAGGGCCGTCCGGGCGACCGGGCGGCCCTTTTCGCGTCATTGCAGCAGGAAGCGCACCGACAGGGTGACGGTGACGTCCTTCTCGCCCGGCGCGATCTCGGTCGATGCGGCATCCGCCTTCATCGCGCGCGTCATGAACATCGGCTGCGGCCCCGGCCCGCCGGCATCCTGCCCCGCCTCGGCGATCGAGATCACCCGCGCCACCTTCATCCCCGCCGCCGCCGCATACAGATCGGCGCGCGCCCGCGCCCGCTTCACCGCATCGGTCCGCGCCTCGTCCAGCGCCGCCTCGGGCTTGTCGATCGACAGATTGGGGCCGTCGATCTGGTTCGCCCCCTGCGCCACCAGGGCATCGAGCACGCTGCCCGCCTTGGTCACGTCGCGGAAGCGGACGCTGACCGTGTTGGTCGCCTGATAGCCGGTGATCGCCGGCGGCTGGCCGTCGGTATAGCGATATTGCGGGCTCAGCCCGACGTTCGACGTGGCGAGGTCGCGCGGCGCGATGCCGGCGCGCTTCAGCGCCGCGAGCACGCGCTGCATCCGCTGCGCATTGTCGGCGAGCGCAGCGGCGGCGGTCGGCGCCTGCGACACCACGCCGGCGCGGATCGTCGCCAGATCGGGCACCCGCGTCGTGCGTCCCTCCGCGCTGACGTCCAGGATCGTCCCCTGCGCCGGCACCAACGGCTCGACGCTGGTCGCGGCGCTCTGCGCCAAGGCGGCCGTCGGGATCATCATTAGCGCCATTGCTGACAGATATTTCACTTAGTCTCTCCCGTGCTGGTGATGGCCAGGCCGAGCATTTGCCCTGATCGAGGTCAACCCTAGCTGAACGGGCGATCTTGTTGCGGACACTGTGCATTTCGGGCATGGCAGCGCCATCGCGTCGGCGGGGGTTGAGCGCGGTGCTATATTCAGATAACACAGTCGCGACGGACGATGGCCCAGCAGTGGCCGGCACGGGGATGGGACAGGCATGAACGACTATCAGGGTTCGATCGGTCACGAGGAGCGGCTGGCTCTGCCGGGTGAGCCCGCACCGTCGGGCCGCGGCCGCAAGATCGTCGTCGTCGCCGTCATCGTGCTGCTGCTCGCGATCGTCACCTGGGCGATGTTCGGCCGCAAGAAGGCCGACCCCGCCGCCGGCCAGAAGACCGAACAGATGCCGACCGTCACCGTGGTCGTTCCCGGCCGCAAGACGGTCGACCGCACGCTCACCGCCACCGGCACGCTGGCGGCGCGGCGCGAGATGCCGGTCGGCGTCGCCGGCGAGGGCGGGATGATCAACCGCGTCCTCGTCGAGCCCGGCCAGTGGGTCAACGCCGGACAGGTGCTCGCCACGGTTGATCGCTCGGTGCAGACGCAGACCGCCGCATCGCTCGCCGCGCAGGTCGCGGTCGCCCGCTCCGACCAGACGATCGCACAGGCCGAGCTGGACCGTGCGCAGCAGCTCGTCGACCGCGGCTTCATCTCCAAGGCCGATCTGCAGCGCAAGGCCGCGACCCGCGACGCCGCCGCCGCGCGCGTCCAGGTCGCCGCCGCCAGCCTGCGCGAGGCCAATGCCCGCAACGGCCGGCTCGATATCCGCGCGCCCGAAGCCGGCCTCGTCCTCACCCGCGGCGTCGAGCCCGGCCAGATCGTCAGCTCGGGCAGCGGCGTGCTGTTCCGCATGGCGCAGGGCGGCCAGATCGAGATGCGCGCGCAGCTCGCCGAGGCCGATCTCGCCAGCCTGCGCCCCGGCGCGCGCGCGCAGGTGACGCCGGTCGGCAGCGACCGGACCTTCGCCGGCGAAGTGTGGCAGGTCTCGCCGATCATCGATTCGACCACGCGCCAGGGCATCGCCCGCATCGCATTGCGCTACGATCCCGCGCTGCGCCCGGGTGGCTTCGCCTCGACGACGATCGTCGGCGGCGCCGCGGTCGCGCCCTTGCTTCCCGATGCCGCCTTGCAGAGCGACGACAAGGGCAGCTTCGTCTATATCGTCGGCAAGGACGACAAGGTCGAACGTCGCAACATCAAGATCGGCCAGGTCTCCGATGCCGGCGTGACGGTGGTTTCGGGCCTCGACGGCACCGAACGCGTCGTCCGCTCGGCGGGCGGGTTCCTGGCACCCGGCCAGAAGGTCAAACCGGTGATCGCCAAGTCGCAGTCAGGGGCAAGCTAAGATGAGCTTCCGCAACATCTCCGCCTGGGCGATCCGTAACCCGGTTCCGCCGATCGTGCTGTTCATCGCATTGACGCTGGCGGGGATCGTCAGCTTCATGCGGATGGACGTCAACAACGATCCCGACATCGACTTTCCCGTCGTCATCGTCGTGATCAGCCAGCCCGGCGCCGCGCCGACCGAGCTGGAGAATCAGGTCACCAACCGCGTCGAATCCGCGGTCCGCTCGCTCCAGGGCATCGACGAGATCACCTCGACCGTCACCGAGGGCCAGTCGACCACCGTCGTCCAGCTCGCGATCGGCACGCCGATCGACCGCGCGGTCAACGACACCCGCGACAAGATCGCGCAGATCCGCAGCAACCTGCCCGAGGGCATCCTCGAACCGCAGATCTTCCGCGCCGACACCACCGACAACGACCTCGCCAGTTATTCGGCGATCGCCAGCGACATGACCGTCGAGCAATTGAGCTGGTACATCGACAATACGGTGACCAAGGAATTGCTGTCGGTGCCCGGCATGGCCGCGGTCAACCGCAACGGCGGCGTCAGCCGCGAGATCCGCGTCATCCTCGATCCGCTGCGCCTGCAAAGCCAGGGCCTCACCGCCAGCCAGGTCAACGCGCAGCTGCGCCAGATCAACCTCAACGCCGCCGGCGGCCGCGCCGAGATCGCCGGGTCGGAGCAATCGGTCCGCGTGCTCGGCAACGCCCGCAACGCCAACGACCTCGCGCAGACGCAGATCAACGTCGGCAACGGCCGCACCATCCGCCTGGGCGACATCGCCACCGTCCGCGATCTCTACGCCGAACAGCGCAGCCGCGCCGCGGTTGACGGCCGCCAGGCGATCAGCTTCGACTTCCAGCGCGCCAAGGGCGCCTCCGACGTCACCGTCTTCAACGAGGCGGTCAAGAAGCTCGCCGACCTCGAGAAGCGCAACCCCAACGTCCATTTCATCCTGCGGTCGAACAGCGTCAAATATACCGAGGCGCAATACGAATCCGCGATCCACGCGATGATCGAGGGCGCGGTGCTCGCGGTGCTCGTCGTGCTGCTGTTCCTGCGCGACTGGCGCGCGACGATGATCTCGGCGCTGGCGATCCCGCTGTCGGCGATCCCGACCTTCTGGTTCATGGAGCTGCTCGGCTTCAACCTCAACCAGATGACGTTGCTCGGCCTCAGCCTCGTCGCCGGCGTGCTCGTCGACGATGCGATCGTCGAGATCGAGAACATCGTCCGCCACATGCGGATGGGCAAATCCGCCTATCAGGCATCGATCGACGCCGCCGACGAGATCGGCCTCGCGGTGCTCGCCACCACCATGTCGATCGTCGCGGTGTTCATGCCGGTCAGCCTGATGCCCGGCATCTCGGGCCAGTATTTCCAGAATTTCGGCCTCACCGTCGTCGTCTCGGTGCTGATGAGCCTCGCCGTCGCGCGCCTCATCACGCCGATGATCGCCGCGTATTTCCTCAAGAGCTTCGGTCACGCCAGCCATGGCGAGGGCAGGCTCATGGACGTCTATATGGCGGTGCTGCGCTGGACGCTCGACAGCAGCCGGCAAAAGGCGAGCGCGGCGCGCGGCGGCTTCCACCGCTTCACCAGCCGCTGGCGCGATCATCGCATGTGGGTGATGGGCTTCGGTTTCCTCACCTTCGTCGCGACGATCCTGATGTTCGGCGCGGTCCCGATGCAATTCTCGCCCGCCGAGAATAGCGACAATTCGACCGCGACGATCGAGATGGTGCCGGGCGCGACGCTCGCCCAGACCGACGAGGTCGTCACCCGCGTCGGCGAACTGCTGCGCCGCCAGCCCGAGGTCGCCTCGGTCTATACCCGCACCGGCTCGAACGGCGCGGTCAACACCGGCCGCGTCACCGCGACGCTCAAGGAAGACCGCACCGTCACCAGCACCGAATTCGAGCGCAACCTCGCGCCCGAACTCGCCAAGATCGCCGATGCCCGCGTCGGCTTCCGCTCGCAATTCGGCTGGGGCTCGTCGGGTCGCGACATGACCGTCGTGCTCGGCGGCGACGACCCCGTCCTGCTGCAGAAGACCGCGAACACGCTCGTCGACCAGATGGCGACGCTGCCGACGCTCACCCAGCCGCGCATCTCGGGCAATCTCCAGCGGCCCGAGATCGTCATCAAGCCGCGCTTCGACCTCGCCGCCAATCTCGGCGTGACGACGCAGGCGCTGTCCAGCGCGATCCGTATCGCGACGCTCGGCGACATCGACCAGAATTCGGCGCGCTTCTCGCTGTCGGACCGGCAGGTGCCGATCCGCGTCGCGCTCGATCAGGGCGCACGCACCGAATTGTCGACGATCCAGAATCTGCCCGTCTCCACCGCGACCGGCGGCTCGGTGCCGCTGTCGCTGATCGCCGACATCAGCCTGGGCTCGGGGCCGACGCAGATCGATCGCGTCAACCAGCAGCGCCGCATCGCCGTCGGCGCCGATCTCGCCCCCAACATCGTCTCGGGCGTCGCGCAGAAGCAGATCGACAATCTGCCGATCATGAAGAACCTGCCGCTGGGCGTGAACAAGCTGACGCTCGGCCAGGCCAAATGGCAGGCGGAGATGCTCAACAACTTCGTCGTCGCGGTGATCGCCGGCACCTTCCTCGTCTTCGCGGTGCTGGTGCTGCTCTACCGCCGCGCGCTGCCGCCGTTCGTCAACATGGCCTCGCTGCTGCTCGCGCCCTTGGGCGGGCTGATCGCGCTGTGGGCGACGGGCAATCCGCTGTCGCTGCCGGTGTTCATCGGTCTGCTCATGCTGCTCGGCATCGTCGCCAAGAATTCGATCCTGCTGATCGACTTCGCGCTGGAGGAGATCAACAAGGGCGTCGACACGCTCACCGCGATCATCGACGCCGGGCACAAGCGCGCGCAGCCGATCGTGATGACGACGGTGGCGATGGTCGCCGGCATGGTGCCGACCGCCGCCTCGATCGGCAGCGACGGGTCGTGGCGGGCGCCGATGGGCATCGTCGTGATCGGCGGCCTGCTCCTCTCGACGCTGCTGACGCTGGTGATCGTACCGGCGGCCTTCAGCCTCGCGGTCGGCATCGAACGCTACATCGGCCCCCGCCTCGGCAGCCGCCTGCTCACCTACCGTCCCGGCGACGACGGCAGCACGGTCGTCGGCATCGCCGGCCCCGATCAGCCGAGCATCGCCCCCGTCCCCGGCCGCATCGGCCGCGACGACCCGGGCGCGCAGCCGGCGGAGTGATGGGGCGGCGGCGCGCACGCGCCATCTGATCGTCATCCCGGGTGTTCGCCGGGATGACGATCGGCGCAAGCCGCGCACCGCCCGCACCCCATCGCCCAGCCCAATCAGCCAATCCACTTGAACTTCCCCCGCGCTCGGGGATTGTTTCGCGCATGACATCCTTCCCCCGCGCCAGCACCACCGAGGCGGCACCGCCCGCGCTGGTCCGGATGCGGCGTATCGCCGTCGGGCTGCTCGTCGCGATGGCGGCGCTGTTCCTCGTCAGTCGCCAGCTCGCCGCGACGCACCCCGGCTGGGGCTTCGCGCAGGCGTTCGGCGAGGCGGCGATGGTCGGCGGGCTTGCCGACTGGTTCGCGGTCACCGCCCTGTTCCGCCACCCGCTCGGCCTGCCGATCCCGCACACCGCGATCATCCCGCGCAACAAGGATCGCATCGGCGACACGCTCGCCGCGTTCTTGCGCACGAATTTCCTCCAGCCCGCGGTGATCGGCCGGCGTATGCGCCGCGTCGATGTCGCCACCGCGATCGCGCGCTGGCTCACCGATCCGCCCGAGGGGGCAGGGGGCCGCTTCCGCCAGGGCGCGTCGAAACTCGTCGCGCAGGTGCTCGACGGGCTCGATCCGCAGCGGCTGGGCGGCATGGTCAAGGCCGGCATCGCCGCCCGCCTCCGCGAGACCGAGGTCGCGCCGATCCTCGGCCGGGTGATGCAGGCCGCGCTTGCCGAACAGCGCCATGCGCCGCTGCTCGACGGCGCGATCCGCTGGGGGGCGAAGGCGCTCGCCGCCAATGAACATCTCGTCCGCCAGATGGTCCACGACCGCGCCGGCTCGATCCTGCGCTGGACCGGGCTCGACGAGACGGTGGCGGACAAGCTCATCGCCGGGCTCGACAAACTGGTCGCCGACATGGCCGACGATCCGCAGCATCCGCTGCGCCTCAAGGCGGAGGAAGGGCTCGACCGGCTCGCCTGGGACCTGCAATTCGACCCCGCCACCCGCGCGCGGGTCGAGGCGATGAAGGTCGAGCTGATCGCCAATCCGGCGATGCAGCGCTGGCTCGACGGCCTGTGGGAATCCGCACGCGCCGGGCTGCTGCGGGTGGCGCGCGACCCCGAAGGCGCGATGCAGGGGCAATTGGGCGACATGCTGCGCCAACTCGGCCAGACGCTGACGCAGGACCCGCGACTGTCGCATACGATCAACCGCTTCGTCCGCCGCGCGGTGGTCGGCATCGCCGCGGATTACGGCGACGGCATCGTCCGTTTGGTGTCGGAGACGGTGCGCGGCTGGGATGCCGATACGATCACCAGCCGGCTGGAGAATGCGGTCGGCCGCGACCTGCAATATATCCGCATCAACGGCACGCTGGTCGGCGGGCTGGTCGGCCTCGCCATCCACGCCGTCGACGTGCTGTTGTGAACCCGCGCTGTCCGGCCAACCCAACCGTCTCGTATGATAAACGCCTTGCCGTGGATCGGAACTTGCCGCACAAGCACAGGCGATGAGCGCCACAGCCGAATTCGAGCAGGACAGCGGCGGAACCCTTCGCTTTTCCGGTGATCTGCTGTTGCGGACGCTCGGCACGCTGCCCGATCGGCTCGACGCGATCAGCGGCCCGGTCGAGCGGATCGACCTCAGCGGCATCGGCCGGATCGACACCGTCGGCGCCTGGGTCGTCCATCGCCTCGCGACCCGCCACGAGGCGGCGATCGAGGGGCTCGACGAGGACGGCCGCTATCTGCTCGATTCGGTGGTCGCCGCCGACCGGCCGGTCGCGCTGCCCCCGCATGCGCGCAACGCGTTCAGCAAGATGCTCGGCGAGATCGGCGATGCGGTCATCATCACGCTGCGCACGCTGTACGGGCTGCTCGGCTTCATGGGCGCGACGACGATCGCCTTCGTCAACGTCGTGCGCCATCCCAGCCGCTTCCGCTTCAACGCGACGGTCCATCGGTTCGAGGTGGTCGGCGTCCAGGCGCTCGCCATCGTCGGGCTGATGAGCTTCCTGATCGGCATCGTCATCGCCCAGCAGGGCGCGGTCCAGCTCCGCCAGTTCGGCGCAGAAGTGTTCACCATCAATCTGGTCGGCCGGCTCACGTTGCGTGAACTCGGTGTACTCATGACCGCGATCATGGTCGCCGGCCGCTCCGGCTCGGCCTTTGCCGCGCAGCTCGGCACGATGAAGCTGACCGAGGAGATCGACGCGATGCGCACGATCGGCGTCTCGCCGATGGAGGCGCTGGTGCTGCCGCGCACGATCGCGGCGGTGCTGCTGATGCCGCTGCTCGGCTTCTATTCTTCGCTGATCGCGATCATCGGCGGCGGCCTGCTCGCCTGGGTGTCGCTCGACATCCCGCCGGTCACCTTCATCCAGCGCATCCGCGAGGTCGTGCCGATCACCGACCTTTATATCGGCCTGATCAAGGCGCCGGTATTCGGTGCGATCATCGCCATCGCCGGCTGCTTCCAGGGCATGCTGGTCGAATCGGACGCCGAACAGGTCGGCCTGCGCACCACGTCGGCGGTGGTGCAGGCGATCTTCCTCGTCATCGTGCTCGACGCCTTCTTCGCGGTGTTCTTCACCTGGGTGGGGTGGAATTGATGGCGCAGCGCGAGCCGCAGGACGACGCACCGATCATCCAGGTGCGCGGCCTCAAGAATGCGTTCGGCGATTCGGTCGTCCACGACGATCTCGATCTCGACGTGCGCCGCGGCGAGATCCTCGGCGTGGTCGGCGGCTCGGGCACCGGCAAGTCGGTGCTGATGCGCTCGATCATCGGCCTGCAGACCCCGGTCGAGGGCGACATCACCGTCTTCGGCGAACCGACGATCGGCCGCGAAGAGACCGAGGCGACCGACATCCGCAAGCGCTGGGGCGTGCTGTTCCAGGGCGGCGCCCTGTTCTCGACGCTGACCGTCGCCGAGAACGTGCAGGTGCCGTTGCGCGAGTTCTACAATGACCTCAACCCGGCGCTGATGGCGGAGATCGCCGCCTATAAGGTGGTGATGACCGGCCTGTCGCCCGACGCCGGCCCCAAATATCCCGCCGAACTGTCGGGCGGCATGAAGAAGCGCGCCGGCCTCGCCCGCGCGCTCGCGCTCGACCCCGAATTGCTGTTCCTCGACGAGCCCACCGCGGGGCTCGACCCGATCGGCGCGGCGGCGTTCGACGGCCTCACCAAATCGTTGCAGAAGACGCTGGGGCTCACCGTCTTCCTGATTACCCACGATCTCGACACACTGTATGCGATCTGCGACCGCGTCGCGGTGCTTGCCGACAAGAAGGTGATCGCGGTCGGCACGATCGACGAACTGCTCGCGCTCGATCACCCGTGGATCGAGGAATATTTCAAGGGTCCGCGCGGCCGCGCCGCGATCGCGACGCAGGAAGCGCAGGCGGAGGCGTCGCAGCATCCGACCGAAGTGAAGACGCAGCAGATCGCGGCAAGTCCGGCCGCCGCCACCGAACCGGCCGAACCGGCCCGACCCCCTGTAGGGACCGACTGATGGAAACCCGTTCCAACCATGTGATCGTCGGCGCGGTGGTGCTGATCCTCCTCGCAATGCTCGCGATCTTCACCGTATGGATCGCCCGGTTGGGTGGCGCGAGCGAACGTGAATACGACATCTTCTTCAAGCAGGCGGTCGACGGTGTCGCCGTGGGGTCTACGGTCACCTATTCGGGCGTACCGACCGGTCAGGTAAAGACGATCGCCTTGTGGAAGCCAGATCCACAGTTCGTCCGTGTCCGCGTGACGGTCAAAGATGAGACGCCGATCCTTCAGGGCACTACCGCGACCATCCAAGGCAGCTTCACCGGCACCAGCACGGTCGCGCTGGACGGTGCGCGCAAGGGGGCGCCGCCAATCGCCTGCCCCGATCATCCGGATGCGACGCAATGCCCGTACGGCGTGCCGGTCATCCCGACTAAGCAGGGCGGTATCGGCGCGATCCTCAATTCGGCGCCGCAGCTGCTCGAGCGTTTGTCGACGCTGACCGAGCGGCTGACCGGGCTGCTCACCGATCGCAACCAGGCGTCGATCGCCGGCATCCTCGACAATACCAATCGCTTGTCTGGCGCGCTCGCCGATCGCGGGCCGGAGATCGCCGCGACGCTGGCGCAGACGCGCATTGCCATCCAGCAGGCGGGTGACGCGGCCCAGTCAATCGGCAAGCTTGCCGACACGACCAACGGCGTGCTCGCCCAGGACGTCAAGCCGACGATGCAGAACCTCAACAAGGCGATCGCATCGGCGCAGCAGAGCGCCGAAACGCTCAACTCGGCGATCCAGGACGCGCGCCCCGGCCTGCAGACCTTCTCGAAACAGACGATACCGGAGGCGAACCGGCTGGTACGCGACCTGCGCGTCACCGCGACGGCGCTGTCGTCGATCGCCGACAAGGTCGATCAGGGCGGCGCCAGCTCGCTGATCGGCCAGCAGAAGCTCCCCGATTACAAGGGCAAGTGAGATCATGAAGACCAAGCTTCTCCTCCTCGCCGCGGCGCTGCCGCTCGCCGGCTGCATCAGCTTCGGTGCCAAGCCGCCGCCCTCGCTGCTGACCCTCGACGCAATCTCCGCGCCCGCGGTCGGTGCCGATCAGAATTCGGCGAAGACGCGCTCGATCACCATCCAGGTGCCCGCGACGCCGACCGCGATCGCCGGCGGCCGCGTGCCGGTGCAGGCGACGCCGACGACGATCGCCTACGTCAAGGACGCGCTCTGGGCCGAGCCGCCCGCCCGATTGTTCGCGCGGCTATTGTCCGACACGGTGTCGGCGCGCAGCAACATGGTGGTGCTCTCGACCGTCCAGTCGATCGGCGACCCGAGTGCGACGCTCGCCGGCGAATTGCGCCGCTTCGGCCTCGACGCGACGACGCGCGAGGCGGTGGTGACCTATGACGCCTCGCTGGTCCGCGCCGGCAAGGAGACGGTCGAGAAGCGCCGCTTCGAGGCGCGCGTGCCGGTGACCGCGATCGATGCGGCGACCGCCGGCCCGGCGATCAGCCAGGCGGCCAACCAGGTCGCGGTCGAGGTCGCCACCTGGGTCGCTGCGAGCTGATCGGCTAGCGCGGCGTGCGCCGGACCGCCGGCAGCACGTCGCACACCGCCGCGCCGCCCAGGCCCACCGTGGGCGCGTCGGGGGTCTCGCGCTTGGCCACCGCCGCGGCGAACCGCGGATTGTCGGCGCTGCGATATTGGAAGTGCGGCCGGTCGCCCGCGGGCATGTCGCTCGCCAGCCGTACCGAGACGATCGGCAGCCGCTCCGCCGCGGTCGCATAGACGCCCATCGCCGCCTCGCTGCGCGGCAGGCCCGATAGATAGCCCATCCCCTCGACGATCCGCCCGACGACAGTGTAATTGCGATCGAGCCGCCGCGCCGACTGGCCGATCGGCGTGAACAATTCCGCTCCCGATCCGGTGCTCGGCAGCGCGTCGCGCGCGACGCCGACCATGCCGTAGCAATGCGTCAGCCACGCCTGCCGCCCGTTGGTGGCGACCGGCCAGCCCTCGGCGGTGATGCCGCTCGCGGTGGAATAGCTGTCCGCCTTGGTCATCCGCATCGCGGGCTGGAAGGCAGCGATCTCGAATTCGGCGGCGGGATGATCGGTGATGCCCGCGGGCAGCGGCTTCTTCTCGGTGGCGTCGCCCCATTGCGCCACCCAATTCTCCTGCACGCGGTAGACGCTGGCATCGTCCCACCAGCGCGCCCGGGCGAGCGCGCGGATGTTGGCGACGTGCGCCGGGGCGAAGGCCGGCGCGAGGCGGATGACGACCTGCTTGCCCGTGGCGAGCGTCATCACCAGCAGTTCGTCGTCGGGCACCGCCCGCCAATCGGCCTCGACCGGGTCGGCGGGGGTGGCGGCGGGCGCGGCCTGGAGCGGTGGCGCGGCGGCGAGAAGGAGCAGGCTGAGCATGCCGCGAGACTGGCCCAGGCCCGCCGATCACGCAATCACTTGCAGCCCGGATGCGGACCGGCTACGCGCGCCTTTCCAGGACATGCGGAGCGGTGGCCGAGTGGTCGAAGGCGCTCGCCTGGAAAGTGAGTATACGTCAAAAGCGTATCGAGGGTTCGAATCCCTCCCGCTCCGCCACCTAGTCTGCTGACGCTTCCTCGCTGCGAAGCGGCAGGCGGAATGCGGCGCAGTTCCGCGGCATTTCCCTGTAGAACCGTAGCGCGGAGAGTTTCTCTCTTACGATTCTAGGCCGATCAATTCCCTGTTTTCTCCGCCGCGCGAGGCGGCAGTACCGTTTGCCATTTCCGCGGTCGAATTTTCCCTAAAAGCGGCCTTCTACAGGGAAAAGGCGCGGATCAGCACGCAAGGGTCCGGAGACGAAGCCGGCAAACCACAGATCTACGAGCAATTGGCGTCGCTTTTCCCTAAGTTGCGTTGCAGGGAATTGGACCTTGGCGTTTGCGGTAAGCAGCGAGGCGCAAGGTCGAACGCACGCCTTCATGGGAAAATGCCCTTTCCCATCTTGTCAACCTAAATCGTCAGGCCCACTTCCCGGCCAGGCCACTCGGCCTCGGAGCAGTCCGCGACATCACGTCAGCGGCATCACCGCACATCGATAACGGTCTTGCCTGGCAGGCGAGTCGCTGGTCCTCAATTGCTGTAAGTAGCGCTTGAGGAGGTGCGCCCTCTTGCCTGGCGGACGTCAGAAGGAGCCGCGCCATGTCGCAACCGAATACCCGCGCCCGTTCCGCGGACAGCAAGATGCTGTTCGCGCGCCTCGGGCCTGTCACCTACCGTCGTCCCGCCGATCTCGTTGCCTACAAGCGCAACGCACGCAAACATCCCGAGCGCCAGCTGGTGGCGCTTGAAGCCTCCATCCGGCAGTTCGGCTTCAACGCACCCGTGCTTATCGCGGTGGATGGTGAGATCATCGCCGGTCACGCCCGCGTCGAAGCGGCCAAGCGTGTTGGTCTCGACGAGATCCCGACGATCTCTGCCGACCACCTCTCGCCAGCACAGGTGAAGGCGTATCGCCTTGCGGATAATCGCCTGCCTGAACTTGCCACCTGGGACATGGACGCACTGATCGTCGAACTCGAGGAGATCATCGCCCTCGATGAGATCCAGGTCGAGAGCATGGGCTGGTCGTCAGCGGAGATGGACAGCTTGTTCTCGCAGGCGGAGCCCGATGCCAAAGCGGCCACGGATCCCGCAGACCAGCAGCCCAACCCGCCGGTAAATGCCGTCGCGAAACCCGGAGATCTCTGGTTGCTCGGGCGGCACCGTCTGCTGTGTGGGTCGGCACTCGAATCTTCGTCGTGGGACCGGCTGCTGAACGGCCAAATCGCCACGATGATCTTCACCGATCCGCCCTACAATGTACCGATCACTGGCCACGTCAGTGGTCTTGGCAAGGTGCAGCACGCCGAGTTCGCCCAGGCGTCAGGCGAGATGAGCCGCGACGAATTTACCGCATTTCTCACCCAGTTCCTCGCCGCGATGCTGCCGCACGTCGTCGACGGCGGTGTCGTCGATCTGTGCATGGACTGGCGCCACCTGCGCGAACTTCTCGCCGCCATCGACACCAACGCCTTGTCGCTGCTGAACCTGTGCTGCTGGAACAAGACCAACGGGGGGATGGGGTCGCTGTACCGGTCCAAGCACGAGCTGATCGCGATCGCGAAAAAGGGCCGTGCGCCGCACATCAACAACGTCGAACTCGGCAAGCACGGCCGCTATCGCACCAACGTCTGGGACTATGCCGGGGTAAACAGCTTCGGCGCCAGCCGTATGCAGGACCTCGCCGATCACCCGACGGTAAAACCCATCGCGCTGGTCGCGGACGCGATCCGCGACGTCACCCACCAGGGCGACATCGTTCTTGATGCCTTCATGGGATCAGGCACGACGCTGCTCGCTGCCGAGCGCACCGGCCGGGTGGGCTACGGCACCGAGATCGAACCACGCTACATCGACGTTGCCATTGAGCGTTGGCAGCAGATGACCGGGAAAGCCGCCACGCTCGATGGCGATGGCCGGACGTGGACCGAGGTGGCCGCTGAACGCCTGCTCCGGAACGACGCGCAAGCGGACGAGGCTGGCCTTGATCAGGAGGAGGTGGACCATGTCACCGCATGAGAACCTGCCGCCAGCCCGGCCACGCCGGCGTCCCGTGCCCCAGCCGGTGCCCGCGCCCCCGCCAGTGCCGGAGAAGCCGGACTATGAAGTGGGCTACGGCAAGCCGCCGGTGCACACCCGTTTCCAGAAAGGGCAATCGGGTAATCCGAAGGGGCGCAAGAAAGGCTCGAAGAACCTCAACACGCTGGTGTTGGAGCTGCTCGACGAGCGGATCGCGGTGAACACGCCGGAAGGCCGCCGTTATGTCTCGCGCGTCGAGGTGCTGTTGCGCAAGCTCATGGAGCTCGCCGGCAAGGGCAATGCCCGCGCCATCGACCAGATGCTGCGGCATTATGCGAACGCACAAGCGTCCCCGTCAACGGGTTCGGGGGTGACTGAAGCTGAAGCGGCGCAGGACGTCACCGACGCTGATCTGGCGAGCCTCGCGCTGCTGCGTGACATCCTGCTTGGGGATGTGGCGGCAGGAGAGGCAGGTGCGTCATGACACCGCTGGAGTACAAAGCGCTGGCGGCCGCACGCCGCCAGCGCCTCAGTCTCTTCCTCGTCAAGGCGTTCGAGACACTGCATCCGGGCGAACGGCCATTGCAGTGCGGCTGGTACATTCAATCCATGTGCTACGCGCTCGAGCAAGTCGAACGCGGGGAGGAGCGGCGGCTCGTAATCACGGTGCCGCCCCGCCACCTGAAGTCGGTCACTGCCTCCGTTGCGTTTGTCGCATGGGCGCTGGGGCGTGACCCGACGCTGAAGATCATGGTCGCAAGCTACAGCCAGGAGCTCTCCCGGCAGCATGCCGTCCAATGTCGGACCCTGTTGGAGTCGGCATGGTATCAGCGTCTCTTTCCTAACACGCGGATCGCTGATGGTGGCAATCGCGCGCTTGAAGTCGTCACCACGCGCGGGGGCATGCGCAAGGGCGTCTCGGTCGGCGGTTCGGTTACCGGTTTCGGTGCCGACCTCATCATCGTCGACGACTGCATGAAGGCCGACGACGTGAAGAGCGTCACCAGCCGCGAGGAGGTCAAGGGCTGGTTCGGCAATACCCTCTTCACGCGCCTCAACGACAAGCAAACCGGGCGCATTCTGTCGATCCAGCAGCGGCTTCACGAAGACGATCTGCCCGCGATGCTGCTCGAGCGCGGCTACCGTCACCTCAACCTGCCGGCGATTGCGGAACGCGAGGAAGAGGTCCCGATCGGGCCGGGGCGCGTTCATCGACGCGCGGTTGGCGACCTGCTCAACCCGGCCCGCGAGGATCGCGCGCTGCTCGATCGCATCCGGCGCGAACTCGGGCCGGCCGTCTTCTCGGCACAGTATCAGCAGGATCCGGTGGCTCCGGAGGGCAATGCGATCCGGATGGAGTGGTTCAGAACGTATGACGAGCCACCGGCTCGTAACGCCTTCACCAAGGTCATCCAGAGTTGGGACACCGGCATGAGCGGGGCCCCCACCAGCGACTTTTCCGTTTGCACGACCTGGGGGTTCCGGACTGACAAATGGTACCTCCTCGACGTTTACCGCCAGCGGCTCGATTTTCCGGACCTGCGCAACGCGATGATCCGGCTCTGGCAGCAGTGGGAACCCGACCGGGTGCTCATCGAAGACGCCGGTGCAGGCAAATCCGTTGCGCAGGACATACGGTTGTCCGGCAAGTTCACGCCGATGCTGTGCAAGGTTGCAACGGACAAGATGTCGCGTTTTACCGGTTGCTTCGGCGAGATCGAGGCAGGGAACATCCTTCTGCCGGTTGAGGCACCATGGCTGGACGAGCTCCGCAAGGAGCTACGCGCCTTCCCGCACGGGCGACACGACGACCAGGTTGATAGCCTGAGCCAGTTCATCAACCATCAAAAACGCCACTGGGCGTGGGTGATTACGGAGATCGATCCGGTTACCCAGCGCGTTCGGCGTCCGATCCACCACTCGTATCGCCCCTGGGGGCGTCCTGCCGACCCACCACGGCCTGCATGACGGCTATAGCGGAGAGGCAGCGTCCGGCGTGGCGGCTCCGGCCAAGCACGTGGGTCCGGTATTCGTGGCGACGGCCTCGGCCTGATCAACGATAGTGGCAAATACTGGTGGTGACCGGGGGACGAAACACGCATATAAAATCATCTATTCACGTACCCGTCGCGCACCGGAGCCTGTGAAAGCGCCGGCTAAGCAACGTCACTCCGCCATTACCAAGTCACCCGTGGAGCCTGTACAGCCCCGAGTCGCCCAAAGGTCGTCAAACGATGTTCGATCGACCATGTCTGTCTCAACAACGGCTTCTCCGGCGTTGACGCCTATGAAGCGGACGTAACCGGCCATTGCGCCAAAGCTGTTGCGAGAGTTGACCTCCCCGCAGACGACCAGTCTCCCAGCGTTCATGCTATAGACTCTCAAGTTGCGATATTCGGCAGAGCCGGCGTCTTTCAAATGAAATGCAACAGCTGCCTTACTGTTCCTAAGCGCTTCAGCCGCAGGATTGGGATGCAAAAGGCCGTATAGAACGAGAAAGAATATGCCGAGTCCGATCATCCCGACGACCGTCAGGATGACGCGGCTTATGCTCCACTGGTTTGCATTATGAAGGTTAGATCTCTCGTGATGGACCATTGCCGCCGGTACGCAGGCTTGGGCGTTATTCGGTTGGCGCTTGAACTCGCTACTCCCGCCTGCGCCGTTGCCGAAAGACATAATTACTGACCTCCTGTCGACTATCAGTGACAGCAGCCATGCGGAAGTACCGTGAGAAATCAACGGGAATGTCACTGATCGTCTGTAGATCAATCGTCGACAGCGCGGTCTTCAGGCGGGTGTGGATGTTCGCCAGCGCCTTGCCACCAACCTGCGCCGCCTGCGGAACCAGCATGGCTGGAGCCAGGAGGACTATGCCGATCGCGCCGGCATCCACCGCACTTATGTAAGCGATCTCGAGCGCGCCGCTCGCAATCCGACGATCACGCTGGTCGAGAAGCTCGCCGTACCCTTTGATCTTACGGCAAGCGACCTGATCGCCTGATCGCGGGTGCCTGAAAAGCTGCGTCTCGACTTCTGAATGCTTCCCGGGCCTTGGTCCGGGCAGGAGGCAGGCGATGACCGCAGACGAGATGATCAGGATCCAGATGACGGCCGCGGGCATGCTCATGGAGGACCTCTCCGCCAAGGTGGTGCTCGACCCGCTCCACCCCGACCGGCCGCAAGAGTTGCGCGAGCTAGCGGGAGATCTGAACACCATCGCAGAGGCGGTGGACTCTATCCGCCGTGTTGGACCTGCAAGCCGTGAGTGAAGACGCGTCACCGGCCTCGTGCTGGTAGCAGCGTCGCGATCTGCGTCTCCCAGTCGGCGACAATAGCGCCTTCGGCGGTCAGGCTAGCAACGGTCACCCCGGCGCGCTGGCGCCCGGCAAGGATCGCCTCGGTAACGGCGGGCGCGAGGAAGGCCAACCGGAGCACACGCGCTACATAGGAACTGGTCACGCCTTCGCGTGCGGCGAGTTCGCTGGTGCTGATCTTGCCGCCGCGCAACATGCCCCACCAACGCCGAGCCTGGACAAGCACACGTATCAGCGAGCGGTCGGGTGTAGCCTGGGCGGTGGCGCCGCTGTCCTGCACCAGTCGCAATGCGCGACCTGACCGCGTCAGTCGGGCAGCACAGCCGATCTCGATGGTGGCTGGCGCCTCGGCGTGCTGGTCCATGCCAAGGGCGCGGCCAAGCGCTGTGGTGTCGCAGGTCAGCGTTACCGTGGCGTCGCCGACCTGCACCCTGGTTACGATGGCGCGAAGGGCAGGGGAACGGCGCTCGCCAAGCTGCTCGGCCAATGCCTCACAGCGTGCGTGCAGGTCCGCCACCTGATGAACCTGCACGTCGAGCGCCGCCATGGTGGCAAGTTCGAGCGGCTGACGAACAAGCTGCTGCATCCGCTCAGTGACGAGCGCCTCAATCTCCCTCGCCGGGATCCGCACTCCGGCGTCGCTGGTCGCTTGCTGCAGCGCGCGGCTGACATAGTAGCGATGGCGCACCTTGTTCTTGGTCGCATGCGTCGCAATCAGGGGCTCACCATCTCCATCGACGATCCTGCCCGCCAGCGGGCTGCTTTCGGCGACACCAGCACGGGTGCGGTGACCCTGGAGATGGTCGGCAAGCATCGCCTGCACGGCGGCAAAGGTCGCCTCGTCGATGATCGCCGGGTGAAGCCCTGGATAGACCTTGTCCTTGTGGCCGATCCTGCCGGTGTAGATGACGTTCTTGAGGATCTGGTAGAGCTGCCCGCGGGTGAAAGCCCCACCGCCGAGCGGCTTGCCGCCAACCGTGGTTCTGGGCGGTACCGTCACCCCGCGTTGTGCCAGCTCCTCCATCAGCCGCCGCACGCTGCCAAGCGCCAGATATCGTCGGTAGAGATGACGCACGAGCGTGGCGTGTTCCTCGACGATGACGAGGCTGCGGTCATTGGGAGCATAGCCAAGTGGCGGTGTCCCACCCATCCACATGCCGCGCGCTTTAGACGCTGCAATCTTGTCGCGGATGCGCTCGGCGGTGACCTCACGCTCGAATTGCGCGAAGGACAGCAGCATGTTGAGGGTGAGGCGACCCATGCTGGTCGTGGTGTTGAACGACTGGGTGACCGACACGAAGCTCGTACCCGCGGCATCGAACGTCTCGACCAGCTTGGCAAAGTCGAACAGCGAGCGGGTCAGCCTGTCGACCTTGTAGACGACGATGATGTCGACCCGGCCAGCGGCCACTTCGGCGAGCAGGCGCTTAAGGGCAGGGCGCTCGAGCGTGCCGCCCGACAGCCCGCCATCGTCGTAGATCTCCGGCAGCGCCGACCAGCCCTCGCTGGCCTGGCTGAGAATATAGGCGGCGCAGGCCTCGCGCTGTGCATCAAGGCTGTTGAAGCTCTGTTCCAAACCCTCGTCCGACGACTTCCTGGTGTAGATCGCGCAACGCACCGTCTTCATGCGGCCACCGCCTTCTTCTTGAGACCGAAGAAGGCAGGGCCAGACCAGCGCGTGCCGGTGATCGCGCGGGCAACCTCGCTCAGCGAGCGCCATTCGCGCTCGTCCCAGCGGATCACCTGATCCTCGCCGACGGTGACGACGTGAGCACGGCCCTGCCACTCCCGCACAAGCCGCATGCCGGGCGTTGCCGCCTGCGTGCGGGTTTGCCCACGGCCAAGCTGATCGAGCGTCTGGCTTGCGGTGCGGGCGAGGCCGGCAGAGGCGCGCGCCTGGATCTCCCAGGCGAGCGCCAGGCGGAGCATCCTTGGGCTCACCTTGGGTGCCGGGCTGCCGACGAGACTGCGCCATCGCTGGCGCAGTACATCGGAGGGTAGCGTCCCCAGTTCCGCGAGAGTGCTGGCCATGTCCATCACGCCACTCCGAAGATGCGGTAGCAGGTCATGCCATCGCGTTTGATCCGCTGGATGCTGTGGCCCTTCTTGCGCAGACCGGTGATGGCGGCGCGGATGGTGTGCGGCAGCCAGCCGGTAGCCGTCATCAACTCAGTCACAGGAACACCATCCTTCCGCGCCAGCAGCGTCAACACGGTCGCGATCTTCGTCGGGGCTTTCTCGACGTCGATGATTTCGGGCAGCTGCGCGGAGGCGGCTTCGCTTGCATTCTCGTCTTCCGCGCTGACCCCGATTGCTGCCATGCCGGCCGCGGTGATGAACACGCCGAAGCGCAGGTCACCGTCTGTACGGTGCACGGCGACCTGGTCGGTCGTTTCGCGCTCCACCACCAGCGCCTGCCGTACAAGTCCTGCGATGGCCTTGGTGATGCCGCCGCCGCGCTTGATGCTGGCGTGGAATGGTAGAACGCTGCCGTCCGCGCGCTGGCAGGCGGCGGCAAGCAGGATGCGCTGGGTGTCACTCAATTTTGTCATGATGCTGGTCTCCGGCTTGGAGCAGCACCGATGCTGCCCCACCAGCCAGAGCCCCGGTGAGCAGCTCACCTGGGGCGGTGCGGGGCGCCTGGTGCCCCGCGGTTCGTGTGATGACGCTGTCGCTCTGGTGCGCCGTGAAGTCGAATGGAATGTGCAGCGTAAAGCAATTGGATCCTGCACAAGGCAGCGGACAAGCGGGTTTCCGGTGGATGACCGCCCTGATTGCGCATCTAAGAGTCAGTGCTAGGTAGGTAGTTCTGCACTATTGCTTATCGTGGAGCGGTGCGAGACGGCTCCGAAATGGATTCTAGCGATACCGAAGAGCTTGTTAAACTAGTGCATTTGTGCGGTTTGCGAGCGGGTGCCGATCCCGCCACAAGCAGGTCAGATTGTCCGTTCTGTAACGATCGTATCGAGCTCTGCCGCGCCTGGCTTGCTGGCTTCAGCATCGGTCGAGCCACTCTATCCTCAGCCTACGTTGATACAGCGGCCTCGATCGTGGACGCTGCTGCGCCAGTGTAGTCGCTGACTTGCCCGGCGGTCATGAAGAAGCTCAAAGGGCGCCCGTTTGCATCGGCGACGGCATGGAGCTTGGTGTTCATGCCACCTTTGGTGCGGCCGATCAGGCGGCCGAGATCCGCTTTTTTACCCGCAGGCCCGATGCCGCGCGGTGCGCCTTCAGGTAGGTCGCGTCGATCATGACGGTCTTGGGTTCGGCATTGCCCGCAGCTAGCCCCTCCATCATGCACGTGAATACGCCACGCTCGCCTCAGCGCTTCCACCGGTTGTACAGCGTCTTGTGGGGGCCATAGGCGCTAGGAGCATCGCGCCGGCGCAGCCCGTCGCGGTTGACGAAGACGATGCCGCTCAGCACCCAACGGTCATCCACCCGAGGCTTGCCGTGGCTTCTAAGAAAGAACGGCCGCAGCCGCTCCATCTGATCGTCCGTCAGCCAAAATAGGTCGCTCATCCCAGTCTCCTTGCGGAGCCTGAATCAGATCGCGACGCTCACATCAATGGGTCCTGACCCTAAGTAGTGGATCGATGCGCTCTAGCTCAGCCTGAACAGCCTGACCAAACTGGCGTCCATCGATTTAGGAAGAATGCCGTGAAGGTGTAAGGCATGTTTCGTGACACGCCCGCAAAAGGAGAATGGAAAGCCTGGCTCAGACTGCAACTATAAGAGCAACTTGCTACCGATAAACGGAACGTGTGCGGTCACTCGATGACCTCGTACTAGTTTACCGTTCTTCTCAAAGGGTGATTGGTACGCCTGGATGGTGATGCCTCGCATCGGGAGCAGGAGCACCGGATGCAACGTAAAATCGTCGACACAGACGAGTGGACAGCGCCCCTTGCGTGCGCATGGCATCGCGCTCGATCTCGGATGTGCAGTGAACCGCCCCGGGTTTGTCGGAAGCTCCAACTTCTGAGAAGGTGGAGCCATGACGAGCAAGACGACGAACAAGTTTGCGCCCGAGGTCCGCGAGCGAGCGGTACGGATGGTTTTCGATCACGAGCGCGATCACCCGTCGAGATGGGCGACCGTGGTGTCGATCGCTGAGAAGATCGGCTGCGTTC
Source organism: Sphingomonas sp. CD22 (assembly GCF_034556155.1). Lineage (NCBI taxonomy): Bacteria > Pseudomonadati > Pseudomonadota > Alphaproteobacteria > Sphingomonadales > Sphingomonadaceae > Sphingomonas > Sphingomonas sp. CD22. The sequence goes on along the minus strand of NZ_JAYDYX010000006.1, from coordinate 142,529 downwards.
CGCAGACGCTGCATGAGTGGGTGAAGAAGGCCGAGGTCAACAGCGGCAAGCGTGCCGGTGTCCCGGCCGAAGTCGCTGACAAGGTTAAGGCGCTGGAACGTGAGGTTCGCGAGCTGCGACAGGCCAACGAGATACTGCGCAAGGCGTCCGCGTATTTTGCTCAGGCGGAGCTCGACCGCCCGTTCAAGCGATGATCGCGTTCATTGACGGTAACCGCGACGTCTATGGGGTCGAGCCGATCTGCCGGGTCCTGCCGATCGCCCCATCCACCTACCACGAGCGCGTCGCGCAGCGACAGGATCCAGCGCGTCTGTCGGCGCGGGCACGGCACGATGTCGCTCTCAAGCCCAAGATCGCGCGCGTGTTCGCGGAGAATTTCGCGGTCTACGGCGTGCAAGGTCTGGCGGCAGATGATGCGGGAGGGCTTTGCGGTTGCGCGCTGTACCGTGGAACGGCTGATGCGCGAGATGGGCTTGACAGGCGTTATCCGGGGCAAGCCGGTGCGTACGACCATCAGCGATAAATCGGCGCCGTGCCCGCGCGATCACGTCAACCGGCAGTTCTATGCCCCCGCGCCGAACATGCTGTGGGTGTCGGACTTCACCTACGTCGCGACCTGGGCGGGGTTCGTCTACGTCGCCTTCGTCATCGACACCTACGCCCGCAGGATCGTCGGCTGGCGTGCCAGCAGGACAGCACATGCCAGCTTCGTCCTAGATGCGCTCGAGCAGGCGCTTCATGACCGACGTCCGGTCCACCGTGGTGGCCTGGTCCATCATAGCGACCGCGGGTCGCAATACGTGTCCATCAAGTACACTGAGCGCCTCGCCGAGGCCGGGATCGAGTTGTCGGTCGGCAGCGTCGGCGACAGCTACGACAACGCTTTGGCCGAGACGATCAACGGTCTCTACAAAGCGGAGGTGATCCACAGACGGGGGCCATGGCGTAGCTTCGAAGCTGTCGAATATGCCACGCTCGAGTGGGTCGACTGGTTCAACCATCGTCGACTGCTCGAACCCATCGGCAACATCCCTCCTGCCGAAGCCGAAGATCAATATTATGCTGCCGCAGACAACATCGATATGGCGGCGTGACTCACAACCCAAGGCCTCCGGCAGACCCGGGGCGGTTCACAACCGCCTCGTCGCCATCGAAGGATTCGTAAACACGAAAGCCAGCATCCTCAAGAATGTATGATGTTTCCATCATGATGATCGGATCGTCTTCCACGACGATGGCGTAGGGAATGGTGGAGGGTGCCATGAGCCTTCAACCCACCACATTGATGCGGGTTGCTAATGCGGCAGCGTTTCTTACTGACATGTCGCTCAGTACTAATTTTTAATCCGTTTGAGTGTGTCAGAAGACATAAAGCACACAACGGACATCAGTCTTTACAAAAGCGCCTTTTTCCCTGCTAGCCAGTACCATTTGGCATCGTTTTTGATAGGCCGACGTTGAGCTTAGATAACGCTTGCATCCACTAGCAAGCTAGTTGAACAAAATTCGAAACGCTAAGGGAGCAGAACATGGCTGAGCAAAATGATTTTGACATGGGGCCGAGCGTGGTCGAGCTGGCCACCGAACTGACAGTAGCCTGGCTGAGCAACTCGAATAACCGGATCAATGCCGATGACGTACCTGCGTTCTTGCAGCGTATGCATGACACCGTTTCTGGCCTGTCTGCCGGCAGCGCTGTGAGCAGCGACGATGTCGCTCCGACGCAAGACTATACTCCGGCAGTGTCGGTCAGGAAGTCGCTCGCGTCACGTGACCACATCATTTCGATGGTTGACGGCAAGCCTTACAAGACGCTGCGCCGTCATCTCGCGACCAACGGCATGACGCCAGACGAATACCGAACCCGCTATAGTCTCAAGGCTGATTACCCGATGGTTGCGCCAGCCTACAGCGAAAGCCGCAGCGCCATGGCCAAGACCATTGGTCTAGGGCGTAAGCCGGGACAGCTGAATGCCCCAAAGAAGGAGGCTAAGCCTGCTCGGAAGGCAAAGGGCGCGGACGCGAGCGAATAAATACCCGGACGCACGTCACAGAAGCAGGCTGACGAACGATGTTTAGCCAGCTTCTGTGATGGCGGAGACCGATGCGCCGGGCGGACTATTGGTCGCTTTTCGTCATTCATGAACCGGAGTGGAAGCCTCTGTCTCCATTGGACAGATGATCGAGCTTATGAAGCGGAGCGAACCGGCATTGCGCGCTCGGTCAGCCATCTCGTTCATCCTTGTGACTGTACCCTTGGCGTCACGCAACTTTATCGACCCCCTCGTCGATCATGCGAGATAGTTCCTCACGGGCAGCGTCCAGCCCAATCACGCGCGTCCGCGCATGATGGATACGATCGATATCGGCAGGTTCGCGAGCGGGGCCCAGATCCTTGGCTGCTTCAGCTGTCGCAAGCTCGATGACGGCGTCTCTGTATTCTGCGCGCGCGGTAGCAAGCGCCACATCAAGCGCGTTGGTCATTTCGTTAGCTGATGCCATTGTCTGCCTCTCGGGGGCACGCCTCACCGTGGTTGGATCGGCATGAGGAGCCTGAACCCGCCAACGATGCCGTGGTTGCTCTGAACGAACAATCCTTACGGCAATATGCGGCTTTGATACCCGGACAGGTCATGAATTGTGCCTGTCTCGACGCGTGCTGCTGAGAGTCGGTTCAAAGCGATGCAAGCAGATCTCCTCAAAAACCACACCTTGGGATGGCCGGGTTTGGTGGAAAGCGGAACGACCGCTTGCGGGCGACGATCGGCGTAAGCGGACGTTCGTTCAGCCGGGAGGGCAGGGGCTTGAACGCGTCGTCCCTCGTACCGCGACTGGACTTGTGACGTGGCCTTCTGACACTTCGAAGCCGGCAAAAACCCGTGCGTCAACGCGCAGGATCAGAACCGTCCGGTTTTGACACCACAAAGGTTTATTGCCTGAGCAGCCGCGCTGTTAAGAGAGGTATGCGGTTAGACTTTCGATGAAGAGCCTGACCTTTGCCGACAAGCTTCGATGTGGAGGATATACAGCGTGTGCCTCAACAATTTCGGATCCGTAATCTTCTAGAAGGCGACACAACGTGCCTGAGGCAATGGCGGGACGGGCCAGAAAGTCGGGCAGACGGCCGACACCTACACCTCCCGTGAGAAGAACCTGGAGAACAGCAGGCTCGGGCGCGACCGTGCCGGTAGGAACAAGGACACGGTGTTTCGTCTCTGATGCGTCGACAAACTGCCATTCGCTAGGTCGGTCGTGCCAACCAAGCAGCATGTGGCTCGACAACTCGACAGGTGTTTTTGGTATGCCATGGAGTGCGAGATACTCGGGGCTGGCACATGGCCAGAGTTCGATACGCCCGAGCTTGCGGGCGATTAGATCGGAATCGGGAAGAGTGCCGATGCGGATCGCAACATCGACTTCCTCGCGAACAAAATCGACGATCCGATTCTCGGTATCGAGCACCACCCTCACGTCGGGGTAGCGCCGGATGAAGTCTGGCAGCATCGGTGCGACAATCCCGAGCGCATAAGTCATCGCGGCGTTGATCCGCAGCGTGCCACGGGGTTTGCCGCTCATGCCTTCAAGCGCCGCTTCCGCTTCGGCCACATCGTCAAGGATACGTCGGGCATGGGGCAGCAGCAGGTGGCCCGCTTCGCTAAGCCGGAGTGATCGGCCCGCACGCTCGAACAAACGGACATTCACTGTTTCCTCAAGCCGGGCTAGAGCACGGCTCATTGACGACTTGGGCGTATCCGTGGCGATCGCCGCCTGAGACACGCCGCCCGCATCGGCGATCCGGACAAAGGCACGAAGGTCATCTGGATTCATTGGTCGTTCCGGACTGTGGAACGTTACGTCTACGGTGACGCGGCTAGTCCTCCAACGCGGAACTATCCATGTTCTATCCTGACCGGAGAACATGTATGGCTACCTCGATCCTTCTTATCACAGGCGCAACCGGCAATCAGGGCGGTGCGACGATTGCCGAGCTGTTGCACCGGCGAAGCCGCCATCGTCTACGGGCGCTGGTACGTAACACCGATGCTCCAAAGGCGAAGGCGCTCGCCGAGCGTGGCGTCGAACTAGTGCGCGGTAACCTCGACGATGAGGAATCGTTGCGGTCTGCGCTGACCGGGGTGAGCGGCGTTCTATCGGTACAGACCCCAATGGGTCAGGGACCTGAAGGCGAGGAACGCCAGGGCAAGCGGCTGGCTACCCTCTCTCACCAAGCGGGCGTCTCGCATTTCATCCAATGCTCGGCTGCCGGGGTCGATCGAAACAGTGGCGTGCCCCATTTCGAGAGCAAGCGCGCGATCGAGGAGCATATCGCATCATTAGGGCTCCCGGCGACGATACTGCGTCCTGCAGCGTTCATGGAGAACTTCGACACGTTCGTGTTCAGGACCACGATGCTCGCCATGATGCGGACCTACCTCGCTGAGGGCCAACGAATGCAGATCGCGTCGGCGCGCGACGTCGGATGGTTTGCGGCAGAAGCTTTCGACCAGCCCAATGATTTTATCGGACAGGCCATCGAGATCGCCGGCGACGACGTGAACAGGCACGAGGCAGCGGCGACGCTGCGCCGCACGGCGCATCGACCAGCGGTTTCCTTCACCATTCCGGGCTTCCTGCGCGCTAAGCTGCCTGAAGACTTCCGATTGATGTTCGAGTGGATCGGCCGCGAGGGGTTCCGCATCGACATCGCCGCAGTGCGCCGGGCGCATCCCGACCTGCTTACGCTAGCCGCTTGGGGGCAGGTTTCCACGTCATCATCACAGGAGAACGCACATGGCTGACAAGACGATCGAGGATCTGGCCCGCGACATGGGCAGGATCGACTTCGCGATGCTGACGACGCGAACGGACGGTGACCAGCTCGCCACTCGTCCGATGAGCAACAACGGCGAGGTCGAGTGGCGCGGCGACAGCTACTACTTCTCCTATGACAGCGCACGAACGGTAGCAGACATACAACGCGATCCGCACGTCGCGCTTTCCTTCCAGGGCAAGCCCGGCCTGCTCGGCAAGCCGCCCCTGTTCGTGGCGGTGGAGGGGGATGCACAGATCGTCCGCGACAAGAACGCTTTCGCCGAACACTGGACCGACGAACTGGAACGCTGGTTTCCACAAGGTATCGACACACCGGGACTGGCGCTGATCCACGTCCGGGCGGTCCGTATTCATTACTGGGACGGGGCAGATGAAGGCGAGGTTACGGTGTGACGACGGCTAAACCTCTGGTGGTGGTCGCTGGTGCAACGGGTGATCTGGGATCTCGGATCGTCCAGGCGCTCGTTGCCAACGGCACGCGCACCAAAGTTCTTGTCAGACGCGGTGCACGACGGGACACATTGCCGCGTTCCGTTGAGGTCGTCGAAGTCGACTACACACAAAAGCGTTTGCTTCAGGCGGCACTGCGGGATGCGACGTGCGTCGTGTCGGCAGTCAATGGTCTCGACGACGTGGTGATCGATCTGCAATCCCGGCTGCTCGACGCGAGTGTCGCGGTCGGGATGCCCCGCTTCATTCCATCGGACTTCTCGCTCGACTTCACGCACACCCGGCCGGGGCGGAACCGCAACCTCGACCTTCGCCGCACCTTCAAGACGCAGGTCGACGCAGCGCCGATCGCCGCGACGTCCATCCTCAACGGTGCCTTCGCCGATCTCCTGGCCGGCCAGGCGCCGATCGTACTGCCGAGTATCAAGCGCATCCTCTATTGGGGAAGCGCAGACCAACGTTATGACTTCACCACCAAGGATGACGTGGCCGCCTATACCGCCGCAGCCGCGATCGATAGCGAGACACCACGCATCCTGCGGATTGCTGGCGACACCGTGTCACCGCGCGATCTTGCCGGCATTATGACCAATCTGACGAACACGCGATATCGTCTGCTGCGCGCCGGGGGGCTGGCCGGGCTTGGTTTGCTGATCGGCGTGGCCCGCACAGTAGCGCCGCAACCAAAGGCGATCTTTCCGGCATGGCAGGGAATGCAGTACCTCCGCGATATGTCGAGCGGTGAGGGCGAGCTGTCGCCGCTGGACAATGACCGTTACGGAAACCGTCCGTGGACCTCGGCGAGTGCTGTGCTGGCCGAAGCATTTGGAGGCAAGCCGTGATGAGTGCGATCACGACGCCATTAGGATACCGGCTGACGGTGTCGGGCATTGCCGTTCTGACCGCCGTTTCGCCTTACATCGCCGACTTCAACGAAACCCATATCTATAATCCGCGATGGACGCCGCACGCCAAGTTCCATGCCGCCCAGACGATGCTGCTTGGCACGACCCTTGGTGGCCTGACGCTGGCACTCGCTTGGTCGAGGAGCGGAAGCGTGCGGTCACGCATAGATTTGTCGGCGATCGCTGCCGGCGGGTTCTGGCTGACGCAGGCGGGCGCATTGCTTTTTCCCGGCACCGCAGTCGTTGACCCTGAATTTCGCGAACGGCTTCCGCGCGTGAAAGGCATGACGATCACCCAAGCGCATGCCGACGTGGTATTACTGTGCTTACTCGGGTTTGCGTGGTGGAGGGCGCGGCGTTCACAGCCTGCTGCCTGAGAAAGTCCGCCTAAATCTAGAAATCACTCGAACTTACGTAAGCGGGTCATCCTCTAAGTGTCAAAACCGACCGGTTTTGACACCATTTACCTTTGCATTTGGTAGAAACCGGCTTGTTCGATAATGACGGCGACAAACGCCAGTTTGGGGTAGGCCAAGAGACTGCCTCACAGAACAGGCGAAAGAGAGGGCTTATCTGCCTCGGCCAAGCTCTTCCGCTTTGACCAAGCAAAGATTGCCATTGGCAGAAGAATGAGCGGCAGCACGCAACCGGATTCATCGATCATGTACGCTGTTATACCGCCTCGCGGGATCGTGAGCGGCGCGAAGAAAGCCTGGTTGAAAAGGTTGACGCTGGCATGGGCGACAGCTCCCGTCCACAAGCTTCCCGACCGCATCCGGATCCACGACATGATGACGGCGAGGCTGAGCACCTCCACGGCGAAGCAGGGCATCGCGAACCACCAGGGCGTGGCGGTGTCGTAATTGGAGAAGAACATCAAAGGGAAGTGCCACGCCGCCCAGATCGCTCCGGTGAGAAGCGCGCCCTTGGTGAATCCAAACTTCTTGGTCAGGAGTGGGCTGAGAAAGCCGCGCCATCCGATCTCCTCGCCGAGGGAGGCGGCTACTCCTCTGATGAACCCCGTGGTCGCGAGCAGGGCAAACCAGCCTGAGATTAGCATCCATGGTGCCGTGTCCGTCCACGCAAGGCTCTTGCGTAGTCCGGCAATCGTCTCGGAATTGGGAAAGCCACCCAAACCACTTGTATAGACAAGGCCGTAGGCAACGAAGCAGGCCACCATCGGAAAGAGGTAGGAAAGCGCCTGCCACCGGGTCCGGCCCCACTTCCAACCTAAAGAGGCGATTGGTTGGCCGCTTATCCAGCAGGTGAGGAGGGCTGCGATACCGGGCCCCCACATCGATCCAACGGCATAAGCGCCCCGACCGCCCGCGTTCTCCCCCGTAGAGATTGCCAAAGCCCAGAACGGCGCGGTGGTCAGGCACGTCAGAGTAAGAAAGATCACGACGCGTTTGTTTGATGCTATCACCGACGCTCCTGCTCATCGACTTCGGGCTCCGTCAGGCGGGCAAGGATCGGAATGACGGCACCAAGCAGGGCTTGTTCGTCAACGGACAAACGTGTTCGTATAGCATCCTCGATGAGCGACGCTCGCGCACGCTGCCCCTGCGCGAGCGTGTCGCGGCCAGCGTCGGTGATCGACACCAACCTGCTTCGTTGGTCCGCGGGATCAGCGTTCAGCCTTACCAAGCCGTTCGCTTTGAGTTGCGCCACGACTACTCTCATCGTTTGATGTGTGACGCCACGTTTCTCAGCCAGAGCGGCAACGTTCATCGGGCCGAAGAGGTGTAGGATGTCGAGCGTTTCCGATTGAGCTGATCGTTCTGTCCCCGTGTCTCGCCGGATAGCTCGAACGAAATCGCTGATGCTCCTTCGGAGGTCGTGCGCGAGCCCGGCCGCGACGACATCGGTCACGATGGCCATCTCGGCAAAATTGGCTCAGTCATGCCTTAAGCTGGCCAGCACGGAGGAGAGCGTATTCACTCCCCAATGCTCCACATACCGGCCATCCTCCACCCGAACGATGTCGATCACGTCGATATTAACGGCCTTGCCCGTCGCCTCGACGCCAAGAAGCGCGGCAACATGGATGCCGGAGATGGTCTTGCGTGTCGTCACCTTATCGCCTTCCGCCACTTGGTCGTGGATCACGACCTTCAAGCCCGCCAACGCCGGTCGGAGGACAGTATCGAACGTGTTCCACATACCCTCAGGGCCGTTGGTGGCGCCGGGAGGCGCTGAACGATTCACAAAGCCCGGCGCCATCAGCGCCTCGAAAGTAGCCCGGTCGCCTCCGGCGATGACCTCTTCGTTGAAGCGCCGAACCACTTCCTTTGCGTCCTTGACCAAGATGGTGCTCCTGCTTAGTGACACCATGAGTACAGTAAAGCTGTATAAATGGCAATATGGCCGCATCTCCGGCGGCGGTCAGAAGCAAGGAGAGGCGCTGCGATGCGGCGGAGCGATCGGACAGCGATTGGATGTTTAGAATTTCTCGCCGCGAATGCCGCTGCGGCGCTGTCGTTCATGCTGGCATTCTATGCAGTGTCGGTGCCCAGAGGCATCGCTGAAACTGTGGCGCGCTGCTCGTCGTGCAGCTTGTCCGAGTTGGCCGCCGAGATCGCATCTTACTTGTGGGGCATCATCACGGTTCTGATACTCACGCCCTTCGCCGCGCTGATCATGCTGCCCATCACGCTTCTCCTCACGCCACTGGCTTTCTTTATTATCGCTCGTTCACCGCGCAGGCGGTATGTTGTGCTGATTGGAGGGTTGGTGGGAGCAGTCCTCGGCTGGCCGCTTCTAATGCTCGTCTATGGTCTGGTTGCGCCCGGTTCAGGGATGTCGGCCGTCAAAAACAGTATCCTGTCGGCAGGACTTTGCGTTGTGGCACCTTCCGCAGCAGCTGGAATGAGCTTCGCTTGGGTGATTACCCGATCGCGCAGTTCACCGGGCGGCTAGCTCGGCGGAGTGTGTAACTTGCAATTACATCGCTAGATCAATCGTTGCTACAAGGCACCGCTCGTCCGTCGAGCCGATAGGGAGCGGAAGCGCATGCCCTCCTTTTCGTTGGGGCTTGCACCCGGACACCAGCCTACCGGTGCAGCACCTTACTACTGCTGCCTGATTGCCTGAATGAAGGTAGGCTTTAAAAACGGCTCGCTAAGCCGTGAATGAGCGACTGGGTTTTGATTTCAGAACCGAACGGGACTGTTGAAAAACGGCTGCTTGCGACGGTGACGAGGGCGTGATTCACTCCTGCAAGGCGTCGGGGGGTCAGGGACATGATGGGTCGGCAGGTGGCACAGGGCGCACTGTTCTACGGGTTCCGGCTCGACGACCATGTGCCGGCCAGCCATCTGCTCAGACGCATCGACGGGCTGCTCGACTTCGGCTTCGTGCGCGAGGCGCTGGCAGCCAGCTACAGCACGAGCGGGCGACCCTCGATCGACCCGGAGCTGATGCTCAGGATGCTGTTGATCGGCTACCTGTTCGGCATCCGCTCGGAACGGCGTTTGTGCGAGGAGGTGCACCTCAACCTCGCCTATCGTTGGTTCTGCCGGCTCGATCTGGCTGACCGGGTGCCCGACCATTCGACCTTCTCCAAGAACCGGCACGGCCGCTTCCGCGTTTGCGACCTGCATCGTCTGCTGTTCGAGCAGGTAGTCTCGCGATGCGCCGCGGCCGGGCTGGTAGCGGGGCGCGATTTGGCGGTGGACGGCAGCACGATCATGGCCGACGCCAGCCGCGAGAAGAAGCTGAAGGGGGCCGACGCTGCAGACGAGCTTCGTGCCGGGGAAAACATATCGCGACCCGTCGCCGAATATCTGGCGGCGCTGGATGCCGCGTTGCCGCCAGATCCCGATGAACCTGCGTCCGTCGATCCGACCAGCATCTCGCCGACCGACCCGCAGGCGGCGCTCACCTGCAAGCACGGGCCGGCGCGCTACGCATACGCCATCAACCCTCTGCTCGACCTCGAAACCGACTGCATCCTCGACGTGGAGGCAACGCCCGCCCGCTTCGCAGCCGAGGTGAGGGCGACCCGGACGCTGGTGTCACGCGCCGGCACCAGGCTGGGCATCGAACCCGCCAGTCTCTTGGCCGACAAGGCGTATGGTAGCGGTCCGCTGCTCGGCTGGCTGATCGACCGGAACATCACGCCATACATCCCGGTCATCGACCGGACCCGCCAGCGGGACGCCTTCTTCACCCGGGATGCCTTCCGCTACGACCGGGAAGCGGATGCCTACCGCTGTCCGGCGGACAAGCTGCTCGGCTATTGCGGCACCAACCGAACCAAGCAGGTGCGCGTCTACCGAAGCCGGCCGGCCGATTGCGCCGCCTGCGAGCTGAAGCCGCAATGCACCATCGGTCCGAAGCGGAGTGTCACCCGGCTCGTCAGCGAGGAAGCCCGCGATACCGTGCGCGCCCTTGCCGGCACCGACGCCTATGTGCACGCACGGCGTCGAAGACAGCGGATCGAGCGCGTGTTCGGCCACCTGAAACGCAACCTGGGGCTACGAACGCTCAAGCTGCGGGGCCTGTCAGGAGCCGCAGAGGAGTTCACCATGGCCGCCGCGGCATACAACCTTCAGCTGCTCGCCCGGCAGGCCGCGCCAGCCTGATACGCGGCGCATCCTCCGGTGTCCGGCGTCACCAGCCATCCGCACGCCGATTTCGCGCAGGCCTTTTTCAACGGTCTCGAACGGTTGTGACACCGGTAACGAGCCCGCTCGCTGCCGAAGCGCGCCGAGAAGACGAAGGTCAGCGATTAACTTGGGTTGCTCATTCACGGCCACGGTGCCGGTGAAGCCCGGATGGTCTGCTCTTTTCGGAAGCCGTCGTTCGTCCCCGTCACCTGGAATGGCAGGAAAGTCCCACATGTCGCCGTTCGGCGTGAGATATCTGGTCGCTGTGAGCACCGAAGGATCACATTAACAAATGTCCGCTTCCGGGGAGCCAGGCTGGCGGTCTGAATGTCGCGTTCTGGGTCGTGCCGGGCATGGGTTTGCGTAATCAAGGTCTTGTTCGGCTGATCGTCACCGAGCGCTTGACGGGGGGGGCTATGCTGGGGAGCATCCCCTGATCCTGCACCAACAAAGCGTCGTCAGGTGCCGGCAGGAGTTAAGCCATGATCACAGCGCGTTTCCCCGCCGCCTTGCTCTTCGGCCTATCAATCGTGAGCGGCGCGCCCAGTGCCGACCGACTAATCGCCGCCGTCGCGCTTTCGGGCCCATTCGCGACGCAGACGCCGTGGCGCTTGACGGTGATGCAAAGCGGACTTCCCGGTGAATCAAGGACGGTAGATGCCGAACCCGGCGTAATTAGGCCGTGCCTTCGGCATAGGGATTCTCCGATTTGCGATCCCACCCTAAGCGCCCGCCTCGACCCTAATAGACTGAGGAGCGATTTCGACCAGCCGCATTACCTTAACACGGCGCGCGTCGCGTATCGTCAGGCAGGTGATCGGGAGCCGGTGCTGATCGTCGTGCTGGCCAGCATTCATGCCGGTAATGGTGGGCAACTTGTTGGCACGCAGGCACTTGCTTATCGCCGCGATACTGATCGCTTCGTCCAAGTGTTCGCCCAGAGCACGGGCACCAACAACAATCAGGAGGTACGCTTCATCGAGGCAGGGCCGCTGCGCGGCGCTTTCATCACCGTCGAGCCGACCGTCGATGCACCATTCAGCTACTGGGTTACGGTCGCGCGATCTGGCGGCGAGACAGCGCCATACCATACCGTCCTGCGCTACCGCAGTGCAACGCGCTACGGCGACGGCAACGCACTGCCGGTAATCGATTCCGAAATGCCACAGATTCTGCACGGACTGTCATTGTGGCGACCGGGGCAGAAGCTGCCGCTACCGGCGTCCGGCTGCCCGAAGCCGATACTCAGGAACGGCGCGTTGTGGTGCTCATGAACGTCAGCCGTTGTCGAATAGCGCCGCCAGCGGGCTTATTTTTCTTGACCAACCATCCTTCGGGAAAACTGTTGGCACGCCCGCGCCTCTACTGAAGAAAAGAGATCAACATTAACGAGGCCGAAATTGGGAATCCGAAAATGCGCTGCGAATGACCACTTCTGAGTCAAAATCGCGTTCCCGAAACCCGCGTGCGGAACGCGCGGCTTTCTCACTGACTCTCTCTCTTCAAAGTTATCCTAGAGAAGTAGTCATTGAGAACGGGTTTCGAGAAATTGGCATCCTACTGCCTTCATTAGAGGGGTTAGGGAGCTACTCTTCTGTCAAAAATTCCCAATCGGGAAACTCTCGCACAAGTCTCTCAGCATCGTGGTTTCGACCGTGTAGTCCAGAACAGGAAGGCTTCGGTGGGAGTTGGCCGCGCCGATTTGCTCGTGACGGCGTCGGGCATGAAGCCCTGCGCCTCCAGCGCCACCCACCACGCTTCGAAAAACAGCGATTTCCACCTTCAGGAGCGCGAGCCCGACACAGTCGCGATAAAGGCGCGTAGGTCGGCCAGCAGCAGTTCCGGTTCTTCCAGCGCGGCGAAATGCCCACCCCGCGGCATGTCAGTCCAATGCACGATGTTGAAGGTCTTCTCCGCGAACGAGCGCGGCGGCGGGAAGAACACCGGGTCGGGAAAGGCCGCAAAGCCGGTGGGCACCTGGATGAAGGTGCCGGCCGGAAGCATCCGCGACTGCTCAAGCCGGCTGCCGTAATAGATCCAGGTTGCCGTCACGAACGATGCCGGCGCGATATAGAGCATGATGTTAGTGAGGAGTTCCTCCTCGGAAAACTTGCTCCAGATGACGGGGTCGCCGTCGGCGGTTGTCGGAAGATCGGCCCACTTGCCGAACTTTTCGAGTATCCAGCCCGCCGCTCCGACCGGGCTGTCGGCCAATGCGAAGCCGAGCGTCTGCGGGCGAGTTTCCTGCTCGTGAAAGTAGGCGCTCTCCCGCTCGGCAACCGCGGCCCGCCTGGCGGCGAAGGACTTTTCCTCGTCGGTCGTCGGATTGGCGTCCTCCGCACGTATGGTCATCATGTTGATATGGATGCCGAGTAAAGCGTTTGGTCGATCATGCGCTGCCCAAGTCGCGATACTGTGGCCCCAATCGCCCCCTTGAACGAAATACCGCGCGTCGCCGAAAAGCTGCATCATCAGCCCATGCACGAGCGCAGCAGCCCGTCGAGGGCCGATCGGGTGCGTGATCGGGTTGGAGAACGCGAAGCCAGGAAGCGAGGGGACGACGACATCGTGCCCATCCGCTGCTAGCGGCTGCAACAGCCGCTCGAATTCTATATACGAGCCCGGCCAGCCGTGAAGAAGCAGAACAGGCGGCTGGGAGCCGTCGCCTTTCACATGAACGAAGTGGAGGTACTCGCCTTCTACTTCGGCTGTGAAGTTCGGGAGTGCGTTGAGGCGCCGTTCGACCGCACGCCAATCATAGCTGTCTCGCCAATATGCGGCGAGACGCTTGAGGTCATCAACCCCGACCCCCGCCGACCAGCCCCCCGCATCCGGAAGCTGGCTCCAGTCATAAGCCTCGACCTTGGCTTTGATTGTGGCGAGCCGTTCGTCAGGGATGTTGATCGTGTAGGGTGAAATCATGGTGTTCTCCGCTTAAGCTGGAATGCGGTTCGATGAAGGGGGCGACCGTCAGTCTGCCACCTGGCTGGCGCGGCTTCGCGATCGATCGCCGAGCGACAATTGCCATATAATCAGGACCGATCATCGCTGACTGCGCCCAACCACGATGGCGGTAATCAAGAGCACGGCGAAGATCCCCGCGTTCAGTTTAGGCTCCCAATAGTCCATCGCGAGGAAGGTCAGAGTCAGCCATGCCGCTCCGCCGGCGACAGACAGCACCATGACCATAGGATCGCGCAGCAGGTCGGGCTGTTTCCGCATCGCCCAGAGGCACAACAGCCCGAACAGCACCTGGCTGAGCGCGAACGCCGAGTTGAGCCCGTAATAGAGCGTGGTTTCCGGCCCCGGGGCGCGTTTGCCACGCCAATACTGACTCACGACATCGATCACGAAATGCATCGTGCCGGTAAGCGCCAGCCACCTGAAGGCGGCGACGGTCAGATATCTGGCCATCAATACCTCCTTGTTGCCGGACTGTTCAGAGGCGCACTCCGGTGGCGTCCTGGGACAATGTCCACAACTGCTCGGCTGCTGCTCCGGCCAGCGCTTGCGGGGGAATTTTAGCCTTGGCGGGATGGCCACGCGTCTCGCCAACGCGGTCGGGACCATAATAGCCGCCTGGCTCTGCATCCGGCGATGTCGCAGCGAAAAGTAGCGGCAACGCGCCCTGCGCTGCGGGCTGGAACAGGAACGGCAGCAGCGAGCGGACACGGCTGTGCATGCTCCCGCGCCCCGGTCCATTGTGGAGCAGCTCGGTTCGCGCGACGCCGGGGTGGGCGGCAATGCTGCGAATGTTCCACCCGGCTGCTGCGCTGCGGCGTTCGAACTCGAACGCAAACATCAGGCAGGCGATCTTCGAACGGGCATAAACCGGCATCGCGTCATAGCCGCCGCGCGCGTTCCAGTCGTCCCAATCGACCGATCCCGCCCGCGCCGCGACACTCGACACTGACACGACCCGAGCCCCCGGCGACGCCTGCAGCAGGGGCAACAGCTGTCCCGTCAGCGCGAAATGCCCGAGATGATTGGTTCCGAATTGGAGCTCGAAGCCGTCCGCCGTCTCGCGACGCTCGGGCGGTACCATCACGCCGGCGTTGTTGACGAGGAGGTCAACCTGTTGCTGCTCATCCCGCAGCCGCTCGGCGAAGTGCGCGATCGAGGTAAGCGAGGCGAGATCCAAAACGCTGAAGCGAACCTTCGCAACCGGCACCTCCGACTGGATCTGCGCAACGGCATCAGCACCTTTGCGCGGATCTCGCCCTGCAATCACCACGTCGGCACCAGCCCGGGATAATGCCTGCGCCACCTCGAAGCCAAGCCCGCCCGTGCCGGTCACTACTGCTACACGCCCGGTCTGGCGGGGCATGTCTCCTATTGTCCACTTTCCCATAGTCGATGATCCTGATATCTGCACTGAGTGCACACATTATGTTGCACTCAGTGCAGAAATCAAGCGTGAAGTAACAAGAATGTCGATCAACGATCACTCTTCCATGCCCGGAGCGCGCGAGCGCAAGAAGCAGGAGACGCGTCGCCGGATCACCGATGCCGGCATCTGCCTGTTCATCGAAAAAGGTATCGACGCGACCACAGTGGACGAGATCGCCGTGACGGCCGGCATCTCGCGCAGGACGTTCTTCCATTATTTCAAGTCGAAGGACGACATACTGCTATCGCTCCAGTCCAGCATGGGGGAAATGATTGCACAGCGTGTGCGTCAGGCTGACGCGGGCTCTACCCCCCTTGATGCGATCCGCGCGGCAGTGATCTCAGTCTGTGCCGATGTACCGGCTGACGACATGATCGCGATCGATCGGCTCATGCGAACGAGCCCGGCGGTACAGGCGCGTAAGCAGGCAAGTTACATCGAGCATGAACGAACCTTGTTCACCGCTTTACGTGAACGATGGCCTGATCCCGCACGTGCGACGGCGTTGCGCTTGGTCGCCATGCTCGCGATCGGTGCAATCCGCCTTGCGACCGAGGCCATTGATCAGGAGGATGAAAAGCGCATGCTCGTCGAGCTTCTGGACATAACATTCGATGCCCTGATCACGGAAGCATCGGATAGAAGACCAACGATAGCATGAATCCTTGCGGGTACCCTGTATTGCGGTCGTGCCTTGTTTTTCGGTCTCAACCTAAATTCCCGATCAGGAATCAAATGTGAGACGGCGCCAGCCAGCGATCGCCGCCCGTCTCACAGATCATGTTGGGGGCTATCTGAGGCAAGGCTTTTGTGGCATGACCAAATAGCGATCCCGGGATCAAGGCAGATGCACAGGACTTCGTTGTTCTTCCTGGCTGCACTGTTTGGCAGCTTTTGCGGCGGAGGAGCGGCAGGCGCAGCTAGCACCGCATCGAGCAAGGCAGCCTGTTGGCAGCAGGGAACGACCGCCGCCATATCTGCCTGCTTCGCTGCATCGAGCAAAGAAGCGGATCGCAGTCTCAATCAGCTATACGGGCGGGTCATGAGCGTTCTTGATCCGGGCGATCAGCAAAAGTTGCGAAATGCGCAAAGACTCTGGGTCCGGTACCGCGATGCTTCATGCAATGCGGAAAGGAGCCTCTGGGATGGGGGTACGGGGGGAAATCCGGCCTATCTAGCCTGTCTCGACGACGTAACACGGCATCGTCTGGATTATCTCCAGGTCACATACCGTCTTCGCTTGCAGAGGGCCAAAGATTAGCCGACCCACGTGCAACGGGGTCGGAGTGGCGCCGCGATCGAACCTGCGGTTAGTCCGTACGGACAGGTGGCTGCCGTTTGAAGGGAAGTACGATGCCGAGCGACGCGGCGCACCACCGGATCGCCTGCCAGTGACCATCGGACAAGCCTCCGCGAGGCCGACGCACCCTGCACACCGACTGTTTATCCGGGGCAAAGTACACGGTGACCTCACGACCATTTGAGGCGTGGCGCGCTCGCCATTGCAACGGCTCTCCTGGTAGCGAGCTGGTTGGGTCCTGCGGGCTCCACGACGTCAGTCCCTCCGCAGCCACAAGTTTATCTGCGAAGGTCATCGCCGAAATTGTCTCGGGTAGCATGATCTGCTCGGCCACAATTCCTTCCCGCTGAGCGGCCGGATGGAAGAAGGTGGCCGTAACCGCGGGTGCCATTGCGGCGGCTATAAGCATCACGAGGCTACCCGACATTCCATGATCTCCCACGAGCGAACAGCTTTAGCCGTTTTGCTTGATAGGCGGCAAATTCGGTATTGCAGCTGACAAAGCGGGTGGCGTGCCTCCTGTCGTAACACGTAAATGCTGGCTGTACCGTTCTTTGCTAAGTGCGTCGGCTTCATTTTATCTATTTTTTGAGGAGGCGGTAGCGCAGCGCAGTGTCGGCTGTCGCCATTCCACATCCCGAAGGCAGGCAGTCCGCTTTCCTCATCACGAAATTTGCGAGCGGATAGGCGGGATCCAAAATCGGTCATTTCGTAAGGATGAACCAGCGTCCGAAGTTGAGAAGCGAGGGAAGGGTCTAAACGTCCGGTTCTGGGTCCTCGGTTAGGCAGTCTGAATAAATTTGGTGTTACGACCTAAGAGTTCGATTACCCCGATTTTGGTACATTTAGCGGCCGCCATGGGCACAGGAGGAGTCAACGGTTTGCGCAATCTGGACTTCAGCTCTTGGCAGAGCCTTCTCGCAACGTTGTTCGGCATCATCTTGGTCACGCTACTCGGTGTTGGCATTCGTCTGCTAACGCAGATGACGTTCCAGCAGCGCCGTGAGCGGATGAACCGTCAGATTAATGAGCGTCTGCGCACCCTGATCGCGGCGTACAAGGTGTTGGGCGGATCATTCACAGGCGACCTCACCGTCGATCCGACACACAAGCGGGACCTCAGAGGCTTAGCTTCTCCTACACCCGCCGAGCCAATGGCACAGCTTGACCTTACCGCGGAGACAGCCTCGAAATCGGACCGAACGAGGAGAATACGTGACGCGGTGGAAGCCGCACTTTCCGACATCATTCTTCTTGGTACGGAAGAGCATGTCAGACTTGCCGACAAGGCAGTTCGGGAACTGGTAGCCGGGCATCCGGTGCACACCCATGATCTCGTGGTATCGCTCCGCAATTTCGTTCGCGAGGCCCTCGACCTCGATCCCATACCCACAGACCTAGAGATACCGATGCAGGGCCCAACACGGCCAGCGTCATCGGGAGGAGGGGCTAAAAACGCTGGCGGAAGAGGCGAAGGCGCCAAAACGGGCGGTGGCGGTGGCGGTGGCGGTGGCGGTGGTGGGATGGGCGCGGGAGGATCAGGTGATACGGGTATCGGAGGTCTAGAAACGTCCCACGCCGACCCGCATCATCAGGCCTGATCCAATCCTGCCATCAGGCTATGCCCAGTAGAGTCGCATTGGATTGTCGATCAGCAGCTTGTGTTGGAGCGCGGGGGTCGTTGCGATACGCGGTATGACGTCCACCAGCGCACCATCGTCAGGGGCGTGCGTGGTCATGTTGGGATGCGGCCAGTCGGTGCCCCACAGGACGCGATCGGGGAAGCGCTCGACCAGCGTCCGCGCGAAGGGCACGACGTCGTCATAATCAGGCGGACCGACCATCGAAAGGCGTTCGGGGCAACTCACCTTGGTCCAGACATTCTCATGCTCGTCCATCAGGCGGATGAATCGCCCGAACTCGGGGCCATCGACGGGTTGCGTCACGTCCGGGCGCCCCATGTGATCAATGACGACGATCGTCGGCAACGACGTGAAGAAGTCCCAGCGCTCTTCGAGATCCGCAGCTTCGAAGTAGATCACGACGTGCCAGCCGAGCGAAGCGATACGGTCGATGATCGCGCGGTAATACGCGTCGGGCTTCGGATCGACGAGGCGACGGACGAAGTTGAAGCGTACGCCGCGCACGCCAGCCGCGTGAAGGTCGGACAGTTCCGCATCGCTCACCGTATCGCGTACGGTCGCGACGCCGCGAGCGCGGTCGCCGGCGGTCCGCAGGGCATCGACCAACGCGCGGTTGTCCGCACCGTGACAGGTCGCCTGGACGATGACGTTGCGGGTAAAGCCGAGATGGTCCCGTAGCGCGAACAGCTCGTCCTTGCCGGCATCGCACGGCGTGTATTTCCGTTCCGGCGCGTAGGGGAACACATCGCCCGGCCCGAACACGTGGCAATGCGCATCGACCGCGCCCGCGGGCACGGTGAAGGCGGGCTTGCTGGGAGCGGGGTGGTAGCAGATCCAGGCAGGATCCATCGTGAACTCGGGCATCACAGCCCCCGTGCGGCGAGTTGCGCGTCGAGGCGTGGGTAGACGCGGCGGGCGTTGCCCTCGAACACCTTGCGCTTGTCGGCATCCGGGATGTCCAGCGCGTCGACATAGCGCTTGGTATCGTCGAAATACTGGCCGGTCTCCGGATCGATGCCGCGTACCGCGCCGACCATCTCGGACCCGAACAGGATGTTGTCGGCGTCGATCACCTTGAACAGGAGGTCGATGCCCGGCTGGTGATAGACGCAGGTATCGAAGAACACGTTCTTCATGACGTGCTCGGCAAGGGGCGGGCGCTTTAGCATGTCGGCGAGGCCGCGATAGCGTCCCCAGTGATAGGGCACCGCGCCGCCGCCATGGGGAATGATGAAGCGCAGGTCCGGGAAATCCCGGAAGAGGTCGCCTTCGAGAAACTGCATGAACGCGATCGTATCGGCCGCGAGGTAGTAGGCGCCGGTCGCATGCATCGCCGGGTTGCAGCTGCCCGAGACGTGGATCATCGCAGGAACGTCGAGCTCGATCATCTTCTCGAAGAACGGATACCATGCGCGATCGGTCAGCGGCGGGGAATCGAACTTGCCGCCCGACGGGTCGGGGTTGAGGTTGCAGCCGATGAAACCGAGGTCCGTCACGCAACGCTCGAGCTCGTCGATCGAATGCGCGATCGAGATGCCGGGGGATTGTGGCAACTGGCATACGCCGGCGAAGGTTTCGGGGTACAGGTCGATGACCCGCTTGATCAGGTCGTTCGAGCGCCGGGCCCAGATGCGCGCGACCGCCTCGCTCCCGACATGCGGCGCCATCGCCGAGGCGCGCGGTGAGAAGATCGTCATGTCCGCCCCGCGTTCGCGTAGCAGGCGCAGTTGGTTCGCCTCGATCGACTCGCGGATCTCGTCGTCGGATATGGCGGGGTAGGCCGGGTCTATGTCGCCGCCGGTACCGATCGCCGCGACCTGCGCGTCGCGCCACGCATTGTGGCTGGCGGGAGCGGTTGTGTAGTGGCCGTGGCAGTCGATAATCATGGCTGCGTTCCCAGAAGGCGAGGGTTGGCGTTCGCCTTGTCGGCGACGTGATGCGGGGTATCTAAGCGCGCCAAGCCTGTCAGGCGTATCGAAACGGCTGTCCGTCCATTACTTTTCCTGAAGTCCATTCGGTGCAGGTGGATCGGAAGATGCTCAGGAATTCACGCTGAAGTTGGGTGGGTCGCCAATCCTGGCGGGTCGTCATTCCGATCTGCCGGCGCAGCGACGAGCCGGCTCCGGCAATCTCGCTTAGCAGTCCGGCGCGGTCCTCGAGCAGGAACTGGTCGCGTGACATGAGCGTCAGCCAGTCGTCCTCGAGCATCAGCCCGCGCACCACCATCACCGACCCGCACTCGATCCGGGGGCGTGGCGGTTCGAGCCCCTGTTCCTTGAACATCTGTTCCCACCGGCGCCGTACGGGAGCCCCCGTTGCGGCGATAACCCACGGAAAATCCAATAGACGTTGGAAGACGAAGCCCGGTTCGCCCAGCAGGGGGTGGCCCCGGCGTCCCACGATGACGGGGTCGTCGTCGAACAAGGGTTCCTGCACGACGTCGGCCACGGGCAGCGGATCGCGCATCGCCCCGACGACCACGTCGATGGCGCCTTCGCGCAGCGCCGAGAGCACCTCGATATAGGGTCCTTCGACGACATCGACGGAGGCCACCGGGTAGAGGCGAGCAAAGCGTGCGAGCGCCTGCGGGAGCAGGATCGCGCGCGCCAAGGGCATGACGCCGACCGTTATCCGCCCTGCGCCTTCCGAATGCAGCGCCGCGAGTTCGTCGAAGCCTGACTCCAGTTCCGCGTGTGCCAGTCGAGCAAATCTCAGCAACCGTATCGCCGCCGCGGTTGGCTGGACGGTTCGTCCCTGCCGGGCCAGGAGAGGGACTTCTAACAGCTGTTCGAGGTCGCGCGCCGCACGGTGAACGGCGGGCTCGGACAATCCGGTATGCCTGGCGGCCAGCGCGAAGCTGCCTGCGTGGTCGACCGCCATCAGGGCAAGCAACTGGCCGAGCGTGATCCGCCGTTCGACGTTGGGCAGGGGCGGCAGGCGCGCCCCGCGGCGTACGCTCCGCCCGCCTTGCGCGACATACGCCAGGGCATGCTCGATCCGGCTGGTCATTAGGCGTCCGGCCTCGGTCACGACCACACCTCCGGGTTGCCGGTCCAGCAGCCTGTGCCCAAGCACCGTCTCGACCTTGGCAACGGCCTGCGTGAGCGCAGGCTGCGACAGGTTCATCGCTTGCGAGGCCGCGCTGATGCTTCCCAGGCGTGCCGCGGTGGCGACCGCATCGAGATGGCGCAGGTTGAGGTCGCGAAGGCTTGGCATGGTTCGGACCTCAGCACAGCTTATGCCTTGTGCGCAAATCCGTTTTGCCTTTGGATCGTCGTCGGTTCCTAGGGAGGGTAACGAAGAAAAGGATCGAGGATCAGAGATGCCCAGCGTCGTCACTCATATCGAACGTGCTGAACCGTCGGTCATCGACGGTCTCGCCAAGGTCGGCGTCGCCACCGTGCACGAGGCACAGGGCCGGATAGGCCTGCTCGGCAGCCGTCTTCGTCCGATCTATGCAGGCGCGCGGATTGCTGGGTCTGCGGTCACCGTTTCGGTTCCGCCAGGCGACAACTGGATGATGCACGTCGCCATTGAACAAGTGAAGGATGGCGACATCCTCGTGGTCGCGCCGACATCGCCCTGCGAGGACGGGTATTTCGGCGATCTGCTCGCCACGTCGGCGATATCGCGGGGTTGCCGCGGGCTCATCATCGACGCGGGCGTTCGCGACGTCCGCGACCTCACCGAAATGCGTTTCCCGGTCTGGTCGAAGGCGATCTTCGCGCAGGGCACCGTCAAGGAGACACTGGGTTCGGTCAACGTGACCCTGGTATGTGCGGGCGAGCGGATCGAGCCGGGCGACGTGATCGTGGCCGACGACGACGGCGTCTGCGTCGTGCGCCGCGCGGACGCGGCAGCGGTGCTTGCGGAGGCGCAGGCGCGCGAGGCGCGTGAGACAGAAAAGCGCGACCGGATGGCCAGCGGCGAACTCGGGCTCGACATCTATGCGATGCGCGAGCGGCTTGCCGCCAAGGGGCTGAAATATGTCTGAGCACCCGAACGCCGTCCCCGCGATGTGGATGCGTGGCGGCACATCGAAGGGCGGGTTCTTCCTTGCCGCCGACCTGCCCGCCGATCCGGCCCTGCGCGACGCGTTCCTGCTGCGCGCGTTCGGTTCGCCCGATCCGCGCCAGATTGACGGGATGGGTGGTGCCGACCCGCTGACGTCGAAGGTCGCGATCGTGTCGCGCTCGACCGAAGTCGGCGCCGATGTCGATTATCTGTTCCTCCAGGTGTTCGTCGACCAGGCGATCGTCAGCGACGCGCAGAATTGCGGGAACATGCTGGCCGGGGTAGGCCCGTTCGCGATCGAACGCGGCCTGGTCGAGGCAAGGGACGAGAAGACGAAGGTTTCGATCTTCATGGTCAACACGGGCAAGCTCGCCACCGCGACGGTTGATACCCCGCACGGCGTCGTAACCTACGAAGGCGATGCGCGGATCGACGGGGTTCCCGGTACGGCCGCACCTGTTCCACTTGCCTTCGCCGATATCGCCGGCTCGAGCTGCGGGGCGTTGCTGCCGACGGGTAACGCCGTCGATGTCATCGACGGCGTCGACGCGACGCTGATCGACAATGGCATGCCCTGCGTCGTGCTGCGCGCGGCCGACGTCGGTATCACCGGCTACGAGGACCGCGCGACGCTCGATTCAGACGAGACGCTGAAGGTGCGGATCGAGGCGATCCGGCTCAAGGCCGGGCCCTTGATGAACCTTGGCGACGTCACCGATCAATCGGTGCCCAAGCTGATGCTGGTCGCCGCGCCGCGCAACGACGGTGCGATCAGCGTGCGTTCGTTCATTCCGCATCGCTGTCACGCCTCGATCGGCGTGCTGGGCGCGGTCAGCGTCGCGACCGCCTGCCTAATCGACGGGTCGCCGGCGCATAGCCTCGCGGTCGTGCCGGACGGGCAATCCAAATCGCTCGACGTCGAGCATCCCAGCGGTGCGACCGGCTGCGTGATCGATCTGGACGAGAACGGTAACGTCGTCGGTGCGGCCATGCTGCGCACCGCGAGAAAGCTGTTCGACGGAACTCTATTCGGCTGAGACCGCCGACACGTCACAACGAAAGAAAATCGATGACGGACCTAGGAGAGACTACCAAGCGGGCGAGCCGGTTCGGCATTTTCGGCCAGCTCTGGTTCCAGGTGCTGGCGGGAACGGTTCTCGGCATTCTGCTTGGCCATTTCGCGCCAGCAACGGGCGTGGCGATGAAGCCGTTCGGCGACGCCTTCATCAAGCTCATCCGGATGATGATCGGGCCGGTGATCTTCGTCACCGTCGTCCACGGCATCGCCGGCATGAACGACATGAAGAGCGTCGGCCGCGTCGCGCTGAAATCGATCCTGTATTTCGAGGCGGTGACGATCCTCGCGCTGATCTTCGGCCTGGTGATGGTCGATCTGTGGCAACCGGGCGCGGGGATGAACATCGATGTCACGGCGATCGATACCGCCTCGATCAAGACCTATGTCGCGACCGCGCACGACCAGTCGATCACCGGTTATTTTATGGGGATCATCCCCGACACCTTCGCCAGCGCGCTGACCGAAGGCCATGTTCTCCAGGTGCTGTTCGTCTCGGTGCTGTTCGGCATCGCGATCGCGGCGATCGGCGAGCGCGGCAAGCCGGTCTACACGCTGATCGACAGCGCCTCGCAGGGGTTCTTCCGGATCATCGGCTACATCATGTACTTTGCGCCGCTCGGGGCGTTCGGCGCGATCGCCTTCACGGTCGGCCAGTTCGGCACGGCGTCGCTCTGGTCGCTGGGCGAACTGATCATCGAGTTCTTCGTGGTCTGCGGCCTGTTCACCGCGATCGTGCTGGGCGGGATCGCGCATTGGTGCGGGGTCAGCCTGTGGCGGCTGCTCGGCTATTTGTGGGACGAGATCGTGATCGTCGCCGCAACCACCTCGACCGAGACGGTCCTGCCGCGTCTCATCCAGAAGATGCGCAAGGTCGGTTGCGAGGAGAGCGTCGTCGGCTTCGTCATCCCGGCGGGCTATTCGTTCAACCTCGACGGCACCTGCCTGTACCTGACTACCGTGGCGGTGTTTCTGGCGCAGGCGACCAATACGCATCTGACGCTGTGGCACGAACTCGGGTTGATCGCGGTACTGTTGCTGACGTCAAAGGGGGCGGCGGGTGTTGCCGGTGCGGCGTTCGTGGTCCTAGCAGCGACGCTCAACACGACGGGCACGATCCCGGTCGCCAGCATCGCGCTGATCCTCGGCATCCACCGCATTCTCGCCGAGGGGCTGACGTTCGTGAACCTGGTCGGCAACGCGCTCGCCACCATCGTGATCGCCAAGTGGGAGGGCAAGCTCGACGAACGCACGCTCGCGGCGATGATCGGGAATGCGCGGCTGCGAGCGAAGTACCCGGTAGCCGCCTGAAGGCCACGCGGCGATCACCCAGTGATCGCCGCCACAATCACCGTCCTACGATAACAGCCGGCCGCGTTCACATGCGGCTCGGCAGGAGACCGTCATGTCTATCGCTATCGCCATCGCGCTGACCGCCGCGGCTCAATCCGACCCGTCCCAGGCTCAACCGTCTCGGGCGGTCACCGCGCCCACCGATGCGGCCGTACCGACGACGGACACGGACGACCGCGTAGCGCGAGGCATTCCCGACAGGCGATATCCCCCGGTTTTCTACCCCAATACCAAGCAGGGCCCCGCGGACCAGCCGGTGCCCTCGGGCATCGCGCGTTTCCAACGCGACAATCCGATCAGCAAGGAACTCCGTGCACTAAAGGCCGAAGGGGTCGATCTGGTGTTCGACTTCGTCGGTAACGTGGCCGCCAACCCGATCGGCGGTATCCGTCAGGGCAGTGCGGAATCGCACTGGGTATCGACAGCGGCGGACATCGATCTCGAAAAGCTGATCGGGCTGTCCGATACCAAAATCCATATTCAGGGCGCATGGTTCAGCGGCGACAGCCTCGGTCGCGATTCAATTGGCAACTCGATCAGCTTCCAGCAGACCTGGCGGCCGGTCGCCGGCCCGCGGCTAACCCAGCTCAACATCGAGCATGATTTCGGCAAGCTCAACATCCTCGTCGGGCGCGGGGCGGTGAACAGCTACTTCAACAATTCACCGTTCAATTGCGTGTTCATGAGCAACACGAGTTGCCTGACGGCGTATGGCGGTATCAGCGACATCGGCATCACCGCCTTCCCCAACTCGTCGTGGACCGCCAAGGTGCGGTACGCGATCGACAAGCGGTGGTATGTCCAGACCGGCGTGTTCGAATATGACAACGACCTGAATCTCAAGGGCAAGGGAGGCCTCGACTTCTCGCTGGGCAAGGGCACGGGTGTGCTCATCGCCAACGAAGTGGGCTATCAGACGACGTTCGCGGACGAACGGCTGCCGCGCCGTTACAAGGCCGGCGTCTATATCAACACCGACGGCGGCCAGAGCCCGTATTACGACCGCAACGGCGCTTCGTCCGTGGTGTCCGGACTTCCCCGGGTCGCACAAGGTGGCAACCGCGTCGGTCTGTATGCGATGGCGGACCAGACGATCCAGCGCGCCGCAAGCAAGAGTACGCGCAACCTCGCGCTGTTCGGGCGGGTGTTTTACAATGTCGGCAACGTCGCTCAGCTCGACTGGTTCGCTTCCGCGGGTTTTGTCAAAACCGGCACGTTCAAACATCGCGACGCGGACACGATTGGCTTCCTGGTCAGCAACACGCATTTCAGCAATCAGCAGATCGATTATCTGCGTGATCTACGGACGAAGGTCGGCGGGACGGGATCGCCGAAGTCGAACGAGATCATCGGCGAGATCAATTATGGATTTGCAGCCATGCCCGGCGTCAGGATACTTCCCAACATTCAGTACGTCATCAATCCAGATCCGATATTCGCACCGACCCGGAAAACTGACATCCCGTCCGCTATCGTTTTAGGGTTGCGTTTAGACGTACGTCTTGCCCAGGTATTTGGAGGGTAATCTCTGGTAGCAGTGGATAATCAGCTAGTTTTAGATGTGCATACCGCGGAATACCGAATTGTATCGCTATGATCTCTCATCGAATTGTGGCGAGGGTCCGCCGGAGCCACTAATCTACGTTGACATGGTCGCGGGTGAAGCCTGCTATTTATTTCGGAACCTAAGAAGCATCGCGAAGATGGGTTTTATCGCAACAAGTGGCCCTCCCAATTACCCCTTCCCCTGTTGTGGCGGTAGATTAACGAATGGCCGGTGTTGGGAACGGAGAAAGGGTCTGCGAATGTCGGCTTATGGGTCAAACGAGTACACGATTTCGCCCTGCAGCCTTCGCTTGGTACAACAATGCATCGGCTTCGCTAACGGCATCGTCGAACGGACGACCATTAAGCGCTGCAACCCCAGCCGAGAAGGTAATCGCCCCCATCGGCTTATCAGTGGCTCGGAGGCGGACGTCACGCTCACTAAGATCGAGGCGTGCCTTGTCGACAATCACCGCAGCGTCCTTCGGAGACAGGCCGTTCAGCAAGATGATGAACTCCTCGCCGCCCCAGCGGGCGACGAGATGCGGGTGGCAGCTTTTTGCAAGCGAGGATGCGACGAGTTTCAGGACGCGGTCGCCAACGACGTGGCCGTAGCGATCATTGATTGATTTGAAATGGTCTATGTCGCAAATGACCAACGATGAGTCTGCGCGCGCTGGTAGAGCTCGGACCTCCACTTCGACACCGCGCCGGTTATGAAGGCCGGTCAAAGCATCCCGTGCTGCGTCACCCTTCGCGGTCTCGACCTCCCGCCGTAACACCTCGATCTGTCGTGACGCTGAAGCGAGAGCAGCTTCGGATTCCCGCGATCGCTCAACCATGGATCGGACAATTGCAGTGATGTCAGCACCTTCGTCCAGCGCAGTAAGGCCGCTGCTAAGGTCGCGATTGAGCTTTCCGGTGATCGCGGTTGCGCCTGCCGCGATTTCAGACAGCTGGAGGGTCTGATGACGGATCGCACTTTGCTGATCAGGCCCATCTGCGGATCCGGCGCGAACATGGTCAGCAGTGATCTGGTCCGCCCTCTTCTGGTCAAGGCGTTCACCACCGATCAAGATTAAATCGACCGCGCGAGCCGCCAGCGATTTGCGTTCGGTAAGATAGATATAGCCAAGCGAGTAGTTTGCTGGCGTCGGCTCGAGGCGTTGCTCTTGCAAAAACGAAAGCGTTCGCGCGCCGATGCCGTAATCTGTAGATGCAGCAGCGGGTTGCCCCCTCCCGCTATTCTTAGTCGCAAGCATCCGTGTCCTACCCACTGCCCCAAAATGGGTTTATCGCAAACGGGTAAACGACGGGTTGCATCCAGCGGTGGCAACCGCGCTTCAGCCGGTAGCCCATCCGTTCGGTCCTGTCTTACCGTCCGGTGCGGGTCGTGACGTCGGGCGCGGCCCGGCGATGTGGCGACCATCCGACGATCAAGCTGAAACCTGTCGCGCGTCTGGCGATGGCAGGCCCACTCGATCAGATGCGCAGACCTTCGATTTGCGTCAGCAAGGCAATGATAGTTTCACGCTTATCAAGGCCAGGTCGATGATGACGTTCCGACGGCGTGGCCAGCTTGGCTATTTCAACACGCATCGAAGGGACGTGGATTTGAGATGGAAAGGGCCTCCGCCCAAAAAGCATTTCCACCGCTCACCAGCAGCCAAATAGCCGCTTGCGCCCGATCGATACATGACATCAATTTTCGCCAGTCTCAGCCCGGCGCGCCGGATCGCTTCCGGGCAGGGTGGTTGCTGGCATGCTGCGATCGTTCGAGCAGAAGAGCGGTGGCCTGGTGGCGATCCACCGCTGCAGACACGAGAAAGCCCTGTCCGAGCACGCATCCTGCCGCGGTGAGCTGAGTGGCTTGATCCTCCGTCTCCACGCCCTCGGCGACGATGCGGATATTCATTTTCTCGGCAACCCGGATCAGCCCTTCGACGATTGTCGTGCTCACGCCATCGGGGCCCATGTGGTCGATGAACGTCTTATCGATCTTGATTACGTCGACAGGCACGGTGAGCAGGTGAGTGAGGGAGGCAAAGCCAGTGCCAAAATCATCGAGCGCAACGCGAATGCCACGTGCTCGCAGACTGCGGATCGCGGACTGAATGGCCTGGTCGCCGGCGCCCATGTACACAGTCTCGGTAATCTCAAGGATAACATGTTCGAGGGAGACGCCCTCGCGTTCGAACGCCGAGGTCAAAACGCGCTCAATCGTCCCGCCGCTGAGGTCCGCCGACGAGACGTTGATCCCGACGTGTTGAAATGGAATGCCCAGGTCAAGCCACCTGCGCACGTCTGCTGCGACAAGCGTTATCATGTAAGCCGACAGCGCCGTCGCGACATGAGCGTCTGTGGTCGCTTCATGGAAGGACGCAGCAGGAACGACAGTGTCGCCCACGCGCATCCGGCACAGGGCTTCGAGGCCGACGACTTCCCTGGTATCGAGCCGAAATATCGGTTGATAGTAAGCGTCAATCCGGTTCTCACGCAGCGCGGCCGTGACATCCCGAATCGCGGTCAGGCGGCGCGTCATGCTAGATCCCAGACCCGGCCAGAAGCGCACGAAGCCGCCGCGGCGGGTCTCCTTGGCATGGTACAGCGCAAAATCGGCATTCTGCCGTACCCGCTCTCCCGAAGGCTCGCCTGCAGAGGGTACTGCTCCCCCGATCGTGGCACGCGGCACCACGATCTGGCCGCCGCAATCGACAGGCAGTGCAAGCTCGCTCAGAATGGCTTGCGCGGTTTCCTCCAGCGAAACAAGCGCCTGTGGCGCCTCGATGATGATTGCAAACTCGTCGCCACCGATGCGGTATGCCCGGGCGGGGTGGGCCGCTGAGGTGATGCGACTGGCGGCGACCTGGAGCAGAGTGTCTCCGGCCAAGTGACCGAAGGTGTCATTCACCACCTTGAGATTGTCGAGATCGACGACGAGCAGCGCCCAGCTATCGGCAGCTCGGCAATCGAGATCCGCCAGGGCAGCGTTGAAGGCGGCACGGTTTGCCATGCCCGTAAGGGCATCGGTGAAGGCTCGCCGTTCACGTTCGATCACCCGCTGATGCCGATCTATGGCGATGAGGCAGAGGTGGACGCAGCTGGCGACCACGGTCTGTTCGAAGTCTGTCGGCGACCTGCGATCTCGATAGTAGAAAGCGAAGGTCGCGATCGTCGTACCGTGCATGTCGCGGATCGGGCTCGACCAGCAGGCGCGGAGCCCATGCGGTAGCGCAAGGTGCTTGTATTTTGCCCACCGAGGATCGTTCTCGATGTTAGAGACGCTCACATCGGTGCCAAAGTGCGCGGCGCTGCCGCACGAGCCCGACATCGGACCTATGGGTACACCGTCGAGTGCCAAGGAGTATTCTTCTGGCAGGCTTGGTCCCGCAAGAGGGTGCAGGAAGCCGAGGGCGTCGACGGTCAGAACCGAACAGATCACATCGGGTAGCAGGGCCTCCACCTCGAGACAGAGGAGTTGGCACGTGGATGCAAGCGTCTCACCTTTGGCAATCATCTCGAGGATGGTATTCTGCAGTTTCAGAAGAACGCCTTGCGACATGCCCAGGCCAGTGCTGGATGAAAGATCGGGGAGGGGTCGCATGGCGCCAGTAAGCAAGACTACGTTTAGAAATAATTTCTGAACAGCAAAGTTCATGGTGAAGAAGACAATTCGTGTCTGAATCCTGTTCCAGACAGCGAAACGAAACCATATTGGTTTAAATTGTTTGGATATATGCCGAGATGTACGTGAAACTGATGGCGAGATGGTCGGCGATCACCGCCAGCCTCTTCTCGCCATCAGTTCTCATACGGGAATGCGCTCCTACGACGGTAGCCGGTTCAGCCGACGTTGCGTCAGAAACGATGCGACCCCTAGTATTCCGGTCGCAGCAAAGGACCGCAGGATATGAAACGTCGAGAGCTGATCCAGACAATGGCCGGCATCATGGCTGTAAGCGCCCTCGCGCCGGCGGCTTTGGCCGAGGCCAGTCATTCCGGCAGGCTCCTGTCAATCAACGGCAGGCAGCTTTGGATTGACGACAGCGGACCACGCGATGCACCCGCCCTCCTCTATGTCCATGGCGGGCCGGGCATCGGAGCGCTTGACTTCGAACAGTATATGAAAGGCCCGCTTCAAAAGCGGGTGCGCTTGATCAGCGTGGATCAACGCGGCGTTCTGCGATCCTCCCCCTGCCTGAGAGCACAAAGGTGACGGTGGATGACCTCATCGCCGACTTCGAGGCGATCCGGTCCGCGTTGGCGATCTCCCGTTGGCAGGTCCTGGGGCACAGCTTCGGCGGTATGGTCGCCCTTCGCTACGGACTGGTCTATCCACAGCGGGTGGAACGGCTGATACTGGAATGCCCTTCGATCGATCTGGCCAGTTCGTTTCGTTGGCTCTGCTCGGCAGCTTCGCAATCGCTCAACGGTCACGATATCGCCGCGGCCGTTCAAGCGGAACGACTGGCCGATCCGGCAACCCCTTTCGACGACAGGTTCATCGAGACGATGGATCGAGTATTGGCGGCGTTAGGCGAGCGTCGCCAGGATCTTTACGTTCGCGCCGCCAAAAACCGCAACATCTTCTCTCGGCTTGCTGCGACGGCAGGTTTGCCGGAAGCCCGCTGGTCGCAAGGCGCAGTTCCCGGCAAAGCTTTGCTCACGGAACCATCGACCCGGAAACCAATGCTGTCTTCAATCACACAATGGAAGAAACCGATGCTGTTGGTGCGGGGAGACGGCGACTATGTCACGAGTCCCCGGGAGCTGGCCGCGGTCCAGCAAGCCGGAGGCAAGATCGTCACCGTACCGGACGCAGGTCATTTCGTGCATGTCGAACAGCCCGTCGTCTTGGCCGACCTGATCGTAACCGGTCATCGCTGACGTAACGGGAAGCCAGTAGCGGCTTTCCCGAAATTCGATCCTTTTTGGGAAAGCTGGCGGGGCAGCCGGAAAGGCTAAGGCTCAGCACCTCCTCCGCTGCCAACATGGATGAATGGCAGAAGGTGAGGAGCCGAAAAGAGGCCGCGAGTGACCGGATGTGGGTCGTTGCGGCAATAGGGCAGGGCGGCCGCACTCGCTCAAACCCGCTTATTTAGGCTGGCGATCTGGGCTCCTTAAAGCAACCGTTCGCTAAAAGCGATATTCTCTGTTTCTCCGTTTCCGATATGCCAATTTGGGAAGAGCAATCGGGAACAGCTTTTGGGAAATCAGGTGCCCCGGGGTACCTTTGCCGGTCTTCTGGGCGACTGCCCTGCTATGTGTAGCGTCTTGCAATGGTGATCGCCCGGAACTGCAATAAAGGGCAGTTGGCGGCTCACATTGCGTGAAACAGCTCGACGCCAGGCGCACGATCGTTGAGACGCAACCCAAGATCAATGAGACGGACGTATAATTTTGACCCCCTCTGCCTAGCGATCGGCACTAGAGTATATATTTTTCATTTAAAAAGTGCGGTATTTTTAACAGGTAAACGCTTAAATAACTGACCGACTACCGGTGAGATGACATCTACCATTTTAGAACGGCGGCAAAATTCCTGAAGCTGAGTTTTGTTTTTGGTTAGGGACGGCCATGGTGCTCGTCCGTTTATAAAGCGAACCCACGCCGCACTCATCTGCTTTGAAATACGGTAGTCGACCGGAGCATATGGTCTGAGCGAGGTCGAAGCCAGGCTCCCGAAGACATATGGTATTTCGCTGGAATGGAACGCACCCCAATGCGCCTGCTCAGGGCCGGGTGGTATGTGGGCGAATAGATACGCGTAGATCGGAGAGCGATGGTGCGGGCTACGATCCTTCCACCAATCCAAAAGCGCCTGCCGTCCACACCAGCTGGCGGCATCGCGCGAGCTTAGGCCGCCAGCTAGTAGAGCAGGCCCAGCAGCACCACAATTTGCCGGGGCGGCGCGAGGATCGCGGTCACCACGGAAGGCGGAGGTCTCGTCATTTGTCATTCCAATGAGGATAGGGACGTCACTGACGGTGCCATCATGCCAAGCCAAGGGTGGGGATTTAGGAAGATCTGGAGTAAGCTGGAGGCGTGCCCCCGGCGCACCGGCTTCAGGCGGCAGGCCGCTTTCCATTATCGCTCGATCGAAAAGCCCCTTTGCAGCAGGCATAGCCAGCAAGGTGTGGATCAACATCG
Organism: Sphingomonas sp. CD22; assembly: GCF_034556155.1. NCBI lineage: Bacteria > Pseudomonadati > Pseudomonadota > Alphaproteobacteria > Sphingomonadales > Sphingomonadaceae > Sphingomonas > Sphingomonas sp. CD22. Next base: position 110,261 of record NZ_JAYDYX010000006.1, on the reverse strand, counting down.
CACCGGCTGACTGGCCGGCAATCGTGACACGCTGCGGATCTCCACCGAATCCCTTTGCGTTACGCCGCACCCACTGAAGCGCTTCAACCAGATCAAGGACGCCCAAATTAGGCGGGGCCTTTTCTGACTGCGAGAAGCCAGCCTCCCCCAACCGGTAATTCACGGTCACAACAATGACGCCCTGGTGTGCAAAGGTGCTGCCGTCGTAGATCGGAACCGAGCCCGATCCGGAAACAAAGCCGCCTCCGTAGATCCAGAAGAGGATCGGCGCGCCCTTGGCGCGTTTTGGAGCCCAGACGTTGAGGAAGAGGCAATCGTCGGAGACGGGACCGCTCACGACAAACTCTTTTGTCCAGGGCCCAAACCCGTTTGGGGACAGCGTCTGAGAACAACTGGCGCCGAACGCTAAGGCTCGCCTCGACTGCCTGGGGTGGTATCGCTGCGGTGGACGACCGTTCCGTTCGCCCACGGGGGCGACTGCATAAGCTATTCCGAGAAACCGTCGGTGAGTTGCGCTGGAGATCCCCGCCACTCTCTGACCGTCAACGGTAACGACAGGGGTAGAAGCGAGAAGCGCAATCGCCACAATCATTTCAGCTCTCCACGCGTAGCAGCGTCAATCCGATACCGATGGAGGAATGATCCATCTCTCCGCTGGGTCGACGTCTCACCTTCTCGTTTATGCCGCTGCCGATCGGTCGGCATATAGGCCGTATGCCATGATCATCAGATAACACAGCGCGGGGAGTACGAGGGACAGTTCCATCGAGCCCGTCTTGTCGGCGATAAGACCCGTCAACGGAGGCACTACAGCTCCGCCGACGATGGCAGTTGCAATGAGACCCGACCCTTCCGCTGCTCGTGCGCCGAGCCCCGCACTGGCGATCGAGAATATCGTCGGGAACATCACCGCGTTCATCAGCCCGATTGCAAGCAGCGACCAGGCTGCAACCTGCCCGCCAGTGTTCGCCGAGATCGCGATTAGCGCGATCGCACCGATGGCGACCCAGGCAAGGACCCTGCCCGGTGCCACTCGCGCCAGCACCCAGGAGCCGATGAACCGGCCAAGAAGGGCCCCGCCCCAATAGTAGGCGACATAGCTTCCAGCGGACTGCGCATCGATGGCCAGTACGGTGGATTGCATAAGGTAGAGCACGATGACTGAACCGATCGACACCTCCGCGCCCACGTAGAGGAAGATGCACGCCGTCCCCATCGCGAACCGTGGCCGCGTCAGCAGTGAGAAGGCGTGGAAGATGTTGCCTGAATGATCTTGCTCTTCGTTGAGGCGATTACGACGGGTCCAGACCACGGCAGCAATGACGGCAAGCGCGACAGCTAGACCGACATATGTGTGCACGACCACCTGCGATGCCTGCTGACGATACGCCAACAAAGCGTCGCCGCTGAGAGATGCAGCGCTGACACCTGCAAGACCGCCCAGAATGAGGGAGGCACCGATACGCGGGAAGATCGTCGTGCCGAGTGAGTTGAACGCCTGCGCGAACGTAAGCCGGCTGGACGCAGTCTTTGAGGATCCGAGCAACGATATGAGCGGATTGGCTACGACCTGCACGATGGTGATGCCAGCGCCGAGTACGAACAAGGCAGCGAGGAACATTTCGAACCTCGCTGATCGCGCCGCAGGAATGAAGAGCAGGCATCCAATCATCATGGTGACGAGGCCGATCGAGGCCGTTCGCATATAACCTGCCCGGCGGACGATCGCCGCTGCAGGCAGCGAAAAGAGGGCATAGGCAAGGAAGAACGCCGACTGGACCAGCATGGAGGTCGTATGGTCGAGCGTGAACAGCTCCTTCAGCTTCGGGATGATGATGTCGTTGAGGCTCGTGATGCCACCGAAGATGAAGAACAGCGCTATGACGAAGACCCGGAGATCGGGAGCATCATAGCCTTCTCCCGACGGCGTATCGGCAACCTTCGCGGAAGAAGGAGAGTGCATAATCATTGGCTTGGTTACCGCTCGAATTTGGTGGTTTCACGTCGGACAAGGGGCCGATTGCGAGGAATAAAAGCTCTCGATCGCTGCCATCCGTTACAAAGGATCGGAGCGTAGGATCACTTCCATTGCGCACGTGCTGACATTGACGTCTGCCAATCAGGAATATGCTTCCGGCTCCCAGATCCCACCATCGTCAAAGGACGATCGGCAACCTTGGAGCCGGGGGCACAGTATCAGGGATGAATGCGCGCATCCTTTATCGTCAAATCTGCCGTGAGTGCTGCATCACCGGCGAAGCGGCCAATCGAGATCGGGTAGCGACCACCTGCCACATGCCAATCGTTCGCTTTGGTATCGAAGTCCGCCAGTAAGCGTGGATCGATGGTGATCTCGACCTGCTGTTTCTCACCGGGCGCCAAGGTCACGCGTTGGAAGCCGACGAGGCGAGTGCTCCCGCCGTTGCGCTGTCCAGCCCGGACATAGGCTTGTGGTGAATCTGACCCGGCAACCTTCCCCATGTTTGTGACGGTGAAGCTGACCTTTGGCGATGCACCGGGTGTGACACGCAGATCGCCGTAGCTGAAGCGGGTGTAGGAGAGGCCATACCCAAATGGGAACAGCGGTTGGACATTGTGCTTCAGGTAGGAGCGATAGCCGACGTCGGCACCCTCAGGGTAATCGACATCCACCATCAGCGAGCGTTCGATCATGCCGTAGGTGCTGCCTTTCTTCTGAGCACGGTCGGCCTCCTTCATCGCTGCAAGGCCTGGAACGACCGGACGAGGCGCTTGCGCCTCGCTGGCGGGGAAGGTCATCGGCAGGCGGCCAGAAGGGTTGGTAACGCCGAACAAAATGTTGGCGATCGCCTCTCCGCCGCGTTGGCCCGGGTACCATGCCTGAAGAACCGTCGGCACGCGAGTAAGCCAGGGCATCAGCACGGGACCACCCGTTTCCAACACAACAACGGTGCGCCGGTTGGCCCCTGCCACCGCATCGATCATCGCGTCCTGTCCGTCAGGGAGAGAGAGCGTCTCGACGTCCTGCGCTTCGGTGCGCCATTGGGAGGCAAATACGATCGCTATATCCGCCTTCCGAGCGGCAGAAGCTGCTGCAGCAGGATCTGCGCCATCAACGAAGCTGACACTAGCGTTCGGCACCATCTTGCGGATGGCGGCCAGAGGTGACGATGCATGCCAGGTCACACGGGCGAAGGAAGCAGCTGCGCCTTCCTTCAGCGGGATCTCGACCGGTGCGCCACCAACGGAGCGGACCTGGCTCGATCCACCGCCCGACAGAACGCCAACATCCGCGTGTGAACCGATGACCACGATCGACTTGGCGGTGCGTGCCAGAGGCAGCAAGTCCCCTTCGTTCTTCAGGAGCACGCTGCCCTTCTCGGCTACCTCCTGGGCAACACGGGCGTGAGCATCATAGTCTATGGTCTGTGCCGTGAGCGGCACCGGATCGCTTATCAGGCCGGTACTGACCACGCCCCACAGGATCCGACTGTTCATATCCGTCAGGCGGGTGGAAGACACCGTGCCGGCAGCAAGCGCGTCAGCGAGCGGCTTCCCGAAGAAAAGCGCCTTGTCCAATTCGCGACCCGATTGTTGATCAAGACCAGCGTTGATTGCCTTCACGGTCGAATGAACAGCGCCCCAATCGCTCATCACCCAGCCCTTGTAGCCCCAATCACGTTTCAGGACTTGGTTCAGCAGGAAATCGTTTTCGCACGCCCAGTCTCCGTTGACCTTGTTGTAGGAGCACATGACGGAGCCGGGACGACCACGTTCGATCGCGATCTCGAAAGCGAGCAGATCACTCTCGCGCAAGGCAGCCTCGCCAATGCGAGCATTCACGGTCGTTCGCAGCGTCTCCTGGGGATTGAGGGCGAAATGCTTGACCGTCGACACGATGCGGTTGGACTGGACGCCCCGGATGGACTCGCCAGCCATCAGACCCGAAAGCAGCGGGTCCTCGCCGAAATACTCGAACGTCCGCCCGCCCCAAGGGTCCCGGGTCAGGTTCACACCTCCCGCGAGCAGCACGTTGAACGTCTTTGCCCTAGCTTCGGCGCCAATCATCGCGCCTCCCCGATAGGCAAGATCGGGATCGAAACTGGCTGCGATCGCCAGGCTGGCCGGCAGGGCGGTAGCGACATCGCCCTTGCGCTGCTCAATCTGATTGGCGACCCCGAGCGATGCATCGCTCTCCCGGAGTGGCGGAATACCGAGCCGCGGAACCCCCGGTACATAGCCGGCAGAAGGGATCATGTCCGCAGGCCGGTCTTTGCTGAGCGGCGGGAAGTAGCCGAACACGTAGGCCTGCTTTTCGGCAGGCGTCATCTTGCCAGCAAGGGTGGCAGCCTGTTGGTCCGCTGCTTCTCGCTTCTCAGCCGGACGCATACCAGCGCTCGTGTCGGCTTGGCCCTGCGCACACGCACCCCCACTCGCGGCGCTCGCAAGCGCTGGAATGAGGACAGCCAGGACGGATTTCGAACGCTTCATAAGACACTTCCCGATTATGCAAGGTCACAGGCTAAGGCGGTGCGGGACGGGACTCAGCCGGCATTGGGAATGAGCCCGGCTGTCCAACCAGCATCGACGCTGTTTGGGTTTCGCTTCGTTGGGCTCGTTCGTGAGTGTTGGGTGCAGCTACTCTGCCAGCACGCGGAGCGTTGGATCGACAACGGACTTCATAACGTCATATCCCCGCTTATTGGGGTGAACGCCGTCGTCCGTGAGCTCTCGCTTCATCCCGCCCGTTGGCGTCGCCATCGCCGCATAATAATCGACAAAGGGCACGTTTTGGCTTTTTGCATACTCCCGGAGCCACGTGTTCATCGCGGCGAGCTGCTGCGCCGGGCGCATAGAGGGGTTCCACCAAAAGGCGTCCGCTGGGAGCAGTGATCCAATCACGACCTTGATACGGCGCGCACGAGCCACGTCCACCATCATCCGGATGTTGTTCTGCCAAGCCTCGGGGGTGATCAGTCCGGTATTTCCGGCAATGTCATTGGCTCCAGTCAGAATGTGAACGGCGGCCGGCTTGAGAACGACAACGTCCTGATAGAAGCGCAGCAGGATCTGTTCCGAAGTCTGCCCACTGATCCCGCGGTCGAGGACCGCAGAGGAGAAAAAGGTTGGCTGATCCCGCTTCCAAAACTCCGTGATCGAGTCACCAATGAAGACAATGCGTGGGGGTGTCGTGACCTTCGCATTTTCATCGGCATAACGGCACAGGTTTGACCAATCAAGTTGTCGACGGATGCCGTCTTGCTCGTTCTTGGCTTTCTGACTTACCTGCGCCTCAATACGTGCGCAGGCATCCTCGGTCATTGCCGTCTGCGGCTGTACTGCTGCTGCAGCGAGCGCGATGATTGTTGCAAGCATGACTTTCCTTTGGGTCTGAGTTAACCATCGATGAGGATTTTGGCGTACCGATCACGTAAGGCGCTCTTCAGAAGCTTCCCTGTCGCGGTATGCGGCAATTCCTCCACGAAGATGACCTCGTCAGGCAGCCACCACTTTGCGACATGGTTTTGCAGGTGCAAGCGGAGCTCGTCTGACGTCACGGTGCTGCCTGGACGTCGCACAACAAGTAGGATCGGCCGCTCCCCCCATTTGGGGTGAATCGCACCTATTGCTGCAGCCTCAGCAACTCCAGCGCAACCAATGGCAGCATTCTCAAGCTCAACCGAGCTGATCCACTCACCGCCTGACTTGATCATATCCTTGGCGCGGTCAGTAATTTGCATTGTGCCATCAGGGTGCATGACCGCAACGTCGCCCGTATCAAACCATCCGTCGTCATCCACCGCGTCGGCATCAGCAGCGTAGTAGCGATGGACCACCCAGGGACCTCGAACTCGTAGCCGGCCAGGCGACACCCCATCGTGAGTTACAGGCTCGCCAGCGTCATCAACCAGGGCGAGCTCGACGCCATAGGGTGGTTTGCCCTGACGTGATGCCACCGACAATTTCTGAGCTTCATCCATTAATGCCCAGCCCACAGGCCGTTGACCCATCGTGCCGAGGGGGGACGTTTCCGTCATTCCCCAGATATGGGCAACACGGACACCCGCCGCCTCGAAGCGCGCAATCATAGATGCCGGGGCTGCAGATCCACCGATGCTGACGTGCCGTAACGCACGCGGAAAGGCGTTGGCAGCGTCCGCATGTGCCAGAAGGCTGAGCCACACCGTCGGCACGCCCGCCGAATGGGTGACATGCTCTCTCGTCATCGTTTGGCTGAGGATCGTTGGCTCGTTGGTCGGGCAGAGCACCATTTTCGCCCCAGCGATTGCAGCAGCGAATGGCAGGCCCCATCCAGCGGCATGGAAGAGAGGCACGATGGGCAGCACGACCGAGGTGGCCGAGAGGTCGAACATCGATGGGGCGACGCCGGCCATGGCATGAAGCACCGTCGATCGATGGGTGTAGAGCACGCCTTTCGGTGCCCCGGTCGTGCCGCTGGTATAGCAGAGCATCGATGGCTCGCGCTCGTCGCCGCCATACCAGTCGCACTCCCCATCCTCTACGTTGAGCAGTTCCAGGAGGCTTCCCGGTCCGTCACCATCGATGCGGATGAAACGCTCAATTGTAGGCCAGCGATCACGAAGCCGATCGACCTGCTGCTGAAAGGCGCAGTCGTACAGTAGCACTCGATCGGCCGCATGGTTGACGGTGTAGATCAGCTGTTCGTCGAAGAGGCGCGGGTTAAGCGTATGGACGATGGCACCCATTCCGATGGCACCAAACCATGCGACCAGATGGGGAGTATGATTCATGGCCAATGTCGCAACGCGATCGCCGGGCTTGATGCCTAAGCGCTCGAAGGCCTGGGCCATCTTGCGTGCGTCGTTGGCAAGTGTGGCCCACGTGATCCGGGTGACGGAACCATCGGGCCAAGCCGTCACGATTTCCCGGTCGCCATGGTAGCGCGCCGCATGATCGAGCAGCTGCGGCACGCGGAGCTGGTGGTCCTGCATGGACGCGATCATTGCCGCGCCTTCACGACGGCGCACGCCACTTGAACGTAACTGCGGATTGCCCCTTCAGGTGGAAAGTGAAGGCGCCGTAGGGCGTCGAGACAATCGGGTCATGATCGGCGCTGCCGGTATTGTAGGCCAGCAGGGCTACCGTTCCGTCGGGATTGGCGAAGGCTACCGACAGGACGTTGTCGACGCGTTCCGTCGATGCAATGCGCACCGCGCCGCGCTGCACGAAGCGGCTGAGATGGCCCAGCGAATAGTATTGGACGTTGCGGCTGTAGGTGCCGGTAATCGGCTCGACGGTCACGATGCCCGTGCAGGCGACGCAGCCACCCTTATGCGGACCGAACGTCGTATCGAGAGCGACGTTGAAGAACGATACGCCACGTGCCCAATTCCGGGTCGTGCCGATGATCAGGTTCTGCATGTCGTAGCCGAGGTTCGACGCCCAGTTGATTGCAGTTGCCGACCCGACGCATTCGGTAAAAAAAACGTCCTTTTTCGGAAATTGGTTGTGGACGATCGATTGCTGCGAGACGTCACCGCCATAGCAGTGAAAGGCGCTCCCACTCACATACTGAGCCGCGCGGGCGTTCGACAGTACCTGAAGGGCTTGTGGATTGAGGTCCCAGTTATGATCGAGCTCGAGCAGCTTTGTCTGCGGGGAGGCGTCTGCCATCTGAGGTCCGACGTGATCGGCGAAGAGGGTGGCGCGCTGGTCGGGCGACAACAGCATGCCCGGGTAGTCGGTGGGGGCAAACGCCGGCTCGTTCTGGATGCTCAAGTAGTCGAGGGGGACACCGGCCGCCGCGAATGCCTGCGCCGTCTTGGCTAGATACGCGCCAAATACGTGGAAACTGTCGTCGCGCAGTGTGCCACCAATCAGCGACCCACTGGTTTTCATCCAGCCTGGGGGGCTCCACGGCGTGCCCATTACAACAAGATCGGGGTTCAGCGCTTTTGCAGCCCGTACGGTCGGCAGGACGTCAACCGTCGCCGGTGCGATCGAGAATTGAGCCAGCTGCGGGTCGGTCTGCCCGGCTGGAAGGTCGTCATAGCTGTAATGGGTCTGCGAGAAATCGGACGCACCCAAGGTCAGGCGCGTCATGCCGAAGTGGTTGCCGCTCACGCTAAAAAGATCGTTCATCAACGCGGTGCGCTGAGACGGGCCCAAGACATGCTGGATCAGGTAGGCCGACGCGTCGGTAATACTCGCGCCAAAGCCCTCCATCGTCTGATAACGCACCGATGGGTCGACGGTTATGACGTTGGTAGTGCCCGCATCGGTGTAGAAGGGGATAGGGGCTTGAGGCGAAAGAAGTGCCCGCTGATCCCCTGTCGTCAGCCATGCCTGAGCGACCAGGCCAGTCTGTGAGCCGGCCAATGCCTGAGGCGTAGGCGTCGGCGTTGGAAGGACCGCTGAATTGACGCTGGCCACAGTCCCCTGAACCACCGTCACACCGCCGGCTACGGTCTCATCTTGCGAAACACCATAGACCAACGCGCTTGCGCTGCTCGCAAGCAGAAGGCCGACCGCGGTCAAACTTATGCGCTTTGACTTCGTCATCCTAACCTCTCCTAAGCCTAGATGCGCTTCTTCGACGGTCGGCTGCCTCAAGCAGCCGACCGTCTATATTCTTATTTTAGTACTGCGCGGTAATTCCTGCGAAGAAGCGGCGACCGATGATGTCCCCGAACGAGGCTACAGGATATTCATTCTTGCGATCAAAGAGGTCATTCACACCGAGGCGAAGGGCATACTTATCGGCAATCGTGTACTCGAGTGATACGTCATGCCGATAATTGGCGCGAACCTTATAATAACCGTCCGTTGAATTCTCCACGGTGGCGCCTTGCCCAATCAGCGAAGGCGACAGGTAATTCAAAGCGTAGGTGAATAAAGCAGGGCCGATCTTGTATCGGGTTTCGAAATGAACGGACCATTCCGGCAATGCCACGGTCCCATCCAGCTTTTGCGTGACACCCAGGTAGACGACCTCCTCAAGGCGGTTGTGCGTGGCGGAGGCGGTCAGCGCGAGCTGACCCGGCAGCGATGCTGCGATGCTGCTGAGCGCGAAGCGATAGTCGACATTGTAGATGTCGGACTTCAGCCGAGCGGAACCGGCGTTCACCGTCGTCGCAACGCCGCGATTGATGTCGCCGTTGCTGTCAAAGCCGATCGTGCTGCAATACTGCGCTTGTTGCGGTTGCTGATCGAAGCAAGTCGAGGCGAACTCGTTCACGCCGAATAGCGCAAGCGCATTGCCGATCTTGAGGTCGAGCCGGTCCGCCGTGATGGTCAGGCCACGCAGGAACGTCGGCTGGAACACGAAGCCGAACGTCAAGGCGTCGGAGGTTTCGTTCTGAAGCTCCGGATTGCCTCTGGTCGTCAGCTGCACTTGAGAGGTGCCCGTCCCCACGAAATTGGCAAGGCGGTTCGCCACGGTTGGCGCAAGGCCAGCCGGCAAGGTGTTCAGGCCATAGTTTGGGTTCGCCGTGAAAAGGGCGACGCAATTCGCGCGACGTGCGGCCGGGTTAGATCCGCTGTTGATAGCCGTGCTTGAACACGGGTTACCCGCACCGCTGATGGTGACGGCGCCCGGCGCGCTCACCTGGTTGATGCTGGGAGCGCGGAAGTTGCGGCTTCGATTGATACGCGCGGTGAAGCCTAATCCGACGAGCCAACGGCCGCCTACACCCCAGACCGAGTTGTTGCCGGCCAGTGTGCTGTTGACCAGACGATAGGAGCCGTCGAAATCGAGGGCCTGAACGAGCGGCAGGCGGAAGTCGCCTCCGACGATCGGAACCGCGACTTCGCCTGCGATCTCGTCGGTGTTGAAGCCGCCGCGACCCCCGACCGCCTTAATCCCGGCCAGATAGATGCCTTCGATGTCGCCCGGCAACGGGTTGATTGACGCGCGCTGATCGCGATGCTCGTAGGTCGCGCTGAATTTGGCCATGCCGCCGGGGAGCCGCGCGATGTCACCACTGATGGTCGCAAGCACGTCGTCCTGGAAGTTCTTCACAGGTCCAAGGGTGCCCGAATCCGTTACACCGCTCTTGCCGACGATGTAGTTGAGGGCGGCCTGGCTTGGCCGTTCGACGCCAAAGATGTTGAAGGGAACGCAATTCGCATCGACGACCGTCGTCTGGTTGATTGCGCAGACGATCTGACCCGAAGCATTGCGCACGGCATTCGCTGCGTTGCGGATGTTGGGAAAGATCGGTGCGTAGGCATCGATGTCGGTGTTGACCTGCCCGTGCGAGTACGAAACCTCATAATCGAAGCGCCGCTTGCCGAGGTTGAAATTGCCATTGAGGGCGGCAAGTGCCCGATAGGTCGTCGTCGTGAAATAGTGGTCACCGCCGTTGGGGTCGGCGTCGAGAAAATTCTTAGAGAGGAACAACGGCTGCCCTGCTGCAAAGCCGGGATTTGCGGCCGAAAGCGCCTGGATGGTGCTCTGCGACAGGTAAGGGTTGTTGCGAGTGAACGGCAGCGGCTGCAGATCCGAATATGCGAATGAAAGAACCGGGATGTATTGCTGGAGCAGCGAGGCCCGCTTGACGAGCTGCGACCTCGTCCGTGCGACCAGCAGTTCGGTCGAGAACGTCAGGTTGTTGGTGATGTCGTAGTGACCAACGAGCGATCCGATTGCGCGCTCTACGCCGGGCACGAGCGTACCGTAGTCCTTGAACGGCCAGCGCAACTGGCTGCCTGTGGCTGAAGTCGGCACGCCAGGGACCGGCATGCCGAGACCCTTGAGCTCGATGTTGCCGCTTCCGTTGATCGTTATGCCCTGACCGCCCTGCTTGAGGACGCCGTTCACATCATAATTGAACGGCCCGGTGACGACGAGGCCGTTCTGATCGACGTACTGGGTCGCGTCATTATAAGCGGTCGTGAACGGGATGCCGTTAGCGCCGGCTCCCGGCGTAAGATTAAGACCGGCGCCGGAAATGAAGCGATCCGAACGCTGGTTGAAGACCAGAGAGCTCGTCTTGGAATAGTCGGCCTCAACGGCGATGTTCCCCCGGCCACCAGCAAAATTGTGGCCCGCGGTGAGGCGGGCGGTGTGGAGGGAGTAGTCTCCATCGCCAGTGACGGTGTTCTGTGCTTCCAACCGAAGGCCTTGGAAGTTCTTCTTCAAAACGTAGTTTACGACACCGCCGATTGCACCCGAACCGTAGACCGCGGCACCGCCACCCTGAACGACTTCGACACGGTCGAGAAGCCCGAGCGGGATGATGTTCGTGTCGACTGCCTCATCGCCCAAGCCGAGTGAGGTCGAAACCGTGCGCCGCCCGTTAACAAGTGTCAGCGTCCGAGCGGGCCCAAGATTGAACAAGTTGGGGAAGTCGGCACCGGCAACAGCCTGTCCGTTGGAGACATAGGGTTGCGGCGTGCGCTGCGGCGTGTTCGAGGTTAGCTCGTTGAGGGCGTCGCCAGCCTGGTTGAAACCTCGCTGCTTGAAATTGTCGGCGTCAAGGACGGCGACGGGTGCGGAGGCGGTTTCATCGACCGAGCGGCGGATGCGAGAGCCGGTGACGACGATGTCGTCTTTGCGAGCACCGTCCTGCCCATCCGCAGGATTGGCCGCGGCGTCAGCGGGTGGAGTTGCCTCTGCAGGCACCTGCTGCGCCTGAGCTGTACTGCTGCTCGCAAAGGCAAGCCACACAGCAGTCATGCACCCGACAGTGTGCAGCCGCGACGAAGCCTTACGCATGCTAACCCCCTCCTAAAGCGTCTCCCATACGGAGACAGGCTACTCTGCGGCCATCCGCGAGCACCCAATTGCAATTCGACCCGATTTCCGGTATGTCTTGTTATTGTTGTTAGCGACAGTAACATTACTGCTTTGCAGATGGCAAGCGCATTTTAAGAGGGGGTGCACATGCGGGATGAGGGTGGTGTTGACGCCGCTATCAACGGCCAAGTCTCCCAAGCCTGGACGCCTACGCTGGCCTCCCCAGTCGCAATAGCCGATGGACTAGAGTACGTTGGGAAGATGACACCCGCTAAGGACATCGCAACACCGCGTCCAAACAAGGCTCGCCGCACTCGCGCGCCCGCTCGTACCCAAACCGAACGCCGTGAAGCTACGATAGAGGTCATCTTAGATGAGGCGGAGACGCTCTTTGCGTATCATGGTAGAGACGGTGTAACCATCAAGGCTATTGCCTCTGCTGCGGGGGTTACGCCCGCGCTCATAAATTACTATTTTGACGGTCTGGAAAATATTTTCGAAGCCGTATGGTCTCGGCGGGCCTCCGTCCTGAACCCTATACGCATTCGCGTTTTAAACGAATACGAAGCGACGAATGCAGGAAAATTGGAAGCAGCTGGGGCGATTGACGCTTTTCTAAGACCAATCTTCGATCATGTATTTACGCTTGGCGACGGCTGGTCAAACTTTATGTCCCTCATTGGTATGACGAACACAACGCGCTTTTGTGGCGCGTTCTATATGGACAAGCACTTCGACGACGTGGTGCAGCGTTTTTTGGAGATCATGCGCAGAATCGGAAATGTGCCTGATGACGAGTTATTTTGGTTCACGCATCACCTTCTAGGATCATTGACCTTCTCGATGGCACAAACCGGACGGATTGACCGTATCTCGAAGGGCAAGTGCAGTTCGGCTGATTATGAAAATGTGCTACGCTCAAGTGTTCAACTATTTTCTAGTGCGTACATTGCTTTGAAAAACAAGTACGAGGTAAGTGAGGTTAAATGAGCCGGTTATATTATAGGCAATTTACTAATTTAGTATAAAATATTATTTATTTCTTGTGCAAGAAGATTTGTAAAAAAGGAGATTTGACCATCCCGCAAGAAGGAATTTCATCCTAGATTATGTTGGGCGGATCATTGAGGTGGTTGAAGTGGGATTGATAATCTGCGGTTATCCACAATTTTGTTGACCTGGTGTCGATGGTGCTCGGGCATTCAACGCTGGAGTGTGGCGGCTGCTAGCTAAATAGGGGATACGTCTGAATTGATTTGGACCCCTGGGCGTGTGGTTACGCCAACAGGCGAGACGCAGGGTCAACGAGAGTCCGTAGGGTGCGGCTGCCGGATTCTGCCTGGGACGTGAACAAATGTCGGCTTTCGGCAAGTGCCGAAGGGAGCTCGAAGGACCGCTCTTGGGTCGTAACCGACTTGGGGAAGACTAGCGTGAGCAAGCGCGGCGGAACCCATTGAGCGGCTGGTCAGCGTCGCACGACAACTGGCATTGCCCCGCCTACCGATGCGCGCCCATTTACACCCGTCAATACAAGCTCAGGCTCTGAGTTCGCCGTCGAGATGCGAATATCGCCTTTGGGCACGAACACGGGTAATCGCTCGGGTCCGCTCACGTTGCCATCGCGCGCGATCCGGTAGACGCCGTTCATCGCGATCGCCCGAACGCTGCCGTCGGTGGTAGGCGCGAGGCCGAAGAAGGCGACCGATGGATACGGGTCCTCGCCGGGCTGCTCAGGCTTGGCTTTGAAGCCCTGCTCCTCCCAAGCACGGGCATACAGCCGGCGCGCCCGGTTTCCGCATAGCTCAGTGAGCTTGCCCGAAGGGAGGAAAAGCACCAGCCCAATTGCAAGCACGACGCAGCCGGGCTTGCCTAGTGCGGGCGCGATGTCATGGATCGGTGCGCCCGTGCCGGGCACTTCTTCGACCCGGCCGCTCGCGAGAGGGCTCCGTCAAACCAAATGCACCTGGCGGTAAGCAGCGCAGGGTAGGGTTCTCAGATGCCTCGCCCCCGCAAGCCCGCATCGCCGTTCCGCTACTTCAACTCCTCGCCCGAGGTGATCCGGCTAGTGGTGCTGATGTACGTGCGCTTTCCGCTGTCGCTGCGGAACGTGGAAGACCTGCTGTTCGAGCGGGGGATCGACATCTGCCACGAGACGGTTCGGCTGTGGTGGAACAGGTTCGGGCCATTGTTCGCCGGTGACATCCGCCGCCAGCGGGTCAGTCGCATGCGGGGGTTCCGTCATTGGCGCTGGCACCTGGACGAGATGTATGTGAAGCTGAATGGCGAGATGGTCTACCTATGGCGGGCGGTGGATCATGAGGGTGAAGTCCTCGAGAGTTACATAACCAAAAGCCGCGACAAGTCGGCAGCGCTTCGCTTCATGAAGAAGGCGCTGAAGCGCCACGGTTCACCAGATGCTATCACGACCGACGGCCTGCGCAGCTATGGCGCCGCCATGGACGAACTGGGCTGTCGAGAACGTCAGGAGATCGGCCGCTGGGCGAATAACCGGGTGGAAAACAGCCATCTGCCGTTTCGACGAAGGGAGCGGGCAATGCTGAGGTTCAGGCAGATGAAGACGCTGCAAAAATTCGCTTCCGTCCACGCCAACGTCCACAATCACTTCAGCCTAGAACGCCATCTCACCGACCGACAGACCTACAAGGAACGACGCTCCGCCGCGCTGGCGGAGTGGCAGATCCTTGCAAGCTAGACCGCCACGTTCAAAGATCGACCTGCATCGTGTGGAGAGCGGTTCGCGTTAGACTGACAGCACCCCCAGACCTGTTGCTGTTTTAGCGCCCGCTTCGCACCGATAAGCCGGCCCTCATTCCAGGGTCGAAGTTCGTCAAAGGCGGGGTCCATCGGCGAGTGCCCCATCGATCATCTCCATAGGGTCGGATCGGCCAATCGAGCGTACGCAGCCGCGGTAAATCGACGGTTCGGAAATGTGGTTGATCGGCCGTCGGTGATGCTGAACGAGCGGCCGGTTTCGCGCGGCGGTTCGTAGTCTCCGAGCGGCCGAAAGTGGGTCCTGCCAGACGCAGCTGGCGTGGCCGCTATCGCCCAGTTGCAGACGTCGGTGGCTCGGCCTCCCAATCTTGATAGCGGACATTGCCTGAGCGTTGGAGTTCGGGCAGCTTCTTATAGATGACCGACGCTCGCACCTTACTAATCGGCTTCCTTCGGCGCATTATAGATGGTGGTGACGTGACGAACGACGAGCTCAACGCTGCTACCGTCGATCCCGCAGCGCTGCGAGGTGCTGAGCGTAACGCGTGGCATGGCCTGAGCTATTGGGCTGACGACGATGACATCCGATCGAAAGACCCCGCATACGCGCCAGCACGTCGGAGCCAGCTCGCTGACCTATTAACCGACTTGGAGAACGATAATGACGGCTGACGCCCAATTGTCAGGTAATTATATTAAGCGCCTTACTTAGAAGGCAAGACCATTTCCTACAAATGCGTCACTATCTCGGGGCTGTCGCATAGCGCTGTTTATTTTAATAAGCGGGAGAGCGCGCTAACCGACACTTGGCCCCGTAATATCATTTTAAATTATTTAAATCTGCCATATATATCGAAGCAAACGCGTGGTGTAGGGATATATTGCAATGACGTGGTGGGTCGCTGCGACATTTATGCAGATAACGTTATCGGCAACGGCGCTAGAACCGTCTGGCAAATGGGCGATCGATTTCGCATCATCCGGATGCGTGGCTACACGGCATTTTAACAATGGACAGGCTCAGCTTTCAGTCGCAACGCCATCGCTTGAGCATAAGCTAGTTATCTCTGCGAATGTTGCATCACCGGTTAAACTACCAAGAGGTACAACCTTGGCGCTTGTGATAGGCCCAAGCGGTCGACGGTTCGAAGGAAAGGCGATAGACCTCAATTCGCCAATTGCGAAATCATCAGAGTTCGGGCTTTACATTGACCGTGACGAGATTGCGCAGCAAGCTATTGCTGACATATCCTTTGAACACGGTAAGGAGAGACTCGCTACCTTCAAAACGAGAGCGTGGAACGCTTTGCTAAAATCAATGGCGGAATGCTTTTAGGACTTTATTGTTAGTTACGGTATTGACCCAGAACGCGAGCATCAGGTTGAAACGCCGGCAGTACCAAAGTTGGTTGATAAGCTGTTACGAGACAGTAAAATTTCATATGATGCTATCTCGCAGCGAGCGCAGGGCAAAATGGGATTGCGAGTACTAATTGGTACGACTGGACATATTGAGCAGTGCACACCCGTAACGTCCTCGGGAAGCCGAACGATAGACGAACGCGCCTGCAAGCTGCTGGTCGAACAGGGGCGGTATATTCCTGCGAAGGACCGCTCGAATACGGCGATCGTATCGGAGCAGCTAATATTTAATAGATGGCTGCCAGCTGTCGATTAGGTAATCCGCAGTCTTTTTTTTGACGGGCCGCAACAACATCTCGTCCGAAACGGCAGTCACGGCCAATTCGCTTCTAAAAGCCGTCAGTCCGCTTTCCTCCCAAAAGCGGACCTGCTGCTTACGCCCACTTCCGGACATTGGAAGCTCGGAGTCAAATGTAACTTGCAAAGGTCTGCTTATAGAGCGATCATTCGCGGATGCGGCCGTTTTCTCATTTCGCGTTCTGTGTGCACCTACGCACGGCGGCAATGCGGTTGGCCATAACTAGTTTCCTGCTATCAGGTGCATGCTCGACGGCTCCATCTAATCGAGCGTCGGACGATGTCCTAAGGTCACCCATCTTCGTCAAAATTGCTGACCGAGTATTTAGAACACGCTTGGCAGAGGTGCAGCTCGTCTCGAAACGTGGCGAGGCCAGTAACACTTCATACAATCCCCAAGATGAGGACACCGGGAAGATTGACGCTGAAAAGCTCGCACGAGACGCCTCAAGGTCATCAGCGCCTGTATCGGCTGGCCTTCTACAAATTGTTCCCACCGTACTTTACGAAGGGCGACCGCCAAATATCGATTGTGTAAGCTGGCGTTGCCGGTCAGCCAAAGCTGGCGTTGCCAACGATCTTCCTGCGAGCTTTATGCTCGTAGACCAACACGATTTGAGGCAGCTCGAAGCTTACTACAACGGAGACAAAAACGTTTTTGAGCTTTTGTCTGCTGTAGAGCCGTTTAACGACAAGCCTAAGGTTGCGTGTCCGAAGCAGGATACCACGCCGTCAGGTTCTGACGTCAAAGTACCATTAATCATCACGTCTTGTTACGCCGTCGTTCGGCTCTCTCCACAAGTTCTGGCTGTCTGGCCGCTTGATCCCAGAAGGCGCGAAAACGCCGAGGCGACAGCGGCGCGGCAAGCTCAAGCTCTGGCACTTGTTTCTAAAACGGAATGACGAAGGCACCGGAACTGTGGCTCAGCTCAACATGCCACCATGAGGCGAACGTCCGCTCTCCTCTCCATTCACGACATCCATGACGGTCGATCATGCGACAAGGCCATTCAGCGCGGAGATGAATGAATGTCTGAAGATGGGGAGTGGGGGAGGGGGCGCGAATGTCCGGGTTTGGGTCCTTACCACTTTGCTTCTGCGGTAATCTGCCTCCTGGTCAGCCTCTGCGTCGTGATGGGCAGCCGCCGCGCTCATCGCGACCAAGCTTCTTCGGCCCTTTGCCGGCCGGATCTTCAACTGGAAGGTATTGTGGTAACTGATTTTTTCCGAGGCCAGCAAGCCAGGCCGGCACTTTGTGATCGGATGGTCTTTAGCCCAGCGGCACCCGACGCTAGAAAGCTTTGAGGAGCACCGAGTATGACCATCCAAGCCAGCGTCGACGAGAGCGGCCCGGTTGATGCGGCGCGGTTCGCAGACGAGATCGCGACGCGATCTCAGCCGATCGTACTGCGCGGTCAGGCGGAGCGATGGCCGGCCGTCATGGCGGGGCTCCGTTCCACCGAGACACTCGTCGACTACATGAAGGCTATGGATCGCGGCCGCCCGGCCGAGGTGCTCATCGGGCCGCCGGAAATCGAGGGTCGGTTCTTCTATGACCCAACGATGCGGGGCTGCAATTTTCAGAAGAGATTCGGATCGCTCAGCGGACTGCTCGACAAGCTGCTTTCGCTACGCAGCGAGGCCGAGCCCGTCGCCTTGTATGCGGGCGCGGCCGCGGCGGATGATCACCTCTCGGCCTGGATCGAGGACAATCTCCTGCCGTTCGTGCTGCCGAATGCGAAGCCGCGCATATGGGTCGGCAATCGGACGCATGTCTCCACCCATTTCGACGAGGCGAGCAACGTTGCGGTGGTGGTCGCGGGCCGGCGGCGCTTTACGTTGTTCCCGCCCGAGCAGGTCGGCAATTTATATGTAGGACCCTTCCATCATACCATCGCCGGACCGCCGGTCAGCATGGTGGACGTCGAGAACCCTGATCTTGAACGCTATCCGAAGTACGCAGAGGCGATCCCGCACGGGGTCGTGGCCGATCTCGATCCGGGCGACGCGCTCTTCATTCCGCCGTTCTGGTGGCACAACGTAAAGGCTTCCGCCGCGTTCAACGTGATGGTCAATTACTGGTGGGGCGAGCCGCACGCGATCTCGCCGATGGGCGCGCTGAGCCATGCCATACTCGCGATCCGCGATCTGCCGCCTGCACAGCGTGTGGCCTGGCGGCGCTGGTTCGATCACTATGTGTTCGACGACGGCGCGTCGCATGCCGGCGATCACCTGCCGACACATGCCCGGGGGGTGCTCGCGCCACCGTCAGAAATGCGGAACGCCCACTTCACGTCGCAGATTGCCGAGGGTCTCAGTCCTCAGCCCGCGCCCGTAAGCCGCAAACCCAGCTGACGCTCAGGGGAGGTGGGACGCCGGGATGTCGTGGCGCTTACGAGCGAAGGGCTCAACCACCGGTTGCGTCCTTCGCGCGTCATCGCACTTTCCTCAGCGCGCAGGTTGCCGCGCGAGCGTGATGAAGTGATCCGATTGCGCGACATTCCATCCGCGCAGCGTCAGCGCTGCCGGCGCCTGGCCTGAACCTCTGGGATAGCGGATCTCGATGCGCTTCTCCTCTCCTGGCAGGAGCGCCACGTAGTTGTCACTGTAGAACGCCGGAAGGATCCGTTTGCCCTCGGCATCGACCAGCGTCAGCTTCGCGTTGAGCGCCGGAACAGCGGTATGATTGGCGAGCGTCACCGTCACGACGTTATCCTCGCCATCGACCGCTTGAGCCGCGGCCGAGCCGGTCAACGCCACGGTCCGTAAGGTGTCGAGCATCCGGTAGGAGGCTTCGGTCTTCCCGCGCCAATAGAAGTTGTCCGCAACCGTTTTGCCGGCACGATCGATCAACTCGAGCTTGACCAACACCATCGGGTTGGAGGCGAACAATCGCTCGAGTGGCACCGGCGCCAGAGGCGTGGCCATGTTCGCGCCTGCATCGACAGCGTCCTCACGGAGGAAGAGCTGGGTGTTGTCGAGTCCGACGACACGCGTGCGGACCTTCAGCTCAGGTTGCGCATCCTGTGTCGTGTTGAGGACGACGAGCTCGTTGCCCGGTAGGTTGAGTTGGACATGAAGCGGCTCCGCGGCCTTCTTCGCACCGTAGTAGGAGGCTTGCGTGTCATAGTCCCAGCTGTAGATCTGCCACGTGTTCGACGGCCATGCGGGATGGGTCATCCAGAGCAGTCGCCCGGAGTTTTTCGTCCACAGATGGCCGAGGAACCCTTCGTACATCGCCTTGTGAGTCTCGAGGTTCATCATCTGCGCCTTGCGCTCGAAGTCCGCGAAGCTGGTTCCAGCGCCGAACATGGTGTCGAGCGTGGTCATGAACGTCTTGGTGTCGCCATTCCCGGAGAAATGCCAGTCATGGTACGCCAGGGTGTCGCTCAGCGGCCAGGTTTCGCTGTCCGGCATGTTGGCGCGTACGGACTCGATCGTGGACAGGGACGGCGTCCCGGTCTCGACCGAGAAGCCCGTCGCAAGCCCGGTGAAATACCCCACCGGCGGACGATAATTGTAGGGTCCGGACCCCTGCAGGTTGACGACGTTGGAGCTGCCCGTGAACCAACGCGTCCCGTCCTCACGCGCGATTAAATCGTCGAGGCCTTCGTTGAGGGCCGGATAGGGCACCCCTTCGTTGCGGCCGAACCAGAGGATGATCGAAGGGTGGTTGCGGTAGCGGCGCACCACGTCGTCGGCATTCTTGAGGAACAACGCCGGATCTTGCGGCTCGACCTGAAAGTTCTGGGTCGATTGCCAGAAGTCGTTGAGCACCATCATGCCGTTTTCGTCGGCGAGGTCGTAGAATTCCTCTTCGGTGTTGTTGCCCATCCAATTGCGGATGACATTCATGTGTGCCTCCTTCTGGAGACGGAAATAGGGCGCGAGACGGGCCCGTCCGATACGCTTCATGGCATCGTCCATGCCCCAATTGCCCCCGCGGGCGGCGATCTGGACGCCGTTTACGCGGATCGTCAGGTGCGGTTCGGGCATCGTCGACGTGATCGTCGTAACCGCCGGAGAATGCTCCCCTTGGGGCGTCAGAGATTCGGCCCAGCCGTTGGGAGACTGCTTGATGGCCTGATGGCGGACGTCGATCAGACGTTCGCCGCGCAGGCTGCCGTCGGTGAATTGGAGATTGACCCGGCGAAGGGCGCCGGCTGTATCGAAGAGCGACAGATCGTAGCTGACTTCGCGGATGCCGAACTTGTCGGTGCGCGTGTCCGAGAGCTGGCCGTCGGCCAGCGCTTCCAGGGAAAGTTGGTAGAGAGCCTGTTGTCCGTAGCCGTTCGGCCACCACAATTTCGGGTTGGCGACGCGAAGCTGCGCGAATTCGGCGGGTGTGAACACGACCTTGGTTTCGCCGGGGGGCGCCATCACCGTCTTTTCGACACGGACGTCGCCGAAGGCAGCGCGCACGGTGATGCGGCTGGCGGTGGTACCTGCGTTCTGGACCGGAACGGTCACGTAGACGTCTGCACTGTCGGTACGGGGTAGGGGCAGGTCGGTGACGACATGCGGATCGAGCAGTCGAACCGTTCCGTGCGCCAACAGTTCGACGGGCCGCCATAGCCCCGTGTTGCGGTCGCGAATGCCGGGTATCCAGTCCCAGCCCTCGGTGGCGACGAACGTCGGACCGTCGATGGCGAGCTGCCCTCCGTTCTCTCCTACGCCAGCGCTGATCGACTGCTCGTGGGGGATTCCCGGATGAGGCGGCGGAGAAACGCGGACCGCCACGACGTTCTCACCCGCGACGGGCACAAGGTCGAACTGGCCACGGATGAAGGCCCCGCGGGTGTCGCCCAGCTTATGGCCGTTCGCCCAGACTTCCGCCGCATAGTTGATGCCGCCGAAGACCAGCGTGAGGCGCTTGCCGGCAGCATCGGCAGGCACCGTGAAGCTCGTGCGGTACCAATAGTCCTGCCGCGCCAGGTTTTCGGGGATCTTGAGATTGTTGAGCCCGTAATAGGGATCGGGATATACGCCGCGGTCGACCAACGTCGTCAGGACGGTCCCAGGCACGGTTGCCGCTCGCCACGTTCCGGTGGGCCGGCCGGGGCGCGACAAGGTGGCGGCATCTTCGCGCACCTCGGGCGCCGCGGCGAGCTGCCACCCGTTCACCAGCCAGCGACCGTCACGTTCACGTGCGAGCCCCGTCGGGGGTAAGGGCGTGGGTGCGCTTGGCGCGGTGGTCGCGCTGACCCGGGCCTTCGGCAAGGTCCAAGCATCCTGCTGCTGCGTAAGGCCGATATTGGCCTGCTTCTGAAAGGGCCAGCCGACGCCGACCTGCCAGAACTGCACCAGGTCGAAATCTGGCCGCGCGCGAACGGCCGCCGCGATCTCGCCGGTGTCTAGCGCCACGGCGTCGAATCGCGCAGCAACGAGCGATCCGCCGAAATGACGCGGCCCTTCGCCGCTGTTCGTCACCGGTGCGACCGCCAGGCGGGGGGCGACTTGGGTGGGGCGGTTCGCGACGGACGCGACCTCGCGACCATTGACGTACAGCTTCAGTGTTCGACCGTCCGCTACGGCCGCGACATGGGTCCAACGGCCTGCAGCCAGCGGGGCTCCGCCGGTGATCGTCCTCTCCCCATCCGCGGCGGCTGCGCGGCCGTTGGCGAGGCTGAGGCAGCGACAGGCCCCCAGCGGATCACCGATGGCGAGCACCGCACCGGTTGCGCTGGCTGTGCTGGGACGGATCCAGGCGGACAGTGTCCATGGGGCGTCGGCGCGGACCGCTGTCTCGCCACCCGTCAGCTCGCGCTCGACCCCGATCCCGCCTTCCAGGATAGCGACGTTGTAGGGGCCGGCATTCGTGATTTCCGGCTGCATGACTGGCGCCACGGCTTGCGCAGCCAGCGCATAGGAAAATGCTGTACCGAGCAGCAGGGCGGCGGTTAGCGGCAACGATCGCATGAAGGGACCTCTCCTGAGTTTCCGGGCTCGACTTTCCGTCGGCTGATTGGTTCTACGTTTATCATGCCCGACCTCGTGTCGGTCAGGCTTCCGCGGTCCATAGTCGCGCAGCTCCGCGCATACCGGACGCGTCGCCCCAACGTGCAGGGACGATGCGCCCTTCCCATAGGTCCGAGAAGGCATGGCGGCGGACGATCGCGGGAAGATCCGCATAGATTTCGGCGACGTTCGACATGCCTCCACCCAATACGACGACTTCGGGATCGAGCAGGTTGGCGACCATGGCCAGTACGCGCCCCAGCCGATCGATGTACGCATCCAGCGCAGCACGCGCCGCGGGATCGCCCGCACGGGCCGCTGCGACGATCTCGGGCGCTTTGAGAGAAAGGCTATGCTCGGCCTTGGCGGCGCGAGCGAACCCCGTGCCGGAGACCCAGCTCTCGATGCAGCCCGTTCGCCCGCACCAGCATGCCGGTGGCGGCAGCTCGTCGCTGCGGGGCCAGGGTAGAGGTGAGTGGCCGATCTCGCCGGCGATGCCGTGAGCGCCGTCGAGACATGCGCCGGACAATATGATGCCGCCGCCCACCCCCGTACCGATCACGAGTGCGAACACGCTTCGCGCGCCGGCCGCGGCGCCGTCTGTCGCCTCCGACAGCGCCAGGCAGTTCGCATCATTGACCAGCTTCACCGGCCGATTGAGAACAGCAATTAGGTCGTTTCCGAACGATCGGCCGTTCAAGTAGAGTGAATTGCTGTTGCGCATCAATCCGGTGTGCGGCGATGGCGATCCGGGTGCGCCGATGCCGACGGAGCATGCCGTTCCTCCCACGACGTCGGCAGCCGCGACGAACCCGGCGATCGTGGCGAGCGCGGCGTCATACGTGCCGGGGTTGGGCACCCGCTGCTGCCACAATGTCTCGCCGTCGGCACCAAGCAAGACGGCTTCGATCTTGGTGCCGCCGAAGTCGATACCCAGGGCCGGTATCATATCCCGGGGCGCTCGATGGCTGCGGCAGCCATATTGTTCTGCAAAACGGACGTCCTCTCTCTGCTGTCGCGACCGCTGCCCGATCATCACTCCCAAGCATGCCGGGAATCATAATAAACGCAAATTGATTTTGTTATTGACCGTATGGAATCAATGTCTAGAACGATAACGTCGAGACAACGGTAAGTTGCGACTGGCAGGCTGGGAGAGGGTGGGGGCGACGAATCGCCGATCGGCTCGATCTTAGCATGTCAAAACGTTCGCCAGTCGCTGGCGACTTCGGTGCTGAGGGAGACGGTCGAATGTTGCGTGCACGGTCCAAGAATATGTTGATGGTCGCGGCCTCCGTGACGGCGCTGGTCAGCAGCGATGTCGCGCTCGCGCAGCAGACGTCCACGACGCAGGGGGTGTTGCAGAACGCACCGACCGATCAGGCCGCATCGCCGACCGCCGCCGCGGCCGATCAGGCGAGCGAAGCCCAGAATCCGACGTCCGCCAGCGATGCGGCCGCCGAAACGCAGGACATCGTCGTCACCGGCATCCGCGGATCGCAGCAGCGCGCGGTCAACCTCAAGCGCGACGCGGCGTCCGTGACGGACTCCATCTCGGCCGAAGACATCGGCAAGCTGCCCGACGTGACGATCTCGGACTCGCTTCAGCGCATCCCCGGTGTGCAGATCCGCCGCGACGCCGGCGAAGGCGCCGCGATCAACATCCGCGGCCTCCCGCAGGTGACGACCCTGCTGAACGGCGAAGCGTATCTCGGTGCGCAGTCGATCACGACGATTCAACCGAACTTCAACGACATACCGTCTCAGTTATTCGCAGGCGCGGACGTCATCAAGTCGAGCACGGCTGATCTGCTCAACGCCGGCATCACCGGTACGGTGAACCTGCGCACACGCCGTCCGTTCGATCTGAAGAAGGGGTTCACAGTCGCCGCGGCCGCGGAAGGCGCCTACGGGGACAAGACCAAGGAGTTCGATCCGAACCTGAACGGGCTGTTCGGCTTCCGTGGCGAAAAGTTCGGGTTTCTGGTGTCCGGCGCCTATTCGAATCTGCATCTCTCGAACTCCCACAACGGGATCCAGGAGGGCTATGGTGCGGCGCTCCACAACGAGCAGTTCAACACCGCGGCCAATCCCACCGGCGATGTCGACCTTAGCAACGGCTTCTCGCCGGCTAATCGCACCAGGGGGACAATCGTCGGGACCGGCCGCGACGTGAATGGCGATGGCGACGCCAACGACGCCTTCATCGTTCCTCAGGGCTTCACCGCTTGGGACAAGGTCAACCAGCGCGAGCGTATCGGCGTAAATGCCTCGGCGCAGTGGGAGATCAGTGACGCTCTGACGCTGAATGCCGACGCCTTCTTCACGCGCCAGAACGAGAACGATCGCACCGCCGGCATCCAGATGCAGAACGTCAATTGGCAGGCTGGCGAATTCGTGCCGGGTCAATCGCGGAACACCGGCTCGGTCGTGTCGCTCAGCAATGGCGGCGTCACCCGCGATTATGATTTGAACACGACGCAGGTCTATAATTATGATCTGGGCAATTTCGATTCCTATGCGCAGAACGACCGCTTCAAGTCGCAGTCACAGAACTACAATGTCGAGTTGAAATACGACAACGGCGGCCGTTTCAAGGCAAGCCTGCGCGGCGTCTACGGCAAGGCTTATTCTAATTACGACCAGAGCTATCTGCAGTTCAGCCCATCGAACGGCGCGCAGTGGCAGCCGGGCGGCATCGGCCATTATCCGATGGGCGATGTTGCCTTCAATCCGAGCGGCTATGTGGTCAACACGATCGCCGGTTCGGCATCGTTGCCGGCAACGGTCGACTTCACCGGCAATCAGCCTGCGTTCACTTTGCCGTCGGCCCTGACGTCGAGGCTCGGCAATATCGACAGCTACACGATGAAGACCACGTCTTCCGAGGGGAATTATCGTCGGAAGGGCGACCTGAAGATCATCCGCGGCGACGTCTCGTACGAGGCCAACGACAACGTCAGCCTGAGCGCCGGTGGAAGGTACAGCGAGCGCTCGGTTGATGACTTCGAGTTCGATCGAGCCGCGCCGCTTTACGCGGGGCAGGCGTCGCAAACGGGCGGATGCTTGGTCAAGTGGAAAGCGTTCGACGTGCCTTTGAGCGACAAGTCCTGCTACGCTGGCACCGGCACGTTCGATACCCCTGGCTTCAGACCCTACACGTCAGGTGTCGTCCGCAAGGCCAGCGACCCGATCTTCAACGGACAGGTCAAGCAGTTCAATCTGCCTGGAGCCGGGCTACCGGCGATATACGTGCTCGATCCCAAGGTCATGGACAACGCGCTCGGGTTCCAGAACAGCTTCTACCCTGGCAACGTTGAGATCCAGAATCCGGGTGCTTCGTTCAACGTAGGCGTGAAGCAGATCTCGGGCTACGCCCAGCTCAACGTGAAGGGCGACGTGTTCGGCATTCCCGTATCCGGGAACGCCGGCCTAAAGGTCATCAACACGAAACTTGACATCACCCAGTTCGTCACCGGTTCGCCACGCCCCTATGGTGTCGCCAACACGGTGAACGGAACGGTCGAGACAAAGCGCAGCTTCACCGATTTCCTGCCGGCATTCAATCTGGCGTTCAGCTTCGCCGACAACCTGAAGCTGCGTCTCGCCTATTCCAAGACGATGACGCTGCTCGATCTCAACCAATGGGGCGGGGGTCTCAATCCGAACTACGCGATTGACACGAGCAATCCGGGATCGCCGGTGTTCCGCGTCACCGGCGGTAGCTCGAATGGCAATCCTCAGCTTGATCCCTGGCGCGCCAGCAACGTCGAAGGGTCTTTAGAATATTACATCGGGCGCAGCAGCCTGCTCAGCGTCGGTGCGTTCTACATCGATGTCGCCAGCTTCATCCAATCCGGCAACATCGTGCGGACCGACCTGCCGGACAACGACGGCGTTGTACGCAACCGAACCGTATCGATCAGCACTCCGGTTCAGGGCGATGGCGGGACGCTCAAGGGTGTCGAGGCGGGTGCCAAGCTGTCGTTCAACGACTTCGGCTTCATGCCGACGATCCTATCGAACTTCGGTATCGATGCGAACATCACCTACTCTCCGTCAGATTCGGGAGCGATCGATCTCAAGGGCGACAAGATACCGTTCCAGGACAATTCGAAGATCCAGACGAATTTGGCTGGCTTCTATCAAGACAATCATTTTCAGGCGCGCGTCGCTTGGAACTACCGATCGAAGCGCGCGGTGCAGCAGGATTTCGGCGGCATCAGAGGTTTAGAATTATACCAACAGCCGACCAACTATGTCGATGCATCGATCAGCTATGACTTCACCCCCAATCTGACGCTTTACGCACAGGGGTCGAACCTCACCGGCGAGTATGAGAAATACTATCTGACGTTCCCGGACGAGAAGGCGTACAACAACATCTACGAGCGGCGGTTCATGGCAGGCGCGCGTTTCAAGTTCTGATCCGCGTTGACACCGCAAACGCCCGTCATCCTGTTTGGGGATGGCGGGCGTTTGCGTTCGGACGCAGGGGTTGGGGAGGTGATCGTGAAGGATGCAACGAAGCCAATGCCGGGAACGGGACCGCTGCGGTCGATCGTCATCGTCGGCGGAGGGACCGCGGGATGGATGGCGGCGACGCTCCTCGCGCGCCGGCTCGATCGTCAGTCCGTCGCCATCACGGTCGTTGACTCCGCCGACATTCGTACCGTGGGCGTCGGTGAGGCGACCGTCCCGGGCATACGGGATTTTTTCCGGCAGATCGGCGTTACCGAGCAGGAGGTAATGGCGGCCGCGCAGGGCACCGTGAAGCTCGGCATCGAGTTTGTGGATTGGAAGCGCCAAGGAGAGCGGTTCTTCCACCCGTTTGGTCTATATGGAATGCGGTCACGCGGCGTGGCGTTCCATCACTATTGGCGCAAGATGAACGCAGCGGGCCACCCGACGCCGCTGTCCGATTTCTGTCTGGCGACCGCGCTCGCCGAACGAAACCTCTTCATGCAGCCAACCGACAGTCCGGTTCACGACCTCCTCTTCTTCGATTGGGCGGTCCATTTCGACGCGGGCCTGTTCGCCACCTTCCTTGCCAAGAAGGCGAGCGAATGGGGCGTCGGGCATGTCGACGCCACGATCACCAACGTTCGCGTCGATAGAGCCACGGGGTTCATCGCGGGCGTCGATACGAAGTGCGGCAAGACGATCGAAGGCGACCTGTTCATCGATTGCTCAGGCTTTCGGTCGTTGCTGCTCGGCGATGCGCTCGGCGTGCCATACGAGGATTGGACCAACCTGCTGCCCTGCGATCGTGCGGTTGCCATGCCGTGCGAACGTTCGGGGCCGCTCACGCCCTTCACGCGCAGCACGGCGCTTTCCGCCGGATGGCAATGGCGGATTCCGCTGCAGCACCGGGTCGGCAACGGCTACGTCTATGCAAGCCGCCACATCTCGGACGACGAGGCCGCTGGGACCCTGAAGGGGCGGCTTGAGGGCGCAGCGCTGGCTGAGCCGAACATCATCCGCTTCCGTACCGGTCGTCGCCATGCCTTTTGGCAGGGGAACTGCGTCGCGCTCGGCCTCGCCGCGGGTTTCATGGAGCCGCTGGAATCGACGAGCATCACCCTTATTCAGACCGGGTTGGAGAAGTTGCTCGCCCTGCTGCCGGATCGCGGTTTTGATCAGGCTCTGGCGGAGGAATACAACAGGACCACGGGGCTCGAGTACGAACGTATCCGGGACTTCCTGATCCTGCATTATTTCGCGAACGACAGGCGAGGCGAGCCGTTGTGGGATCGCTGTCGAGATACTGCCCTGCCCGAGCCGCTGGCGCGCAAGATGAGGTTGTTCAAGGCGCGCGGGCACCTCGTGCGGTATGAATGGGAATCGTTTCAGGATCCGAGTTGGCTATCGATGTACGCCGGTTTCGGTATCGATGCCGCGGCGCACGACCCGCTAGCGGATCATTTCTCCGTATCTGATCTCGAAGCGGCGTTCGAGCGGATGAAGGGTTCGATCCGTGATGCCGTCGCGCTGGCGGAACCGCACGAAACCTTCCTCAAGGCTTCCGCCGGGGCTTCGGCGCCTCCTGCAATCCGATCTATGCATCGCGCCGCCGATGTATAGACCGTCCGACCCTCCGGTTTCGAGGATGCCGCCGAAGCCCATCGTTCGGCCCGGCTCGGGGCAGGCCCATCGGGGGCGAATCCGGACCGCTCGGTGGACGACATCGATGCCGTCGACGATCCTGTCTTGGCTGAAGAGGTGCGGCTTCGTCTCGCCTCGCGCTACCGCTCGATCCAGAGATCGATCGCCTATGGCGCGACATTGCCGCGCCGGGCTGCCGCGGCTTATGTCGCGGCGTTTCTCGTAAAGGGCCGTAAACCAGATGCACGTCGATATCGGATCCACACCAGCAGCCGCAGGCGACGCTAGCCACGGCTATGATGCGCCAGACCTCCGGGTGTTTGTTTTTGCGCTGTTCTTCATCTTCGGCGGCATCACCTCGCTCAACGACATCATCATCCCGAAGATGAAGGAGCTCTTCACGCTCGACCACGCGACCGCGATGCTGGTCCAGTCGGCCTTTTTCCTCGCGTATGCGCTATTCTCGATCCCCGCCGCCGCGATCGTCCGGAAAGCGGGCTATATGCGGACCGCGTCGCTCGGCCTCGTGACGATGACGGCGGGCTGCCTGTTGTTCATTCCGGCCGCGGGGCAGGCGAGCTTCGGCATGTTCCTGTTCGCGCTGTTCGTGCTCGGCGCGGGCATCACCGTGGTTCAGGTTGTCGCCAATCCGCTGATCTCCGCGCTCGGCCATCCGAAGTCCGCCTCGAGCCGGCTAACCTTTGCACAGGCCTTCAACTCGCTCGGCACAACGATCTTTCCGTATGTCGGCTCCGCGCTGATCCTCGGCGGCCTGGCGACGGTCGACTCGTCGAAGCTCACCGGTGCCGCGCTCGATGCCTATCGGTCCGAATCCTCGCGGACGGTGGTACATACCTATATCGGTCTTGCGATCGCTCTGCTGATCGTCGCCGCCGTGGTGTGGACCCGCCGCAACCGGCTTAACGAAGAGCAGGACCAGACCGGAAGCATCTTCCACGCGTTCACGCTGCTCAAGCGTCCGCGTTTCGCGATGGGGACGGCGTGCATCTTCCTGTACGTCGGCGCAGAAGTCGCGGTCGGCTCGCTGATCGTCAATTACCTGATGCAGCCGAGCGTCATGGGCCTCAGCGACGTCGCTGCCGGCAAGCACGTGCCCTTTTACTGGGGCGGGGCGTTGGTCGGTCGGTTCATCGGCGCATATGTGCTGAACAAGGTGTTGCCGGGCAAGGTGCTGGCCGGTGTCGCGACGGGCACGCTGGCGTTGATCCTGATTTCCGCGAACACCGAGGGCGCGGTCTCCGGCTGGGCATTGCTGGCGATCGGGTTGATGAACGCGGTGATGTTTCCCACGATCTTCTCGCTGGCGTCCGAGGGTCTCGGCAAGCGCGCGGCCGAAGGCTCGGGTGTGATCGCCACGGCGATCGTCGGTGGCGCGATCATCCCGTATTTGACCGGCATGCTTGCGGACAAATCGGGTAGCCTGCATTTCGCGCTGTTGCTGCCTGCGATCTGCTACGCGCTGATCCTGCTCTACGGCCTGTATGCGCGCAAGCCGGCAGCCGCGACAGCCTAGCAACCGGCATTTGCTCGTTGGATCCATGGTTTCAGCGGTTTCCGGGCGCATGGGATTGGTGACTGAAGGCGGTCTTGCGCAAGGCCCCTTCAGTGACTCTGTCGGAAGCCGCTCGCAACCTTGGTGCAGTGTCGATCGACGGCTTACCGCTTCGAATGCTTGGCCTCGAGGTCTCCTATCGGGAATAGATCGCCAGGTTCAAATCGATAGGACCTGATCTCAGCGGCGGCTGGCCGGGTGTTTCGCATCAAAAGGCCCTCGCTGGTGCGTCGCTTCCCATGTCAACGCCTTGCTTAGCGTCGTCGTCCAGACGTCCCGTTTGTGGGAACGCAGCCAGTTGATCAAAGCACGATGCGCTTCGTTCGAAATCGCGAGGTGGTCGCCACCGATGCCGTGGAACAGGAACACCGCGATGCCGCCCGCGGCCTCCGCCTGTCGAGCATAAGCGATCAATTGTTCACCCGACGTATGTTCGGCGAAACCGCGGGCGGGGATGTGCATGACGTCGCGGGTTGCACCGTCGACGGCAAGGTCGGCCGGTGTTGCCGACACCCCACGAACCGAAGTGACGAGGCCAGAGGCCGCGAGCGGACCTAGATAGTCGGCACCGCCAGCGACCGTCTGGCCGCAGGGCGTGGCGAAGGCGTGACGGCTTTTGCCGTCGAGCGCGCTCAGCAACACGTTCTGTGCCGCAATCTCCCGCAGCATGGTTGCCGGAGTGTAGGCCTCCGCGGTGTAGTGCGGATCGGCAGGATAGGTGGCCGCCGCACACGGATGGAATATCGTATGGTTGCCAAGCTCATGCCCGTGCGAGGCCACCGCACGCCAGCGCGCGACATCGGCTTGGCGGACGCCAGACAGGAAGAACGTCGCCTTGAGACCTGCCGCATCCAGCGTCGGGATGGCATGATCCAGCTGCGATACGAGCGCATCGTCATACGTCAGGACGATCGCCGCTCTCGCCTTGCCCGGCCATGCGGTGCGCGCCGCGACGGACGAGGGCACCGCCGTCACGGCGATCGCCAAACCGAGGATCGCGGACCATCGCGTTCGGCGCGATCGATCCCCCCCCGGGAAGCGGGCGTGCCGCCGGCCGATCATCGCTGTGCCCACAGGCCGGGCTGGCCATCGAGATAGGCGGTGATCGCCGAGGCGATCTTGCCGTCGTCGGCGATCGACGGATGGGCGTGACAGGCATCGAAGGCCAGGCCACGGACGGGGACGAACGCGACCGGTTCTCCCTCCGCTGCCAGATGATCTGCAACCTTTGCGACCTCAGCCGCGATCTCGCCACCCGCCATGTCGGTCGCCCATAGAAGGATACGGCCTCCGGGATCGTCGGCATGGATGCGGTGGACGAAATAGATGTAGGTCCGTTCGAAGTCTGCATGCAGCGCGGCGCGGCTCGGCCAAGGTTCGCCGGGGCGAAGCGGTGTGGTGAAATCATTGGTGCCGAGCGCGATGACGATCAGTTGCGGATGCCACGCCGGGTCGCGATAGCGTGCGCGTCGATCGAACAGTGTAAAGGGATAAGCGGCGGGGAGGGTGGTGGCCGCCATGCCATCGTAGTTGCGAACGATGCCGCGGCCGGAAATGGCGTTGACCTGATAATCGGCATCGTAGTGGCGCGCGAGTTGCGCCGGCATCGCTTGCGACGTATCCGTCGTCGCCCAAACCTCCGCTTCGGTGCAATCGCGTTTGGTCGCGCGATTGCCGTAGCCGACGGTATGCGAATCGCCGATGAACTCGATTTGGCGCGCCCGGGCGGGCGGGGCCAATCCACGGGTGCGGGGCGTGGCATAGAAGCCGCCGAACACGGTCGGCGCGGCTTGGCTTTCGCTTGCGACATCGGCGCGGACGATGTGATCGCCCGCGGCCAGACCGTGGATCCTGTAGACTCCGGGGCCGGGCTTCACGAGCGGCGCGATGGGGCGTCCGTCGACCGTGACCCGCAGGATGACGTCACCTGCGCCGAGCTTCATGAGCACCTCTCGGCCCCGGAACGCTGCCTCGAAATAGGTGCCTGGCCATTGCCGCCGGTATCCTGTCGCGATCCGCTCGACGCGGCCACCGACATGAACCGCAAGCGGCGTGCCGACCGCGACGGCGGTTGGGCTGACCGTTGGAGTGGCGGCGACGCTCGCCGATGCCGCGAGCAGCATTGCGAGCGGCAGCGCAAATCCGGTTCTCATCATCTGGTCCTCAACGATGCGGGAAGTTCGTCCCGGGTGATGAAGCGCGTCGTGTTGTAATCTCGGCGCAGTTGGTCGGGCCGGTTCTGGTCGTCGCCCATCAGCCAGCGGCTGTGCCAGGTCATGAACCACAGCCAGTCCGCCGACGGACCCAATTCCGCCGGATCGGGCACCGGCCCGTTTTCGTGCAGACAGATCGGCACATCGTCGCCGACGATCGCCTTCACCTGCGCGAACATCGGCGCGAGATTGCCGTGATCGTGTGCGTAGATGTCGGCACCGGCGACGTCGACCGACGCGCGACCGGGATACCAGGCGGGGTCGACGTTCTGCCCCGCCCAGCCGAGCACCCAGATCAGATTATCGAGTTTATGGACGTGGGTAAATCGGTCGTACATCAATGCCCACAACGCCTTGAAGGCATCGGGACCGTGCTTGCCCCACCAGAACCAGTCGCCGCTGAACTCGTGGAACGGCCGCCACAGCACGGGAATGCCACGGCCGCGGAGTACCGCGAGCAGGCGTGCGGTCTCGTCGAGATCACGCATCATCACGTCATGCTGCGCGGTGCCGACATGAAGCGCCGCCGCGACATCGAAATCCTGTTTGGAATTTTCATAGCCGGTGCCGATGTCGGGCGCCCCCCAATGCCAGCACAGCGTTACGATTCCGCCGGCCCGCGCCCATTCGGTCGCGCGCGCATTCACCGCGTCATTGTCGGGTGGATTGATATAATCGAGCCCGAGAATGGCGGGCAGCCGGCCGGTCACCTGCTCGAGATATGCGAGTTCGCGGTTGGGATTGGGTGGGATCGCGCCCTGTTCCTGCTGACCTGTCAGCGTCCGCTTGCCGTATTGGCTCCAAAGATAGGCATAGAGCCGTCGCGCGGCGGCCGAAGCCTGCGGATTACACAGCGTGCCCGCACGGGCACCGGAGCCGGCGGCCCAGGCCGGCAGCCCCTGCGCGACGCCGGCGACCGCAGTGAGTGCAAGCGCGTCGCGCCGGGTCAAGATCACAGCGCGGCCATCGCGGCGGCGTGCGTGCGGATGATTGCCTGCGTCGTCTGATCGCTGTCGAAGACGCCGTACCAGCCCTGCGGCTCATGAGGCGGATCCCCCATATAGCCGAGGTCGCCGCGCTGGAAGCGATGGTCGGCATGCGGCGTGCGTGCCTCGCCGTTCCACGCCCAGAAATTGGACCCTGCAAGGGGGCCGCCGCGCGCTGCATCCGCCTCCACCGCGGCATAAATCTGCCGATAGAACCGGTCCTTGTATGTCGTGCCTATCGACGGATCATAGGCATGCTGCCCATCGCGCGGATAGCCGAACTCCTCGATCACCAACGGTTTGCCCAAAGTGTTCGCCATCCGGATGTGCGCGTTGATATAATCGGCAACCTTCGCCGCGCCCGTTTCGTAGGTGCCGACGAGATTGCCGGCGTCCATCCAGCTCCAGTTGTTTGGCCAGATATGCGTCGTCAGATAGTCGATCGAGCCGGCGCGATGCGTCGCGAGCACGACATCCTCCCGCTCGATAGAGCCCTTGAGCCCTTCCGAGCCGGTCGAGACGAGATGGTTCGTATCCAGCGTCTTGATGAAGCGTGCGGTCTCGTCGACCCAGCGGTAGAAGTGCGGCAGATTGGGGAGGGCGACGGTCGCGGAGCCCGCCGGGCGCGGTTCGTTGGCGAGTTGCCACGCCATGATCGTCGGGTCATCGGCATAGGCGATCCCGGTGACGCTGTTGGTCCGCGAAACCAGTGCACGAACATAGTCGCGGTACATCGCTTGCGCTTGGCCGTTGGTATAGAAAGCGGCGTTCCAGTCGGCGAATTCGGGCCACGGGTGTGCCGGATCATTCATGTCGATGAAGCGGCCTGCGTTGACCCAGGACAGGTAGGTCATCATGCCGCCCGACCATTCCCAAAAGTTAGTCAGGTAGACCACTCCGGTCATGTCGCGCTTCGCCATTTCGGCAAGCGTCCAGTCGAGCCCCTTCAGCAGATCGACGTTATAGGTCGAGGTGCGATCACGAAATCCGGGGGTGATCGAATTCTTCAGCGGCGACAATTCCGCCGATCCGAGGATACGCAGGTTGCGGATGCCCAATGTGTGCAATCGATCCAGTTCGCGGCCAAGCCGCGCGCGGTCCCCATAAGCGGTGTGCGCGCCCAGCCATGCGCCATACCAGATATTGGCGCCCGCATAGCGATAGCGCCTGCCGTCGCGTCTGAAACCGCCGCCGTCGACGGTGACGAAGCGCGATGGGTCACGCACACCGTCGCGCCGCGGCAGCGTCGTGCATCCCGCCACCGCCGCAACGCCACCCAGCAGCGCGGTCCGTCGATCGATCATCGCCATATCAAACTCCTTCTTCGGATCGCGTCGGGTCAGATGTCCGTGCCACGCGGCGCGGGATCAGCCCGACATCGGCATCGGCTGAACGGCGGTCGGGTATTACCACCGCAGCGTGTCCCCGACGCGGTGTGGGTCCAGCGCGTTGATCATCAGCTCGTCTCCACATGGCGCTGAACGGTCGGGTCGTCGAGCCAACTGGCGACGTCATCGAGGATGATGAATTCAGCACGCCACTGACACCGCATGGCAAAGCTGCCTCCGCCCCGGCAATGCCCCTGGCTCGCAGTTGGGGATTCTCGGCCACTGAGTACGCCTTCATCGTGCCTCTTCCCAACGCAGCGAGCCTCCGGACCGAGCCCGCGGGCCATACCTGTTGCTCAAAAGCCTACTCCAATAGATACTTATATCAAGTTGCGATATTTTGCTTGTGGGTTCTTTTTGGCCGCGATAGCAATTCGCCAGACACGTTGAGCAACACGCCACGCAAACGACGACCAGACTGTCCGGCTTCGTACCGGGGGGCGGTTGCGGGATGAGGACTGAAGGGGAAGACATGATTACTCGCGCGAATTCGCATGCCGGTCGCAAGGCTGGCCGGGCTACGTTGAGCGTCGGCGTTTCCGTAATCGCCATTCTCTGCGCCGTGCCGGCCGTGGCACAAGATGGCGTGACCCCGACCAAGCCCGTGACCGCCGGCTCCCCGGGCACGACGTCGGGTGCCGCATCGGTCCAGGCTGGAACCGCCGCCACGGCTCAGGACCAAGCCGCTGCCACCACCGGTACATCGGGCGCATCGCAGGATGCATCGGTCACGCCGCCTGACGTCGATCGCGAGGAAATCGTCGTTACCGGCACCCGTCAGAGTTTGGCGACCGCGCAAAACATCAAGAAGAACAGCGACACGGTCGTCGACGCGATTACGGCGTCGGACATCGGCGCGCTTCCGGACCGTTCGGTCAACGAGGCGCTCCAGCGCGTTCCCGGCGTCGCGATCAGCCGCTTTGCCGCGCCGACGGATGCGCAGCATTTTTCGGTCCAGGGATCGGGCGTCGTCATCCGCGGGCTGTCCTACGTCCGCGGGGAGTTCAATGGTCGCGACACCTTCGCCGCGAATGGTGGTCGTGAAATCGGCTTCAACGACGTGCCGTCCGAGCTTGTTGGATCGGTCGAGGTCTTCAAGAACCTGACGGCCGATCTCATCGAGGGCGGTATCTCGGGTACCGTGAACATCAATACCCGCAAGCCGTTCGATACGGACAAGAACCTGCTCTACGTGTCTGGCGGGATGAGCTATGGCGACTTTGAAGGCCGCGGTACGCCATCGGGTGTCGCCTTGTTCTCGAAGCAATTCGATGTGGGCGGTGGCCGCATCGGCATTCTTGGCAGCGTTACTTACTCGCAGTTCCGCAACCGCGCCGACTCCGTGTTCCTGTCGTCATACCTGCCACGCTACAATGATGATCGGAATGGCAACGGCGTCCAGGATGCCGGCGAAGGCCGCACGATCAACGCCGGCACGCCGTTCGCCTCGACGTTGTTCGACACCTATCCGGTGCCCAACGGTGCCAGCCGCGTCTATGTGCCGCTTGGTGCCGGCTACCGGGAGGAGCACATCAACCGCGAGCGCCTCGGCTTCTCCGGTGCACTTCAGTACGAAAACGCCGACAAAACCTTCTTGTTTACGGGGCAGTATCTGCGAACCGACAGTTACGAGGAGCATCTCGATCGCACGATCGAACCGTCAGTCTATTATCCCGACGCGACTACAACGTTTCCCGTAGGTGGGGTAACGCCGACCTATGACGCCAATGGGGTTTTCACGTCGGGCGTACTTGGGCGCAATACCGGGGCTCTGCAGGGTAATCTGCCAAATGGAGGGGGCTACGGCCCGCTGACCCAGTTCGTCGCCAATGGTCTGAATACCGGCCTCACCAACCGATATTTTAACTCCGACTCCGTTACCCAGGATCACGCGATCAACGTGAAATGGGACGTGACTGATCGCCTCCACCTGAACCTCGACGGGCAATATGTGAAGTCGAACGTTAAGGGTCGTGATGACGTTCTTGATACGGCAACGCAGACGCAGGCGGCGATCGATACGCGGACCAGCTTCCCAACCGTTCAATTTCAGACGCCCGGCTTCAATACGGCGAGCTATTTCGCGAATCCCCAAAGCGTCTATTTCGCCGACGCATTCAACAATCGCAACATTAACGATGGCCAGGAATGGGCCTTCCGTGGCGACGCACAATACGACCTGGCAGAGGATTCTTTCCTGCGGAAGATCCGCGTCGGAGGCCGCTACGCGTCGCGTGATCAAACGGTCCGGACGAATGATTACCTCAATTGGGGTGCGGTATCGCAGACCTGGACAGGTGCGGGCCCGCAGTCGTTCGCCCAAGCGCCTGCTGGTACTTACGGATTACACGTATTCGACAACTTCCTACGCGGAGAAGTTGCCGCGCCGCCAAGCGCAAACTACGTCAATCCTGACATCATCAGCAATCACGATGCGTTCATCTCGTTGATCCGTGGTATCACGAAGGCCGGCGGCGGTACCTACGTGCCGATCGAGGA
Organism: Sphingomonas sp. CD22; assembly: GCF_034556155.1. NCBI lineage: Bacteria > Pseudomonadati > Pseudomonadota > Alphaproteobacteria > Sphingomonadales > Sphingomonadaceae > Sphingomonas > Sphingomonas sp. CD22. The sequence continues at coordinate 73,386 of NZ_JAYDYX010000006.1, read as the reverse complement.
TCGCGTGCGGTCTGACGGCAAGCCGCTGGTGGACGGATATTTCCTTCCGAACGAGGTCTATCGGAACACCGAGAAGACCTATGCTGCGTATGCCCGCCTGGATTTCGGCAAGGATGATTTCGTTCGAGACGGCATGAGTCTGTCCGGGAACATAGGCGTGCGGTGGGTTCGGACGCAGGACAAGGCGTTCGGTAGCATCAATTTTCCGCAATCCACGACGGTGTTCCGTCCCGACAACAACGTACTGCCCAACGGTACGGTCGGACCGGCACGCTATACCGATATTGCCTCTTACTGCGCCTTCCGCGCGGCAAGCCCTGGCTTGTTCAATACGGTGGACCCGCTTTGCACGATTCCACTAGCGCAAGCACAGGCGGCGTTGGCGTTCGCTAACGGCGGATCAACGCCGTCGATCGCCAGCCAATCCTATGATCGCTGGTTGCCGAGCTTCAACTTGCGCCTCGACTTCAGCCCTAAGTTCCTCATGCGTTTCGCTTATTCGAAGGCAATATCGCGACCGAACTTCGGCAGCCTGCGCAACGTCACGTCGATCAGTCCAAGCGGCGGCAACACGTCGGGCGTTTACAATTTCGACGGTGCCACCTCGAACTCCAATCCGTTTCTCGTGCCGGTTCTCGCCAATCAATTCGATCTGACCGCTGAATGGTATTTCGCTAAAGTTGGTCAGTTGACGGTCGCGGGTTTCTACAAGAGCCTGTCGGACATAATTCTCGATAACTTCGGCTACAATCGGACGTTCACCAATAACGGTCAGACATTCACGGCGAGCGTGACCGGTCCGAACAACGGTGCGGGTAGCAGCAAGATCAAGGGCGTCGAGGTGTCTTATCAGCAGACCTACGACTTCCTGCCGGGATTCCTGCGCGGCTTCGGGTCGCAAGCCACCTACACGTTCGTAGATGCAGGCAATCTGCCGAACTCGCTGCCGGCGAACGCCGCCAGCGATGGCAACCGTCCACCGTTGGACGTGGGCGGTTTGTACGACAATTTGCCTCTCGCTGGCTTGTCGAAGCACAACTTCAACGTGGCGGCATTCTATGATCTCAGCGTCTTTTCGGCGCGGGTCGCGTATAGTTGGCGTTCGAAGTTCCTGTTGAACAACCGGGACTGCTGCTTCCCGTTCCTACCTATCTACGCTTTGCCGACGGGGCAGCTTGATGGATCGGCTTTCCTGACCGTGGACCGAAACTTCAAGATCGGTATCGAGGTGCAGAACATCCTCAACAACACGACGAAGACTACTTTCCTGTTGAATGGTCAGGGGCTTGAGGCGCCGCGAACGTTCTTCAAGAGCGATCGCCAGTTTACATTGTCGACGCGCTTGACGTTCTGACCCCTTTCTTATCCGTCCCCCCTCTAAGGGTGGGGTGCCGATCGGCACCCCGCCCTTCTTTGTGTCTGTACGCGCTGCCGCTAAACGGTTGATAAAAAAGGGAATGCTATGAATTCCGCGATCAATGCCGCTGTCCGTGTGCGTGAGGTTAGTGAGGTTACCCCGGCGATATTTGCAGGCGAGATTGTGCCTGCCTATCAGCCGGTAATCCTGCGCGGTCTCGTGCGCCATTGGCCGGCGGTCGCTGCGGGCCAACGCGGCCCCGCCGCGATGGCGGATTACATCCGTCATTTCGACGGCGGCCGTCCGGCCAATGTCATGATCGCCGCGCCCGAAGTTGCGGGCCGCTTCTTCTACACGCACGATCTGACCGGATTCAACTTCACTCGCGCGCAGGTGCTGCTACCGATTCTGCTTGACCAACTGCTGGCGCAGGATGGCGATCCTGCTGCACCTGCTATCTATTCCGGCGCCGCATCCGCGCCCGATACGTTCCCGGGCTGGATTGAGGCCAATCCCCTGCCCCTGGCGACACCCGAGGCGACCCCACGCCTTTGGATCGGCAACGCTAGTCGCGTTTCCACCCATTACGACGTATCCAGCAACATCGCCGCGGTCGTGGCAGGACGTCGTCGCTTCGTCCTCTTTCCGCCCGATCAGGGTCCGAACCTGTATGTCGGCCCGCTCGACCGGACGATTGCCGGCCAACCCACGAGCATGATCGATCTCGAAGCGCCCGATCTCGCTTCTTACCCCCGCTTTGCAGACGCCATGGCTGCGATGCAGGTGGCGGAACTGGAGCCCGGTGATGCGATCTACGTCCCGTCCTTATGGTGGCACGACGTCAAGGCGAGCGGGCCGCTCAATGTGCTCGTCAATTATTGGTGGGGCCAACAAGCCGCCGCATCGCCGTTCGCGGCATTGATCCACGCGCTGCTCGCGGTGCGCGACATGCCGGCCGGCGAACGCGAGGCAGTCCGCAGCTGGTTCGACCATTATGTCTTCGGCACCAATGCGGCGCATGCCGCCGATCATCTGCCAGTTGCCGTACGTGGCGTGCTGGGTCTGCCTTCGCACGAACGGGCCGAGCGTATCCGCGACTATGTCATGCAGGCGCTGGAGCGCGGCGGACCCGCGTTGCGTCCAGAAAGGCGGTGACCCAGACGAGCGGCGCATTCCAGTTGATCGCGACCTCGTTCATCGTGAACGCACGCCAATCGTCCCGCCAGCATGTTTGACCGACGCACTTCCCTTTCAACACTTCGTCGTCGCGACGCGCGCCGTCGTTCGGGCCGCCCGACAGCACGCCGGGGGGCGGGGCCGGAAAGCGTGCATCGGCCGCCTTGGCCCAGAAGCGGTGATGCGGGTGATGCATCGTCCGCGTGCCAAATCCCGTTACGAACGAGCGGTCGAGCGCGTTGCGGCCGAACACATAGTCGGCGACGTCTACCACTGCGTCACGGTAGAGCGGCTTGCGTGTGATCTGCCACGCCACGCCAAGCACGATGGCACGATTGAGTAGCGTCGAATTCGAGCCCCAACCATAGTCCGATCCGGCGAGCGGCAGGCGGTAGCCGCTGCGCTCTCGTTCTGCGAGCAATCGGTCGGCCAGTGTGACGACATGCGCGCGGACCTCGGCCAATGTCGACGGGGGGAGGACGCTCGGGACGGTCGCAAGCGCTAACAGGCCTGCCAGTTCCGTGCCGCCCCAGCTTAGATCGACGCCGCCGCCATGCAGGAAGGGCGATGCCATCAGCACCTGCAGATAGCCAGCTTCACCGGTGGTCACGAACATCTGTGCGGCCGCCCAGAAGCGCTCGTCGGCGATCTGCTTGTCGCCATAGCCGCCGCTGCCGGAGAAATCCGAACTGGCGTACAGGTCCGGCACACGCCGTGCCGCATCCCATCCCCTGCGCGCCGCAGCAAGCGCCCGCGCGGCGAAGACAGGATCGGTGACACGCCAAATCCGCGCCGCCTGTGCCGCCACCGCGACCATGTTGAACGTCGCCGCGGTCGACGGCGGATAGAGGAAGCGGCGCATCGGATCAGCCGCTGGCGCCATCGGCAATCCCGTCCACTGCTCGTCCGCCACCTTGGTGTGAACCAGACCGCCCGCATCAATCACGCGAAAGTCGGTGGCCGGTCGACCGATATCTGTGCTGAACGCGACCGTCGATGTTGCCCCCTGCGGCACTTGCATCGAGAGCAGGAACGCGACTTCCACCTTGGCCTCGTCAAGCAGATCGTCCTGGCCATTGCCGTTTTCAGGCAGGGACAGTCGGCCATCCGCAAATGCTTCCCCGTCACCCCAGGCGGCAAGCCGTTCATGCAGATCGAGCAGCGTCCAGGCGGAGATGCCGCCGTTGACGGTATACTTGCCGTGATCGCCGGCATCGTACCAGCCGCCGGCCGGATCCAGCCGATAGTCGCACCCTGGCCATTTCACGCCGCGCTGGTCCTTGCCCGCAAAACAGGTGACGAGTTCACGCGGCTGTCCGGCGGCACGGGCGAGATCGGGCCGCTGCACGTAGCGCGCGACGATCGGCACGCCGCTGCGCTGCTGATAGAAGAAGCCCATCGCCGCGGTCGCGGCATCGGCGAACGGTCGATCGCGGATCGCGAACGGCTGGCTCATCACCGTACCGATCGCCAGGCGATAGCCGGCACCCCCGCGCGATACGCTGCCGAAATCGATCCGTTGCACCGTCTCGCCGGATGCCGGTTCAGGTCCGAACGGCAATGTCCTGCCTTGCGCAACCATGCGGCCGGCGGAGTTGAGCAATCGCCAGGACAGCGCTTTCGCATCGGCGGTCGCCACGATCGCCGTCTTCGGTCCGTCCGTTTCATAGCCGATCTGAACGACCCGGATCGTGCTGGCGGCCGGCTCCTCCGGCTCGCCCGCGCCGAGCAGAAGCGCAGCTCCGGCGAGGGATAGCGTGCGACGCAGGATCATCGGCGGCCACTTTGGATGAGGATCGAATCGGAAGGTAGAATATGATCCAGAAACGGCAGGATCGCCGCGCCGATCGCGGGGGCATCGCGCGCCATCACGGCCGGCATGACCGTCGCGCGCGACGGTTGCGGCACTGCATTCAGCGCATCGGTCAGGCCGTCGGCAAGGCGTTCGATCAGCGGCATCGGCAGCCGACCGCCGATGAGGATCGCGTCGGGATCGAGCAGGCAGTTGATCGCGACGAGCGGCGCGGTCAGCGCGCGCACCGCATCGGCCAGCCAGCCTTCGATGACCGGCGCCATCAGTGGGTCGCCGCCGCCCAGATCCTCAACGTTCGGCTTGGCAAAGCCTGCCCTCTCCAAGCGGGCAAACAAAGCCGAAAGCGACACCGTATCCTGCACCGTCGCGCCGGGCGGACCGGTGGTATCGGGCATCAACCCGATCTCGCCGCTGCGTGCGTTGGCGCCGCGATGATACGATCGGTCGATCACCGGACCGCCGCCGAGGCCGGCGCTTATCAATAAATAGAAGAAGCTGGGATTGTCGAAGCCGGTGCCATATTCCGCCTCGCCCAGCGCGGCGGCGGCGGCATCGTTATCGCAGTGGATCGGCCAGGGCAGCACCGATAGCATCGCGGACAGGTCGACGGCGTTCCAGCGATCGTAGCCGGCGGGGCGGTGGGGCAGGGCGATGCGGCCCAGGTCATCAGGGATCGCGACGCCTACGCCGAGAATACGGTCGCGGTCGACGCCGCCGTCGGCGATCACCCGGTCGATGTCTTCGGTTACGAAGGCGACGACGTCGTCAGGCATGGCGAAGGCGATCTCCCGGGTCGAGCGGCTGCGCACCTGTCCGGCAAGATCGAGCGTGACCAACGTCAGGTGATCGCGATCGATGTTGAGGCCGATCGCAAAGGCGCCATCCGGGTTGACCTGCAATCGCAGAGCCGGCTGACCGCGACCACCCTGCATTCGGCCGGCGTTGCGCACCAGCCCCATCTCGACTAGCCGGCTGGTGATGTTAGCGATGGTCGGCGCGGTAAGCCCGGTCTGCTGCGCGATCGCGACCCGGGTGGTATCGCCGCTTAGCCGCACCGCCTGCAACACGGCGCGCAGATTATAGTCGCCAGCGCGTTCGAGATTGGTGCCCGACAGGCTGCGCGACAGGCGGGCGTCGCGTCCATCGGCGAGGGTGGGATCGTTCCGCCCGTTCGATTTGCTGCCGAACCCGATCGCCATCCTCATCCTCTTTCGCGCCGTTCGACCCTAGGGGGGGTGGGGGCGTTCGTCACGTAGCTGGGCCGAGATATTTTATCCGCCCCCGTCATGTTTCAATTTGTCTCATTTAATGCCAATGCACCATACCAATATAAGCCAAACCACGGTCGCGCTAGTGACGCGGACGGTAAGGTCGGGATGATGGGAGGGGGAAGATGATCCAGATCGGGATCGATTTCGGCGGCACCAAGATCGAGGCGGCGGCGCTTGCCAGCGACGGGCAGTTCCTTGCGCGCCTGCGGGTGCCCAATCCGGGCAACTATGAGCATGCGATCCGCGATATACGCGACCTGATTGCGCGGGCGGAGTCCAAAGCGGGCGGCGTCGGCACGATCGGCGTGGGCACGCCGGGGTCGACCAATCCGCGCGACGGACGGATGCGCAATGCCAACGCGACCTTCCTCAACGGGCGCACCTTCCACGCCGACCTCGCCGCTGCGCTCGGCCGCGACGTGCGCATGGCCAACGATGCCAATTGCCTGGCATTGTCCGAAGCGGTCGACGGCGCAGCGGCCGGAGCCCGCTCTGCATTCGCGGTGATCGTCGGCACCGGCGTCGGGGGCGGGCTGGTGGTCGATGGTCGTATCGTCGAGGGCGCGAACGGCATGGGTGGCGAATGGGGCCATGTGCCGCTGCCGTGGATGACCGGCGCTGAATATCCCGGCCCAGCCTGCTGGTGCGGGCAGCACGGCTGCCTGGACATGCTCGTCTCCGGCACTGGTTTGCAGAAGGATTTCGCCGCGCGCAGCGGCGAGGCGGTTACCGGGCCTGCGATCGTCGCCGCGGCACGCGCCGGCGCGCGCCACGCCGTGGCGGCGCTCAATGCCTATGTCGACCGACTTGGCCGGGCGATGGCGATGATCGCGAATATCGTCGATCCCGACGTCTTCGTGCTCGGCGGCGGGATGAGCAACGTCGCGGAGATCTACGACGCTTTGCCCGGCGTGATCGACCGCTACAGCTTCGGCGGCCGTTGGGAGGGTCGGATCGTGGCGGCCCGCTGGGGCGATAGTTCGGGCGTTCGCGGCGCGGCGCGGCTGTGGCCGGGATAGGTGGCCCGCGAAATCAGACGGGCGCGGCGGTGGTGTCAGGGCGCGTCGCGCAAGTCGCAGATGTCGCGGCGCAGATTGGCCTTGGCGATTGGACCGCCTTGATCGAACGCCATGTACCGGCGCGCAATCCGGTCGTACGCTGGCCACCGGACTAGGCCGTTGCCGTTCGGCTGTCCCGTCTTGATGAACTGGATCCAATAGGCCTGCAACGGCGGCTGCCCCGGTTTCGGCGGGTTGAAGACGTAACCCAGTTCGCTTGCATGGCTGACGCTGCCCCCGGGCGGGGCATAATCGAACTGATACTGCCAGACGGCGCGGCCATGCGCGGTCAGGGCGTTGGAAACGGCGATCGCGGGACAGCGGAAGGTGACGTCCGCCGCCAGTTGCTCGGTGACGTCGCCTACCCGGGGATCGCGTATCGGTACGCCACCGGGCTGCAGCCCGTAGAGGCGGAGTGCGCGATCCGCGCTGGCACCGAACTCGCGCTGCACCGTCGCGGCCGCCGCGGGCAGACCATTGTGCAGCGTCAGCTCCCGGGCGTTGATCCCGATGACCAGCGGCGCGGCATTGACTTGGCCACGCGCCAATAGACGCGCGGGCGTATCCGTCAGGACTCGGCCATCGACGATCGACTGCAACCAGACGAAGCTGTCGTCGTCGAGGGCCGGCACATCGACCTTGGCGTCGGCGGCCAGCACCGCCGCAACCGGCAGGGTGCGCAACTGCGCCGCGGTGGCGGGCGCCGCCAGCCCGGCGCGGCGGGCGATCTGGACGCCGATTGCCTCGTTCGCCGCGAGGCTGCGCGCGGCGGTTCCGAAGCCGGCGGTTCCGCTTTCCGCGATCGCCTGCCCGAAAAGTCCGCGCGAACCTGGGCTAAGCATGTGCAGCCCGACGTCCATCGCCCCGGCGGATTCGCCAGCGATTGTCACGCGGGCGGGATCGCCGCCGAAGCGGGCGATGTTACGCCGAACCCAGCGCAGCGCTGCCTGTTGATCCATCAGGCCGTAATTGCCGCTATGCCCGCCCTGTTCGCGGCTTAGCGCCGGGTGCGACAGGAAGCCGAGTGCGCCCAGCCGGTATTGCACGCTGACCAGAACGATGCCCTGATCGGTAATTTGCGATTCGATCGTTCCGCCACCTGCGCCGGCGCGGTTGCTACCGCCGTGGATCCAGACGAGCACCGGCAGTGTACCGTGCAGATCAGGCGTGCGAACGTCGACGAACAAGCAGTCTTCGTTGCTCGCCTCCGCAGCGGAGCGGTTCCAGTCACCATAGACGATCTGCGGACAGGCGGCATGCGGCGCCACGGCCGCGCGCCGCTGTGTCCAGTGCTTCGGTCGCTTGGGCGCACGCCAGCGCAGTGCGGCAACCGGCGGCGCGGCGAACGGTATGCCGCGGAAGATCGCGCCGTTTCCCGCCGCCTCGCCGCGGACGGGGCCGTCGTCGGTCCGCACCATCGGACCGGGCGCCGCACCGGCAAGCGCAAGAGCAAGCGCGATCATCAGCGCACGATCGGCCGGGGGGCGGTCTTAGCGATCGCCGTGCGGATAGCCGCTTCGGCAACCGGCGCCATCACCGCATACCCCGCCTCATTGGGATGGACGCCGTCATAGGTCCAGTCCGCCTTCAGCGCTTGGCCGTCGTGCAGCGCGGTCCAGTAATCTGCATAGGTCGCGCCGGTGCGCGCGGCATAATCCTTCATCCAGCGGTTGAGCGCTGTAATCCGGGTCGCGGTATCGAGGCCGGGCCGCCACGCGAAATGGTCCGCCGGCGGAATTGAAGCGAGAATGACCCTGATCCCGTGCGCACGCGCCAGCTCGGCCATCGACATCAAGTTCGCTTCGGTCTGTTCGGGTGTCATCGCGCCGGTGTTTCCCGCGATGTCGTTGGTTCCGCCCATAATCTGTACCACCTGCGGGTGCAGGTCGATCACATCCTGGCGGAAGCGCAGCAGCATTTGCGGCGTAGTCTGGCCGCCGATGCCCCGGCCTAAGCGACCGTTGGCAAAGAATGTCGGCACCTTGTCGTACCAGCCCTGGGTGATCGAATCACCCATGAAGACGACGCTGACCGGGCCGGTCACTTTGGCATTGGCATCCTGATAGCGACGGAGCCAGGCGAAATCCGTGTGCAGCCGGTCTTCGGCTTCGCGTTCCCTTTGCGCGTTCTGCGCGGCGGTCGGTGGCGTTTGCGCGATTGCGGGGACCGCGCCGGCGACGAGCAGGGCGGCGAGAGCGAGCTTCATCATCACGGTGTCTCCAGCGGATCAGCGGACGGGCGCGAGGACGGCGACCGCGCCGCCGGAGGCGGCGAGGGTCAGCGCGAGGCTGTCGGTGGCTCCGACCGTCCGGCTGGCGGTAGCGAGGTCGGTGGGCGTCGCGCCGTCCTGCCACGTCCGGGCGACGTAGCGGCGCTCGCCGAGGAATCCCAGCGGTACGGCGATCGTCTGTGCGGCATCGGTCATCGCGCCAAGATACCAGCTGTCGCCCTTGCGCCGCGCCAGCACAATCGACTGGCCGAGCGTACCAGCGATGAAACGCGTCTCATCCCAGCTCGCCGGCACCTCGGCTAGGAAGTCGAGACCCGGCTGGCCGCGATAGGCATCGGGCGTGTCGGCGATGGACTGAAGCGGGCTCTCGAAGACGACGTATTTCGCGAGTTCGGCGGCGCGTGTCGTTTGGGTCTGCGGACCCGTCGCGGCGATCCGGAACGTCGCCGGTGTCGCATTGCGATACGCACCTGGAGTATAGTCCAGTGGTCCCGCAAGCATCCGCGTATAAGCGAGCGTGATGTTATGGCGCGCGGTGATCCGCGTCGTCCACTTGTTATATTCCGCGCCCAGCACGCCTTCCTGCGTCAGGAAGTTGGGCCATGTCCGCGTCATTCCCCAGGGATGCGTCGCACCGTGCAGGTCGAGCAGCAGATGATGTCGCGCGGTCGCGGCGGCGAGCCGGTGGTAGAAGCCTATCATCTCCTGATCGTCGCGGTTCATGAAATCGACCTTGATCCCCTTCGCACCGAGCCGTTCGACCGAGGCAAGTATCGCCTCCATATTGCGGTCCAGCAATTCCCAGTTCATCCACAGGATGAGACCGACATTACGCTGTCGTCCATAAGTAACGAGACCCGGCAGATCGAGTTTGGCGATCGGTTTCGTCGGATCGGCGCCGGGTAGGACGAGCGGCCCGGTACCACTGTTAACGTACCAACCATCGTCGATCATCATGTACGGCAGTCTGAGCGAGGCCGCGAAGTCGATGAAGGCGCGTTCGGTCGCAGCGTTGGACCCGGCTTGTGGAACGCCGGCGAGCAGCGGGCCGGACCACCAGTCCCAGGCGGTCTTGCCTGGCTTAACCCAAGCAAAGTCGCCCCGCGGCGCTGGGTTGAGGCTGGTCAGCAGCGTGTTCTCGATCAGCTTGCCCGTATTATCGGCGACCATGACGACCCGCCATGGCGACACCACTCCACCGCCCACGTCGAGCTTCACCGCGATGGCGGGATCATCGGGACGTCGGGTGAGCTTCGCTGCGACGCCGAGCGCGCCGGTCTCAGTGCCGGTGAGATACATCGCGGACCAGTTTTCGACCGCCGCCTCGGCGATCGCGATCGTCGGGCCGCCGTTTTCGGCGTCGCAAACGAGCGGCAGTTCGTAGAGGTTGTGCGGCCGGATCGCGGCAGCTTGGACGGGATCGTATTCGCCTTCGTGGCTCGTACCGAAGCTGCCGAGATTGAGGCCGGTGCAGGCATAGTCACCAGCGAAGGCAAATTGGGTCAGTTCGTTGGCGATCCGCAGCGTCGTCAGGTCACTTTGCTGCGGGATGGCATAGCGAAAGGCGATGCCGGTGTCGTAGGCGCGGATGATCAGGTCGAGACGGCGGTGCTTGCCCTCCGCTTCGGCCATGTGGACGACGATCTGGTTGTAGCGGTCGGCGACCGCGGCCACCTTGCCCGCAGGTAGCGTATAGCGGTCTTCACCGCGTGTCGTCTCGACGGCCGTGGTGCGAAGGCCGTTCGACAGTTTGGCGTACTGTTCAAATTCGAGCCCGAGCGGCGATGGGGCAACGACGGTGCGGCTCGCAACGTTGAGCGTATAGCTCGGCTGGCCGTCGTTGCTCGTAGCCAGCGTGACCGCCAGTCGCCCATCTGGCGAGGCGATGGTCTGCGCCGCGACGGGCGTGGCGATCAGCGCGGCAGCGAGAAGCATCGTCTTCAACGTTCTTTCTCCATCGTTGGGGTGACGTTCCAGTCACCTAGGGTCATGCGGGTCGCCTTCGCCCTGGTCGTAGGATGGCGCACGGTGACCTTCCGTGTCTCTCCCAGGAACAGCGACACGTGTTTGTCGCCAAAGCGGGCGGGCTGCACTTGGCAGCCGTCGCCGTTCATGATCGTCAGCTTGGTTTGGATCGCCGGCGTCGCGGTTCGGTTGGGAAGCGTCACGCGTAATACGGTTTCTTCACCGATCACGGTGCCGGCCACGGCGGTTGCTAGCGTTATCGGCGCCAGCGTGGTCAGACCGTGATCGGCCGGATCCTTGGCTCCATGCGAATGGAGATTATTCGAAAGCGCGTTGCCCGTCGCCTCGGTCGCCGTCAGGCTGACGAGCACGAGGCCGTTCGCGATCAACGCGGACGTAGGCTTACGGTTGGCTTCGCCCCCGGTAGGAAGATCGGCATCGATTGAATTGTAGGTCTGCGCACTGGCATCGCCTGTGAGCGACATCGTTGCCAGCACCCATTCGGATCCTGCTGCGCCAGAGCGTACCGCCATCATCGTCCTCCCTGAGCGGCATCCTGTCGGACGCCATTATTGCGCCGACAGGAAGCACACCATGTTGAAAAAGCCAAATTGAAATATGTATTGTTGACAACCGGGTGGCGACACTGCTTGGCTGCATCATCGCCACGAAGATGGCTCCCGGGGAGAGGATGATGGTTTTGAGGTTCGGTACGGCTTGCGCAGCACTCGCGCTGATGTCGGGCGCGTCGCCCGCGGTTGCGCAGCAGCAGGCGGCAAGCGCCGCCGCCGCCACCGCGCATCCCGAGCAATGGCCGCTGCTGCCGATGCAATTGAAGCGCGACGCCAAGGTCGAGGCGCGCGTCGCCGCGATCCTCGCCAAGATGAGCATCGAGGACAAGGTCGGCCAGCTCATCCAGGTCGACATCGCCAGCATCACGCCCGGGGATCTCGAGACGTACAAGCTCGGCTCGATCCTCAACGGCGGCAATTCCGCGCCCAACGGCGACGAATTCGCGCCCGCGCCGGAATGGCTCAAGCTGTTCGACGCCTTCTACGACGCCTCGGTCAAGCGCACGGACGGCCGCCCGGTGGTGCCGGTGATCTGGGGCACCGACGCGGTGCACGGCGCCAACAATATCGTCGGCGCGACGCTGTTCCCGCATAACATCGGCCTCGGCGCGATGCGCGATCCCGCGCTCATCAAGAAGATCGGCGCGGTCACCGCCGCCGAGACCGCCGCGACCGGCATCGACTGGAGCTTCGCGCCGACCGTCGCGGTGGTGCAGGACGACCGCTGGGGCCGCACCTACGAAAGCTATTCCGAAGACCCGGCGATCGTCGCTTCCTATGCCGGCCAGATGGTCGAGGGCATCCAGGGCACGATCGGGCAGGACTTCATGAAGCCCGGCCATGTCATCGCCTCGGTCAAGCATTTCCTCGGCGACGGCGGCACCGGCGGCCACGACCAGGGCGATACGCGCGTGTCGGAGACGGTGCTGCGCGAGGTACATGGCGCGGGCTATATGACCGCGCTGCCCGCCGGCGCGCTGACCGTGATGCCCAGCTTCTCGAGCTGGAACGGCGAGAAGATGACGGGCAACAAGAGCCTGCTCACCGGCGTGCTCAAGGACCGCTGGGGCTTCCAGGGGTTCACCATCGGCGATTGGAACGCGCACGGCCAGGTGACCGGCTGTACCAACGAGGATTGCGCGCCCGCGATCAACGCCGGGCTCGACATGTTCATGTATTCCGGCCCGAAGTGGAAGGAACTCTACGCCAATACGCTGCGCGAGGCGAAGGCCGGCACGATCCCCGCCGCGCGGCTCGACGATGCGGTGCGCCGCATCCTGCGCGTCAAGGTGATCGCCGGCACGTTCGACAACGGCCGGCCCTCGGCGCGGCCGATGTCGGGCAAGTTCGCGCTACTCGGCGCGCCGGAGCATCGCGCGATCGCGCGGCAGGCGGTGCGTGAATCGCTCGTGCTGCTCAAGAACAACGGCGGCGTGCTGCCGGTGAAGCCGGGCGCCAACATCCTGGTCGCCGGGCGCGGTGCCGACAATATCGGCCAGCAGGCCGGCGGCTGGTCGATCACCTGGCAGGGCACCGACGTCGCCAACAAGGATTTCCCCAACGGCCAGTCGATCTGGTCGGGGATCGATGCGGCGACGCGTGCCGCCGGCGGCAAGGCGACGCTGGCGGTCGACGGTGCCTTCACCGCCAAGCCCGACGTCGCGATCGTCGTGTTCGGCGAGACGCCTTATGCCGAATTCACCGGCGACCGGCCGAGCCTCGAATACAGCCCCGACGACAAGAGCGACCTCGCTTTGCTCAAGACGCTGAAGGCGGCGGGGGTGCCGACCGTCGCGGTCTTCCTCTCGGGCCGGCCGATGTGGGTCAATCCCGAGCTGAACGCCGCCGATGCCTTCGTCGCGGCGTTCCTGCCGGGGACCGAGGGCGGCGGCGTCGCCGACGTGCTGGTCGCGGGCAAGAGCGGCCGTCCGGTCGCCGACTTCCACGGCAAGTTGAGCTTCAGCTGGCCCAAGCGGATCGACCAGAATGTGCTCAACCGCACCGATCCGGGCTATGATCCGCTGTTCCCGATCGGCTTCGGCCTGACCTATTCCGACAAGGCGACACTCGCCCGGCTCGACGAGACCAAGCCGAAGATCGCGGCGGGCGACCAGAATGCGTTGTTCGTCCGCGGCCGCGTCGCCGGGGGCGCGCGAATCGGCACGACCGGCGCGGCGGTGCAGACCCGCACCGACCGCAGCGGGCAGGAGGACAGCCTGCGCCTCGCCTACAAGGGCGCCGGCAGCGTCGGAATCGAACAGGCGATGCCGATCGACCTGACGCGCGAATCCAACGGCGATCTCAGCCTGATCGTCGATTACCGCGTCACCGCCAAGCCGACCGGGACGGTCAGCGTCGGCATCGCGGATACGGGTAAGTCCGCGATGGTCCCATTGACGAACCGGCTGGCGGTGGGTGATTGGGCGACCGTGGCGGTGCCGCTGCGGTGCTTCGCCAATCAGGGGATCGCGATGAACAAGGTGACCAAGCCGTTCGAACTGGCGAGCAGCGGTGCGCTCGGCATCGACGTGTCGAGCATCCGCATCGGCAGCGCCACCACCCCGATCGCCTGCGGTGCCAAGTGAGCGTGCCCCGACGGGCTTAGATCATTTTCTTAATTAACCACTGTCTTGCAATCAAAAATCTACTTTGCACTTCAAGCTGGTAATTGAGGTCGAGGATGATTTATGCGGTGCAAAACCAAGATAATCCAGTGATTTAGGAAATCGGGCGACGTTGTAATATTTGAGATAGTCCATATTCCCACTTCTGTAAGGAATATTGTGTCGCTAGTCTACTCGCGCTTGTCACTGGGCGGCCTCAGTCATGGTAGAACTCGATCCGCTCTTGGGTTCGGTCGCATGTGACAGCCTGCGCCGCCAGATAGCTGGCCTGAAAGGCTCTTTACGAGCGAAGCAGCTCTGGCCACCGAATGAGAACTATGTTGCTCGCCATTGTATCGCATGAACGACCTCCACACCTAGAGAGAAGACCTCGATGAGACGAATGACGCAGCTCCTGTCTGCAGCCGTGCTGTTCCTTCATGCTGTCACACCAGCGCTGGCGCAGGAGGTGCTCGACACGGACCCAAACACACTCGCGCCTTCCAAGGATCCGAAGCGGGTGGCTAATGGGCTTGCCCCCACCCCGCCGATGGGATGGAACAGCTGGAACAAGTTCGCCTGCGATGTTAACGAAAACGTGATCAGGGACACCGCAGACGCAATCGCCTCGAATGGCATGAAGGCGGCGGGGTACCAATACGTTGTGATTGACGACTGCTGGCATGGCACCCGCAACGTCGATGGGTTCATAACCGAGGATCGGCAGCGTTTCCCAAGCGGCCTTAAAGCGCTTGCGGACTACATTCACAGCAAGGGGCTGAAGTTCGGCATCTACTCGGACGCCGGCACGAAGACCTGCGGCGGTCGACCGGGTAGTCAGGGCCACGAGTATCAGGATGCTGTGCAGTATGCTCGTTGGGGCGTCGACTATCTCAAATACGACTGGTGCTCGAGCGGGGTACGAAACGCCGAGGAGGCTTATGCGACGATGGCGGACGCGCTCAAGGCTACCGGGCGCCCGATCGTCTTCTCGCTGTGCGAATGGGGCAACTCCAAGCCGTGGCTCTGGGGCGCGAAGATCGGCAACCTGTGGAGGACCACCGGCGACATCACAGACAAGTGGCAGGGCAAGCACAAATATAGCTGGGGCGTGGCGTCAATTGTCGACATGAACGAGCCGCTATGGCCCTTCGCAGGACCCGGTCACTGGAACGACCCGGATATGCTCGAGGTTGGCAATGGCGGGCTTAGCGATGTCGAGTATCGCTCACATTTCTCGCTCTGGGCGATTATGGCCGCTCCCTTGATCGCGGGCAACGACGTTGCGAACATGTCGCCCGCAACTCGCGACATCCTGCTCAACCGAGACGTTATCGCGGTCAACCAAGACACGCTCGGCCAACAGGGTCACAGGGCGATCCGCGATGGCGACAAAGAGGTTTGGGTCAAGCAAATGGCTGACGGTGGACGCACCCTCCTTCTTTGGAACCGTGGGGAATCACCGGTGCGCATGACGGCAAGCTGGACCGATCTTGGCCTTCCCGCTTCGCTTCGACTGCGCGGTCGAGACGTCTGGACGCACAAGGACCTAGGGCGCCTCGCTGGGCGATACGAGGCGGAAGTCGCTCCGCATGGCGTCGTAATGGTGAGACTAAGCTCATAAGGATGAAGAGTATTGTCAGACCGGCCCCGTCAAACGAAATGCACTCGCTGGTAATCGAAAGCGGGTAGGGCGGCGGTATGCCCCGCCCGCGCACGCCCGCCAGCCCGTTTCGCTACTTCAACTCGTCACCTGAGGTGATCCGGTTGGTGGTGCTGATGTACGTGCGCTTTCCGCTTTCGTGCGGATCGTAGAGGACCTGCTGTTCGAGCGGGGGATCGACATCTGCCACGAGTCCGTGCGCCTCTGGTGGAACAGGTTTGGACCAATCTTCGCCAGCGATATCCGCCAACAGCGGGTGAGCCGGATGCGTGGCTTTCGCCACTGGCGTTGGCATCTGGACGAGATGTACGTGAAGCTGAATGGTGAGATGGTCTACCTGTGGCGGGCGGTCGATCATGAAGGTGAGGTGCTGGAAAGCTACGTCACCAAGTTCCGTGACAAGGCGGCAGCGCTGACCTTCATGAGGAAGGCGCTCAAGCATCATGGTTCGCCAGATAAGATCACCACCGACGGTCTGCGCAGCTACGGCGCTGCGATGAACGAGCTTGGCTGCCGTGATCGTCAGGAGGTGGGTCGCTGGGCCAACAACCGGGCCGAAAACAGCCACCTGGCGTTCCGACGACGAGAGCGGGCGATGCTGAGGTTCCGGCAGATGAAGACGCTGCAAAAGTTTGCCTCAGTGCATGCCAACGTCCACAACCACTTCAGCTTGGAACGACACCTCATCGACAGACAGACCTATCGAGAGCGACGCTCCGCCGCGCTGGCGGAGTGGCAGGCGCTTGTCAGCTAAACCTCGCTCTCAAAAGACCATCCTCAACCTGCCGAGACGCGTCCGCATTAAACTGACAGCTCCGCTGGCACAGATGGCGCGCACCAGTGTGCCCAAATTCCGAATTTGGCGTCTCGAAACCAGTCTGGTGCTGTGTAGCCGGACGTAAGGGATGACCAATCGCCGGTAAAGCTACGCGGTGCAGGTACGCTCACCGGTCGCAATGCTGATCGCGGCGATGATGTTGCACGAGTTTGAGGAACCGCGCCTGCGGCATGGCCGATACCCAGCGCAGCGCTTCCCGCGAGTAGGGTGCGGCGATCGATAGACGTCATCGTGTCTTCCTCAGTGCCTTTGCGATGGCGGCAGCGGCAATCGGCGCCATGCGCGCATAGCCGTTGTCCAGCGGGTGGACGCCATCGTTCGTGTAGCGTGCATCCATCAGGCCGCGCCGATCCACCAGCGCTTCATGATAGTCGGCAAAAGCATAGCCACGCTGCACGCAAAATGCCTTCAGCCATGCATTGAGCGCGCGCAGCTCGGCTGGGTTGCGCTCCTTGACCACGTCGCGCGCGGCGTTGGTGTAATCGTTAATCGGAAGCAGGGCACCGAAGACGATTGAAATACGATGGCGATCGGCAAGATCTGCCATCGCTTCCCAGTTTGCCTCGATTTGATCCGGCCGTTCCTGCTGTAGGAAGCCTTGCACGTCGTTGATCCCAGCGAGGATGACCACCACGGTAGGTTGCAGCGCAATGACATCCTGATGGAAGCGTAACAGCATCTGCGACGTTACTTGGCTGCCGATACCGCGGTTGACGTAAGCCTTTCCTGGAAAGCTTGACGCCAGGTTCCACCGATCTGTGATCGAATCACCGATAAACACGACACGCTGCTCGCTCACATGCGGCGGTGGAAGAGCGGCGTTGGCATCACGGTAGATGTAGCGCTCGCCAAAGTCCTGCATCAGCACTGGCACCAACTTGGCGCGAAACGGACCAAGCCATGGTCCCCAATCCCGTTCCACCGTGGTGCGCCGCTCCGGCGAGCTTTAATACGTTTTTTCCGTAGCTGATGCGGGCAGCGCTGCAAGCAGGAGCAGGCCAATCGAGGCGGCTGCAGCGTCCCTCATGCTCGTGACCTTCATCGACATACCAGCACGCGCTCCCTCCTGATGTTCGCCAACTATGCGGCCATTCGAGCCCCCCCCCCATGGCATATGCACCGGTAAAAGCATTTTTCATATTTCATATTGTCGTACATAAGTCTATGAGATCTCACAGCATCCCGTTCAGGGGTCGGCGATCAGGAGAGGAATGTGATGAAGAAATTGGCCGCTGCACGCAGAGTGCGCACCCTTCAGCTAGCTACCGGAGTGTCAGCTGCTGCTGTGCTGATCGGCATGGCCACGCCAGTGTTTGCCCAGACCGCTCCTGCACCGCTCCCTACGCCCGCCACTCAACCGGCAGACGCTGCGAGCCAGAGTGCCACCGTTCCGCCCAGCGGTGATCAGGGTGTCGCTGACCAACAGGCTGGCAGCGGCGTGCCGGACGGCGACATCGTCGTGACCGGCGTCCGCGCAAGCCTGTCGAGTGCCCAGAGCATCAAGCGTAACGCCGACCAGATCGTTGACTCAATCGTTGCCGAAGACATCGGCAAGCTGCCTGACCGCAACGTGGCCGAAGCGTTGCAGCGCATCACGGGCGTGCAGATCCAGCGCAGCTACGGCGAGGGCAGCTCCGTGGCCATCCGCGGCCTCAGCCAGGTCCGCACTGAGATCAACGGCCGGGACATTTTCACCGCAAGCGGCGGCCGATCGCTCAGCCTTGAGGATGTTCCTTCCGAGCTTCTTGCAGGTGTCGACGTCTACAAGAACCCCTCGGCGGAATTGATTGAAGGTGGCATCGGCGGCCTCATCAACCTTCGCACCCGCAAGCCGTTCGATTTCGACGGCTTCAAGCTCTCCGCGTCGGGTGGAGTGAATTATTACGATCTGTACGGCGCCAGCAAACCGCAAGCCAACTTGCTGGTCTCTGATCGCTGGAACACCGGCATCGGCGAGATCGGCGTGCTGGTTGATGTTGCGTTTCAGCAGACGGCCTTCCGTCAGGATCAAATCTCTAGCCAGCCGTTCTACTTGCTGAACGAAGCACGTAACGCGGACGGCACGTTCGTGAACCCCGTCGATGCAGCGACAGCCGCGGGCCTGGGCCGGACGGGCAAGCCGACGTATCTATCGCACGGCGTCGGCATCGGCGAATATCTCGGCGACCGGCGTCGCCTCGGTATCGACGTCGCGCTGCAATGGAAGCCCACCGACACGCTGCAGTTTACGGGCGAATATATCCGTTCGGACTACAAATTCCGTTATGCCGACTACAGTTACTTTGCTTATACCGGCGACAATCCAATCACTCCGGATTTTACCAAACCGTTCACATACGACGAAGATGGTAACTTCCGCAGCGGAACGTTCGTCAACGTTCCGACAAACGCCAATACTAGTCTGGAAACGCGTCATTCCGTGACCAGCGACTATTCGCTGAACGCGAAATGGACGCCATCTGATCGCCTCACGATCAACGGCGACTTCCAGTATATCCGCGGAACGACTGACGGACAGCGATCAATCGTCATCCTCGGCTCGACTGCGGAAAGCTTGTTCTTGGCGACCGGTAATGGCGTCCCGACAATGCTAATTTCGCCCGACGCAAACGCTGCGAACGGCAACGGTTTGACCACCGACCCCGCCAATTACGCGTCGGGTGCGGGCTATCTGGACCATATCGAGCACTCGGTGGGCACGGAGTACGCTGGACGTCTCGACGCGAAGTACACCTTCGACGGTTTCCTGAAGTCGATCGCAGTCGGCCTTCGCTATACCGATCGGTCGGCAGTGACCGATAGCAGCACCTATGCCTACTACGGTCTGATCCGCCCGCTGGCGTCATCCTTGTACGAACTGCGTCCCTTCCGCGGGGAAGTGTACCGCGGCTACCAGGGTGTGCCGGAGGGCGCGATCTTCTTCGATCGCAATATCGTCCTCGATTACGACGCCACGCGAGCTGCGTTGGCCCCCTATGTCGACCCGTCGCAAACTCAAGCCCTTCTCAACGGTGTTGGCTATCAGCCGAGCGACCGCAATACGCAGAGTGAAAAGACGTACACGGCCTATGGCGTGGCACGATTTGGCACGAGCGACTTTGCCGTGCCGTTCGACGGCAACATCGGCTTGCGCGTCGTGAAGACGAAGGTCGGGACCTCGGGTTTCGAAAGCCGTGCACCTCAGGTGCAGACCGGCGTGGACACGACGACCGGGCTGCCTATCTTCGGCAATGGTCCGGTGTCGTTCGTGCCGATCTCGGTTGATTCAGATTATACTAAGTTTTTGCCAAGCGTTAACCTCACCTTCCACCTCACCGAGAAGCTACAACTTCGCCTCGCCGGATCGAAAGCGCTCACCCGTCCTGATTTCACCCAGCTCAATCCAAACGTCTCCATCAACGAGTTTGTCGCTACCGGCGGCCAGCGCGTAGCGACGTCAGGTAATGCAAATTTGAAGCCCCTGACGGCAACCCAGTTTGATGCCTCACTGGAGTACTACTTCTCGCGGACCGGATCTTTGTACGCTGCCGGGTTCTACAAGAAGGTCGATGGTTTCATTGCCAATATAACGGGACCGGAAAACTACAGTTTTGGTAACAACACGTATACGTATCAGGTTACGCGGCCGGTCAATGGCGACAACGGTAAGATCAAGGGCTTCGAGGTCGGCGCCAACACCTTCTTCGACTTCTTGCCGGGGTGGCTCTCGGGTTTTGGAACGCAAGCTAACTTTACCTTCGTAGACAGCAAGGCGCCTAGCCCGGGCGCAACTGATACGTCTGGAAATCGCCTGCTGGTCCCACTCGAACAACTGTCGAAGTACAGCTATAATGTCATTGGCTTCTACGATCGTGGGCCTTTGTCGGCACGCGCCGCTTACAATTGGCGTAGCAAGTACGTGGTGACGACGGCGGGGAACGGGAGCGGCAATCTGCCGATCTTCAACGCGGCGCGGGGACAGCTCGATGCCTCGATAACTTACACCATAGCGCCCCATTTCGCGCTGACAGTGGACGGCACGAACCTGACCAACACCGAGAACCGTACGTACTATGGCATTGCCAGCCGTCCTCAATCCTATGTACTCAATGATCGGCGCATCAGCGTGATCGCACGCCTGACTTATTGACCGACCTATATCTCCGGGTCGGGCTTCGAAGTCCGACCCGGCTTTCTTAAGCCTTTGCGGTGGTGTTCACGATCGCTGCGTACAACGGAGATGCTGTGCTAATAAAGACCGTGTTCCTGAGAGCAGCGTCGTGAGCAATTTGTCGACCGTCTGCATTTTGTCCGCATAGTTGAAATACGCGGGAAAATCTATGATCAAGCAATCCCGCTACAAAGCGCCGGCGCTGACCAAAGGTCTTGAGGTCTTGGAGTATCTGGCGCAAGCCGGTGAGGAGCTTAATGCTGGTGAGATATCGACGGGGTTGGGGCGATCGGTTGGCGAGATCTACCGAGTGCTTCAGGTCCTCGGGGAGCTTGGTTACATATCGCGAACCGAGAGCGGCTTTAGCTTGACCAACCGTCTCCTCTCGTTGAGCATGGGACGGCCTGCGATCCGCGACCTCTTAACAGCTGCCGTCCCAATAATGCATGATCTTGCACGCAAGTCCGGGCAGAGTGGTCATTTGGGGGTTCATTCTAGCGCAGAGATGGTCGTCATTACCGGCGTGGAAGCGCCAGGATTTATTGGCTTTGCTGTGCGCGCGGGTTATCGACGGCCGCTTCATCGCTCCGCGTCAGGTCGGGTCTTACTTGCATTCCAATCCGCGGAGGCGCGGCGGGCGATGATTGACGAGATCCGTGAAGCAGGGGAGCCTATCGATGAGCATGCCCTGGCGATTGAGCTCGACACGATTGCTAGAGATGGCGGATGTGTGGCTCCTAGCCCAGTCCTAACCGGCATCACCGATATCTCGGCGCCGGTCAGTATAGCAGGACAAGCGCGCGCGGCGCTTACAGTCCCATTCGTCCATGGGCGTGGCGCGCCCGTGGATTTAGCCTCTGCGCGGGCAACAGTATGGTCAGCAGCTATGAGCATTGCCAATCAGCTTGTCCCACCAGCCTAGGCGGGACCAGACCGTTGGTCGTGGTTTCCCGTTGCGAAGTGTACAAGCGTCCAAAGGTGAGTAGAAGCGAAATGTCGCTTCTGGAGAAGAGCCGCCAACTCGGTACTGTCAAACCTATGGGGCAGCTACAAACCAGCGTGGTTGGCGTCGTATTTCCAAGGTTCATAAGCTCCTTATGTTCTTTATAGTACGCTACTTCGTTCTTGCTAAATTGAATCGGAATGACGCCTCTTGTCACCTTCGAATATGAAAACGAACCAATTTCGGGTTAGTTTGACAGCACCCTATTCGGACTTCCTTGGCGGGAAGGGCAGTAGCCGGATCGAGCAGTCCCTTCAGTGCCAGCGAAGTGTCAGATCTATTTGTGGGGCTCCGTCAAACCAACGTGGCAGGCGGGGCAGGGGCTGATAACGGTAGGGGATGAGCCGGAAATCGAGGGCCTTGCCGCCCAGCCCGTTTCGACGTTTCAACTCGTCACCTGAGGTGATCCGGCTGGTGGTGCTGATGTATGTGCGCTTTCCGCTGTCGTTGCGGAACGTGGAAGACCTGCTGTTCGAGCGCGGGATCGACATCTGCCACGAGACGGTGCGGCTGTGGTGGAACAGGTTCGGGCCACTCTTTGCCGGTGACATCCGACGGGCACGCGTGAGCTGCATGCGTAACTTTCGCCACTGGCGATGGCATCTTGACGAGATGTACGTGAAGCTGAACGGCGAAATGGTCTATCTATGGCGTGCAGTGGATCACGAAGGCGAGGTGCTAGAAAGTTATGTCACCAAGACACGCGACAAGGGTGCAGCGCTGGCCTTCATGAAGAAGGCGATGAAGCGGCATGGCTCGCCCGACACCATTACAACTGATGGTCTGCGCAGCTACGGTGCTGCGTTGGACGAACTGGGCTGCAGGGAACGCCAGGAGATTGGTCGCTGGGCGAACAACCGGGTCGAGAACAGCCATCTACCGTTCCGACGACGGGAGCGAGCCATGCTGCGCTTCAGGCAGATGAAGACGCTTCAGAAGTTCGCTTCCGTCCACGCCAACGTCCACAATCACTTCAACTTGGAACGCCACCTCATCGACCGCCAGACCTACAAGGAACGACGCTCCGCCGCGCTGGCGGAGTGGCAGATCCTTGCGAACTAGGCTGCAACCTTCAAAGACCAGCCTGCATCGTGTGGAGAACGGTTCGCGTTAGACTGACAGCACCCTTCGGGCTCATATTCGCCGTCCTCGTCGTCGCCGGACCATTCGAAGTAGAGGCCGAGGTCGATGTCGAACTCGGCGCCGGATTCCCACGGGCGGATTTGGGTGTCGAACTTGTAGGAGCCCTGGAGCCAAGTGCTCATCGCGTAGCCCGTGTCGTCCTTGAGCCGCGACTTTAGGAAGTCGGCCAGGTCGTTCCACCGCGCCTGCTGCGTCGCGAATTGGTCGCTGGACGGCGTGATGCGCGAGTAGAGCGTCTGGTCAGACTTGGAATGGAACAGGCGTGCGGCGCGGGACATGGGGCCTCAGATGCTCGCGTTGACGAACGTGAATGGCGGCGCCTCGTGCGCGAGGAACGCACGCAGGCGTTCGTCCCCCGACACCTCGGCGAACGAGGCGCGGGCGATCGACTGCAGGTTCGCGACCGCGCCTGGCGTCGCCACGTCGAGCGCGAGCTCCCGGCGTTGCTCGTCGGCCTGACGGCGGTCGATGCGCATGTAGCGGTCGTCGAGGACGTGCTTCATCATATCGTTGGTCAACGCCTGCTGCGACCCGATCATCACGTCGGTGAGCCTCTGGTTTCTCGTCCACCCCCACACCCCCAAGTCCGGGTTGAGCGAGCTGGACATGGCGAAGTCGGTGGTGGTCGTCCCGACGCTGAGCACTCGGATGTCGTCGCGCCGCGCGCCGAGGAACATCTCGGCCTCGTGCATCGCGATCATGTCGGGCGAATTCGCGAACATGCCGCCGTCGGCGAAGAGCTCGTCGTCGATCCGGTGCGCCGGGAAGTATGTGGGCGCAGCGGAGGTGGCGAGCGCCACGTCGGCCACCTTCAGGCGCCAGTCCAGCACGAAGCGCGGATGATGCCGGGTCTTGAACACCTTGGGGCCGCCCTTGGTAAGGTTCACGGCCGGAATCACGACGGGCCGGACCAGGTCCGACATGGGGGTGTCCTTGCCGACGATCTGCTCTACCGTGTCGCGCAGCGGGGCGGGGCCGTAGAGCGGCTTGGGAACGTTGCGCGCGAATCGGACGAGCGAGGCGGTCTTCGTCTTCGGCTGGGCGCGGGGAAAGATGCGTGGTCCATGTTCGATGAAGGCATCGCGGATGTCGCTGGCCGAGCGTCCGGCGGCGAGGCCGAGCGCGATGATGCCCCCGATCGAGGTGCCCGCGATCAGGTCGAAGCACTGGTTCAGCGGCTTGCCCGACCGCTCCTCCAGCTCCGCCAGCATAGCGGCGGTGTAGAGGCCGAGGAACCCGCCTCCAGAAAGCGAAAGGATTTGAAAGGCCACGCGCACCCCCTTCTTCGAACATAGCGCGAACGGGCGGGGATGCAACGGCGACCAGCTCACCGGCCGAAAGTATAGCTCGCCGGGAATTAAGTCCCGATCTCGGCCGTTCCGAGCGGCTGGCTGGGCGCGCTTAAGCGGTCGGTCCGTTTACATGAACCGGCGGCCGGTTTGGGTGCTGCCTTGAGGGCGCTGAATGACCGACATTGGGTCTGTGTGTGGCGTGATGGATCATCTGTCGCCCAGCAGGACAATTAACCAGCGCAGATCAGCGAAATAGCCAAGTACCGAGCAGCCGATGGAACGGGAAGGTGAAGAAGCCGGCTACGAGTAACGCGCCGATCACCATGCCATGCACGGCACGGCGATGCCGGGTGACGTCGTGGCGGCGTGCAGTCCACCAGATCAGCGGCACTTGGATCAGCGTCCAAAGCGAGAGCAGGTGGATGACGCTGAACTGGCCCGGGCCGGAGACGTGGATGAATAGCGAGGTTATCGCGGTCGCCAGCATTGCGGCCATCCAGACCTTGCCGGTGGTCCGATGTCGCCGATCACCGCGCATGCGCAGTAGCATCACCGGTGTCAGCGTCGTCGCGACGAGGATGGTCAGGAGGTGCAACCAGATCAGTGGCGGCACCATCCGCCATTGGGCATGCCCCCGCACGATCGCCGCCACCGCCGCTGCGAACAGGATGGCGGCACCGAGCGACAATAGTCGGTCGGTACGTTCGGGGCGGACGGCGGTCCGACGCCGATCAGGATGCGCGACGGCGGCCATCACCGTTGATCCGATCGACCACCGAGCCTGGTCAGCAGCAGAAGGACGAACGGCGTCACCACGATCATCGAAATGAGACCCGCCGCCGGCGACACCATGCCCGCCGCGAACCCGGCGCCAGCAATGATAATCGGCGACCACATCGATCGGCGTAGCCGGCGCGCATCCTCCGCCGCCTCGGGATCGTTCCGGGCGAGATGCCGCAACGCCACCGTGATGACCCGCACGTTCGCAAGACCGACCACCATCAGATAGGCAGTGTAGAAACCGATCGCGACGCGCAGCAGCGAATAGTCACTCAGCACCGCGGTCGGGAACGGCATGAAGGCGATCGCCATCAGCAGCAGCAGATTAGCGCGGACCAGCGACGGGTCAGCCGCGTCGATCATCGCCATCAAGCGATGATGCCCTGTCCAGAACCGACCGATCACCAGGAAGCTGATGATGAAGCCGATATAATTCGGCATCAGGTTCACCAGCGCCTGCGCCAGCGATCTGTCTGTCGCCCCGTGCAATTCGGGTAGGCGGACCTCGATCACCAGCAGCGTCATCGCAATGGCGAACACCGCGTCCGAGAAGAAGCTCAGCCGTTCGAGTTTTACGTGTTCTCGGTCTTTGATCATTGTCACCCCCGAGATAGCATCTCCCCGATCGCCCGATCGGACGCAAGCCGCCGTGAGCAGTTGGTGATGCTGCTGCACATCGGACCCCTCCGGGCGCCACAGTTACCAGGCAATGGACCATGGCTCATCAAGCCGCACGGACGCTCCTTGCTGAGGATCGACCTCGACTTCACCTGATGAACGGATGACTGCAATTGCGATGCGCGCCGCTGCTGATGAATGACCGGTTCTGGGTCTTCATTCGCTTGAATAGGCTCTCCCTTCGAATGTCGCGGCTCTGATGCGGACGGTCAGGGCCAGTTCGTCGCGCGCGGTCAGAACTTTGCGGCGCACGTCGATCGGCAAGGCGGGGTGCGCATCGAGAAACCCGTCAACCACCTGGAGTGCCGCAGGATCGCGCTGGCCGCTGATGAATGCATCGATCCAGGCAGGCAGGAAGAAAATCCGCCGGTTCTGGCGGATCCACTCCAGTCGGTCGAGCGCAGGGCGGAGGAATGGCAGGGTAAGAGCTGCCTCCTCGATCGTGTTGAACGCGCCAAGGCTTTCGCTTGCCCATGCCTCGTTGAGCGCGGCATCGTCGAAGTAACGGCTGAAGTAGGACGTTTTGACCGAGCGGTCAGGCGTGGCGGCGCGGGCGACGAACGCGTCCTTCACCGCCTCGCTTGATCGATCGAGCCGCTGCTCGGCGGCGAACAGCGCCGCGGCGTCGGGCGCACCAACGGCGATAAGGCGGCGGACGATCGCCCAGCGCGTCGGCTGGCGGACCGCGGCACCGAACAATGTTGCGCGGCCGGCGAGAAGGTCGTGCAACCGGGCGAGAGCAAGTGGCGTCCGCGCGGTCGCGATCAAACGATCGAGCGCATCCTTGCGCAGGCCGTAGCCGAGGGTGGGGCCGTCGATGCGGGCGAGCAGCGCCTGTTCCCAATGGGGCCGCAGCGGTGCCGACGCGCCGTCGGGCAGGTAGACGTCGAGCGCAGTCGCGCCACGCGACAGGATGGTGCGCGAAATCTGCTCGTCGATTTCGGCGGGCAGGTGATCGAGTAGCATGGCGATGTAACGCATCGGGGCGAAGCGGACATCGCGGACCGTGTCCCACACCGCGCTCCACAGCAGCGCGCGCAGCAGGGAATCCTTCACCGTGCTCACATTCTTGACGATCCAGGTGACGGTGCGGTCGTCGGGCAGAAACAGGCCATATCCCTGATCGTCGTCATTCGGCCAGACATAGTCCGGGACGGGGAGCCCCGCCGCCCCCGCGACGATGGCCTTGCCGCCGTCGAATGCTGCGTCGAGCACGACGTCCGCCCGGTCCCGATAGCCCAGCCGCACGCGCACCTTCATCGGCCATGCGCCGCCGCGGTCGCCGGGAAGTGATCGCACCGGTCGCTGGACGAGCGTCAGCGACCCAATCCTGTCGCCGGTCACCTCGATCTGCGTATCCACGCGCGGAAGGCCGGCGCGCAGCATATACTGGCTGCCGAAGGCGGTCAGATCGAACTCCGACGCGTGACCGACCGCGCCAAGCAAGTCCTGCCAGGTCGCGTTGCCATAAGCGTGGTCGCTCAGGAAGCGGTTGAGGCCGCGGCGGAACCCCGTCTCGCCGACTAGGAAAGCGAGCTGCTTGATGACCGCTGGTGCCTTGTTGTAGACGATCGGACCGTAATTGCTCTTTGCGGCATCGAGATTGTCTAGCGGCTGCCACAGCGCCTGCGTGCCGCTGGTGGCATCGGCCCGATAGGCGGGCGTCTTGGTCGACAGCAAGAAGGTGGTCCAGGCGTTACTGTCGGGCTGAAGCTCGGCCTGGATGCGCGCGGCCATGTAGGTCGAGAAACCCTCCTTCAGCCACAGGTCGTCGAACCAGCGCATCGTGACATCGTCGCCGAACCATTGATGGCTGATCTCGTGATAGATGGTGGCATCGCGGCCGACCCGCTGCGGCAGCGTCGGGGGTTCGCGGAAGATGAAGCGATCCTCGTTGTAGAAGACCGCGCCCACATGCTCCATGCCGCCGAACGGGAAGGCCGGCGCGAGCAGCAGGTCGAGCTTGGCGAAGGGGAAGGGGACACCAAACCAGTCGCCGAGCCAGCGTACGGCAGCGCGGTTGGTCGCGATCTGCGCCTCGGCGTCAACCTCGGCACGACGCGAGGTCCGCGCGTACAGGTTGATCGGCCGCTCCCCCGCTGGTGCCGACGTCCAGTGCGTCCAGGGCCCGGCGGCAAAGGCGGCCAGATAGGTGGGTATCGGCTCGGTTTCAGCAAAGCGCCAACGCGTGACGCCGGTCGTCGGCTGTTGCGTGTCGAGCGGGCCGTTGGCTATCACCGTCCACGCTGGTGGCGCTGTCAGCGTCCAGCGAAACCGCGCCTTCAGATCGGGCTGGTCGAAACACGGGAATAGCAGGTTGGCGTCGGAGGGGACAAGTAACGTATAGAGATAGGTCTGGCCGTCCTTGTCGTCGTGATAGCGGATGATCGCCGCCCCCGATGCCGCAATCGGCGTTGCAAACCGCGCGGCGACCACGTTGGCGCCGGTCTTCAAGAGCGCTGCGGACAGGACGAGATGGCCGTCGACCCGCCCCGTGGTGGACAGCGGGCGATCGTTGACGGTCAAATCGGCCAACACCGGTCCGCGAAAGTCTAAGACCAGATCACCGCCGTTCTGCACACGATCGAAGCGTATCGTGACGGTGCCCGTTGCGGTGTCCGCCGCGGTCAGGTCGAGCGACAAGTCGTAGTGGATCGCTGAGATCTGCGCCGCGCGCCGCTGCGCGAGTTCGATCGAAATGCCCCGTCCGATGTCGCCATCCGCCGCCATGCCGGCGGCGAGGGCTTTTCCTGGGGTCCAAAACCCTATTGGGGCGAGCATCGCCGAGCGTAAAAGTGTGCGGCGCGTGTCGATGAAATGCAGTTCGGCCCCCTGTCGCGGTGGAGCGGCGATCCTAAGGCCATAGCGCGCCGCGTGTCGATTGATCGAACCGTCTCTTCTCAACCCCATCGCTGCTTCACGATTTTTTTCGATGTCCGATATCGAGCTTTACCTTATCCGGCTTGAACATCCGCAACTTGGTCAGGTCGTGCCTAACAGGGGTCTGCCGTCAAGCGCGGCAAGCGTGCCAACGATGCCTCGGTCGATGATGGCGAGGAACACGCGCTTCGCTGCCTGTACATCGCCCGTACGGCTGAGTTCGGCGTGCGCGCGTAGGAACGCCGTGCTCCATGCCGAGGCGATCAGCCCGGCGGCCAAATAGGCGAGCATATCATCGTCCCAATCGGGGTGCTCTTTTTCAAAAAGGGCGGCCAAATCCTGAACGAAATGGTCGCGCATCTGGCGCCCGCGTGCCTTCAACGTCTCGCTGGCCAGTGCCGTCTCGACGAAGGCCTGCGTATGTTCGAATAGAGGAAAGGCCTCAGACGGCTGTTCAATCATCTGGTGGGCCAGTGCGCCCAGGGCTTCGATCGGCGAGGTTCCTGATGGGCGCGAACGGATCGTGTCAAACGCGAGATTGCGCGCCTCCTCTTCTCGATCGAAGAACATGTCCTCCTTGCGGGGAAAGTGATTGAACACCGTCATGCGCCCGACATCGGCAGCGTTCGCGATCTCGTCGATCGTCACCTGATCGAAACCACGCTCCATGAAGAGGCACGTCGCAGCGTCGGATATGGCTTGGCGGGTCGCCAGGCGCTTTCGGGTCCGACGGTCCATCTGCGCATCATTCGCCGTATTGCTCATCTAAGTATACTCAGTATATATCTAGGGCATATCCATGTTGGAGATGCCCTTATGGTTCCGTCAACCCGCAACACGCTTGACCTTCTTCCCGATCGTGGTGCCGTCCTCATCAGCGGTGCAAGCTTTGCCGGTCTTGCAACCGCCTATGGGTTGAACCGGCTTGGCTATCGCGTCACCCTCATTGAGGCGGCGCAGGGATTACGGCGTGGTGGAACGCCCGTCGACATCGAGGGTGAGACGATCGATATCCTCAAGCGGATGGGCCTCGTTGACCGTGTCAGGGCCAGGGCGCTGCCGTCTCGCCGCTTTGTGTTTAAGAATGCGGATGACTCCACTTTGGGTTTCATGGGCGTGAGCGGGGATCAAGCCTCCGAGGTACGTTATGAAATCCATCGCGACGACCTCCTGGACATATTGTTCGATGCGGTGGCGGACGATGTCGAACTGCTATTTGGCCGGTCGATGACGGGGCTTGAAGAGCGCGGCGACGGGGTAGAAGTGACCCTGGACAATGGCGAGCGGCGTGACGTCGCGCTGGTCGTCGGGTGCGATGGCAACCGGTCGAACACGCGGCGGCTGGTGTTCGGTGGTGGCGATCAGTTCACCTACTTCATGGGCGGGTACTTCTTCCTGAAGGTCGTACCGGACACCGGGTTGCTCCCCGCCGATACGACAGAGGTTTTCCGGACGCCCGGGCGGATGGCGATGCTTAACGGCTATGATGATCGTACTGACATCGGCTTCGGTTTCCGTACGGAGAGCGAGATCGCATATGATTATCGCGATCGCGCGCAGCAGCACCAGTTGATCGAGGAACAGTTCGGCGAACTGGGTTGGAAGGTGCCGGCCATGCTTGCATCCGTCGCCGGGGACGACGATTTCTATTTTGACCGGATCAATCAAATCCGGATGCCGTGCTGGTCTCGCGGGCGGGTCGTGTTGGTGGGGGATGCGGGGTATTGCGTCTCGCCGCTAGCGGGCCTCGGCGGTTCGATGGCCATCATCGGTGCCGGTCGTCTGGCATCCGCGCTGGAGCGCTATCCCGACAATCATGCGTCCGCGTTCCGTCATTATGAAGACGGGTTGCGGCCGTTCGTCGAAGAGATTCAGGAGCGTGCGGCCAGCGAAGGCATGTCGACCATGTGCCCGGCGGACGAGGCAGAGCTTGCCGAGCGTGATCGAGAGATCGCGGCAGGCGATATGGGTTGGTAGCCTGCTCGCCAGGCGGCGTGTAGCGCTCCGATCAATCGCGCGCGTGATTGGCTCGAACTCTCGCCGCCCACGGACGAGGTTGGCGCCGCTGATCATCTCCTCACAATTAAAAAACAGCCGGAGTCTGCGAGGCGGCCAGGGGCGGGAACGACCGCAATTGGGTCATGAGAGCGCCGGATCATGCCGAGGATGATATACTCGAAAGCACGAACTTAGTTCAGCTTATCGTCCGCTCGCGCCCATCTTCGGACATTCCGGTGGGTAATTCGCACCCTGGAAAGCGGACGTCCGTTCATCACGATGAAGCGATGTCGGCCATTCCAGATCCTAAAGGCAAACGTTTTGCATCACATCGACGCGAAGGCGGCCTGACCGGTACCCAACCGCACCAACGGTGTTGACGGCACTCACAAAATGTTGTGTAAAGACAACGAATCGTAGTGATTCGGGGCTCGAATGAGATTATGCACAACAGGATTGCTGTCTTTCGCGCTGAGCATGGGTTGTCACGCCGGCAGCTTGCAGAGGCGGTGGACGTCAATCCGCAGACGATCGGCTACCTTGAGCGCGGCGACTACAAGCCAAGCCTCGAGTTGGCGCTGAAGGTCGCCGCGGTGTTCTCCGTACCGGTGGAGCTGCTCTTTTCGCTGACCCCGTTCGAAGCAATCGGCGCCAGCTTGCGGCGGATCGGAGTGGAACAATGAGCAACCGACAGCACCGTTTTCTAGCTTGGCTAGATCAGTCAGTGATGTGGACCGGCGTGCCTGCAATGGCTGCGGGCATGCAGCGCAAGCGGCATTTGCGCTGGCCGCCCGTGGTGGCGCTGGTCGTGGCGAGTGCAGGACTGTTTTGGTGCGTTGTGAATCCGGACCGCAGCTACTGGATCGGCTATGGGCTGATCATGGTGGGCTTCTTCATCGCCAACCTCATGCCAATCTGGGGTCCGCTGCGCCGCTTTAGCGAGCGCGCAGACGAATTCGAGCGGCAGCAGCGGCGCGACTCGTTCCTAGTCGGACTGGCGACGGTGGCGGTGGCGGCATTCGCAGGCATATGGCTAACCGTAGGCCTCCTCGCGATGCAAGTGTGGTCAGCCCTTGTCGCTCAACAAGAACTTACCGCATTCGCGTTTTACATGATGGCGCTGTTCAGCGCCGTGCCGACGCTTCACGCAAGCTGGCACACACGGCCGCTCAACGACGAGGACTAGCGTTCCGAAAAGCCGTTGGACCGCTCTCCCCACCAGATCACGACATTCGTCGGTGGATAGCCGGGGTAAGCTGGTCGGTCGCGCCGATGAACAAGCGTCCGAAGTTTGGAAGCGGGAAGAATGGGCTGAATGTCCACTTGTGGGTCCTTTTGACGCGCTCGCTTAAACGCCAGTGGTTCGGTTCTGCACCGAATTGACGGTTCCTACTCCAGCCCGTGGCCGCTGGCGGTGGAGGTCGGAACAACCGGTAGGAGGACTGCGCTTGCCCCCCTGCCGTCGGTGCCCGCTGCGGAGCCGTGTTCCAGCGTCATCGTTGCCGGCCGGTAATCAGCGGGCTTGGCGAAAAAGATGTTGGGAACATAGGTCTGAGGATTGCGGTCGTAGAGTGGGAATAGTGACGATTGCACCTGCACCATGATCCGGTGACCCGGCTTCACGGTGTAGTTCACTGTCGGCAGGCGAAACTTATACTCCTGCACAAGGCCTACCGGTATCGCGCTCGGCTCGGCGAAGCTCTTGCGATACCGGCCGCGGAAGATGTCAAGGCTGATTGGCAGCTGGTAGCCGGACAGCTCCGGCTGGTCGGCGAAGCTATCTGGATAAACGTCGATCAGCTTGACGACGAGGTCGGCATCGGTGCCGGTCGTCTTGAGGAAGAGGTCGGCGACGGGCGCACCCTCCAGCCGCACTGGCCGATCGAGCACAGGCGTTTCGAAGCTCATCACGTCCGTACGTGTCGAGACAAAGCGCTGATCATGCACCAGCCAGGTTGACCACGTAGGATGGTCGCCCATCTTCACCGGCAGCGGTTCGAAGGGCACGGGTTTGGCGGGATCCGCCACCCAGCTGCTCTCGCCGCCCTCGGGGCGGGTAAACGACAGGCCGCCGCCGGCCTGCAGATAGATCGGTGTAAGGCCCTGCGAACTGATCGCGGGCCAGCTGGAGAACCGGTCCCAATGATCCTCTGCGGGGTTGTAGATCAGCGCGGCGGGCAAGGGGTGGGTCGGTGCTCCATCCCGCAAATAGCTGTCGAAGAACGGCACCAACACGTCGCGACGGAATAGCGCCGTGGTATCGCCGGCCCAGTTCAATGCGCCGAGTGAGCGGCCGGTGCCGTTGATCTGGCTGTGATACCACGGACCCATCGCCAGATGGTTGTTGCCGGCATGGCCTGCTGCGGCCAGTGCCTCGTAGGAGTGAACTGCGCCATACATATCCTCTTGGTCCCAAAGACCCTGAAGCCATATCGTCGGCACGGACGAGGGATGCGCCGCAACCAGCTTGTCGAGCGCCTGCCCTTGCCAAAGGGCGTCATAAGCAGGGTGGTCCGACAGCCGCCGCCACCAGGGTAGCTGATCAAAACCGTGGGCCGTCGCGTAGGCACCCGCGGAACCGGCATTCAGCAGTTCCTGATAATCGTCCCGGCCGCTGCGCGGGACGGCTTCCCCCTTACCTGCGGCGCTGGTCTGGCCAGTGAAATAGTCGAGGTTGACCTGGCGAAAGGCGCCATAGTGGAACCAGTCGTCGCCCATCCAGCCGTCGACCATAGGGCTTTCCGGCGCGGCAACCTTGAGCGCCGGGTGCGGACCGAGCAGCGCCATCACCACCGTCCAGCCATCGTAGGACGAGCCGATCATGCCCACGCGCCCGTTGCTCTCGGGCACATGATGGGTCAGCCACTCGACCGTGTCATAAGCGTCGGTGGTGTCGTCTGTCTTGCTGGGGTTGAGAGCGCCGATCACCGGGCGCGTCATAACGTACTTGCCTTGCGAGCCGTATTTGCCGCGGATGTCCTGTTCGACCATCACGTACCCGGCCTCGGCCCAGGTGCGATCGCCGGGGAAGAGCCGGTCGCGCAGGTGCGGGCTGTTGCCTGACAGTACGCTGTTGGCGTCGTAAGGCGTGCGCTCGAGAAGCATCGGCGCGTTGATAGCGCCCTTGGGCACGATGATGAGCGTGTGCAGCTTCACCCCATCCCGCATCGGGATCATAACCTCGCGGCTGGTGAAGTCCTGGTCCGCGGTGGGGGTCTGCCATTTAACCGCGATGTCAGTGCCGGTTTGCACCGGACTGATCGTAGTCGCTGTCGGCGCGGTCTGAGTAAGCGTAGGAGCGGCAGCGCCGATCAGCAGGGTTGATAGCAGCAAAGAGCGGATCACAACGGGCATCCTTATAGCGCGCTAGGCCGGGTGGCATCGGCGTATGATCTCTGAGCTATGTCCTCAAGAGCAGAGCGGACCGACGCCCTTCTAATTGCTTCCGCCCTTCGCTTGCTGCGAACCAAAGGGGAGACACAACTGAATGGACGCTGCTTTTGGGAAGCTCCACGAGGCCACTGAACGTCGGCTTGTGGGTCCTTTCGGCCGTGAATCCCTGTTCCACCTGGGCCTACTATCGTAACTACCAAATCGAAATTTCGCATTTCCGAAAGCGGTCATTCGTTTAGCGCAAATAAGCCCAACATTTCGTATCGTGGAGTGCTCGAATCACGAGCAAAACGTCAGCTATTTGCTCAGCAGATCTAAATTTTAACGGTTCCTGCTATTCGTCGCCCGTGTAAAGCCCCGAAAACTTCCCGTTCTCAAGCCCGCCAATGAGCCAGGTCTGCGGCCTGCCTTTTTCAAATGTCACCATGTAAGTCTCCTCGCGATCGCCCGTCAGCTCCGCTTTCAAGAAAGTCAGTTTTTTAATCGGGCCCTTGGCTGCCAGCGTAGGTCCCATCTTGGGCATCTGCTGTTTGCACGCCTCGAGAAGTTTCGGCTGCATCATGTCCGCAGGGCAGGTACCGGCAGCCGTTTTGGCAAGGATTGTCCGCAGTGCAGCGGCGTAATTGCCTTGGGCGACAACGACTGGCGTTGACATCGCGAGTGCGGCGCCAGCAAACAGAAACGGGAAGGTATAAACCATCATCGGTCCCCCATTGATCCTGAGCATTTCCTAATGTCCCAAAAGGACGGTGACCATAGCGAAAAACACATTTCGGGACGAGATAATAGGATTGTTGCTGCGGCAGGGCAACGTTCAGACGGCATCGCACTAGCGCGTGACAATTTAGGCCGTACAGGCGACTGCTTTACGCACCAAGAAGTTGCCGTCTGACCGGGTAAACGAACGGCCGAAAGTGGGCGGCGGGGAAAGGCGTTTGAATGCCTGCGACTGGGTCACGCCTACCGGTCGCCAAGCCGAGATCCTCAGTCTACAGCTATTGCCGCAACCAGGGCTGAGCGGGGACCAAAGTCATGATAGAACAGCTTGCACCTGACGCCTATGGTCTCCTTATTCTCGCACCTGAGGTCGCGCTTGGGAGCGGCTGGCTCGGTGGCGACAGAGTCGTCGGTCGCGCCGCCATCGGTGACCTGTTGCTCAAGGCCGCTCGTTTCGACGAAGCTGAACAAGAGAGATTGACTATCCATCTTCCCAGCAAGGCGGCCACGCTCCGATTGGATGAGATCAAACGACACTTAGCAGCGGGATCCACTGCCCGAGTTGTCCCTGAATGAACGTCCACTTCTAAGCAGCGCTGTTGGCTATCTGAATAACCGGTTGCGGATATTTAGGGTATCGTCGCACCCGACCTTAGACTATTGCCAAGTTCCACGCTCAGAGACGCGACCACTACTGCCAGATGCTTACCCGCTGCTCAGGCGGAAGATACATCGCTTGGCCCGGCTTCACGCCAAACGCTTGATACCAAGGTCCGAAGTTGCGAACGATGCCATTCACTCGGTACTTGTCGGGCGAGTGCGGGTCGCTGAGCAGCTGCTGGCGCTCCGCTTCGTCACGCCGCTTGCCCTGCCATGCCTGCGCGTAGGCGAGGAAAAAGCGCTGGTCACCGGTCATCCCGTCGAGCACCGGCGGTTCGCCGTGACGGGCGACATAGCGGCGGTAGGCGGCATAGGCGGTCTCCAGCCCACCCAGGTCCGCCAGGTTCTCGCCGAGGGTCAGGCGGCCCTTGATCTTCACGCCGGGGATGGGCTCGTACCGGTCAAACTGTCCTGCCAGCCGATCGGCCTGGACGTTGTACTTGGCCGCGGTCTCCTTGCTCCACCAGTCGCGCAGTCGCCCCTTCTCGTCGAACTGCCGCCCCTGATCGTCGAAGCCGTGCCCCATTTCGTGCCCGATGGTGGTGGCGCCGGTCTCCGCGTAGTTCACTGCCGGATCGGCGCTCGCGTCGAAGAAGGGAGGCTGCAGGATCGCGGCGGGCAGGGTGATCTGGTTCATGGTCGGATCGTAGTAAGCGTTGACCGTTTGCGGCGTCATGTCCCAGAGGCCACGGTCGACCGACTTGGGAAAGCGCTGGAGTTGGAGGTGCCACTGGAAGTCGGCGACTGCCAGATTGTTCGCAAGCGGATCGGTCCGGCCGACCGTCAGCGTCGAATAGTCGAGCCACTTCTTGGGGTGGCCGACTCTAGGATCGAACGTCGCGAGCTTCGCGAGTGCCGCCTTGCGCGTTGCATCGTCCATCCACGTCGCGGCTTCGATCTTGTCCTTGTAGGCCGCCTCCATGTCGGCAACGAGTTCGTCGGCCTTCCCCTGCGTCGCGGGTGACCAATATTGTTGAACGTAAATCGCGCCGACTGCCTCCCCTAACGCATCGTCGATCAGCGCCATGCCGCGTTTCCAGCGTGCGCGCTGTTCGGGCACGCCGCGCAGCGTTTTCGAATAAAAATCGAAATTCGCCTGATCGAACGCCTTGGGTAGGAACGGTGCCGCGCTCGAGATGAACCGTGCAGTCATCCATTCCTTCCACGTCGACAGCGGCACGTCGCCCAGTCGCTTCGAGGCGGCGGTAACCGCGCTTGGCTCCGACACGTTGATCTTGGCGGCGGCGCCCAGGCCCATGGCGGCGAGCGTCGGCGTCCACTCCATCTCCGGTGCGAGCTTGGTCAGCTCGGCGCGCGTCATCGGGTTGTGTGTCTTGACGGGATCGCGGCGCTGTTCCGGTGCCCACTGGTCCTCGCTCAGACGCGTCTCGAGCGCGATAATCCGGTCCGCCTTAGCAGCGGCATCCGGAACGCCGGCAAGTTCTTGCAGTTTGATCAGGTAGGTGCGGTACGCACGGCGGATCGCGTCGTACTTCTCGCCGGTCAGCAGGTAGTAGTCGCGCGTCGGCAGCCCGAGCCGGGCCTGCCCGGCATCAACCATATAGCGCGTCGGGTCGTCCGCGTCGTTCGAAATGACAATGTTGACCGGAGACGGATAGCCCGGGCGCATCATAAGCTGGATCAGCTGAAGCCGGGTCCGAACCGCGTCGATCCTGGCGAGACGGGGCTTGAGCGGGGTCAGGCCGCGCCCCTCGATCGCTTGCTCGTCCATCCACGCGGCGTAGAAATCTCCGACTTTTTTGGCGGTCGGCGTTGTTGGCGTGTCCGCCGCATCCTCGACGATCCGGCGCACCTGGGTCTCGATCTCGTCGGGCAGGTCGTAATTATAGCCGGCACCCGCTTTGTCTGCCGGGATCGGGTGGTCGCGAAGCCACGTGCCCACAGCGAAGGCGTAGAAGTCGTCGCCCGGCTTCACGCTTCTGTCCATGTTCTTGAGCTCCAGCCCCCATGGCTCATAGTGCGGCTTGCCGATTTGAGCGGCAAGTACGGCAGGGACGGACGTAAGCGCTAGAGCGAGCAGAACGGTACGGCGCATCGCGAACTCCGGAGATGGTCGGGGAGGGGCAGCTTAAGCGTACCGGGGGACTGTCACCAAGCTCAACCTCAATCACGAACTTTTCAGTAGGGTCGGGCAACAGTCGCTCTCGCCAATGGAGGCCAGCACCTCAGCCCGCACTTCCAGCTGCATGTGGCACGCGCCGGGAGCTAAGGACTGATCGCGAAATCCGCGCCTTTGCAGAGCTGAACCGATGTCCGCTTTCGGGCAGCAGCTTGATTTGCTTGAACGTCCACAACTGGGTCTCCGCGGCCGCTGGTCGCCTGATTGCTGCATGACCAAGCTCGTCTGCTCCCAAGGTGTTTCGCAACCTGGAACTCGCTGCTTTGAGAGGCTTAAAGCCTTTCCGTGTTGTTGCCCCCTAATTAGCTGACAGGGTCTCGCGGGTTTTCGCGATGAACTCGCGGGGTGACCTGTAGCCGAGGGCGCGGTGTGGATGCACCTCGTTATAGTGGTCGAGCCAGGCTGGTAGCTGCGCGATGACGGTCTGCGCATCGGGCCTGGGGTTCACGCGGACGTAATCGCGCTTGAGGGTACGGACGAACGCCTCGGCCATGCCATTGGACTGCGGGCTGCTGACCGGGGTGGTGCGCGGGACCAGCCCGATGTCGCGGGCAAAGGCTCGGGTGTCGCGAGCGGTGTAGCAGCTGCCGTTATCCGTCAGCCACTCGATCGGCTCGGGCACCCGGTTCACTCGGCCGTAGCGGTGCTCCACGGTGGCGACCATCAGGTCCTGCACGTCCTCGGCGGTGATGCCGCTCGTGGTTGCCACATGCCCCATCGCCTCGCGGTCGCAGCAGTCGAGCGCGAACGCGACGCGGACCTTCTCGCCGTTGTCGCAGGCGATCTCCAGCCCGTCGGAGCACCAGCGAGTGTTGCGCTGGTCGACGGCAACGCGGCCGTCATGACGGCGCTCCTCGCGCCGTTCGCCTTCTCGCTGAAGCAGCAGCCCGTGTATCCTCATGACGCGGTAGACGCGTTTGACGTTAGGCGCTGCACACCCGCTCTTCTCGGCCCGGCGGCGCAGCAGTGCATGAACACGGCGGTAGCCGTAGGTGGGCAGATCGGCGACGATCAGCCGGATGTCGGCGACCAGCTCCGCATCCGGCAACGGTGGCCGTCCGCGCGGTCGTGGCGGTGGTCGGTTACGCGTCGCAGACAGATGCGGGCGGGCGATGCCGAGCGCGTTGGCGACCGCGGTCACAGACCGTCCCCCGGCAACGAGGTCGAGCGCAAGAGAAGTTTTTTTGGGCCTGCGGCCCGGGATACGGCCTCGCGCAGCAGCTCGTTCTCCATAGCTTTCTTGCCGAGCAGCCGCTGCAACTCGCGGACCTGCGCCTCCAGCGCCCGGTACTCGGACGCCGGCACCACCTCCTCACCGGCTGCCGCAGCGGGCAGCGCACCCTGGTTCATCAGCCGGCGCCAGGTAAAGACCTGGCTGCCACTGATGCCGTGCTGGCGCGCGACGAGCGACACGCTCATCCCCGGCAGGTAGGTCTCCTCGACGATCCGGACCTTTTCCTCCGGTGTCCACCGCCTCCGGCGCTGAACACCGGAGAGGACCTCGCCGTCGTTGTAACGCCTGGTCATACCGTCAGTCATATGCCTCACTCTTATCCAAGAGCGAGATCCTGTCAGGTCATTTGAGGGGCCACCTCATTCCGTTTCTCCGCATACAACATTCCATATTGGGAAGGTGTATGCGGGGAAGGGTTTAGGGAAAGCAGTTTACGATGGTGAACGGTCGCGTGGTAAGCACGGGCGGCATACCGGTGAGAGGGCAGTAATGACGGATGCCGCAAACGTAATTGCCGTGGACCACACAGGCTTTGCTGTATCGTCTCTGGACGAAGCCGTTCGGTTCTGGACGGGAGCGCTCGGCTTCAAACTCGAGCGGCGATCGGAGATGGGGGGCGACTTCCTGCATCAGGTGACAGGTGTCGATGATCCGAAAGTGAGAACGGCGATCGTCAAGGCACAAGACGGCTACGTGGTCGAACTATTGGAATATTCGAACGGGCTCCAGAACGGGACGGTGCCCAGCGGCGCGGGATCGATCGGAGCGGCCCACCTAGCTCTGACTGTGAAGGATATTCATGCCGCCATTGCCCGTGTCGAGGCAGCAGGATGGGAGGCGAAAGGCAATCCGCTGCCGATCCCGGGTGGTCCACGGAAGGGGACGTTGGTGGCCTACGTTTCAGGCCCCGATCATATCACGATAGAGCTTATGCAGCCGACGGCCCGTTAGTCGGCCGGCAGCAGCTTTGCCGCCTCATCATCCTTTTTGAAACCTGGCAGGGCAGCGGGCAGGGCCGAGGCTCAGCACCTTCTCTGTTGCAATACTGAATGGATGGCAGAAGTTGGGGAGCTAGAAAGAGGCCGCGAATGACCGCAAGTGGGTCAGCGCGGGGATGAGATGGTAGTGGGTGTGTCAGCATCTTGTGGGATGGGCATCAAGCACCGCTGTAACCGAGACGATCGAAATGTCGGTCATGGTGCCGAGATAAGCCTCGATAAACGCTTTGTGGGATGCACCGACGACCAGCAGTGCCTTGCCGCCCGGGATCGACGCGGTCGCCTCGCGGACCGTGGTTGCCATGCGCAGGTTCTGGGCCTCCCAGGCGGCAACCCGCTGCCGCCCCACGGCGCCGAGACGGGGGCTTTGTTGAAGCGATAACCATTGCGCCTGTGCGTCTGCCTTGGCGAATGCCGGGGAATTCAGGATGCGAAGCACCGGCAGGACACGCTCGCGACTATCCAGAACCAATGTCTTGCTGCCATATGGTTTCAGGGCGGGCGTGGCCTTGTCGAGTTGCGCGATGATATCGGGGGATGCCTTTACCGCCGCACCAAAGGCGGCATCGTCAGGCAACGTCACATCGCTCAGGTGATCGCCCGCGCCGTACACGCGGGGTCGGCGAAGCTGCACCGCCAGCGCGACTGCGATCGAGACGATCTCACTGCGACCAATCCCGAAGCGTCCGATCCTGGTCTTCATCGTCTCGCTGACACCGTCCTCAGCAAGCCGCTCGGCGGGGGCGAGCTGCAGCCACTGCGTCGCCGCCGAGAATGGCTCGCCTGCGGCCAGAAAGAGGGCAGCCAGATGACGACGCTCCATGGCGGTCAGCTTGGGTTTCGCAGCCAAGGCATCGGCCTGAACCAGTGCATCCGCTCCGGTGATGCCAAGCGCCGTCTGCGCATCCTTGGCGAACGCCAGGGTCGGGCCAGCCCATTTGCCGGCATCGCCGCGCACCGCCTTGTAGGCCTCGATCGCCGCAAGCTGTTCGCCCGACATCGCCTCGGTCAGGATGACGTCGGGCGCATAGGCCCGCAGGCGACACATCACCGGCTCCAGCCATGTCGGATCAAACGCCTTGGGCGCATTGTCGAGGTGGGAAATGCCCAGCACCATGACCTGCGTCGCCGGGGCGATCAGTCGTGACCTGGCCTGCGCTGGGTCCAGGGTCTGCCGGGCTGGGATCGGTGGTGCGAGCGTCATGATGGCTGCTGCACAGGCGGTGATCGATCGAATGCGACATGTCATGCTGGTTTGCCCCGTCGTGCGCTACGCCGCGTCAGCTCGGCCATGGCGGTAGCAAGGATGTCAGCGCCGCCTTCGACCGGAATGTCGGGATCGAGCAGCCAGCGTGGTCTGTCCTGAACATCGTACACGGGCTCAGCGGAATATTGCAGTTCCAGTCCGGTACGATCGAGCCGCAGCGGGAACACCGCAGCGCCGACCCGCATCATCGGCGTGCCGACGATCAATCCCCGCCCGATCCCCCGCATACCCATCGGAAAGCCTTCTGCCATGCTCGCGCTCCAGCGGGTGGTCAGGACGGCGACCGGCTGTCGATAGGTGAAAGGGCCGCGAGCTTCGACCATCTCGGTCCAAGGTGCGCTCAGCCCGTCACCATCGCGCCGACGCATGCGTGCATAAGGTTTGGTCTCGGTGATGAAACGGCCCATGATCGGTCGTGCTACCGCGGTATCACCACCCCCGTTTTCCCGGACGTCGATGATGAGCCCCGCTGTATTCCTGAACCTGAGCAGTGTGGTATCGACAGCGGCAACGACCGCGTCGTCGGCGAAGCTGCGGATCACGATCAACCCGATGTTGTCGGCCAGCATGCGGCTATCGACGTTTGGTAGCTCGGCTGGCTTCTTCACGGGGATCAGCAGCTGCCGGTCACGTCCGCCCTGTGACCGCAATGACAGGGTACGTGGCTGACCCCGCCGACCGGAGACCGCGACGTTGAAGGCATAGGCGGTGGCGGCTGGATCAGGACGTGACAGGCACCGCGGCATGACACTAGCGGCGATCGTCGCGATCGGTCGAGCATCGATTGCGGTGATCGCGTCACCGACCCTGACGCCGACATCGGCTGCCGCCGAGCTTGCCCGCACACTGGTGATGGTTGCCGAGCCATCGTGGGCGGGCTCCACCCATAGGTCGAAATAGGGACCGCGGAGCGCATCGGCCGGCAGGTCGCCCATATGGGTATGGGCATCGTACAGTTCGCCCAGCACGTCGCTGACGACGGCGACGAATGCCTCACGGGAGTCGGCTGCAAGGGCCAGCGGCCGATACAGCCGGCGCACCGCGTTCCAGTCGGTCGTCTTCTCGCCGAAGAAGCAATAACGCTCTGCCAGGGTCCGCCAGAGTTCGTCGAAATCCTCGGCGAAGGTCACGTCATGGGGCGGCTCCCGCGCCCACACCGGTGCGCACG
This sequence comes from Sphingomonas sp. CD22, assembly GCF_034556155.1. Classification (NCBI taxonomy): domain Bacteria; kingdom Pseudomonadati; phylum Pseudomonadota; class Alphaproteobacteria; order Sphingomonadales; family Sphingomonadaceae; genus Sphingomonas; species Sphingomonas sp. CD22. The sequence goes on along the minus strand of NZ_JAYDYX010000006.1, from coordinate 31,339 downwards.
ATATCCCCAGGGCACCGACTATGCCGATGCTGGTGGTGATGAGTGACCGTCGGGTCAAAAGGGGCTGCACGGGATCAATTTTCCGATCGGCATGGGGTAGGGGCAGCTGGAGATGGTGGTCGAAGGCTGTCGGTTAGTCCCTCACGTCCGCGCCGAGCAGCTTGAGATGGGCTTTGGCGTGGTCGTTGCTGCCATCCAGGCGCAGCGACTGAAGATAGGCGGTGATCGCCTCGGCAGGCTCGCGGCGTGCCTCATGAGCTTCACCCAAACTGTCCCAGGTGTTGGCGCTGTCGGGATGGAGGCGGGTGTTGAGCAGGAATATCCGTAATGCGTCATCTCGCATCCCCGCCCCAAGCAATCGGCCGCCCCATTCGTTCAACTCGTCTTCGCCAACGACGAAGCCGGCATCGCCACGCTGGAGTCGGGTGTATGTCGCCTCAGCTGGTGTGGCTGGAGCCGCAGCGAGGGCCACGCGAAGCCGATTGGCGGCGGGGGACAGACCACCCCCGTTCACCAGGCGAAGCTCCGGATAGAAGCTGCCGGCAATCTCAGCGATGAACTCCTCGGGATTGGCGCCGGCAAGGTTGGTCAGGACAACGATCGCCAGATCATCCTTGGGATAGACGAAGAAGGCCGAGCGGCGCCCACCGATACCCGTGGCGACCGGATGTCGCGCATCGGGGCGCAGCGGCCAGCCCATCCCCCATTGGGTGGGTTTGCCATTGGCATAGCGGCCGGGCGTCCACATCGTCGCAAGCGAGGCCCGATCAAGCAGCGTGCCGTTCTGCAATCCGATCAGCCACCGGGCGACGTCGGTGGCAGAACCGTTGAGACCACCGGCGGTACGCATGAAAGGGGCGAACTCGTCAAACGCGTGTTCGAGCGCCGCGTTCTTGGTCGAGCCGTCGACTGCGCCATTGGCGTAGCGGTAAATCCTGACCCGTCCGGGGATCACGTCGCGGGTTTCGCCAAACGCGAAATGCGACGCACCGACCGGATCGAACTCATGCGTCTTCATGTAACGCGTGAAGGGGGTGCCGGAGAGCCTGTCGATGATCTTGCCCAGCAGCACGTAATTGGTCTGATTGTACCGGAAGCGGGCACCCGGCGCGGCCTCTACTGGGCGTGCTTTAACGGCCGCCCATGCCGAAGCCTGGTCACCGTCACCGATCAGGCTACCGGTACCCTGGCCCTTCGGCTGCTCGAGCACGTCAGGTAGACCGGATACGTGGGTGAGCAGTTGTCGGACGGATACCGTTCCCCACTGCGAGGGCCAATCATCGACATAGGTCGATACCGGGACGTCTAGTGACAGCCTGCCGGCCTGAGCCAGCTGCATGACCGCGACACCGGTGAAGGACTTGGTCGACGAATTCAGCGTGAAAAGGCTGTCCCGCGTTACCGGCATGCCGCTTTCCATGTCCGCCGTGCCATAGGCGCCGTCGAAGGCGATACGGCCGTGCCGTACGATCGCGATCTGCAGGCCCGGAATGCGACGGCGCTTCATCTCGGCATGAACGATCCCTTCAATGGCTGTCCTCTGCGCCAAAGGTAATACGCTAGTGGCTGATGATGGGCTATCGGACGACCGGGTGGCGGCAGCGTTGGCCGAAGAAGCGGGGTATGCCTGGACTGCCGCGGTTATACCGGCGCACGCGAGAAGCACGGCCCGGTACGTATTAGATCGAGCATCCATTATCATCTTCCCCATCACCCGCTGGCCATCGACCACAGTTGTAGTCGTTTCGTCAAGGGAGGTATCGATGAGGCGGAATTCGCCGATCTGAAATTCGGCGGCAGCTTGGGTTGGCAGGGTCTCCGCTGAGAAGTTCGACATGAACGAACGGCTGAAGGTGGGCAGCGGGGAAGGGGGCATGAATGACCGGTTCTGGGTCAGCGCTACCTGCCGGATGCGAGCCGCGACCCATAGAGACTCGTCAGGTGAGACTTGCGCCATAGCACCTTTTCGCCTGCGGCGGAGGGTAGGCCGTAAGCCAGCGGGACAGCCATCCGTGAGCAAAGCAACTTAGTCATGACGCAGTGCCCAGGCGGGAGCCGCCCGGCTGGCGCGCAACGCTTGCGCCAGCACGGTTAGCATTGCGATCGCGAGCGCCAGCAGGCTGGCACCGGCGAAGAACAGCGGCGACAGCGCGATCCGGTCGTCGAAGCCGGCAAGCCAGATCCGCATCGCGGCATAGGCCAGTGGCCAGGCGATGAGGTTAGCGATCAGCACGGGCCGCAAGAACTGGCCGATCAATAGCTTGACGATATCGGCGGAGGACGCGCCGAGCGTTTTGCGGATGCCGATTTCCTTTACCCGCCGTGCCGTGTTGAACGAGGCCAGGCCCCAAAGGCCGGTGCAACCGATCAGTACTGCCATCCCAGCACCGATGCCGAACAGATGCGCGGCCTGTTCATCGGCTTTGTAATAGTCCGCCAGACGCTGGTCCGCCGTACCGATGACCAATGGTATTTGCGGCGAGAGGCGCCGCCAGGCCAACCGGATGCGAGCGATCATGTCGGCGGTATCGCCGCTGTAACGGATGGCCGCGATCGCAGACGTCGGTACGTCGCGGGCATATTGGTACAAGGTCGCCGTCTCGGCCGTGCGTGGCGAGGCGAAGCGAAGCTGGTCGATCACGCCGATAATCGTGCGCGGTGCGGCCTGCCCGACGGTCTTGCCGATCGCCTCTTCGGGCGTATGGAAGCCAAGCTTCTCGACCGCCTTGCGATTGATGACGACGTTGCGGCCATATTTCCATTTGGTCCAGTCGCTGGAATCGTCGGCGCCATGCGCATCGTCAAATACTCGCCCGGCCAGCAGTCGGGGCGCATAGGTGCGGAAGAATTCCGGCCCGACGGGGATATTGGCGAGGGTTACATTTGGTCCGGTGGGCTGTTCGATCATGTCGAGGCTCGAATTGACGAGGCCCGGAGCCGAGCTGCTCGATCCGACCGAAATGACGCCGGGCAAGCGACGCAAAGCGTCGAGGATTGGTCGCGCCTGAGCGGGGAAGATGCGTTTGTCGGCCAGTGAGGGTAGGATCAACAGCCCATCGCGCCGAAAACCCAGATCCGAACGCCGGACATGTGTGGTCTGCGCCACCAGAACGACCGTGCCGATCATGAAGGCGATGGCCAGCCCGAACTGGATTACCACCAGGATTTCGCGCGATCGCGCGCCGCTACGCCCGCCCCCCGGAGCCCGCGCCGAAGCCAGCACAGCGGCGGCAGGAAAGCGAGACAAGAGGACCGCCGGGTAGAAGCCTGCCGCCAGCGCGATAATGGCAACCAGTGCAACCAGCAACGGCAGCGCCAAAGCGTAAGGAAAGCTCAGTGATAGTCCCCCCGCCGCATTTACGATGGGAAGGCTGACCTCAGCCAGGATCATACCGAGCAAGCTGGCGACCGCCGCCATTGCCGCGGCCTCGCCTAGGAATTGGCGGATCAGCATAGTCCGATCCGCGCCCAGCACCTTGCGCATCGCCACTTCGCGAGCACGCAGTCCCGATTGGGCAGTCGCCAGATTTACATAGTTGATGATTGCGATCAGCAGCGTCAGCGCGCCGACCAGCCCCAGTGTCACAATCGTCAGCGTACGGCCGCTGCTTTGCACCCCGCCAGGCGGTTGCAGATGCAGGCGAGTGAGCGGAAGCAGCGAAAGAGCGATGATTTTTGCCGGATCGGGGCCCAAATCCTGCCCCGCGTGACGTTCGACGAAGGCCGGCATCTTTGCTTCGAACGCACGCGCGGCCGCCGTGTTCGGAAAGCGAAAATAAGTCGCGCCATCGACCATGCCCCATTTGTACCATGACCATTGCACAGGTGCGGGCGGCGTACGCGGCATTGGGATCAATATGGTCGCTCGCTGATCGGTGTTCTTGGGTAAATCCTCAAAGATACCGGCGACACGATAGGCCTGCGGCGCATCGACTGCGATGGTGATGGTCTGGCCGATGGGATCGATGTCGCCGAACAGCCGCTGCGCTTCGTTTCTGCTGAGAAGCGCGCCCGACGGATCGGCGAGCGCCCGCCGGCCGTCGCCGCGCACCATGGGGATATCAAACACATCGAAAAAGGAGGGATCGACCTGCGCCACGTCGGCGTCGATCGCGTCATTCGCACGGATGACGCTGCCGCCCTGAGTACCGCCACGAATGCGCGTGCCGACCAGTCCCGGAAAATCCTGTCGCAGCTCTTCAAACAGCCCGGGCATCGTGACGGGATACGCCCCGTTGAAGGGGCTGCCGGGGATCTGAAGCTGGGTCTGCACAACGTATAGTTCGCCATGATGCGGCAGCCACTGCTCGAAGCTCGTCTCGAACCTCACGTAGAGCCCGAGGACCAGGAACACCGCGATGCCGACAGCTAGCCCGCCAATATTCAGCGCGGCATAAAGTTTGTGGCGGGTGAGCGAGCGGTAGAGTGAGACCAGGACGAAGCGGTTCATCGCGAATATCCTGACAAGAGGATGGGCTGTCGCCGGCGCTGCGCGCGGGGGCACCACTCTCGAAAGCGCAAACTGCACCGCCGAAAGCGGTGTCGCGGGAAATCACCGGCGAGCGCTGGCGCCATCGAGGCCAAGCTGTTTCGCTCAAGGAGTTGTCCCTCGGCAGCCTCCGGCATGGGTGTTGCGTATGTGCGCGGGTCAGTCATCATAGTCAGGCTGTCACTGCCCACGATCTGAAAAGCTAACATGCTATGATCAAACGAATTTCTTCCGCATCCCTCACCAGCGATCCGCCGCGTTTGAACACTATGTCCGCCGACGGGCGCTTCAATCACGAGGCAAGTCCTCGAGATATCCTTCTTATTGAGGACGATCCGGTCGTCGGTCGTACGACGGAGATCCTGTTTCGGCTGGCTGGGCATCGACTAGAGATTGCTGCCGATACCACCACCGCTTATTCCCTGCTCGCACGACGTCGCTACGACGCGATCCTGCTCGATATGAATTTGACGGCGGGCCGTTCGGATGGGGCGGAGGGGCTGGCGTGCCTCGACCGGATTGTCGCAGACGACCCCCGTGCCTGCGTCGTAGTCATTACAGCGCACAGTGGTATTCGCATCGCTGTGGCGGCCATGCAGGCGGGCGCGCGCGATTTCGTCATCAAGCCGTGGCGCAAGGACGACTTACTCAGCAAGGTCGATGCAGCAATCAGGCGTAGTGCCGTTGATGGTGAGGGGCATCGCTCCGCTGTCGGCAACCCATCGGCGGGCAGCGTACTGCTTGGTACATCGGTGGCGATCGAGCGCGTCCGTGCTCTCGTCCGGCGTGTCGGGCCGACGGTTGCCGCCGTATGCGTCATGGGGGCATCGGGCAGCGGACGCTCGCTGGTCGCCGACGCGTTGCACGCGGCGTCCCCTGACGCCGGGACCAGGCTGCCCCGGATCGACCTGACCGATCCCGAACAATGGTGCACTCTGGACAATACCACCGGTACGATCGTGCTCCGAAACGTCGATCGACTGACCTCCCATGCGCAGGCTCGGCTGCTCGACCGACTGATGCCAGGATTGCGTTGCATCACGATCGTCGAGGACGTCGCGCCATTCTTACCCGCGCTGCGCCGGCGACTCTGCACGATCGAGATCGTGGTGCCCTCTCTCGCCGAGCGCCGTGACGACGCGGTGCTGCTCGCCCGGCATTTCGCGAGCGTCGCCGGCGAGACCTACGGTCGATCCACGCCACGGCTCACACCGGCAGCAGAGGCGTTCGTTGCCATTACGGACTGGCCGGACGAGGTGCGCGGGCTGGCGTTGGCGATCGAGCGCGCTGTGCTGCTGTCGGACGATGGCCTGATCGACGTTGCAGCGGTCAGGCCGGCCGACCCATTCGCCGGATCGGGGGGTGGAACAGCGCCGGCATTCGGGATGCAGGATGCCGAAAAGCTGATGATTGAAGCTGCGTTAAAGGAGCACCGGCACAACGTGTCACGGGCCGCCGCAGCTTTGGGCCTCAGTCGCGGTACCCTGTATCGTCGGATGGCACAGCATGGTCTTTAGGTGGGACTGCCGTGCTTTGTTCATAGGGCTGGGGTTGGCCCTATGCGGGGCGATGGCTTTAGTGACCGGGACCCATGCCTTATGGCTGGCTATGATCGGCGCACTGCTGGTGATGATTTGGCTGCTTGTGGCCATGCTCCTTCTGCTCAGACGGTCCCAAGCCGTTGAGGTCGTGCCGTCCGGCTCGCCCGACGAGGCGCAGATCGCTCATCATCTGTTGCTCGATGCATCGCCAACCCCGCTGGTGCTGGTAAGCGGAACCACTGTGCGCACGATGAACCGGGCGTCACGCCTTCTCTTCGCGAGTGACGATCGCATATTGCCGCCCCCGTCGTCTCTGTTCGATGAGTCGGCGACGCACCTGCGCCATGCCGGCCGAAACTGGCGCGCTGACAGGGTCGAGGTCGGCGACCGTTCGGTTGTTGCGCTGATCGACATCGAAGCGGAAGAGCGCACCGCTGAAGCGCGCGCCAGCGCCGAAATGATCCAGGTCCTCGGCCATGAGATGCTCAACGGGCTGGTGCCGATCGTGTCACTGGCCGAGTGCGGCGTCGCCGCGGCAGAGGCCCGGGAAGGGGATTCGGCTCTACTTGGCGAAATTCTGACGACGCTCGCGCGGCGTGCCGAGGGGCTGCGGCGGTTCACTGAAGCTTATCGCGAGCTTGCACGGCTGCCGCCGCCCTTGCGACTGACCGTATCTATCGAAGAGATGATCGATGACCTTGCGCGGCTGTTCGCGAGCCGCTGGCCGGGCGTTCATCTATCGATCGACGTTCAACCTGGCCTGTGTGGCGAAATCGATCGCGACCAGATGAATCAGGCGATTTGGGCACTGCTCCAGAACGCTGCCGAGGCGGTCGAGCAGGGTGGGGTGCCATCCGGTCGGATCGATATCCGGGCAACCGCGGGCGACGACGTTCTCATTATTGAGGTGGCGGACAATGGCCCCGGCATTCCGCCGGATTGCGCGCATACCATCTTCCGCCCCTTCTATACTTCTAAAGCGGGCGGGAGCGGGATCGGACTTAGCTTGGCCCGCCAGGTCGTGCAGGCCCATGGCGGTGTTCTGACGCTACTTGAACCATTTCCGACGACCTTCCGCGCACAGCTGCCTGGCGCGGCGGCATTGTACGGAACTGGTTCCGTATTCTGATCATCGCATCACGATGATTATGGCGTTCTAAAACACCATCGTCCTCTGGAAAGCCTGCTTGCCGGCACGATTGGTGGCCATCGCTTATGCTCCCGCGAGCGAGACATTAACAAATGTCCGGAGTTGGGAGGCCCCAAACGGGGCGTTAGCGTCCGCAATTGGGTCAAAGAACTCTCTGATCTGAAGAACAGCGCCGCGTTCTGGCGGATGCAGCAGCGGCACGGGCGCACCTTTTTTACGATATACGGCAAAAAAACCTGTGTAAGCGGACTGTCCGCATTTACGGTGAAACAGTGAGATAGGGGCTCGGCCATCTTTCGGGCAGCGATTGTTGCAAGCGGCCGTTGGTTCATTTGGTGGGTAGGGGGCTAATCGCGTGGTAACCGGGGGAAACGATAATACATCTCGAAAGCCCAGCAGGGCGCCTCAAAAATACGATTGGTATTTGTATCCAATTTCAATCAACTAGGATCTGGCTGAATTGGGCTTGGCTGGTGATTTTATTTGCGTCCTCTTCGCGTAGCCAACCAGCGGCGCGCTGTCGCGCCACCGCCGCGCGGACTTTTCCCACGAATCCGGCGTGATTGCCGTAACGCTCTACAAGGGACAAGCGAGGGTCTCCGACCGCCAACCGTTCGGCGCGCGTCTTGGCGAACGGTATGAATCCCCCGAAGAACCCGCATCCGCCGCCTTTGCCGAACCCTGCGGACTGAACGTTCCAGCCGAGATAGGTCCCGATCGGGACCTGTAGCTGGACGGAGGGCACGCCGGCCGTCTCGTTACCGTCCGCATCGACCCGGGGGACGCGCGACGGTATCGTCCCGCGGATCGCCGGTGGCTGGCGCGTGATCGCGCCGCTCACGTCGCGATAGCGAAATCCTTTCCCCATGTCGTAGTCGAAAAAGGCGTTCAGCTTGCCATCTGGCCTGGGTGCTCCGGGCCAGGATGAAAATCCGATCGCCGCCCCGTTCGCGTCGACGAGATCACCGGCGGCCAAGGTCGGGTATCGGCTAGGGGGCGGGGCCGTGCCGTCGCGCACCCACGCGACAAGCATGGCCTGGGCGGCACGCAGGCTGTCCATCGAAGGGTTTGGATTGCCCGGCAATGCGCAGATCAGCAACTTGGGATCGCCAGCGAACGGAAAGCCTCCGGTCCAGGATCCGCCATGCGTGGTCGCCGGGAAGTAATAGCGTCGAACGTCAGCTGGCAGCGGAAGATCGGTCGAGGCGGCGGTGCCGATCAGCCCTGGCGACATGCGCAATCCCCAGAACTCGGCCGAGCCGAACGTCTCGATCACCTTGGGGCAGGTCTTGCTCGCGGTGCAGCGGTCGAGCAGGCTGCTGACGCCTCGGCCGCGCGCGACATCGTCGTACCGGCCCCACCACAGCGTTCCCTCGCTACCCGGTTCGTATAAGGTCGCGGCACCGCCGGGAACGGCGAAGCGCAGGTTCAACGGGACCTGACGAGCGGCAATGTTGGGATTGATCCCGTCGAACACGCGGCGTCCGTACTCGTCCGCGTTGAAGCCCAGATTGACGAAGCTCTTCAGGAAATTGCCGGATTGCGACGTGCCGCTGGCCACCGTCCAGCGAATGCGTCCGGCCGGGTTGGCGTTGCCCGTATCGTCCGGCTTGCCACTGCGCAGATAGGCGACAAGGTCCCGGGTCGCGGCAAAACCGATCCCCTGGACGAGCGGATCCTTGCCCTCATAGATCAGCGTATAGGCGTAGGCGGGGTCGAACCCGCCCCGCACGCAGAGTTTCGTCGGGTCGGGCTTGCCCGGGAAGGGCGTCGTCGCACAATCGGCGAAGGCCCAGTCCGCGGGCTTCACGTCCACGGGCGGTGCCAGATCGGCGGTTTGGCGGAACAGCCGCGCCTTCGTCGTATCGAATGTCACGGGCACTGGCCGCGCAGTCGGTTTGCCGATGCTGCCGGCGATCGCAATCGACCGCGCACCGGCAGGCATATCGGTGAAGCGGGCGAGGACGGGGCCTGTGAGCGGCTTTCCATTCTTTCCATGAGCGACCGGTACACTGGCGGTCTGGACATCCGGCCCGGGCGGAAGGTCGCCTTGCCAGCCACTGATAACCCGGACGTATCCGTCCGCATCCGCACCGATTTGCGAACCGCCGCGATTGGGCACGTCGTAGAACAAGACGCCGGTGGCGCGCGATCGATCGACGGGTCTGGCGATCGCGAATGTCGCCGAATACTGGACGCGTCCCTTCGCATCGCGGGGCGCGCCGTCGATATCGGTAATGACGTGATTGTGTGCGTCCGCCGGATCGAGCGTACCGAAGAACCGACCCCGTACGATCTCATACGGTATCGGCAGCGTCGAGGCAGGCGCGGTGCCGACCGGTGCGGGCGTGATGCTGTCGACCTGTATCCGCACCAGGCGCGCAGGGGCAGGGACCGCCAGCGCGCCGAGCGCGGACGTTGCCAGAAGCACAAAACACCGGCGCATTCGCGACTCTTTCATTGAGGATCGATCTCGAGATCGAGCAGCTGTGCGCCGAGCGTCTTGCCGTGCGCGTCGAGTGCCAGCGACCGTGTGACGCCACCGCGGAGCGCACCCTCGAGCACGAAGTTGAGCGCGCCCAGTCCGGGCAATTCGAACCGCGTGATCCGGCGCACCGAAAGGTCTGCCAGGTGCGCGACGACGCGCTCTGCGGTCACGGCGCTGGCCAACAGCGCGAAGGCTTCGCTGCGATAGGCGATGACTGCAATCTGGGAAATGTCGCCTTTGTCGCCGGTGCGAACATGGGCGAGGTCGCGCAGGATCATGTCAGGCGACCTCGTACTGCACGGCCGGGAAGATCTGCGCCCGGTCCAGCAAGGTCGAGGCGACCGCCAGCACCTCGCGGACGCTCGACACAGCGCCTCCACCACCGAACGGACCGTTGGTGTACAGCGCCTCGACTTCGGCACCGATCCGTTCGGCGGCGACGCGGGTCGGCGTCCGTCCGGCCACCCGAACGCGCACCTCGCGGGGCTCCGGTCCGTCCAACTGTCCCGTCCGGTCGATGGCGTTCAGTCCGATGAGTTCGCATCGGAGATCCGATATCGGCACGCTGGTCATCTGCAGGCGCTCGCGTACGACGTCCAACGCCAGTTGTCCGCGCGCTACGGCACCCGGGCCGGCATAGGACATCTGACCTTCGCCGACGAAGCCGTCCTCGTATCCGATCGAAACCTTGACCGTATCCGGCTTCGGTCGACCGGTGCCGCCGCGTACGTGTACGCGGTCGGGCGATGTCAGCTCGAAGGAAACGCCGGTGAAGTCGGCGATGACGTCCGCCTGCAGATAGCCGGCCGGATCGAGGATCTCGTACAATAACTGCTCCTTGCAGGTTGCACAGGTCAGGCAGCCGCCGGACCCGTCGACCTTGCCCAGGACCGCGCTGCCGTCGTCGGATACATCCGCGAAAGGAAAGCCGAGCCGTGCCAGGTCGGGTACGTCCTTGATGCCCGGATCGGCGAAATAGCCGCCGGTCACCTGGCCTGCGCATTCGAGAAGGTGGCCCACGACGGTACCGCGGCCAAGCCTTTCCCAGTCGTCCATCGTCCACCCGAATTCGTGGATAAGCGGTCCGAGGAACAACGCTGGATCGCCGACCCGACCGGTGATGACGACATCGGCGCCGCCCGCCAGCGCTTCGACGATGCCGCCTGCGCCCAGGTACGCGTTTGCGGAAACGATCGCGTCGCCAAGATCGCCACTACGGCCGGGCCGGTCGATCAACGGGAAATCACCCGCTCGGATGATATCGAGGACGTCGTCGCCCGTGACTGCTGCCGTCCGCAGTCCGGTCAGGCCCAGTTCGCGCGCGATCCGCGTGACCAGACGCGCGGCGCCGATCGGATTGGCGGCGCCCATATTAGTCACGATCCGAACGCCGCGGGCATGAGCCGCGGGGAGGACCGCGCGCATGCGATCCTCGAGCAGAGGATCGAACCCGGCATCCGGATTCGTTCGCCGCGCGGCTTGTGCGAGCGCAATCGTACGCTCCGCCAGGCATTCAAACGCGAGATAGTCGAGGGTACCGTGTTCGACCAGTTCGAGCGCCGGCTCGATCCGATCACCGGAAAAGCCGGCTCCGGCGCCGATGCGGATGGTTCGACCGGTCATAACGAGAATGTTCCAAAAGCGACGGCGGCCAGCGTCATCACGATCGATGCGGCAAACAGCCAGGGGATCGCGAAACGCTGATGCGCGCCGAGTTCGACGCCGCTCAGCCCAGCGACCAGAAAGGTGGCCGGCGTGAGCGGGCTGACGGGAAAACCCGTCGTCATCTGGCCTAGTAAAGCGGCCTGCGCGACCTGGACCGCGGGCACGCCGAAATGCCCGGCGACCTCGGCAATCACTGGCAGGACCCCGAAATAGAAGCTGTCGGGATCGAACAGCAAGCTCAGCGGCATGGCGATCATGCCAAGCAGAACCGGGATACGCGGCCCGATCACATCGGGGACGTGCGAGACGGATGCTTGGGCCAAGGCCTTGATCATGCCGGACCCTGTCATGATGCCGGTAAAGGCGCCTGCCGCGAACAGGATGCCGGCCATCATCAGCGCGGCGCGAGCGTGCGCGTCGATCCGTTCGCGCTGTTGTGCCGCCGAAGGATAGTTGACGATCAACGCCAGTGCGGTGCCCGCCATGAACACGACCACGGGCTCGATCAGCCCGGTGATCATCGTCGCCACGACCACCAAGGTGATCGCGACGTTGACGACGAAAAGCCGAGGCCGTCGTAAGGCCAGTTCGGCGTCACTGTGGCTCGGCGTGACACCGAAAAGAGCCGGCGTCTCGGCGTTCGCGACACGACGACCGGTGCCGAGCCGCCGTTCCTCGCGCACGCCCAGCCACCAGGAGACGACGAAGACGAAGACGAGACCGACGACCTGAACCCCGATCATCGGCGTGAAGATGGTCGCGACCGGCAGCTTCAGCGCTGCCCCGGCGCGCAATGTCGGACCGGTCCAGGGCAGGAAGTTGACGCCGGCGGCCATCGATGCGGTGCAGGCCAATACGCGACGATCCATCCCGAGCCGATCGTACAACGGGCGCAAGGCCGGGATGGTGATCAGGAAGCACACCGCGCCCGAGCCATCGAGATGGATCAGGAGCGCCAGCAACGCCGTACCGACGGTTATACGCGAAGGGCGTTCGCCGATCATGCGCAGGACGGCATTAACCAGCGGCGCCAGCAGTCCGGCATCGGTCATGATCCCGAAGAACAGGATCGCGAAGACGAACATGCCGGCGACCGGCGCGATCTTGGCAAGGCCATCGACGATGTAGCCGGGGATGCCGGGCGCTACGCCGGCTGCGATCGCGCCCGCGATCGGGATGAGGATGAGTGCTGCCAGCGGCGATACCCGGTTGGACAGGATGACGGCGAGCAACGACAGGATGGTCGCTGCGGCGACAAAAGCCAGTATGATCCCCTCCCGTAACTGTTCAGTCTCTACGGGTAGATATTGCCCCGCGAAGACCTATTCATCAATTACCATTATATTATAGATCTATCAGCTAAACCTATCGTCGCTCACGGACGGATGAGCGTTGCTGCAAATCGGAGCGTGACGAAAACGGCTTCCCGTCATCCGCGACACGCTTACGACACGCCCCCCTCCAGTATCGACGATGTCATCGGTAGATGCTGCGGGTCAGCGCGACGCCGCAATTTCAAGCGGATGCCAAGTAGCGGGCAGAGAGCGCGCGTCGAGCGAAACGGTAACGGGTTGCCCAAGCGCATCGGACGCTCCGCCCAGCATCACGCGATAGGTACCTGTGGCAATCCGCCAACTACGGGTGGTCTCATCGAAGTTGGCGAGGAGGCGGGGGTCGATCGTCACGGTGACGTTCGTCGTAGCCGACGGAGCCAGCATCACGGCGGCGAATCCGCCTAGCCGCTTGGGTGCTTCCCATCCCTCGCTAGCGATATAGACCTGCGGAACGGCCTTGCCCGCGACCTTGCCCGTGTTGCGCACCGTGAAGCTGGCTCGCAAGCCCGCGCCGTCCTTGGCCACGCGCAACTTGCCGTACGCGAAGCTGGTATAGGACAGGCCGTGACCGAAGGCGAAGGCCGGGCGCAGCGTTTGCCGGTCGAGCCATTTATAGCCGACCGCCGCGCCCTCGATGTATCGTACATTTCCCGGTGTCGGCACGGCTGGTCGAGGCAGTTGGCTCAACTCCGCCGGAAAGCTGATCGGCAAGTGACCCGAAGGATTGGTGCGGCCGAACAGCACGTCGGCGATCGCCGTGCCCCCTGCCGTTCCGGGAAACCATGCGGCGACGATGCCGGCGACGTTGTCGCGCCACGGCGTCAGCACCGCGCCACCGGACTCAAGCACCACGACCGTGTGCGGGTTGGCCGCCGCGACGCTCTGGATTAGCGCGTCCTGACCATCGGCCAGGGCAAGCGATACGTCGAACGCTTCGCCGGCCCATTGCGTCGCGAACACGATCGCCACCTCGGCATCGCGCGCCTGCTCCGCTGCGGCACGCGGGTCGCTGCCATCGACGAAATTGATCCGCGCATTGGGTGCCTGGCGCCGGATGGCCTCGAGCGGCGACGACGGATAATACATGACCGGCCCGGGCCAGTAGGCCGGCGCGATACCGGGCACGGCGTTGCCGCCCTTCGGATAGACGAGCGACGATCCGCCGCCGGCCAAGACGCCCTTGTCGGCATGGCCACCGATCACGACGATCGACTTGATCGACGACGACAACGGCAGAATGGCATTCTGGTTCTTGAGCAGCACCAAGCTCTGCGCCGCGGCCTGTCCCGTCACCGCGGCGTGACCGGCAAGCATCGCGTCGGGCAGGTCGAGCGGCGCCGCGGTGATCGGGTGGTCGAACAGCCCCTTGTCGAACATCGCGTGTAAGATATGTCCAACCATGCGATCGAGCTGCGCGTCCTTGACCGTGCCCGCGGCGAGCGCCGCGTCCAGATTGGCGCCGAAATACGGTTCCTTGTCGAACGGATAGCCGGATTGCTGATCCAGCCCGGCGGCGATGGCGGGACCGGTCGAGTGGGTCCCGCCCCAGTCCGACATCACATAGCCTTGCCAGTTCCAGTCGCGGCGCACCACGTCGCCGAGCAGCCAGGGGCTCTCGCACGAAAACGGGCCGTTCACGCGATTATAGGCGCACATCACCGACCCGGGATTCGCCTTCTCGATCGCGAACTGAAAGGCGAGCAGGTCCGACATGCGTGCAGCCGCCTGGTCGATCACGGCATTCCCCGCGTTGCGATCGGTTTCCTGATCGTTGATCGCGAAATGCTTGATCGTCGAGATCACGTGGTTCGACTGGATGCCGTTGATCTGCGCCGCCACCATCGTTCCGGCCAGCAACGGATCCTCGCCGCCATATTCGAAGTTGCGGCCGTTGCGCGGCTCCCGGGTCAGGTTGACGCCGCCGGCGAGGAGTACGTTGAACCCCGAGGCACGCGCCTCTGCGCCGATCATGGCGCCGCCCTTCCGGGCTAAAGCGATGTCCCATGTGGCAGCGATCGCCAGGTTGGAGGGGAGGGCGGTCCTTTCGCGCTTGCGGGGCGCGCCGCCCTGGCTTGCCACGCCGATGCCGGCATCTGCCTGCCATTGCGGCGGGATACCCAGCCGCGGAACGCCCGGCACGTAACCGGCCGATCCGTTGCGCGCTTCCGCCGGCGCCTTGAACTTCCTCGGCGGGAAATCGGTCGCGAAATATCCCATCACCATCTGCCGCTTTTCCGCGCGGGTCATCTGCGGCAGCAAAAGCGCGACGCGCCGCGCCGGGGCGATCGACGCGTTCATCCACGGCTGCGCCTTGGTCGAGGCGGATGGTGTCGCGGCTGGAGCCTGGCCGACCACCGGGGTGCTCGCCAACATGAGCGTGGCGATGACGGCGCCGGTGCGTAGCGTCCTGCCGGTACGTGGTTCACTCATCATTGGCCTCCCCCAGTATTCGGCCGATCAAGTTCAGCCGCGCGGCGATCCTGGTTCGGACACCTGTCTCCCCTAACAAGGAGGATCAAACCCGCGACGTCCAACAGAAAAAAGTGATCGCTCGATCCATCTTCGTCATAGGTCCCAAGCAAGTATCCATGTCCGAGATGAATAGGTCGATCGGAAAATTGTATTTTTCTATTGGCTTGGCGCGCCGCATGCAGAGGCATCGACTGTCGATCCGACGCGACACGTCATCCCATGCTGGCCTGCCGGCATGACTCGACGTCCCGCAGCGCGAACGAACGGTTGGTTTAGCACGGGGCGGATCAACGACCCCGGCGAACAGGGGGGATGACATGAATCCGAACTTACGTTTGGTCCATCGCGGCGCCAGCATACTCGCACTTGTGATCGCGGCGCAGGCCGCGCCGGCGCTAGCGCAGCAGGCCACCACCGACGTGCCCGTGGCGCCGGCACAGGCGACTCCCGCCGATCAGGCCGATACGACCACCGGCGCAAAGGTCACGACAGCCGAACAGCCATCGACCGAAAGCACCGCGGACGTCGCGAGCGAAAAAGACATCATCGTCACCGGTACCAACATCTCGGGCGTCAAGCCGGTGGGATCGCAGACGTTGTCGATCGATCGATCGCAGGTGCTCGCCACCGGCTACACCAACGTCAACGACGTGCTGCAGACGCTGCCACAGGTACAGAACAACCCCAATTCGGGCGGGTCCGGCCCGGTCTACAGGCAGGGCGGCACGTCCGGCTATGGCGGCAATTCGACCCAGGGCAACGCGATCAATCTGCGCGGCCTCGGCACCTCGGCGACGCTGACGCTGGTCGACGGCCGCCGTGTCGTGCCGAGCGGTGCCGCCAGCACGTTCACCGAATCCATCCAGATCCCGGTCGCGGCGCTGGAAAGGATCGAGGTCGTCAGTGACGGCAACTCCGCGATCTACGGCTCCGACGCGGTATCCGGCGTGATCAACTACGTGCTGCGCAAGCGGTTCGACGGGCTCGAAGTCTCGGGTCGCGACAGTGTCGATCGCTATCACAACACCTGGGGTGTGTCGGTGACCGGCGGCAAGAGTTGGGATACGGGCAATATCATCCTGACCTACGATCACGAGGATCGTCGACCGTTCGTCAACGGTCGGTCGAAATTCCTGCGGCGCGATCTCAGCCCGCTCGGGGGTATCGACTCGCGCGCCAACAACGCCAACCTCGGCGTCACCAGCCCGGCACTGATCGTCGGCGGCAACGGCGTCCCGTACAGTTATTATACGGTTGCGCCCGACGCGCGCCCCGGCGTCGCGTTCGGACAACTGACGCCAGGCGCCGCGCTCGCCGACCAATCCGACTACACTGATTTCCTTCCGCGACAGAAGCGCGATCAGGCGGCGCTGTTCTTTAACCAGGAACTGGCACCGTCGATCTCGGTCTACCTCGAATCCTTCTACACCAAGCGGCAGACATCGAGCCGCAGCTATGGCAACTCGCGCGTCGGCAACAACCTGCTCGTCTGTCAGGGCAGTCCCTATTACATCAGCGGTGCGGCAGCCTCGGCGTCGGCCGCCAACGCCGATTGCGGCGGTGGGCTCGCTCAGACGGTGGCGGTCAACCCGATCACGTTCTTTGGCGGCCCGTCGGTCACGAAGAACCCGACCGAAACGATCAGCGTGACCGGCGGCGTGACCGGTCACCTGCCCAATCGCTGGAACATCGATACCTATTTCACCTACGCGCACGATACGACCTGCGGCATCTGCAACTTCGACAACAATGCCAATGGTGCCGCGCTGGCATCGCAGATCACGGCGGGAGCGATCAATCCTTACCAGTCGACCCCGCTGACCGCCGCGCAATACGGTACCTTCTTGGGCACCAATACGCAGTTCTCGTACAACACGTTCATCGATTCCGTGGTCAAAGTCGATGGTCCGCTATTCTCGCTGCCCGGCGGCGAGGTGCGCACGGCGATCGGCGGAGAGCTCGCCTACAACCGCCAGCACCTGCTGAACGGCAGCAACAACGCGTTCGAGCAGGACCGCACCAATAACAGTTTTGCGGTCACCAACGACAGTACGACGCATCGCAGCACCGCCAGCGTGTTCGCCGAGCTGTTCGTGCCGCTGGTCGGCGAGGACATGAACATCCCGCTGGTGCAGGCGCTGAACATCGACGCGGCCGTACGCTACGACAATTATTCCGATTTCGGGGGCACGACCAATCCCAAGATCGGCGCGACCTGGACCGTGAACGATTTCCTCTCGGTCCGCGGGTCCTGGGGCACGTCGTTCCGCGCCCCGGCGCTGACCGATACCAATCCTGAAAACTATTCGTCGGCGGTGATCGGCCTGCCATTCGCCAACGCATCGGGGCGGAACGATATCGCGCTGTTATACCCGGGGTTCAGCAGCACCTATCTGTTGCTGGGTGCCAATCGGAACCTGCGACCAGAGACGGCCAAGACCTGGTCGGCGGGTTTCGACGTCAAGCCGGTGGGATCGGGTTTTCGGTTCTCCGGGACCTATTACAAGACGCGCTATGCCAACCAGATCGTAGGCCAGAATGTCGGACTGTTCCTATCGAATCCGCAGAATGCCGCGCTATACAGCCCGTACATCACGCCGGTTAACAACCCGGCGAATTGCGTGAATGGCAGCCCCGCGACCTATGATCCGGTACTGGCGAACTTCATCGCCGCCAATCCGGCGCTCTACAATACGCCCGTGCTCAGCGCCTGCACAGTCGGGGTCATCCTGGATGCACGCAGCGCCAATGCCGCGACCACCTCGCAGGACGGGCTGGACTTCCAGACCTCCTACCAGTTCGATACCGGCATCGGAAAATGGAATGTGGGCGTAAGCGTCACCAAGATCCTGAACCAGTCGCTGCAACAGGTGTCCGGCGGCCCGAAGCAGGACGTGCTCGATACCTATTATTATCCGGTGAGCCTGCGGGGCCGCGGCCAACTCGGCTGGACGCTGGGGCGGGTCGGGGTCAACGCCTTCCTGAATTATACCGGATCCTACGACAACACGATCCCAATCACCGGCCGACCGCAGACCAAGGTGCCGTCATGGAAGACGCTGGACGTCGGCATCACCTATTCGGTACCGCGGTCGAGCGGCGTGCTGGGTGGCGTCCGCCTGAGCGCCAATTTCCAGAACGTGACGAACGAGGATCCCCCGCTGGTGCTAACGCAGGCGGGCAACAACTACGGAGCGTATGATCCGTCCAACGCCAACATCTTCGGCCGTATCGCCACCTTCCAGCTGACAAAGGCCTTCTGATCCGGTCATCCTGGCCATATTCCTGCTCGTTCGGAGATTTGCCGCTCATGATTGCACACCGCCTGTTCCTGACCGCCGCCATCGTCGCCTTGACGAGCCCTGTGCTCGCGACTGCCCAAGCCAGAGACACTGTCGTCGCCACCGACCGCGGCGAGGTTCGCGGTGCAAGTGCCGACGGAGTCGCGAGCTGGAAGGGTATTCCTTTCGCGGCCGCACCGGTCGGGGCGCTGCGCTGGCGCGCCCCTCAGCCAGCTGCGGCGTGGAAAGGCGTGAAGGACGCGACCGCCTACTCGCACGACTGCATGCAGGTCCCGTTCCCCAGCGACGCCGCACCGCTCGGGACGCAGCCTGCCGAGGATTGCCTGTACGCCAATGTCTGGAAGCCAGCGGCGGCGAGCGCGTCGGCCAAGCTCCCGGTGATCGTGTGGATCTATGGCGGCGGTTTCGTGAACGGCGGTGCGTCACCGCCGACCTATTCCGGCGCCAATTTGGCCAAGCAGGGCGTGGTGTTCGTCAGCTTCAACTACCGTGTCGGACGGTTCGGCACGTTCGCAATGCCGCCGCTTACCCAGCAGAATGCCGATGATGGCATGCTCGGCAATTACGGCATCATGGACCAGATCGCGGCGTTGAAGTGGGTGCGGGCCAACATCGCGTCGTTCGGCGGCGATCCCGCGAACGTGATGATCATCGGTGAAAGCGCTGGCGGTATGTCGGTGCACATGCTCAACACCTCGCCGCTGGCCCGCGGCCTGTTCAGCAAGGCCTTCGTGATGTCGGGCGGCAATGGCCAGTCGGACAAGCGCACGCTCGCCGACGTCGAGCAGATCGGCGCCAATTTTGCTCGGTCGAAGAACATTGATCCCGCCGCGCCCGACGCGCTTGCCAAGTTGCGCGCGCTGAGCGCCGAAGAGGTTACCGACGGCCTCAGCATGATGCAGATGTTCCGTCCGAAGGCGGGGCCGCCGACCAATACCGGTCCGTTCGTCGACGGCAAGGTCGTCGTCGATCTGGGCGGCGAATATGCCGCGAACCGCTTCGCGCGGGTGCCGACGGTGATCGGTGCGACCAGTGCCGACATGGGTGGCAAGTCGGGCTTCATGATCGCCGGCGCGCGCGAGGCGTCGGCAGCGATCGCCAGCAAGGGCGTACCGGTCTGGGAGTATCGCTTCTCCTACGTCGCGGACTCGGTCGGTCAGCCCGGCGCGCAGCATGCGACGGACATTCCGTTCTTCTTCGATACCACGCAGGTGAAGTATGGCGACAAGACCACCGCCAAGGACATTGCGGTCGGCAAGACGATCAGCCGTTATGTCGTCAATTTCGCCAAGACCGGGAATCCGAACGGAAGCGGTCTGCCGTCCTGGCCTGCCTATACCGCCACCGGTGACCAGCTGATGGATTTCGGTGCGGACGGCAAGGCTGTGGCGCAGAAGGATCCGTGGGGCGCCGATATCGAAGCCGGCAAGGCACGTTTGGCCAGTGCGCAGGCCTCGGGGCACTACACTTCGATCACCACGCCGCTCGGCAAGATGCTCGACGATCCCGCGGCGAAGGCGGTGCTCGAGCGCCAGATTCCCGACGTGATCAAGAGCGAACAGATCGGCATGGCACGCGGCGTGACGCTGGAGGCACTGCAATCCTATATCCCCGCTCTGACCGATGCCAAGCTAAAGGCGATCGACGCCGATCTGGCAAAGGTGCCGATGCGTCCGTGAGATAGTAGTCAGGATCGACGCGCAAGCAGCCTGTCGATCCTGACGTGTTCTTTGAAACGTGCACGCTACCGGCTGCGTGACCTAATTTCTTCCGTATATACGGTGCTGTTACCTGGCTTTGACCGGCGCCAAACGTAGGAAGCGCGCAGCGTTGTTATATAGGATATCGCGCTTCTGCTCGCTCGACAGATAGTCGGCATTCTGGATGATCCCGACCGAATAGCGCATCAGACCGGGCCAGATCAGTTCGTCCGTGCCGAACATGACGCGATCCTCGAACCCCGCATCGACCAGCCGCTGGATATACCGGTTGACCTCTTTCAGCGGATAACTCCAGATCAGTCCGGCAATATCGACATACACGTGCGAATTCGCTTGGAGCAGCGTCAGCATGTTGTCGATCATCGGATAGCCCGCGTGCATAACCTGGACCCGCAGCTTGGGATGGCGGGCGAGCACGCCCTCGAGCAACAACGGGTCGCCCATCGAACCGCGGAAATTCGGCGAGGCGATGTTGGCGCGGCCCGATCCGCCGGTCCCCATGTGGATCGCCACCGGGATATCGAGCGATTCCGCGAGCGCGAAATACCGGTCAACCGAGGGATCGCTGGGCGACAGTCCCTCATATTGCAGGCCGATCTCGCCCATCACCTTGAAGCCGCCCGACGTGAACAGGCGGCGGAGCTCGTCTTCGGAAAGGCGTTTGCGGTCGGGTGTTGCACCCGCGAAGCTGGTGCCGGGGATGACGCGATCGGGTGCGGTCTGTTTCCACTGCGTCACCGTTGCGGGATCGCCGAACACGACCGCGCGCACGTTGAGGCGTGCCATCTCGTCCAGCACCTCCTTCATGTACGCACCCTTCTGGGTGGGTTGCAGCGGCGCGCTGCACGGCTCCTGCGACCAGCCGAAGGGCGCTTCCTTGGTGTTCGGATCGGATGCGAGGAAGTGCGAGGCGTTGGGACACATCGGCATGATCCCCGGAATGTCGCCGATCGCGTGGACATGGACGTCGATGATCGGCGGTGGCTCGGCCGGAGCGTTTTGCGCAGCCGCGTTGCCGGTCATCCCCAGAGTGAGCAGCGCCGATCCGCCGAAGAGCAATGTCGCAAATCGTGTCATGTCATGTCCTCATGAGGTTGGTGTAACAGCCGGAGGCAGAAGCCTCGCGCGGCCGGGCTGTCGTGACGATGTCGTTGACAGTGCGTCGGGCGGTCGACCGTCCTCCACCCAATGCTCGATCGCGGTCTGCGCATCAAAGGTGGTGAACCCGGGACCGCCTGCGCAGTGCCCCATGCCGGGTATGAGAAAGAGCCGAAACCATGCCGACAACCGGTCCGGCGTCAGCTGCATGGCGCGCATGACGCTCGATCGATAGGCCAGCGTGTTCAGCGGCGACACGACGGGATCGGCGAGGCCGTGATATTGCAACAGTTTGCCGCCACGCGTGCGAAAACGGGAAAGATCGGGGTTCTGCGCATCGATGATCGGTGACAGCCGCGCCTGTGTCGCGGCCAGATCGCTGGCGAACGCGGCATGCCACCAGTTCCAATGCGGATTGTCGAACGCCCAGATCCGCCAGAAATTCGCCCGCGCCGGTTCGTCGGGTTTTTGCGGGTTGGCCCAATAGCCGCTCCATCCGGTTTCACTGCCCGGCAACCACGGAAACGTCAGTTGCGCGCCGGTCCGCGGGTCGCGCGCGCCGCGGTACATCGCGCGGGCTGCGGCGATCTTCTCGGCGGTCAGGCATCCGGTCGTCCGGCCGGGCGCGCATAGCAGTGCCGAAGGATCGGGATGGCACGAAAGCGGCTCCGCCAGCCAGTCGTCCGAGGGATCAATCCGCGCCGTGCAGCGGGCGAGCGAATGACGTTGGAGCAGCGCGAGATCGCCGGCGCCTAGGATCGGGGAGTCATCCTGTCCCGGGCGGTGATTGGCGAGATATTGCCAGAGAAACGCCGCGTTGAGCCGCACCCGGTCGGAACCCGGCGCACCCGCGACGATGCCGTCAAAGTCTGCGGGGAAGCGCTGGGCCTCCATCATCGCCTGGTGGCCGCCCGTCGAACAGCCGTTGAAATATGCGTAGGTCGCCGGCCGGCCATAATAGCGACGGACGACGGATTTAGCGGTGACCGCGGTGACATGGACCGACCGCCAGCCCCAGTCGACGATCGACTCCGGACGGCCGCGCGCGAAGTCGGGATCGTCGCCCTGATGGCCCGTATCGGTCGCGACCACGGCGCTGCCCCGCCGCAGCGCGTCCACCATCGCGGCGGTCGGCAGACCCGAGGAATAGCCGCCATTGCCGACCATCTGGAACCGACCGGTCCAGGCATCGGCGCCCGGCAACCAGAGTTCGTAGCCGATACTGGAACCGGCCACGGGTCGCAGCTTGCCCGTGACGCGGCAAAAGCCGGGCAGGGGCGGGGTCGTCTTGCCATTGCCAAACGAGCGAGGCCCCTGCGCGACGCTCTCGGCCGTCGTCTTTCCAGGGTGACCTATCCCGAGATCCCCGCAGACTGGCGCCGGCGCGGCCCCGATCAGGACGGCCGCCGCCGCCATCGCCGCCCCGACGGCGGCCATTCGGCGGCGGCGGATGCCCGGCATGACGCGCCTAGAACCGGAAGCCGGTCCGCACGCCATAGGTGCGCGGATCCTGCAACGTCACGCCGCTATAGGCGCCCGACGACGCGCCCGACACGACGAGGCTGTTCTCGAGATTACGCACAAAGCCCTGCAGATACCAGCGCTCGCCCGCTGCATTGTAGGTGAGCGACAGGTCGGTCTTGGTGAAGCTCGGCTGGCGGAATTGGTTGAGCGTACCCAGCGCGGCCAGATAATAGCTGTCGCTGAGGCGCGTGCGTGCCGAGGCCTGGATGTTCGCGCCGCCGGCGAGCGGGACGGTCTGCGTAATCCCCGCCGTCACCGTCCATTCGGGCGACCTATCTAGCTTCCTGCCGGCAAAGCTGACGGCCGGTGTCGGGAAGAAGTTCGTGTAGCGCGCGTTCAACCACGAGGCCGATGCGTCGAAGCGGGTGTTAGGACCTGGGTTCACCACGGTCTCCAGCTCGACGCCGTCGACCTTCGCCTGGCCGGCGTTGGTAGTCACCTGGCACGGGCCGCCGCAGATCGTCGAGAGCTGGCTCAACTGGATGCCGGCGAAGTCGTAATGGAAGCCCGACAGGTTCACGCGCAGGACGTTGCCCGCCAGATGCGTCTTGATGCCGCCTTCGTACGACGTGATCGTCTCTGGATTATAATAGAGGGCGTTTGCGCTCAGCGTACAGCCCGCGCCGGTTCCGGCTTCGCAGCCATCGTTGAATCCGCCCGCCTTGTAGCCGGTCGAGACGACCGCGTAGAGCAGGCTGCGCGAGTTCAGGTCGTAGTCGACCCCGCCGCGATAGGTGACCTTCGAAAACGTCCGTGCCGCATTGTTGACCGTGCTCGTATCGCGCGCGCCGGTGCAGGCGACCGCGCCGCAGATGACGGTCGCCCCGATCCGCGCCTTCTCGTCGTGCGAATAGCGGACCCCGCCGGTCACGCGAAACCGGTCGGTCAGCTTCAGCGTCGCCTGGCCGAAGCCGGCAAGCGATTCCGATTTCACGTAACGCTGCGGAAAGCCGAAGACATAGCCGGGCGCACCGGGCGTGGCGTTGAGCAGGCCGAAGATGTAGTAATTCTGGAACCCGGTCTCGTGGAAATAGTAGCCACCCGCCTGGATTGAGAGCGGCCCGAGGTCGGTCGAGAGACGGAGTTCCTGGCTGTTCTGCTTGTACGCCGCATCGTCGCGCGACGGAAACACGGTGGCACCGCTGCCTGGCGTCAGGCTCAGATCCTCGCGCCGCTCGAACTTCCGGTAGGAGCCGAGATAGTTGAGCGTCACCCCGCCGAAGTCGTAGCTGAAATCGGCCAGCACGCCGTAGACGTCGTTGTCGCGACCGAGCTTGGTCGCATAGGGCGCGACCACGGTACGCTGTGCCGTCTTCCCCGACACGGGATTGTAGACGGGGTCGACCCCGACGGTGTTGAACCCGGTGTAGAAATTGCTCGTCAGGACGCTGTTCACGGTCTGCCCGCCAACATGCGAATAGTCGCCGACGATCAACAGCTTGGCCGGGCCGCTCGACCAGGAGGCGGACAAGCGTCCCGACACGTTGTCGCGGAACGGGCTGAGGTCAGTACGGACGCGGGGCCCGGACTCGAGGAAGCTGTCGCGGCGATCGTAGTTGAACGCGGCGCGCACGGCGATCGAGTTTGAGAGCGGCACGTTGATCATGCCCGTCAGCAGGCGGCTGTCGTAATTGCCGTAGCTCGCGTCGACCGACGCTTCGAAGCGGTCGACCGGATGGTTGGTGATGACGTTGACGAGGCCGGCGGTCGTGTTGCGGCCGAACAGCGTACCCTGTGGACCGCGCAGCACTTCGACGCGGGCGATGTCGTAGAAGCTGACCTCCTGCGTCTGCGGCCGCGCGATATAGATGCCGTCGGTCATGAAGGCTGCCGACGGATCGCCCTTCTCGGTGCCATCGGTGCTCGTGATGCCGCGGATCGTGATCTGCAGGCCGTTACCCCGATCGATCGAAAGGTTCGGCACCTGCTCGCCCAGCGTGGTCGGATTGGTGATGCCCGCCGACAACAGCGCCGTCCCGGTGATCGCGGTCAGCGCGATCGGGGTCTTGGACGCGAGTGATTCATTACGGTTGGCGGTAACGACGATATCGCCTTCGGACGCCTGCAACGCGCTGTTCGATTCCGCGGGGGTAGCGGCGGCCGGGGCCTCGCCGACCTGTTGCACGCTCTGTTCGGGAAGCGTCGACGGCGGTCCGATCTGCTGCGCTGCGACCGGTGTCGCAAATACCGCGAACGCGGAAACCCCACATGCCAACAAACGCTTGCTCATCGTCTTCCCCTCCTAATCGCTCCACCTGTCCGCCGTTCGTTTTCGAATGGTCGGAACGGTCGAGCGTCTCCGGCTCGTATTCTTGAAAGAGCGTGATCGACGATTAATCTCGATCAGTAAAATACAAGTTTGTGATCGATCGATACAATACCGTTATGCTCGAGGAGAGGCTTGGTCGGGTCTGCGTCGGTCCGAGCAAGATTCCGTCATGAACCACGCCAATAGATCGCGTTCCCCGTCGTGCCTGCGCTGCAAGGCTCACCTGACGTCGCAAGTCCTCGTTGGGACCTGGCCTGAGGTCAATGTGGCTGAGAAAGCTTGTCCCGCAGGCATGTCGGCGCCGGTCATCGCCTGAGGCGCACTGCGCCCCCAATGCCGGCACCAACGGCATAGAGTGGCTTGGCGGAATCGTCTGGTACCGCCGGATCTTGCGCGCTGACGGCAGCCATCGACGATGGCAGTTCGAACGGCAGCCGGCCCGACGCCTTAGCGCGCCCGGTCAGCACATCCATCAACGCGGCGTCGCTCACCCCAAAATTGGCCAGCACCACCGCCGCCTTGTCGCGAACATTGGTCAGGATCGCCGGCCGGTCGAGATAGACCGAGACGATCGTCGGAACATGCGCGCTCGCCGTCTTCAGCGCCTCATAGCCGGCATCGCCGTTGCGGAAATCGAGCCGTCCTTCCTTCTGACGGCTGCCGAAGAAGTTGTTGGGGTGGAGCATCTCGCTCGGCGTTTCCAGTCGGATGATCGCGACGTCTGCATCCTCCGGGCGGGCGACGACGGTAAAGCCCTTCGCGGTCACTGCGTCAGGTGACAATCCGTAGATAAAGACCCTGCGCTTGCTCGCGAGGGGCAGGACGCCTGACCGGTTCTCCAGGAGGACCTGCGACCGGCGCTGTGCCGCGTCCGCCATGCGTTGATACTCGGGACGCGCGGCGAAACGTTCGGCTGCGATGGGATCGACATAGGGATTGTCGAACAGCCCCTGTTCGAACTTCGCGATCATGATCCGTCGGACGGAGTCGTCGATCCGCGCTTCCGCGATGCGACCCGCCCGCACTGCGGCGATGATCGCGGCGGGTTTGTCGACGCCGCCAAACTGGTCGAGCCCGGCGACGATGCCCTTTTCGAAGCGCTGCGCCTCGCTCAGCGTCTCGACGCCCCACGGCATCGCAATGTCGCGCACGCCTTGCGGTTTGTCGGGCGCGCCGCATCCGGGGCCGCAATCGTTGGTAATCGCCCAGTCCGACAGGATGATGCCGCGATAGCCTTTCGTGTCGCGCAACAGCCCGGTCAGCAGCTGGCGGTTGAAGCCTGCGCCGACCTGTTCGAGCGGGGTGCCGTCGATCGTCACGCCGTCGAGAATCGGATAGGTCGGCATGACGCCTGCGACGTTCGCTCGAAACGCGCCGTCGAACGCGGCGACGTGCTCGGCGAAACTGCGATCGTCCAGGCGCGCGATGCGGCCATAATAGTTATGCGCATCGAACCCGTTCGGCTCCGCACCATAGCCGACCCAGTGCTTGACGATCGCCATCACGCCGTCGCGCGCGACACCGTTCGGGCCGTGTTGGAAACCCTCGACATAGGCCGCGACGAGAGGCGAGACGAGCGCCGGGTTGGACCCGAACGTGCCCGTCATCCGCGACCAGCGCGGTTCGGTGGCAAGGTCGGCCTGCGGTGACAGCGCCTCGTGGATGCCTACCGCACGATATTCCTGTCGCGCGATATCCGCGAACGCGCGCACGACCGAGGGATCGCCGATCGCGCCGAAGCCGAGCGGATCGGGCCATTGCGAAAAGCCCTTCGATTGCGCGCTGGCGCCCAGCACATATTGGAAATGGTTGCGCGGATCGGTGCTGATCGTCACCGGAATGCCCAACCGCGCGTCCTCGCCGAGCAACTGAACCGCGTTGTTCGCTTCGGCGAAACGACGCGGAGACAACGCCAGCCGGGTGATGAAGCTGGTGATACCGCGCTGGCCGATCATCTCACCGACGCGCTTCAGGTCGTAACCGTCGGCTGAGACGCCGATCGAGGCGTTGGCGCCGCTGCCCGCGCCCGGTAGCGAAGCGTGCATCATCGTGCCCGCCTTCTCCTCCAGCGTCATGCGACGGACCAGATCGTCGGTCCTCCGCTCGGGCGATAGTCGCCAATCCTCGTACGGATCGAGCCGTCCGTTACGATCGAGGTCGCGGAACTGCTTGCCCTCGACCGTCAGCATCGGGCCCTTGCGGCTCTGGACGTGCGGATCGGCGGCGGCCGGTTGGGCCAGCAAGGCGACCGCCGAAAGCGCCGCACCGATCAACCAGCGCGACGACGACGACGGCGACGAGGACCGCACGGTCACGGCTTGATGGCCTGCGCCGCCACTTGGATCGTGCCCGACAGGACCGCGTCGCCCGCTTGTCGCCCGACCGTGATCGGCACGGCACCGGCCGCGACCGACCAGCCGGGCCGTGCGGTGTCGTAGCGCGCGATCAGGCGCGGATCGATCGTGACGCTGACCTGCTTGGTTTCGCCGGGTTGCAGCATTACGCGCTGAAATCCGACCAGCCGGCGCATCTGGCCGGCAGGCGCGGCATAGACCTGCGGCACGTCCGCGCCCGCGCGCTTGCCGGTGTTGGTGACCGAGAAGCTGATCGCGTCGCCAACCACCTTGAGGTCGCGATAGCCGAACTTGGTGTACGACAGGCCATGACCGAACGCGAAGAGCGGGGCGGCACCCTTGCGCTGATACCAGCGATAGCCGACGTCCGCGCCCTCGGGATACTCGACCGGGAACGAGGGTACGCCACCGGTCAGGTCGACCGTACTCAGGTCGAGCGTCGTCGCCTTGGGCTTGACGGCGTTGCGCGCCTCCGCCGCCTTCACGAGCGCCAGGCCGGGGATCGTCGGCCGCGGCGCCTGCGCGGCGTTGGCAGGGAACGTGACGGGCAGGCGACCCGACGGGTTCACGTCGCCGACCAGGATCGATGCGATCGCCTCGCCGCCCTTCTGGCCGGGATACCACGCTTCCAGGATCGCGCCGACGCGACCTGCCCATGGCATCGTCACGGGGCCGCCGGTCTCCAGCACCACCACGGTCTTCCCATTGGCGGCGGCGACCGCGTCGATCAGCGCGTTCTGCGTCCCCGGCAGGTCGAGCGTCTCTACGTCCTGCGCTTCGGTGCGCCACTGCTCGCCGAACACGATCACGATATCGGCCGCGCGGGCGGCGGCGGCGGCGGCCCTGACGTCGTTGCCGTCGAGATAGGTCACCTGAGCCTGAGGCAGGCGCGCCTTGATCGCCGCGAGCGGCGACGATGCGTGATAGGTAATCTTGATGAAGCTGCTGAGCGGTCCGCCGCCGGGCATCGGCAGTTCGAGCGGCACGCCGCCGACGGATCGGACCTGCGACGATCCGCCACCCGACAGCACGCCGACATCGGCATGGCCGCCGATCACGAGGATCGTCTTGGCGGTCGCGGCCAGCGGCAACAGGTCGCGGTCGTTCTTTAGCAGGACGATCCCCGCCTCGGCCGTCGCCTGCGCGACCTTCGCGTTGGCGGCGTAGTCGATCGGCTGGGGCGTTGCCGGGGTCGGGCGATCGACCAGCTCATGCGCGATCATCGTCCGCAGGATCCGGCGGACCATGTCGTCCAGTCGCGCAGCCGGGACGGTGCCGGCGGCGACCGCAGCCTTCAGCGGCGCGCCGAAGAACACCTGCTTGTCGAGTTCCTGGCCCGATTCCTGATCGAGTCCCGCGGTTGCCGCCTTGACGGTCGAGTGCACTGCGCCCCAGTCCGACATCACCCAGCCGGTATAGCCCCAGTCCTTCTTCAGGACGGTATTCAGCAGGAAGTCGTTCTCGCAGGCATAATGCCCGTTTACCTGGTTGTAGCCGCACATCACCGAACCGGGTTTGCCTGCCTCGATCGCCACCTCGAAGGCCAGCAGTTCGCTCTCGCGCATTGGCGCTTCGGCCATCTTCGCGTCGAGCACGTTGCGGCCGCTCTCCTGCGCGTTCAGCGCGTAGTGCTTGATCGTCGAGACGATGCCGTTCGACTGGATGCCCTTGATCGCCGCGCCTGCCATCACGCCGGTCAGCAGCACGTCCTCGCTCAGATATTCGAAATTGCGGCCGTTCCACGGATCGCGGACCAGATTGGCGCCGCCCGCCAGCAGCACGTTGAAGCCCTTTGCGCGGGATTCGCTGCCGATCATGCGCCCACCGGCCTCGGCGATGGTCGGATCGAAGGTGGACGCGGTCAGCAGGCTGCCGGGCAGGGCGGTCGCGACATCGCCCTTGCGCATCTCGCCGCCGTTCGCGACGCCGAGACTCGCGTCGCTCTCGTACAGATCGGGAATACCGAGCCGCGGAACACCCGGAACATGCCCCGCGCCGGTCCGCGTCTCGTTCGGATTGCCCCTCTTCAGCGCCGATCCGAAAGTGCCGTTCACCATCGCGATCTTCTCGTCGAGCGTCATCTGCGCGAGGATCTCAGCGGAGCGTTCGTCGGGCGTGCGGCTTGCGTCCATCCACGCCTTTGCCGGGGCGGTCTGCGCCGCCATGGGTACGCTCGTCATGAGCGCCGCTATAGCCACGCTGGCCCGCCAGATCGTTCTCGTCATATGCCTCTCCCGCTTTTTCTCGCTTGCACCCTTATCGAAGGCGCGCGATGATTTAAGAAATAGAGATTACGCATAGATCAATTCGTATTTGTGATTGCTCGCGACCAACGCCGTATCGATGGAGAGGTCAGCATGTCGAAGTCCCCCAGCATGTCTAGCCTTCGACTGTTCATGCAGATCGCCCATAATCTGAGCTTCAGCGAGACCGCGCGGATGACGAACGTCTCGCAACCTGCGCTCAGCCGTACGATCCGCCTGCTCGAAGAGACGCTGGACGTTCGCCTGTTCGACCGAAATTCTCGCAACGTCACCTTGACGACGGCAGGGGAGACTCTTCTGCCGATCGTCGAGCGTCTAACCGCGGACTTCGACCACGCTTTTACCTCGGTGCGGCAAAATTTCGCTGGAGAGCGAGGCCGCGTGGTCGTCGGTGCGCTGCCGTCGGTCGCGGCGGGGGCACTCCCCGGCATGATCGCGGGTTTCCAGGCAATTTACCCGTTGGTCGAGATCATCCTGCACGATCATCTCTCGGGTACGCTCTATCAGGAAATGCAGGATCGACAGATCGATCTCGCCATCACGACGCCGCCCGACGAGGACAATTTCCAGTTCGAACCGTTACTTGAAGACGATTACGTGCTGGTCTGTCGGACTGGCCATCCGGTCGACCTGCCCGGTGCGGCCGACTGGTCGACCTTCGCAGACAATCCGTTCATCGCGATGGCGGCGCGGAGTAGCGTCCGTGCCCTGACCGATACCGCCTTCATCAAGGCGGCGGTCAGCGTGAAGCCATTGTATGAATGTACGCAACTGGCGACGATGGGGGGGTTGCTTGCGGCGGGACTAGGGATCAGCGCGCTACCCCAATCGACGCTCGCCATGCTTGGGCAGGTAACGCTTGTGTCACGTCCGTTGACGGCGCCGATGATCAGCCGGACGATCGGCGTGGCATGGCTCGCCGATCGTACCTTGCCACCTGCCGCGTCGGCATTTCTCCAGCATGTTCTGGTTAGTTGGTCGCGCCCCGCAGTGAGTTTAGCTAGCTCTGGGTAACGGTTAGCCCAGATGTGAACGAGTGTCGTAAGTTGGGAAGTGGGAAAGCGCGAGCGAATGTCCGGGTATGGGTCCTCGCTGGATCCGCACTGCTGGCCGTCTTCGCGCCTTGCGGAAAAACGGAGAAGTTGATCTACCGGAGTCGGATCATGATGGGAGCCGTTGAGATGCCCAACTTAGCTACGCCCAACCTTCCTTCTAGGCATTTCGAGATTACAGCCCGTTTCTATGAGCAGTTTGGATTCGAGCAGACTTGGAAAGACGCCGGTTGGATGATCCTTAAACGGGGTGATCTAATTCTGGAATTTTTTCCGTTCCCCGATCTTGATCCGGCACAGAGTTCGTTTGGCTGCTGTTTCAGGATGGACGACGTCGGCGCGTTCTTTGAAATTCTACTATCTGCAGGTGTGCCCGAACTCACGAAGGGCTGGCCGCGCGTTCATCGGCCGAAAAGGGAGCCTTGGGGTGGCCTCGTTGGCGCGTTAATTGACCCGGACGGCTCGCTAATCCGGCTAGTTCAGGCTCCGAATTGAATGTCGATTATCCTTCCATTGAGGCATTCGCGAAGGGATAGCCAAGCGTCAAAATCGGTCATTCACGATGATGAACAAGCGTCCGAAGTTGGGAAGCGAGAGAAGGGGCGTGAGCGTCCAC
>NZ_JAYDYX010000005.1:0-390981 GCF_034556155.1 Sphingomonas sp. CD22 | reverse complement strand
GGAAACGACTGCCGAGCCATTTTCCGTCCTCAAAGTCGTTTACTAAGCTCAGGACGCGCTTGTTCAACATCACCTTCAACTGGGTGACATTCGTGATCTTCGAAAGTGATTCGTCTATGATTGTCTCGAAGACGATACCGGTCATCCGGCGAAATGCCGCTGACCAGATCGAACGAAGACAATGAAGCCCGGGTCTAAAAGATTGACTACCTGCTGCATCAAGAAAAGCGCCAGCCCCCAATCGCCTTATCTCTGGCTCCCAAGAAAAGGACTGGGTGTCAAGCATGCTAGGTGCGACCATCTCCATCGCGGCTCCTCATCAATGCCGTTCGAAAATTCAGGGGCAGATGTCGCCCTAGAACAAACACGGAACGCGCTATGGGTCAAGCGTCGGCTGTGGAGATTTCAGGTTCGCATCACCGTTCGGAGGATCGCCGCCACGTAGGCCATGATGTTTCCGCTTAGGATCTAAAACGATCGATTGCCAAAGTTGGATAGCTAAGCGGGCGGCAGCTTCCGACCAACTCACGCCGTTCCTCAGCAAAGGGGTAAATGGCGGCTTCTCTCAAAACCTGCCACTCACCCTACGCGAACACGATGTTCGGCTTCGCGACCCCTCCCAGCCATCCCCCTGTTGAGTGAGAGGCGATTGACCTGCCATGTCGGAAAACACCCGTTTGTCGTGCATCCAGGATGGCGACAGGGTTTTCCGCCGTAATCGATGCCTTCAGGGACAAAGGCGTCGTCCCGGCACGGTCTGCTGAACAACAGCTACTGCCAGATCCGGCCGCTCGTGGGCGATGTCCCGTCCTACTATGGCGCAAATCTGGTGGAGTGCGGTCAGACAGGTTTCAGCAAGGAGATGGCGATCGCGGGCGGTCCCACAAAGGATGGCGTTTTGAGAATGCCGATGCGTACCTACCGCCGCTGCAACCCGATCACGTCCAACAGCGCATCCGCGGCTTTCGTGCGATAGCGTTCCTTATGCCGCAGCCCGAAGAAGGGGCGAGGAGCGAATGTGATCGGTGCGACGTGCAACAGACCTGCCTTGATGGCCGGGTCGACCACCAGCGCCGACAGGACAGCAACGTCCACCCCAGCCTCCACGGCCGTTCGGACGCTTTCATTAGACGGCATCGTCAGCGCCACGTCGAGGGCAGCCGGATCGACCCCCAAGCCGCGCAACTCGCTATTCAACGTCGATCGCGTGCCTGATCCAGGCTCCCGTTGCACCCAGCGCGCTCGTCGCAGCCATGTCGCGTCGATGTCGATGTCGGCGAAAGGTTGTGCTCCGACGAGCAACAGCTGGTCTTCGCCGATCGGCCAATGCGCCAACGCTGGATCTTCGATCTCGCCCTCGACAATACCCAGATCGGCCTTGCCGTCATTGACGTGTACCGCGGCCTGCCCGGTGTTGCCGATCGACAGTTCGATACTGATCGCCGGATAGCGCTCATGGAAAGTTGAAAGGATGGGCGGCAACCAGCAGACGGCGATGGTCTGGCTGGCGACGAGGCGCAGCGTGCCCCGCTTCAGTCCGCCAAGCTCCTCCAGCACCGTCTCGGCCGCGTCGGCCCGCGCAAGAACTCCGCGAGCCTCGGTCAGGAACAGCCGTCCGGCCTCTGTCAGAGCGATGCCGCGCCCGACGCGGTGGAAGAGCTTGGTTGCGTGTCGCTCCTCAAGCGAGGCGATGGCTGCGGAAGCCTCTGACTGCGTGACGTTTAAGGCCGCGCCGCGACGGTCATATGCTTGCGCTCGGCCACGCCGACGAAGATGCGCAGTTGCTCCAGTGTCACACCGCACCTGATATAGAAACCGATCACGATTGACGATCGGAATGACAACAAGGCTAAGTTGGAGCGATCGGTAGGCAGGGTTTAGATCGTGCGACGGAAGGAACACCGCCGTGGCCAGTTTTGCCTATCCCGATCGTATATTCCCGACCGTCCAGACTAGCAGATTGCCCGCGCTGCTGCCCGGCGTCGGCCTCTGCCTCGCCGTCACCGGCTCGGCCTACGCGCTGGAGGTGGGCGAGCGCGCACTGGCCGGCAAGGCGTGGCTGGAGGCGCTGGTGCTCGCCATCCTGATCGGCACCGCCGTGCGCAGCCTGTGGACCCCGGATGAAAGGTGGCACGAAGGCATCGCATTCAGCGCCAAATACTTACTGGAGGTGGCGGTCGTCCTGCTCGGTGCTTCGGTCAGTGCCGCGACCATCTTGGCGGCCGGGCTGCCGCTCCTCGCCGGTATCGCCGGCGTGGTCGTGAGCGCAATCCTGCTCAGCTTTGGGATCGGCCGATTGCTCGGCTTGCCAACGCGGATGGCGCTGCTGGTGGCTTGCGGCAATTCAATCTGCGGCAACTCCGCCATCGCGGCCGTGGCACCGGTAATCGGCGCCGACAGCGACGACGTAGCTGCCTCGATCGCGTTCACGGCGGTACTGGGTGTGGTGGTAGTGCTTGGCCTGCCACTGCTCGCGATTGCGCTCGGCATGGGCGGGCTCGCCTTCGGGGCGCTCGCCGGGCTCACTGTCTATGCCGTGCCGCAGGTGATCGCAGCCGCCTCGCCGTTGGGCGCCACCGCCGTGCAGATGGGTACGCTCGTCAAGCTGGTGCGCGTGCTGATGCTCGGGCCGGTGTGCCTTGTTCTGTCGCTGGTGGCGCCTCGTCTCGCGCCGCAGTCGGTTCCCGAAAGCGAGTTCGTCGCCGGTGCGCCTACGGCCAAGCGGATGGACCTCGCCCACCTCGTGCCCTGGTTCATCATCGGCTTCCTCGCACTGGTCGCCTGCCGCTCGCTAGGTCTGGTGCCGACCGTCGCCATCGCGCCGATCGGCCGGAGCGCCACGCTGCTGACCGTCGTTTCCATGGCGGCGCTCGGGCTCGGCGTGGACGTCCGCACCGTCGCCAAGGCCGGGGGCCGCGTGACCATGGCCGTCGTGTTGTCGTTGCTCGGCTTGGCCGCGATCAGCCTGACGCTGCTGGCCGCGCTGCACATCGCATGATCGGGCAAGATAGTGAGGATGAGGCCGAGGCCAAACCGATTGTCAGGCGTTACAATAGCATGAGCGAGCTGATGATAGAGCGGAACCCCGAGCCCTACAACGCCGAGCCGGTGCCCGGCGCCTTGATCGAGCGGTTTTTGACGCCACAGAACCTGTTCTATGTGCGCAGCCATGGGCCCGTGCCGGACCTGCCGGCCGATCACCGGATTGAGGTGGGCGGGATCATTGTGGGCGAGTGCTCCATCTCGATTGCGGAGTTGAAGGCGCGCTTTCCGGTCCGGACTGTCACGGCTGTGCTTCAATGCGCCGGCAACCGCCGGACCGATCTCCAACAGGTGGGCAAGACTTCAGGCGATCCATGGGACATAGGCGCGATCGGCAATGCCGAGTGGACGGGCGTGCGGCTCGCAGACCTGTTGGATGCAGTTGGAGCATCGGACGCGTCCAACCTGTTCGTCTGCTTCACCGGCGCTGACGAGGTGGATGTGGAAGGCGAGGTGGCACCGTTCGGCGTCTCGATCGCTATGACCAAGGCGCGGGCGCCCGACGTGCTGCTCGCCTGGGCGATGAACGGCGAACCGCTGGCACCCGAGCACGGTGCGCCGTTGCGTCTGGTCGTGCCAGGCTATGCTGGCGTGCGTAGCGCCAAGTGGCTGACCCGGATCGAGGTCAAGGACACGCCCTCCGAGGCGCCGATCCAGGCGCACGATTACAAGCTTTTTCCGGCCGACGTGACCAGCGAGACGGCGGACTGGACGCAAGGGCTGACGATCAACGCCATGCCGCTCAACGCCGCGATCTGCTCGCCTGGTTCGGGCGAGAGCCTGCCCGCGGGCAAGGTCCGGATCGAGGGCTATGCCGTCGCCTATGAGCGCGGCGTGTCGCGGGTAGAGGTGTCGCTGAACGGCGGTCGAGACTGGCGGCAGGTCGATTTCTCCGACGATCCGGACGGGCAGTGGAGCTGGCAGCGCTGGTCGCTAGATGCGGAACTGCCCAAGGGGCGCCAGCACCTTGTGGTGCGCGCGTTCGACGATGCGGGCCAGGGTCAGCCCGAACTACCCGATACGATGTGGAACTTCGCCGGATACCTCTGCACGGCCTGGCACCACGTCCACGTGCTGGTCGAGTGAATCCGCCGCCTTTGTCGGTCGATCTCGCCTTCTGGGTCGACGCGATCGGCAGGATGATCGTGGCGACGGCGGCCGGCATGACGCTCGGCTGGGAACGGTCACGCGAGAACCGACAGATCATGGGTCTGCGGACGCTAGGGCTGGTCGGGCTCGCGAGTTGCATCGCCGTCCAGGCGATCGTCCACAGCGGCTTGCCGAACGTGAACGCCGATGCAGCAGGTCGGGTGATGCAGGGCATCCTATCCGGCGTCGGCTTCATCGGCGCGGGCGCGGTCCTGCGCGTCGGCAGCGGGCAGGAGGTGCATGGGCTGGCAACGGCGGCGTGCATCTGGGTGTCAGCGACGCTCGGAGCGGCAGCGGGATTGGCGGTGTGGCCACTGCTTGTGGGCGGTCTGCTGCTGGCGATGCTCGTGCTGTTCGTCGGCGCACCGCTCGAACGCCGTATCCGCGAACGCGCCCGGCAGACCCCGGCCGAAGCGGACCGGCGGGACGCCGAGCAGAAACCCTGAATAATCCTTGGCGCGAAACGGTGTACCAGTAGTTTTGCAGACGGAGGACTTCATGAGCGATATCGACAAGAAGAAGCCCACCACGCAAGAATCGGCCGAGATTCTGGAGCTGGAGGAGTCGGTCCGCGCCAAACACAAGGCGAAGGTTGACAACGTCAAGGAAGATGATCGCTTCTGAGCCGGTTGGCGCCGCTAAGCCGGGCTGAAGGAGCGAACGAGAGCGAGGCCGCCGAACAGCGCGAGCACGCCCAGCCCAACCGATCCGACAACATAAAGGGCAGCTTGCCCGACTTCGGCTCTCTCCTAATGCAAGGCCGCTTCCAGCGAGAAGGTCGAGAAGGTCGTGACGCCGTCCAGCCCGCCGGTGGTGAGGAACAATCGCCATCCCGGGCTCGATCCGCTTCGCAACAAGAACCAGCCCCCCAGCAGACTCATAAGGAATGAGCCGAGCACGTTGATGATGGGCGTTCCGATCGACAGGTCGGGGCCGAACAGGCGCAGGCTGAGGCCGTTCAGCCCATACCGCAGCATGCCGTCGGAACCAGCCCCGGCGAACACAATCAGGTATGGCCCCATGCCTCAGCCAACCAGCTCGGCCGTATCCGCATCTTCCTGGCGCAAGCCCGCCGGGCTGACCGTCCAATGCTCCAGGTGCTTGTAGACGATGACCTTGTTCGCAAGCAGGTCGCCATGCGCCCGGCAGAAGCCTTCGAGCTGCTCGCGCTGGCCGATCAGTTCGACACACATGGTGAGGTGTGGATCGGCGATCTCGGCGCCGTTCTCATGCACCGGGCCGTGGTTGCTGTAGCCGTAGTGGGTATAGTGGGCGACAGCGTTCATGATTCCGTCCGCCTTGGCCTGCGCGACGAGCGTTCGGTCGAGCGGCTTGGCAGCCCAGCGTGAGCGCGTGCCCGGCTTTACCGCCTTATCGGCTAGCTTCATGTAGATGCGGACCAGCCGATCTCGGTCTGCGACACGTGGTGGGCGTCGGACATGGATAAGCCTTCCGTGAGGTAAGGAGCGAACAGGTCTGAAAGGTCGGACACGGGACGGAGCGCGCGCGCATCGCGCAGCGTCAGGTCCGGCGGCAGGGTGCTGCCCGCCCGCTTCGGCACCGCCACCCGTTGCGACAGGTAGATGCCGTTATGCCCGGAGCAGGCGTAAGCGACGAAACAGGCGACCGCGACCGGCACTGCGGTCTCGGCGCCGAACAGCTCGACGCCCATGATCGTGCAGGCGAGCGGCGTATTGGCCGCGCCCGCGAACACCGCCACGAAACCGAGCGCGGCAAGGAGGTCGACGGGGACACCGATCGGGCCGGCGAGCGCATGACCCAGCACCGCGCCGATGAAGAACAGCGGCGTGACCTCGCCGCCCTTGGGCGGCGGCTCTTCGCCTGCTCCGCCGGCCACAGCAATCGGATGGCTGCGAGCAACAGTATCGGTCCGTCAGTTATCCTGCCGTTTCGGGCCTGTCATCCGGCAACCATACAGTTTCATTTCTACATCGGATTGACGTTGCCGCACCGCGGCGACATATAGCGGCCGAAGGCGATGGATTTCCGCCTGGCTATGTTGGCCGAACCGCCCTCGCAAGGGCCGATGATTCCTACCGGGCGCCGCAAGGCAGCAAGGAGGAATTGTGCGCGCGACGTTTCGCAATCTCTATAACGAATTAAATTTGGCCGCTTTTTTTCGCGATCGCCATGACCATGCCCTGTCGGTGTTGCGCTGGACGCTGATCCTCGTGCCGATGGCGGCGCTGGTGGGAACACTCTGCGCGGCTTTCCTCTGGAGCCTCGACGCCGCGACACAGGCGCGGTTCGACTATCCCTGGCTGCTTTACCTCCTGCCCTTAGGCGGAGCGGCGGTCGCGTTGCTCTATCACCTGACCGGCCGTTCGGTCGAAGCGGGCAATAATCTCATCGTCGAGCAGATACACGAGCCCGGAGGCGGCGTTCCGCTGCGCATGGCACCGTTGGTCTTCATCGGCACGATCGCCACTCATCTCTTTGGCGGTTCCGCAGGGCGTGAGGGCACTGCGGTCCAGCTCGGCGGCAGTCTCGCCAGCGCCGTTGCCGGCCTCTTCCGGCTCGATCCTGCCAGCGTCCGCATTCTGCTTATGGCAGGTGTCGCAGCCGGCTTCGGTGCGGTCTTCGGGACCCCGCTCGCCGGGGCGGTGTTCGCACTCGAGGTGCTGGCCGTCGGACGTATCGAATACGGCGGCATCATCCCCTGTCTGCTAGCCGCGCTGGTCGGCGACTGGGCATGTCACGCCTGGGGCATCCATCATACGCCTTACCACATCACCTATGTGGCCTCCGCGAGCGGTGCCTTGTTCGTCGAGCCGGTGTTGCTCTTCAAGGCGGCAATAGCCGGCGTAGCGTTTGGTCTCGCCGGACTTGTGTTTGCAGAAGCCAACCACGCCTTCGGCGGAGTTTTGAAGCGCCATATCCCTTACGGCCCTGCGCGTGCGGCGCTGGGCGGGGTGCTGGTCATCGCGCTGGTCTGGATCGTTGGTACACGCGCTTATCTCGGCCTAGGCGTATGGTCGGCCATTCCCGGTGATCCCACGATCGCCGGCTTTTTCACCGGCCCTGCCGATCGGTGGAGCTGGGCGCTCAAGATGCTGTTCACGGTCGTGACGCTTAGCGCCGGCTTCAAGGGCGGCGAGGTGACCCCACTATTTTTCATCGGCGCAGCGCTCGGTAATGCGCTCGGTTGGCTGCTTGGCGCACCGCTCGATCTGTTCGCGGGACTAGGCTTCATTGCGGTGTTCGCTGGCGCGGCCAATACGCCGCTCGCCTGCACGATCATGGGGATCGAGCTGTTCGGAGCGGCCCACGCCGTCCCAATCGCAGTCGCTTGTTTCATCGCCTACATCTGCTCGGGCCATAACGGCATCTACCTGTCGCAGCGGATCGCGGTGCCAAAGCGCGCGTCTCGCGCGCATACCGGGGCTGCGACCCTGCGCGATGCTCGTGCGTCACGGCGCGGCCCCCGTCCATCCCCGACCCCCGTCATCACCAAGGAGCATGACTGATGTCTCAACAGCATAAGGTGACGCCGAGCGAGATCGGTATGATCCGCATCTATCTAAAGCCATCCGACAAGATCGCGACCGGATCGCGCAGCTTCTGGTCGCGCAAGCCGCTCTACCGTGAGCTTGTCGCGCAAGCGGAGCGCGACGGCATCATGAACGCGGTCGCTCACAACACGCACTACGGCTACAGCAATCACGGCCCGGTGCGCGAAAATGGTTCCGAAATCGCCGATCCGCACCTGACCATGTGTGTCGAGTTGATCGGGCAGCGCCACGAACTGGAACGCTTCTGCGAAGCACATGGCGAGATCCTTGGTGGCAAGGTTATCGTCTACAAGCATCTCGAACACTGGAGCATTGGCTCTGCCGGTATCCGTCACGAAGATGCCGCGCCCGCGATCCTCGCGGCAGAGCCGGAGTGAGCGCGAGGATGAGAAGCACCGCTTCAGCGTCCTGGCTCGTCTGGGCATTGGGCTCCGCCGGCTTCGCCGCGATGACCGCGATTTTCGCGAAGATCGGCGTCGAAGGGATCGACTCCGATTTGGCCACGCTCTTTCGGACGCTGGTGATAGTTGCCGTGCTGACCATCCTTCTTGCGGTCACGGGCAAATTTCAGCCACTCGATGCGATCAGTCCGCGAAGCTGGCTGTTCCTTGCCCTTTCGGGCCTTGCGACGGGTGCCTCCTGGATTTGCTACTTCCGCGCCTTGAAGATCGGCGATGCCGCCCGCGTCGCACCGATCGATAAGCTGAGCGTCGTCCTCGTCGCGGTGCTCGGCGTGGCGTTTCTCGGTGAGCATCTTTCCACCCGCGGCTGGCTTGGGATCGTCCTGATCGGTGCGGGAGCCGTGCTCGTCGCCCTTGCCTGAACCTCGAAACCGGAACCCAACGATGCGCCTCCTTGCGACACTCTCTGCGACCCTGGTCCTCACGGTCTCGCCCACGGTTCAGGCGCGCACGCCAAAGCGCCACCCGGCGCCCCACAATGTCATTCTTGTCGTGATCGACGGCCTGCGAGGCAAGATCGTCACATCCCAGAGCGCGCCGACGCTCGCGCAATTGCGGGACACCGGCACCTATTTTTCCAACAGCCACTCGGTCTTCCCGACGTTCACCACCGCCAATGCGTCGGCGCTCGCAACCGGTCACCAGCTCGGCGACACCGGAGACTTCAGCAACACGATATGGACTCGTGCGCCGATTGCTGCAGCTGCCGGCAGCGTGACGCCCTTCCTCGAGAACGATGCTGTTCTGGGCGAGGTCGACGAGCATTTCGGGGGCAATTACCTCAACGAGACCACCGTTCTCGAAGCGGCGCGGCAAGCAGGGTACGGCACGGCCGCGATCGGCAAGCTCGGTCCCGCATTGATCCAGGACCATCGTGCACGCGACGGAGCCACCACACTCATCATCGACGATTCAACCGGGCGTCCCGGCGGGATTCCGCTGTCTGCCGACGTTGCCGCTCGCCTCACGCAGGCAGGGCTTGCGCTGCAAGCACCGGACCGCGGCAGTAACGGACGGTCCGGGGATGCCCGAATCCCCGGAACGACGAGTGCCAACCGCGTGCAGCAGGACTATCTCATCGACGTCGCGACCCGGGTCGCTTTGCCGGTCTTCCGAAAGCAGCACCGGCCGTTCGCCATGGTGTTCTGGTCGCGCGATCCCGATGGCACGCAGCACAATCAGGGCGACAGCCTCAATCAGCTGACGCCGGGCATCAACGGTCCCACGACCTTCGCCGCGATCCGCAATGCCGACTATGATCTAGCGAAGCTGCGCGCAGCACTCGATCGCTTGGGTCTTGCGAAGACGACCGACATCATCGTCACGTCGGATCACGGCTTCTCTACGATCTCCAAAGAAAGCCGGACCAGCTCCGCAGCACGCGGGCGCTATGTCGATGTTCCCGAAGGTTTCCTACCGCCCGGCTTCCTTGCGCTTGATCTGGCGTCCGCCTTGAACATGCCCGTATTCGATCCAGAAGCGGGCAACACGCGGGTCGCGGACGGCAAGCATCCGAGCCGCGGCAACGCGGTGCTCGGTGCCGATGCGACGAGACCTGACGTAGTGGTGGCGGCAAATGGCGGGTCCGACCTCCTCTATCTACCGACCCGCGATCCTGCCCTAGCGGCACGGGTCGTTTCCGCACTGCTGGATCAGGACTATGTCAGCGGTATCTTCGTCGATGACCGCCTGGGAGCAATCGCCGGAACACTGCCGCTTTCCGCGATCAATTTGAAGGGCGAGGCACTCCCGCCGGTGCCGTCGATCGTCGTCAACTTCCGATCCGCCAACACCGGGTGTGCGATTGCGACAAACTGCCAGATCGAAGTCTCCGATACGACCCTCCAGCAGGGGCAGGGCATGCACGGCAGCTTCGGCCGCGGTGACACATTGAACTTTACCGCAGCGACCGGCCCGGACTTCAAGCGCGGCTTTGTCGATCCAGCACCGGTCAGCAATGTCGACGTGGGCCGCACCATGATGGCATTGCTGAATCTCCTCCCCACCCCGCGCGGCCATCTGACCGGCCGGGTACTGCGCGAGGCGATGCCGGGTGGAACGGTGCCGCGCTACGAGGGTCGCGAAGAGCGCTCGCAGCCTGCTGCCAACGGCCTCGCGACCGTCCTGCAATATCAGCAGCTGGGCGGCATCCGCTATCTCGATGCCGGCGGCTTCCCCGATCGGACGCTCGGTATAGGAACAGCATCCGTCCCATCGGGTGAAAAGGCGATGCGGCGATGAACCGGCTCCCACAGATTTGGCTCGTCCGTCACGGTGAAACCGCTTGGAGCGTTTCGCGGCAGCATACGGGACGGACTGACATCTCGCTGACCGAGGCAGGAGAAGCCGCGGCGAAACGAATAGCCGAACGTCTGCCAAGCTTGGACTTTACCGCCGTCTGGTCGAGCCCTTCGATACGGGCGCGCCGGACCGGGGAATTGACCGGTTTCGCGACCCGCCTGGTGCCTGCCGACGATCTCGCGGAATGGGATTACGCCGCCTACGAGGGACGAACCAGGAAGGAGATCCTCGCCGACCGCCCGGACTGGAACCTGTTCCGCGACGGCTGCCCGCAAGGAGAGACTCCGGAGGCGGTCGCAGCCCGAGCCGATCGCGTCATCGCATCGCTGCGTGGGCGCAACGCCGATGTCCTGATCTTCTCGAGCGCTCATATTCTCCGCGTGCTGACAGCGCGCTGGCTCGGCTTACCCGTCGGGGCCGCTGCCTATTTCCTGCTCGATACGGCCAGCATCAGCGTCCTCGGGTACGAACATGATGGCGACGAGCCGGTCATTCGGTCGTGGAACCAGTCATGATGCGCCTTGTGACGCGGTACTTCGCGTATCCAAATGAGGGTGCCTGGATGGGATGGGCGGGGAAGAGCCATCCTGCGCCGTCGCAAGGGTTCAAACGATCCGGTGCCCAGCATTCCGGAAACTTCACACACGCCTTCACCCCCGCCCGGGAGACGATGCCATGAGACTGCTTGCCGTGATTGTCGGTGCCGACAGCGCTGCCGCCTGCCTCGATGCGGCGGTTCTCGCCGCCAGATCTCTTGGCGAGTCATCGATCGAGGCCCTCAATGTTGTCGTCGATCCCGAGCAGATCGCGGTTGCGAGCGAGGAGATCGACTTTCAACGCCTACGCGCGCGCGACGAGGGGACAGCCCAAGAGCGCGCGGATGCGGCGCGGGCCGCCTTCGTTGCCTGGACCGCAGCTACCAGCGATGACACACCCGAGGTCGCCTGGCGCTCGATCGTCGGCACCGAAGAAGCGACGGTCAAACAGGAGGCGGCAAATGTCGATGCGCTGATCGTCATCGCGCGCGAGCAGACGATGGACGGCGGCGACGCCCTGCACGCCGCAATTTTTTCGACCGACAAGCCCGTCCTCATCGTCCCGGCTGGGTGGAGAGCCGGCGCGCGAACCGGCTTCGAGCACATGGCCGTCGGGCTCAGCGACAGTGACACGGCGTGCCACGCCATTGAGGAGGCAGCCCCGTGGCTTCGTGTCGCCAAGCGTGTCACGGCAATCCGCATCGGTGAAGAAACCGATCCGGCGCTGGGCTTGGAAGCCTTGCTCGACGAAATCTGTGTTCGTCACGAATTGCATGTGGTGCCGCGCTCCAGCGAGAATCTGGGTGCCCAGCT
Organism: Sphingomonas sp. CD22; assembly: GCF_034556155.1. Classification (NCBI taxonomy): domain Bacteria; kingdom Pseudomonadati; phylum Pseudomonadota; class Alphaproteobacteria; order Sphingomonadales; family Sphingomonadaceae; genus Sphingomonas; species Sphingomonas sp. CD22. The sequence goes on along the minus strand of NZ_JAYDYX010000005.1, from coordinate 379,146 downwards.
CGTCGCCGAAGCGAAAGCGATCGGCGCCGAGCTTCTCGTGACCGGCGCCTATCGGCACAACCAGATCATCGAGTGGTTCATGGGCGGCACGACGCGCCACATCCTCGCCGCTGCCGATATACCCCTGCTGATGGCGCACTGAGGGGTGACGATGCTCCCGCACGCGCGTCTGGTCCTCGTTCGACACGGCGAAAGCGAAGCCAACGCAGCCAACCGATTTACTGGTTCTGCGGATCCGGCGCTAACGCCTCTGGGGCACCGTCAGGCCGAGGCGATCGCACACCGCCTGATCGCGCAAGGCATTCGGCCTGCACGGATTTTCCGCTCTACCCTTCGGCGTTGCGCGGACACGACGGCTATCGTCACTGCCGTGATGGGGGCACCAGATGTCCCTATCACGGTAGACCGGTCGCTCAACGAGCGCGATTACGGTGCGCTCACTGGTCTCAACAAGACCGAGGCGTCGGATCGCTACGGTAAAGATCAGGTCCGCCAATGGCGACGCTCCTATGCGGCTGCCCCGCCACACGGCGAGAGCCTGCGCGACACCGTCGCGCGCGTGCTCGCCTATTACGTTCGGACGATGCTGCCTGCCGTGATGAGTGGCGGCACGACACTCGTCGTCTCCCACGGCAACGCGTTGCGGGCGCTGGTTATGGCGCTCGACGGCCTTGATGCCGCCCGGGTCGAGACCCTCGATATCCCGACCGGAGGCGCGATCCTCTACGATTTCAGTTACACGACCGCGATCATCGGTCGCGCTATCCTTCAGTGACAAGGACTCCGACCATGCCGGCCAGCAGCCACATCACCAGCCTCCGTGCCCTCGAGATCCTCGACTCCCGAGGCTATCCGACTTTGTCCGTCACCGTGACCTTGGACAACGGCATCACAGCATCGGCATCGGTGCCGTCGGGTGCGTCGACAGGCGCACATGAGGCCGTCGAGCTCCGCGACAACAACCCCGATCGTTTCGCCGGAAAGGGTGTTCGGCAAGCCCTGCAGAACGTCGAAGGCGAGATCGGCGGCGCGATCATCGGAATGGATGTCTGCGCGCAGCCGGACATCGACCGGGTGATGATCGAACGCGATGCCACGCCGAACAAGGCGCGGCTTGGCGGCAATGCGATTCTGGGTGTTTCGATGGCGGTCGCGCGCGCCGCATCATCGGTGCTCGCGCAGCCGCTTTACGAGACGCTCGCCGGTACGACCGACTACCTCCTTCCGATGCCGTGCATGAACGTCCTGAATGGTGGCAAGCATGCCGATAGCAGCCTCGACTTTCAGGAATTCATGATCGTTCCGGTGGGAGCCTCCAGCTTCGCCGAAGCGATGCGCTATGGTGCGGAAACCTATGCCGCATTGCGCGACCTCCTCCATGGTCGCGGCCTCAAGACGGCAGTCGGCGACGAAGGCGGATTTGCCCCGAACCTCAAAAGCAACGAGGCCGCCTGCGAGTTGATCGTCGATGCGATCGAAGCCGCGGGTTATCGACCGGGTACAGACATCGCCATCGCGCTCGATCCAGCCGCATCGTCCTTATCGGATGGGGAGCAATACGATCTTGCGCGGTCGGGAACGGGCCTGCTCGACCGCGCAGGCTTGCTCGCGCTCTACGGGCGCTGGATCGATGCGTATCCGATCGTTTCGATCGAGGACGGGTTCGGTGAGGAGGACTGGCAAGGGTTCATCGACCAGACCGTAAGCCAGGGTAGCCGGATCCAGATCGTCGGCGACGATCTCCTGGTCACCAATCCCCGGATCATCCGGGAAGGCATCGCTCGAAAAGCTGCCAACGCAGCCCTCATCAAACCCAATCAGATCGGCACCGTCACGGAGACGATCGAGGCGGTTCGCATCTGCCACGCTGCGGGATGGGGAACGATGGTGTCGCACCGGTCGGGCGAGACCACGGACGCCTTTATCGCCGATCTCGCGGTTGCGGTCGGCGCCGGGCAAATCAAATCCGGCGCACCCTGCCGGGGTGAGCGTTTGGCCAAATACAACCGACTGATCGAGATCGAAGCCGAGCTCGGCGCCAAAGCACGTTTCACCAATCCCTTCGTGTCGCGACCGAAGCCCCGGACGTGACGGATCTACCCTCGCTGATCGCTCCGATCGTCCTCGGCATCGTCGAGGGATCGACCGAGTTCATCCCGGTTTCCTCTACCGGCCATCTCATTTTGACCGAACGACTGATCGGCTACGAAGGGCGGCAAGCCGGGATCAGCGATGTCGTCATTCAGGTCGGGGCGATCCTCGCGATCTGCTGGTTGTACCGCGCGCGGCTCTGGTCGGTCGTCTCCGGCTTGTCGTCCGATGCCGACGCCCGCCGCTTCTCGAGAAACGTGCTGGTCGCCTTCCTTCCCTCGGTCGTGGTCGGCGCGTTGGCGCATGATTTCATCAAGCGCCTTTCGGTGCACCGTTTCCAATTGTTGGTCGCCGCTCTCCTCTCGGTGACGGCAGTTCAGATGATAGTGACGGGGTGAACGATGCCGATCTGGCTTGGCTTTCTGGTCGTGTTCCTGGGCTCGGGCGTGGGCGGCATGCTGCGTCACGGCGTCGGCATCGTGGCACTACGTCTTATGGGGCCAACCTTCCCTTGGGGAACCTTGGCCATCAACGTGGTCGGCTCGGCGCTGATGGGCATGATGATCGGCCTGTTTGCCGCCAAGAGCATCGAAAATGCGGAGTTGCGCCTGTTCGTGACGACGGGACTTATCGGCGGATTTACGACCTGGTCGACCTTCTCGCTCGATGCCGTGACATTATGGGAGCGCGGCGAGACCGGCGCCGCGATCGGCTATGTGCTGGCAAGTCTTGTTCTCTCGGTCGTCGTTCTGGCGATTGCTCTCGTTATCACCCGACGGTGGGGATGATTTCGGAACGATCGGCGCGCGGGCCGCATTGGATTCAGAGTTTCCATGGACCTTTAATCGGACGTCTTTTCCATGCTCAAATATCTCGCTGCCGGCGCGCTGGCACTCGTCATCGCTTCCCCCGCCCTCGCTGACGACGATCGGGTGACCCCGCGCCAGCGGGCCTCGACGCTTACCGCCTTGAAGCGGATCGGCTGCACTGCGCCACGCTCGATCGAGCGCGACGATGGTGGCTTCGAGGTCGACGACGCACGCTGCCGTGGCGGCCGCTATGACATCAAGCTAAACCGCAACTTCAAGGTCGTTTCCCGCGAAAAGCAGGACCGCGACGACGACTGATCCGACGCCTGCGCGTCTCCTCGCATCTAATAGCGAGCCTTTGGCGTTGATGCTTTAAAGGAGACGCATATGGCCGAGACGGACAAGGATGAGCCGACCACGCAGGAAACCGCGGAGATGGTCGAAGTTGGCGAAATGGTCGCCTCGGAGAAGCGTAAAGACGACCGATCGTCTCCAGAAGCGCCGGGGCTAGGGGACAACATCGAACGTCGCGAAGACTGATCACGTAGTCGGTTTCGACGGTCGACGACTAACAGCCCAGCAGGCCATTGGCTGGTATTGCACAGTAGCCGCTCTGATCTTCCATCGCGTCGGGGCGAGGTCAAACACCTCGAGGGGGTGCCGTGGTCGCGATAGTCGACAAGTCTGTCGTCAGGTCGATCCCTACGCGAACTTCCTTGCGCTCGGAATAGCGGTCGACGAGTTGTGCCGCGTGCGGGCGCAGCAGCACCGTGAACCGCACCAGTTCCTCCATTACGTCTACGATGCGGTCATAATAGCTCGACGGCTTCATGCGATCGTCCTCGCCGAATTCGGCGAACGCCTTGGCGACGCTCGACTGGTTCGGTATCGTCACCATTCGCATCCAGCGGCCGAGCACGCGCAGCGTGTTGACGCTGTTGAACGACTGCGAACCCGCCGATACCTGCATGACTGCCAGCGTGCGTCCCTGCGTCGGTCGCATCCCGCCCATCGAGAGCGGCAGATGATCGATTTGGAGCTTCATGATGCCGGTGATCTGGCCGTGCCGTTCAGGGCTGCACCACACCTGACCTTCCGACCACAACGACAGTTCACGCAGCTCGTGGACGGCCGGATGGTCGTCGCCGACGACCTGATCGGGCAACGGCAGCGCCGAGGGATCGTAAATGCGCGTTTCGCATCCGAAGAATTGCAGTAGTCGCGCCGCTTCCTCGACACACAGCCGCGAGAATGACCGCTCGCGCAAGGAACCGTAGAGCAGAAGGATTCGTGGCGGCGGAGCACCCGCGCCGAGGCCATGAGCAGGTCGTTCGATCGCATAGCTTCGATCGAGCGCGGGCAGATGGTCGGGGTCGGAGAGCGTTCGAACAGGCATCAGGCGGTTCGTGGTCCCAAGAGGATGATACAGGTGCCGATCAGACAGAGCGCCGCGCCGCTCACATCCCAGCGATCGGGCCGCACGCCTTCGACGGTCCAGAGCCAAGCAAGCGATGCACAGATGTAAATGCCGCCGTAAGCGGCATACGCTCGTCCCGCGGCATCGCTGTCCACGCGGGTGAGGAGCCATGCGAACAGGATCAATGAGACGACGCCCGGAGCAAGCCACAAGGGTGACTTCGCCATGCGAAGCCAGGCCCAGAAGGCAAAGCATCCGCCAATTTCAGCAAGCGCCGCGCCGATGTAGATCAGGGCTGTCATCCGATCGTGATCCTCAATGCCAAGGCGGCAAGCGTGACCAGCAATACCGGCACAGTCAGCGTGATACCGACACGGAAATAATAGCCCCATCCGATCCGAACACCTTTCTGGCCGAGGACGTGGAGCCATAACAGCGTTGCGAGCGAGCCGATCGGCGTCAGCTTGGGGCCAAGATCGCAGCCGATGACATTGGCGTAGATCATTGCTTCTTGCACGGCGCCAGTGGCATGGGTCGCGTCGATCGACAGCGCGCCCACCAGTACGGTCGGCATGTTGTTCATCACGGACGACAGGATGGCCGCGATCACGCCTGTCCCGAACGCCGCCCCCCACACGCCGCCCTGAGCGGTGCGATCGAGCAGCGCGGCGAGATGGTCGGTCAGGCCCGCGTTTCGCAGCCCGTAGACGACCAGGTACATGCCGAGAGAGAAGATCACGACCTGCCACGGTGCGCCGCGCAGCACCTTGCCGGTCTGGATCACATGGCCCCGTCCCGCAATTACCAGCAGCAGGATCGCGCCGGCAGCGGCAACGGCGCTGACCGGCACGCCGATCGGTTCGAGCAGGAAGAAGCCAGCGAGCAGCAGCGCGAGGACGATCCAGCCGGCACGGAAGGTCGCGGGGTCTCGGATGACATCGCGCGGCGCGCGGAGCGCCCCCACGTCATAGTCTTCTGGGAGGTCGCGCCGGAAGAACAGCAGCAGCACGCCCAGCGTGGCGGCGATCGACACCAGATCGACCGGGACCATCACGGACGCATATGTGCCGAACCCGATCTTGAAGAAGTCGGCTGACACGATGTTGACGAGGTTCGAGACCACCAGCGGCAGGCTGGCCGTGTCGGCGATGAACCCGGCCGCCATGACGAACGCCAGCGTCGCCTTGTCCTTGAACCCCAGCGCGCGCAGCATGGCGATGACGATCGGCGTGAGGATCAGCGCCGCACCATCATTGGCGAACAACGCCGACACCGCCGCGCCGAGCAGCACGATCAGGACGAAGAGTCGGCGCCCATGTCCCCTGCCCCAGCGCGCAACGTGGAGCGCCGCCCATTCGAAGGATCCAGCTTCATCGAGCAACAGGCTTATGACAATGATCGCGACGAATGCAGCCGTCGCGTTCCAGACGATGCCCCAAACGACCGGGACGTCGGACAGCGTGACGACGCCCGCGAGCAGCGCCAAGACGGCCCCGGCGATCGCGCTCCACCCGATTCCGAGCCCCTTGGGTTGCCAGATGACGAGCACGATCGTGACGACGAAGATCAGGACGGCAAGAAGCATCAGGCGATGCGCTGGCCCGAGGCGTTTACCACCTGTTGTCCGTCTTCCTTCGCGAACGCGCCGCGCTGATCGCCCGGCAGCAGATCAAGCACGGCTTCGGACGGCCGGCAGAGCTTCACGCCGAGCGGTGAGACGACTATCGGCCGGTTGATGAGGATCGGGTGCGTCATCATCGTATCCACCAGCGCGTCGTCGGACAGCGATGTGTCGCCCAGGCCGAGCTCCGCATAGGGCGTACCCTTTTCGCGTAGCAGCTCGCGGGGCGTTATGCCGGCGCGGTCGATCAGCTCGACCAGCAGCGCGCGCGAGGGCGGGGTTTTCAGATATTCGACCACGTGCGGTTCGATGCCGGCATTGCGGATCAGGCCTAGCGTGTTGCGCGACGTGCCGCACACGGGGTTGTGATAGATCACGATATCGACGGCCACGGGCGTCCTTTCAGCAGCATGGGGTGAGTTCGGCGATCAGCGGGGCGCACAGCTCCGCGTTGCCGGCGCAGCAATCCTTGACGAGAAAGAGCGTTAGCGCGCGCAGGCCGTCGAGATCGGCACGATAGATGATCGAGCGGCTATGACGTTCGGATCGCACCAGCCCGCCACGGGCGAGGATGCCGAGGTGTGCGGACATCGTGTTTTGCGGTACGTCGAGCTGACGGGCGATTTCGCCGGCAGCCAAGCCATGCGGTTCGTGCCGCACCAACAGGCGGAACACGTCGAGGCGTGTTCCTTGTGCGAGCGCGCCGAGCGCTGAAATTGCCGTGTTGTTTTCCATATATCCAGGATAGCAGCTATATGGTTTCGGTCCAGACGTTGATAGCACCAAGTAGGCAGGCAGTCGGCACCCTACGCTCTTTTCCGAAGTCCCCAACGAGTGGGGCGGGACCCCGCGGGCACGGCTCTATCGGCCCGCTGGGCGTGCCGACCGAGCCATCGTGCCGGCGTCTCGGCCCTGCCGGTGACGATTCTCGCGTAAGGTGTGCCACATGGCACACCTGCGAACGCGCAGGGCGCGAGCAGTGTTTCGATTGGCGTCGACGCCCTCCCCCGGAGGCCACGCCGCACAGCACTTCGCGCGCAGAACCGCGTGTCGTGAGTTGATGGGCTTAGCCTGATCCCCCCGATACGTCGGGCGCAGCCTTCGGATCGGGGTCTTGCGCCTTGCCCTTCGCGGCACCCGGCTGCTTTGCGCTCATGGCGGTCAGATAAGCGACGATCGCCGGCACGTCAGCCTGTGCAACGGGAGCCTTGTAGACCTCGCGCATCTTGGTGACCTCCGCGGTCCACTGGTCGGAAGAGAGTGGCGGCTGGTTCAGCGCCATGCTCGCCGAATGACACGAGGTGCAGTTGGCGTTGATGACGTCCGCATGCGGACCAGCCGGATATTGCCCTTCGTCGGTCGGGAGATCGACCGAGGTGGACGCCAGCGAGAAGCCGCGCGCCGAAACGCTTGGCGGCGGTGGTGCGGCCGGGGCGGCAGGCGGCGGGGCTATGCGGCTGTTCGGGGCACCGATCGCAAGTAGCAGAACGACGGTCGCGCCGACGAACCCAAACGACAGCGTGCCGATGGAAGGCGTTTTCATGGGGGAGCGCTCCTCAGCCGACGACGATGTTGGTGGTTTCAATGTTGCCGCGCATGAACCCGCCCGGGTTCCAGATCGGCGTCATCGGCTGCGCGATGCCGGCGGTGTTCCAGCAGCGCGACATCAGCCTGGTCGGGCCCGCATGCGTGAGCGGCACCTGCGCGTCCCAGCGGCGGAAACTGTATTTGCCGTGATCGGGGCCGAGCGTCGTCTTGTACCAGGTCTTGCCGTTGTCGGTCGACACATCGACCTTGGCGACGCCGCAATCGCCCCCCATCGCAATGCCGCCCAGCGGGATCGACCGGTCGAACGCGATCGCCTGCCCTTCGTCGAGGCTCGTGACCCAACTGCGCGGGATCATCTTGTTGATCGGAACGGCCGGGAAATCCTTCTGGCCCGGCCGCACGTTCGCGCCTGGAGTGTCAGGGATTTTGTACGCCTTGGCCATCCAGTAACCGTCGTCGGGCGCGGCGAGCACCTCGATGTCGTTCAGCATCTTGACCCAATAGGTCGAATACCAGCCGGGTACGATCAGCCGGACCGGGAAGCCGTTGAGGAGCGGCATCTGTTCGCCGTTCATCCCGAAGGCGAGCATCACTTCGCCGTCGCGTGCGTGGTCGATCGACAGCGACTTGGCGAAATCCGGTCCACCCGCGACCACCGGCTGGTCGAGCGCACCGAACCGCACTGCAACCGCGCCCGGCTTCACGCCGGCGATGTCGAGCACGTCGCGCAGGCGCACGCCGAGCCATTTGGCGTTGCCCATGGCCCCGTGACGCCACTGCGCACCGGCAACGGGCGGCTGGAACAGCGCACGCGAATTGCCCGAGCATTGGTTGATCGCCGCCAGCTCGACGCGTGGCAACTTCAGCAGTTGCGCGAGCGAGATTGACAGCGGCCGCGTGACCGCGCCGTGCACCTTGATCCGGAACGCCTCGACATCGATCGCGGTGGGGATGTCAGCCCAGTGCCAGCGGACGAAGAACTGGTCGTTTGGCGTGAAGACGTCACCATTGAACACGCTCATCGGCGTTTCCAGCAAAGGCGGGTGGATACGCTGGAGGATCATGTTGCCCTTGCCAGGGAACGCACTGGTCATCGGTCGTTCCGACGGACCGCCAGGCAGGTGCAGATCGACAATGCTCTGCGCCAGCGCGGGTGCGGCGATCAACGCGCCGCTGCCGATCGCAGCCTCTGCGAGAAAGCGACGGCGGTTCGTCGCCTGCGCCAGTTTCATATCCAGGCTGTCCACCAGCATTCTCCCTTCGATGTCATGCTCTTATGCGCGATCCGTCCGACGGTCTGCCCGGTACGGGTCGATCGGATGCGCCGGTTCGATCCGGCAGGACGATCAGTTCGGCCCATCAATTGGCTTGGGCGATGCAGGGCGACACGAACAGGTTTCCGCGCCAGCCGCCTGTGACCGTCTTGGCGCCGACCAGCAGCCACATCGCTGCGAGCGCGATGGTAAGGACGGTGCCGACGATCCCGAAAAAGCCGAGCTGGAGCGTCGTGCCGAGCTTGAAGGTGGCGACCGTGTAGACGCCGAGCGGGAAGGTGTAGCCCCACCACCCGAGGTTGAACGGAATGCCCGCGCGCCAGTAGCGGATCGTGATCAGCGTCGCGAGCGCCAGCCACCACAGGCCGAAGCCCCAGAGCAGCAGCCCGGCGATCGTGCCGATCCCCTGCGCTACCGCGCCGATCTGGCCGAGGCCGTTGGCGGCGAGGATCGCGGGCGCGTCGCTGCCGAGCACCAGCATCCCGAGCGCACCGGTGCCGATCGGGCCTAGTGCGAGCCAACTCGATGCGGCCATGCTCTCGTGCGGCAGCTTGTGCAGCGCCATCCGCAGGATGAGGATCGCGAGGATGCCGAACGCGACCGGCACCGAATACGCCCAGAGGACAAAGGAGGTCGCCAGCACCACGAACTGGTGGTGCGCGTCCGCCAGATGCGGTGCGAGCAGGCCTCCGCTCGCGCCTGCGACCTCGGCCGCGACCACTGGCAGGAGCCACACCGCGGTCATGCCGTCGAGCGAATGTTCGTGCCGGGTAAACATGAGGTAGGGGATCGCTACACCGCAGGCGAGCGACATCGCGACGTCGATCCACCACAATGTCTCGGCGATCGGGATAACGCCGGCGCCGAACCGCGGCAGGCCGAACGCCAGGAACCCGTTGATGATCGTCGCGAGGCCCATCGGGATCGTGCCGATGAACATCGACACGGTATTGTGCCCGAAGATCCGACGCGCCTCGTGCCCGAACATCGTCCAGCGCGCGGTGTAGAGCCCGGCGAACAGCGTGAAGAGCGCGATGTTGAAATACCACAACGCCTCGCCGACCGGGTGCAGCGATGCGCCGACGCCCGGCACCTGCGGCAAGGCCAGCGCGAGGATGCCCGTGCCCATCGTAGCGGCGAACCAGTTGGGGGTGAACTGGCGGATCATCTCGCGCGGAGAATCAAGCCGGCTGAGCGGCTTCAGACCATCGAGAACGGGTTTCAGATCGGCAGTCACTTCCCAGTCTCCTTGATGAGATCGGTCAGCGCGTCGGCCGCCCGGGTACGATAGCGCTCCTTGTGCCGCAGCGCGTAGAATGGACGCCGCGGCAGACCGAGCGGCAGATCGTGCAACGTGCCGGCCGCGATTGCAGGTGCGACGACATGCTGCGACAGCACCGCGACGCCCGCGCCGGCCTCGACCGCGCTGCGGACCGCCTCGTTCGATGGCAGGGTCAGCGCTATGGTAAGGTCCGACGGATCGACGCCGCGCTGGCGCAACACCTCCTCGAACGACGAGCGCGTGCCCGATCCCTGCTCGCGGACGATCCAGCGCGCGGTCCGGATCCAGTCCTCGTCGATCGTGTCGGCAGCGCGGTCACTCACCAGCACCATGCGGTCGTTCGCGACGGTCCAATGCGCGAGCGCGGGCTCGTCGATCACACCCTCGACGAAGCCAAGCTCGACTGCACCGTCGAGCACGCGCGCCGCGGCCCCTTCCGTGTTGTCGATCGCCAGTTCTATCGTGATGGACGGGTAGCGCGCATGAAACGCCGCCAGCTGGCGGGGTAGCCAATAGCCCGCGATCGTCTGGCTCGCGACCAGCCGCAGTGTGCCGCGCTCCAGTCCGGCATATTCGGCCAATGCAAGTTCTGCACTGGCAGCACGGCCAAGCACTGCGCGTGCGTCGACCAGAAACATACGGCCCGCTTCGGACAGTTCGATCCCACGGCCGACCCGGTGGAACAGCGGCACGCCGTGCCGCGCTTCTAGCGCGGCGATGGCAGCGCTTGCGGCCGACTGCGTCACATTGAGCGCTTCGGCAGCGCGCGTCATGTGCTCGCGCTCTGCGACACCGACGAAAATCCTGAGTTGTTCCAGGGTCATGCCCGATCTCCTTGCCCCAATGATAGGGAAAGGAGATCAATCGCACCAACCAAATATTATGGTCGTTTCAATCATAATTACAGATTGGTCATTTCAGAATGTCGATAACCGCCTCACGTTCATCGACCAGTTCGGCAATCGTGCGATCGAGCATCGTTCGCTGGAATGGATCGAGGATCAGTCCTTCGATACGCACATAGCCACCGCTTTTGCAGAGCACCGGCACGCCGCACACCAGCCCTTGCGGGATACCGTAGGAGCCGTCTGACACCACGCCCATCGACACCCAATTGTCGCCTGCGCCGTGCACCCAATCGCGCAGATGGTCGATCGCCGCATTTGCGGCCGATGCGGCCGAGGACGCACCCCGTGCTTCGATGATCGCGGTGCCGCGCTGCGCAACGGTGGGGATCAGGGTCTCGCGGTACCAGGCCTCGTTTCCGATACGGTCGGCAAGCTTTTGGCCATCGAGTTCGGCATTCCCCCAGTCGGCAAACATCGTCGGCGAATGGTTTCCCCAGACGACGAGCTTTGTAATCGCATCGACACCGACACCCGCTTTGGCCGCAAGCTGTCCCTGCGCGCGATTGTGATCGAGGCGGATCATCGACGTGATGTTTTCGGCAGGGAAACCCGGCGCGCTTTGCGCAAGGATCCAGGCATTTGTGTTGGCGGGATTGCCGACGACCAGGATCTTGGCGTCGCGTTTGGCCACTGCGTCCAGCGCTGCGCCCTGCGTCTTGAAGATCGCTGCGTTGGCAGCGAGCAAATCACGGCGCTCCATGCCCTTCGAGCGGGGACGAGACCCGACCAGCATGGCCGCATCGATGTCCTTGAAAGCCACCATCGGATCATCAGTAATGATCACATCTGCCAGCAGCGGAAACGCGCAATCCTCCAGTTCCATGACCACGCCGCGTACTGCGTCCAGCGCCTGCGGCACGTCGAGCAGTTGAAGGATAACGGGCTGGTCCGGTCCGAACACGTCACCCTGCGCGACCCGGAAGAGCAGCGAATAGCAAATTTGTCCTGCGGCACCGCTGATCGCGATCCTGACGGGGGGCTTGGTCATTTTGGAAAGGGCTTTCGTTGGAAGATTACAGACGGTGTGAGACCGATTAACGCGCCGCCAGGGCAAGCGCCGCATCGCGCCCGGATGGCACCAGATTGGCGAGACCTTTTCCTGATCTTACGGCACCAGGAACGTAGATCAGGCTTTGCGCATCCGTACTGATCGGGATCGTCGACACGGTGGTGTACGTCAGCGTGTCGATCCCAGCGACCTTGTTGGTTCCGGCCAGGCTGGCATAGATCCTCGTACCATCGCCCGACGGCCAAACCGCACTCGGAGCCGCTTGTAGCGGGACGGTTGCCACAGCCTCCAGGCTGTCGGTTCTATAGACCTTGATTGCAGGTTGATCGCCGCCAACGCTGACATAGGCAAAGGAATCGTCTGCGCGCTGGGCGAAGTTGACCGCGCCCGTCGCTGGACCAGTGTTTATCACTTCGTGTACCGCAAACGGCGGTTTGGCAGCAAAGACCGTGGTCGTGCCGCTCTCGCGGCGTGTTGCCCAGATCTGTTTGCCATCTGGCGAGACCGCGATTGCTCCCGCACCTGCACCGTTGCTGGCAACGTGTCCGACGACGCGCCGATCCTCGACGTCGACAACCAGGATGGACGGCCTTTCAGTAAGCGATACAAAGGCATAGCGTCCGTTTGGCGACAGGATGGTCGCGCCCGCTCCGCCACTTGCTGGTACGCGGGTGATCTCCCGCGCGGTCTTAGGATCCACGACCGCGATGGCATGTTCATCGCCGAGCGAAACCCAGAGTTCGTGCCCATTGGGCGTAAACGCGACGGCGGTAGGCGACGTCTGGAACACGGTCCGGCCTCGTTCCGTGTTCGTGGCCAGATCTACGAGCGTCACACTGTGCTGCGCTGATGCCGATACCGCCAGGGTCCGCCCGTCACGCGTTGCAGCCAGGTGCTGGACTCTGGGGCTGGAAAAGCTGGGCTCAGCTATCGCGCTTTTGGCGAGGTCGATGCGTCCCAGTTCGTTGCCCGCTGCAGGATCGATGACAACGATCTTCGTCGATGTAGGGTCAGACACATAGATCCGGTCATGATGGCTGAGGTCGATATCAGCCTTCGACCACGGTGCCTGAACCGCCTTGATATCGTAGGGAAAGTCGTCCGCCGCAGGTGCAGCCCAATAGGCCTGAGCGATCACCGGGACTGGCGCTACGGAGGCCAACATCGCGGCAACCAAAACGATCGCAGCTTTCATCGTTTGATCCTTATCGCGGATCCGGCGGGTGATCGTGCCAGTCCGATGCCGTTAGATCGACCGATATGTCCCCTGCGTCCAACGCATGGTCGCGATGGTTTCAATACGAAAACGCGATCATAGATCGCCTACCGTTCTTGTTAGATGATCAGAACAACCATGCTTATGCGTTGGATCGACGGCTGCGCCGCGATCATTACGCTGTCACGCTCGGCGTTGATCGCTCGCGTGTCATAAATGGGAACACTAAAGGCATGACGATGAAATTTCGCACGGCTTTGCTAACGGCGATAGCCGTGTCCGTATCGACGGGTGCTTTAGCGCAAACGGACGGTTTCGCGTCCGCAATGGATGCGGCGATGGCGCGGATGCACGGCGCGATGATGACCGGTTATTCGAGCGATCCCGATCGCGACTTCGCCAAAATGATGATCCCGCATCATCAGGGCGCGATCGACATGGCCGAAGTCGAACTGCGGTTCGGCAAGGATGAACGCCTGCGCCGGCTCGCCCAGGGAATCATCGTCGAACAGCGTCAGGAAATCGCGGTGATGCAGGGCATCCTATCCGAAGGCGGCGCGTTGCTGCCTCACACCGAACCGACCGCGACCGGTCACCCCCATCACGGAGACCGTCCATGAAGCGTTTTACCTTAACCGCCTGTGCTGCCCTGTCTTTTTCGGCCCCGGCATTTGCGCAGCAGGTACCGAACGCGACCCCCGACATCCCTGTTAGCGCGCACGACCGGTTCTACACTTCGGACCAGTTCTCCAACACCGTGTCGGTGATCGATCCGTCGACCAACACGCTGCTCGGCGTCATCAAGCTCGGCGACCAGACCCCGGCCAATCTCAGCCCGCTCTACAAGGGGCAGCTGCTCGTGCACGGCATGGGCTTCTCGCCCGATCGCAAGACGCTGGCGGTAATATCGATCGGCTCGAACTCGGTGACGTTCATCGACACTGCGACCAATGCCGTGAAGCACACGACCTATGTGGGCCGATCGCCGCACGAAGCGTTCTTCCGCCCCGACGGTCGCGAAGTCTGGGTCGCGGTGCGCGGCGAGGATTATATCCAGGTGCTCGACGGTAAGACCTTCGCGCCGACCACGCGCATCCCCGTTCCTAATGGCCCCGGCATGACGATCTTTTCGCCAAACGGGAAATACGGTTACGTCTGTTCGAGCTTCTCGCCCGAGACAGTTGTGATCGACACCGCCTCGAAGAAGATCGTCGGTCGCGTCAAGCAGGCGAGCCCGTTCTGCCCTGACATCGCCGCGACGCCCGACGGTAAGCAGGTCTGGTTGACGCTCAAGGACGTCGGCAAGGTCATGGTGTTCGACGCCAAGCCACCCTTCGCAGTGCTCAAGACGTTCGATACCGGCGCGATCACCAACCACGTCAATATCGCCCGCAATAAGAATGGCCAGTTCGCCTTTGTGACGGTCGGCACCGAGAATGTCGTGAAGGTGTTCCGCACCACTGACTTCGTGCAGGTGGCGAGCATCCCGGTCGGCGCGCTCCCGCACGGCCTATGGCCGTCGGGCGACGGCACGCGGATGTATGTCGGGCTGGAGAACGCCGATGCGGTCGCGGCGATCGACACAGCAAGCAACACCGTCATCGCGACGATTCCAATCGGTCAGGGGCCGCAAGGCGTGGCATATGTTCCCGGCGCGGTGCCGGTAGGCGATGGCCGTGCAAACCTGGTGCCGCTCGCGCAGGCCGGCATGAAGATCCAGCTGACTCTATCCGGGACTGGGCGCAGCCAGGTCACGCTGTTCGATCAAGGCCAGGTCCAGATTTTGCAGGCGGCGGTTGCGGGCCTCAGCCCAAAGATGCCCTATGTCCTTGGATTATCCTCCCACGCTGACGGCAGCGGCGTGATCCAGCCTCTGGCGAAGTTCATGACCAATCCGGCGGGCGGCGCGATAGTAAACACGCTCGGACCGCTCCGCCAGATCGTCAGCGACGCGAAAGGCGACATGCGCCGTTACCTCGTCATTGCTCCGGGCGACCCGATGATGCCGGGCGCTGTCGTTCAGGTGCAAAAATGAGGATTCCGGTGAAACCTGCGCCCCGCTGTCCGTGTCCGGTATATTCGGCATGACGCTGGGCTAGGTCGACACGACGTCTCGAGAGTGTCGGAAAGCACTTGTTTGTCGCACAATGGTGATTACGACTGGGTTTTCTACATATCGGGCCGCTGAATGCCGACAATGGGAAGGAAAGCGGACTGGCTGCTTTAGAGAGGGCAGGTGCGCTCCACTACCTGGTGCACTTCCATTTCGTCGCAGCAGGATGCCTTTACGCCTAGCTCATTACAGGCCCCGATCCGGCGCCGCATCGGCCTTCCGTGCCTGCCCGCCTGATAGTGCTGGGGGTCGCCGTCGTGATCCACTCGATCATGTCGCAGCTGCTCTACGCCGGGCTGTTCGTCGCCATATCCGTGCCGGTTGAACAGTTTCGCCGCGGTGCGGAGCTGATGTCAGTACATGGCGCCCAACTCGCCGGAATGGGTCTGCGATGCGGCATGTTCTGGGTCAAAATCGAAGCCCGGCTTAAGCGAGACCGGTAGGACGAAGCGTTTGCTGCGTGCCGGCTGGTCAGCTTTCTCCAAACAACTCACGTTGCGCCTTGTCCAATTCCTCTGCGTAGCGGCGTCGCGCATAGCTCTCGGAGAGGATGCCGAGAACTGCCCCGTCGCTTCCAACTACCGCCAGTTCGTCCGCACCTTCGGTATCGAACGTAGTCATGACGCTTCTGATGTCTGAATCCGGCGTAAGGGCGAGACCCGTGTGGATCGCCAGCGACCCGATCGGTGCCTTCTGATCGACCTCTTCGGCAAATGCACTGGCAGTCTGTACGATACCGCCATAATTTTCGTGGTCATCGACTAGTAGGACCCGACTTGTGGAACCAAGCGGAAACGCCCGACGAAACTCGGCGATCGTCGTGTTGCACGGCGTAGCCCTTTCGACACGTCGCATCATCTTGCCCGCTGTAAGCGTTCTGACCCAGCCGACATCGCGGGCGCTTTTGATGGTTTCGCCCCGGAGATGCAGGCGCCACGTAGAAAAGGAATAGCCGAACAGCTCGCGGACGATGGTGGACGAGACCAGCGATGCTGCAATGGCCGCGCCGGCAAGGGAGAAGTCGTGGGTCGCCTCAAGGACTAGCATCGCCATCGTCATCGGCCCGCCAACTACGGCGACCGCTAATGCGGCCATCCCCACCAGGGCCGCATTGTGCGGGTCGATCACAGGCGATCCGACAATCCATTCGAGTGAACCAGCAAACAGGTGACCCAGCAGGCTGCCCAAGAACAAGGATGCGAAGAACAGGCCACCGCGGAAGCCAAAGCCAAGTGAGATGATGGAGGCCGCGCACTTGACGACGAAGATGGCGGCGAGGAAGCGCAGCGATACCTCGGCTTCAAGATTGAGGTGGAGGGCGCCGTGACCAGCAGAGAGAATTTGCGGCGTGAGCATCGCCAGAGGGATGAGCAGAAGACCGCCCAATATCGGCCGGCAAATCGAGGGTATCGGCAGTTTGCGTGTAGCTGCTTCCATCTCCGCAACAGCCCGCATCAGCAGTATACCAGCGCCAGCGGCACAGGCCCCAAGACCGGCGTAGAGAAGGTAGTGGAACGTCTCGATCTGTTCGCCTGCATTAGCCGCAACCAGATACGGTTGAGCACCAAACGCCTGCGCCACAAGGACACTCGCCAGGCACGCCGCAGCGACAGGTGCCAGCGCTGATATCGTATAGGCCCCGATTACGATCTCAAAGGCATAGAAGGCCCCAGCTAATGGAGCCCCGAATGCACCTGCGATGGCGGCGCCCGTTCCGGCGCCGACCAAGATGCGCAGATCGGACCTGCGTAACGCAAACCAGTTGCCGCTGAGCGAGGCGACGAGCCCTCCCAACTGCGCATACGCCGCCTCAAGCCCCACAGACGCACCGAAGCCGTTGGAAAGGATCGTTTGCCCGGAGATAACGAGGCTGTCGGACCATGACATGCGACCACCATGAAGGGCGTTCGCCTCTACAGCGTCGACCATCCGGCGCCGGCGAGCATGAGTAACCCAAGAGAAGAGTGCGAGGACGGCTCCACCAGCCGGCAGGGCAAGTAGAGCAAGGTAAGGGATCGTCGTGGCCGCACTCAGCCTTTCATCCGGCGACAAGGCATAAAGCAGATGCTGCATCGCCTGTGCGAGCGTACCCTGGACGACACTGAGCAATCCGGCTGCACTGCCGATCATGATGGCCAGCACGATGAGTGCAGCTTCGCTGGATCGAAAAGCTTTACGGAGCCACGATGGCGCCACCCGACCAGATCCAGGTGGACTAGCTGCGCTATCGATCAGTGGCGCTGAAGCCATGTCAGTCGGCGTCCTGCATCAAGGTTGCAAACAGGGCTGCGGCGAGAACGGCGCTCGAAAGCCACATCACAATCGACAGCGTCCAAGACGTCGCCAGTCCAGCTGCCGTGATTGTTGCAAGCAGTAGGACGATGAGAACGGGCATGGCTGCCCGCGAGTGGAAAAAACGCATGAAGCCGCCTACGCCTGCTACATCTGCGGTGCCACAACCTTCCGAGCCGCCCGGTACGCTTCCTCGCCACGGACGCCATTCAGTATCTTCGAACGCCTGCGGCTTGGCCATGCTGCCCATCAACAGTACCCGGCGATCAGTGCAGTGGCCAAGTCCACATCACTAGAGGCGTACCAACCAAGACCACCAGAACCGATAGTGGTGCGCCCAGCCGGGCGTAATCGCTGAAGCGGTAGCCCCCAGGACCAAAAACCAAGGTGTTACACTGATGCCCAATCGGCGTCAGGAAATCGCATCCTGCCCCGATAGCGGTCCCGATGAGGAAGGCTTCGGGGCGATATCCGAGGTCATGCGCGAACACCGCCGCGATTGGCGCCATCACCAAGACCGTCGCGGCATTGTTGAGAAACGGCGTCACAGCCATCGCCGCTACGAGGATCAGGGCGACCGCGCCCCATGGCGGCAAGGAGGCCGCCAGATGGGCAAGCGAGGTCGCGAGTACATCCGACGCGCCGGTGGTGCGCAGGGTTTCACTGACCGGAATGAGCGCGCCCAGCATGATGAGAATTGGCCATTCGACGCCATCATAGGCATCTCGCAGCGGTAGCGCTCCGGTCGCCATCATTAGACCGGCAGCGGCGAAGAAGGCGACGGCCACAGGCACATAGCCGGTCGCGGTTACGGTCATCGCCACCGCGAGGATGATAAGTGGTAGGAAGCCACGCTTCGAACTTCCCAGACGCAGGGCACGCTCTGCCAGCGGCAGCGTACCGAGGTCACGCATGCGTTCCGGCAAGAGTGTGAGGGGTCCTTGAAGAACAATGACATCGCCGGCGCGCAAGACGGTCTCGCTGAGCTGCTTGGTCAGCCGTTTGCCGGCGCGCGATACCGCGATGAGATTGACGCCATAGCGTTGCTGAAGCCGCAGTCGTCCAGCGGACTGGCGGACCAACACGGAGCCGGTGGTGATGACCGCCTCAATGACGCCAGCCTCATCATCTTCGCTGCCTTCCGGTAGGTCACGATGCTGTCCGGCAAGTGCTAGGTGGTCACCCGCAATGACACGCTCAAGCGTATCCGGGTCACCGCCCAAGATCAGCGTGTCGCCGGCAGCCAGAAGGAACTCGGCCGTAATGCTCGTGCGCACATCGTCACGGACAACATTGGCGATCGTCACCTCATTATCATGACGGTCGATGAAGGACTCAACCGTTTCGCCGACAGCGGGCGATCCGTCTTGGATGGTCGCCTCAGTGACATAGTCCGTGATGTTTAGAGCTTCGCCCATGGTCGGCGCTGCGCGGCGTTCCCTGGGCAGGAGGCGGTAGCCGAAACGCAGGAAAATGAGGCCGACCACAAGCAGGCCCAGCCCCGTTGGCAGATAATCGAACATGCCGAACGGCTCACCGGTCATCTGCTCTCGTACTCTGCTGACAATAATATTCGGCGACGTACCAACGAGGGTCATCAACCCGCCAAGGAGCGAAGCGAACGACATCGGCATCAGGAACACCGAGGGGCTAGTGTCCGATTTCTTCGCCGTCTGCACGGCTGCCGGCATCAGCATAGCCAAGGCACCGACGTTCTTTACGAGCCCGGACGATACCCCGACTGCCGTAGTCAGCACCACGAGTTGCGACCGGACGCGTGTCACGCGCCGCGCCAGTATCCCGAGCGCGCTCTCGATTAGGCCGGAACGCTGCATTGCCGATGAGATCACCAGCGCCGATCCAACGATGATAACGATGTCATCGGAAAAGCCAGTAAATGCCGCTTTGGGCTTCACCAATCCCAGCGACAGCCCGGCAAGCAGGGCGATGATGGCCGTGACATCATAGCGAAATCGGCCCCAAAGAAAGAGGCCCATCATGCCAATCAGCAGGCCAATCGACATAAGTTGCGGCGTGGTCATGCAAGCAGAATCCGTAAAATGGCGATAGTCACGCCGGTTATTGCAGCCAAATCCCGACGAGTGCCGCCAAGACGGCAATCGCTAGGAAGCCGTTCACAGAGATCAGCAACCAAGCCGGCAGTCGCTGAGTGTCGGGCCGCGGTGGGGCGATAGGAATCATTTCACGCCAGACCGCTGCAACGAAGCAGAAGCCGCTGAACAGGATCAGGACGGTTGCGGTCGCACCGGCAAGCCAGCCGGGCACGATGTTCTCAAGCAATGCGCGGGCGCCAATTCCTGCGGCTAGAGCGGCAAGCCCGGTACGGACCCAGGCTGCGTAGGTGCGCTCCGCTGCCATGACTGTTCGATCGGCAGCAAGCTCCGTGCGCCGATCGGCGCTATCTGCTTGCTGCTTGGCGCTATGCTCCAACCGGTCCGCACCGTGAACGAATGGGCCGTTGAAATCACGGGTCAATGACAGTCGTTCGTTGGCCATGGATGATCAACGATACCCACACGCTTTCAGCACATCGAATGTTAAAAAGGATCATGCCGAATAAGTTATCGAGGTTAGCAGATCCCCCGCCTTCACAGGTGTCAAAACCGGCTGGTTGCGGCACGAAACCTTTCTCGAAAACGATCCAGACCGTGCGAAAACTCCAACCCCGAATGTAGCGTACTAATATAGCTGCGTGTCGGTTGCCAGGTGATTGGCTATCTTGCGTCGCAGCCATATCTGGCGACGTTATGTTTCGAGCATCACGTCTGTATCGGGGGCGGCGGTGAGTTTTCGCACGGTCTGGATCGAATTTCGGGAATGTCCGGGTTGGGCAGGAAAGCGGAACGGCGGCTTTCGGGAAGGTGCTGGCGATGGCCGACATTCTGTGGCGCTGCCTCCTTTTACAGGAGTATCTATCGTTACATTCACACGCTCGGCGGTCTGCTACGATCGAACTCCATTTTGAAGATTCCGTCAGACCTCAAAACATAGGTGCAATGATGCCAATCTTCCTGACTCTCTTTAAGCATGTCACGCCTTAGGGCGGATAGAGCATCATTGACGGATCGGTTCATGGTTCTCTCACCTTCCACCCCCTCAACAAGCTTACCGTTGCACACGACATCGTAGCGCCTCTGTATCCAGTCGTCATGAACTTCTGCCACGATCCATACTTCGGATACAGAAGCCGCTAGCATTGGAGCAATTGCGAGGGCGATGCTCTCCAGCTGACGGCTACTTTCCATTTCTGCATTTACCTCCGATACCAGATTATATCAGCGTAATCGCTTTTGCGATCCATTTTACCGCGCTTGCCCATTGGCCGTAACTAGACAGCTTTACCAATCCCGAGCGCCCCGATTGCAACTCATGTCTGGAAAGTTCCCCATAATCCCACTGAACGAATGACTACTACCGGGACTCCGAATTACTAACCCGAGCGTCCGGGTGTGGGCGTGAACGGCCCTGCCGTTTTTAAGCGCCGACTAGCCCCGCCAGTGTCGGAAAACACATGATAGGCGACGCAGAGCACCGCAAATTCTGGAGAATTGCGGCGTGGGGCGGTGGCGCACGTGCTCTAGGTTCGCACTATTGCGCGAGATACCCTGTCGGATGGAGAAAGTGCGCGACAACCTCGGAGGCGGGGTTTTTCGTTAGGGGAGCCGCGGCTGTTATTTTGGCGTGAGATCGAAGCCCCGCGGAGTCGCTACCGTGCAGGCTGGCGCGATGCCGAGCAAATCTCGGAAGCCCCGCGAATGGCCGATTCATCCGAAACCCGACATTCCCGGCCGATTGCCCGAACGACTGCTTCGTCCCAAACCTTGCCGTTCCGACCGCCGAGCCAACGATGCCGAAGACCCGATTGATCGACATGAACGAATGACCGAAGCTGGGAAGCGCCTCGCGCGCCTTGAATGGCCGGATGTGGGTCGTTTTGTTAATCTGCGGTCACGCCGAGATCACCGACCTATGGGCACAAAACCGAGAGCCCCATCAATCCCGGAACATATTATGATTGGGGTCGCAGCGCCCGCTGGCGGTCGGTGCACCTTTCAAGATTGAGCCTGGGCCAAGAGAACACCCCCATCGCATGGCAGTAGCAGCGGAGTGTTTCTTTCTCCCGCAGCCAGTTCGCCTTCGGACATCCCTGCCGGCAGCTGATCTGCGGATCAGGGCGGTTTACTTCAGGAACCGAGCGGATCATCTCATCAACATAGCGTTCGATCGAACCGTCATCGTCTTGCGTCACGGGATTCTCCTCGTCGGATAGTTGTAGTCGTGTGTGCGACTTGCACCGGTGCAAGTCGCACTCCTTGCGTCAGGTCTTGAGCGCGTCGAATGCCGTGTTCAGCATTGCGCGGCTGATGCCGACCAGGTCGGCGCCGGAGATCGACCAGCCTTCGTCGTGACGTGTCAGCGTCGCAACGACCGTACCGTCGGCACCGCGGAGTTCACAGATGCCGTTCTCCCAACTGCCGGTTGCGAAGGCTGTCACGGTCGGACGGAGCACGGCATCGATCCGCTTGAACAGAAGGGCCGCGTTCAGTGGCCCTTTGGCGGTCGCAGCGGCGGCTTCGGTAATCTCGATCACGATCCGGCGGGTGACCGCGTCGTTGCACGCATCGACGATCCGGCTTGCGATTTCGGCGTTCGAGATGGTGTGCGGGTCAATCCGGGCAAGAACGCGCTTGTCGAGCTTTGCTATCTTAGCAATCTTGCTGAAACGCGGCTCCCATTTTTCTTGAGCGATGCCCTCCGCCCGCATCCACGCGCGCCGGGTGCCATATTTCGCTTCGCAGCCCGCGATGTAGCGTGCCTTCTCGAACAGGCTTTTGCCGCGCGGATTCTCGAAGACGTCGCGCAGCAGCGCCTCGCCATCGATCGCCTCATGGAGGATCGTGTTCACGGTCACGGCGGCGTTGGATGCCCGGGCCAGTTCGATCGCGGCGATGACCACGGGCATGCCGCTGAACGCGGTGTAGCGATCATCCTCGGTGCGCAGCACCAATGGATGCATGATCTGAGGGCGGGCATTGATGAGTCGCGCTCGCGCGTCGGCGATCTGATCGGCATACCGGGCCGAGAGCGCATCGATGTCGAGCCCGAACCGATCGTCGATCGAGAGCGTGGTTGCATCCACCATGATCATCGTTGGACTTATCTGCGCGGTATCCGGACCGGGCGCGACGTCGGTAGGGCGACGGGCTTTGCGCGGCATCGCCGGCGACGACACCTCGGGCAGATCCATCGGCAGTGAAGGTAGGTCGTCGAGCATGCTAGCGAAGCTTATCTAGCGTCGTGAGCGAGTGTTTTGGTGCCAGCGCGCCGCGCACTGGCCACGCTGGTCAGGGCTATCGCGGCGCCGGCGAAGCCGCGACGCGGGCGAGTGCCTCCTGCATGGCGGGTAGTTTCGCGATGGGGTCGAAGGCGGTGTTGAGGTCGGCGCGCTTCCCGAGCTTGCCGAGACTGTATTGGCCGTCCTTCTCGCGCAGCGCCCAGCGGTTCCAATTCACAAAGTCCGAAATCGCTTTGATCGTCGCCGTGATCTCGGGCGTGATCGCCGCAGGTTGCGCGGTGGTCGCCGGGATCACAGGAGACTTCGCGGGTGCGACATTGTCCGCCGGTTTGGCGCCATACACAGGCCTCGCGTTAACCACAGAACCCGCAGCGTGCCCTGCGTTGCCCTTCGCTGGCCTCACCTGGTCGCTGCCCCCGACGGGAGGTATGCTCGAAGGCTTCGTCGATGTCGGAACGGAATTCAGCGCGGATTCCGACGACATCACAGGTACTGGCGGAACGACGGGCTTATCAATCTGCGGCAGTGGCGTGGGCTCCGCCTGCGTCAGGGCCGCACCCGCTTGCGTTGCCAGTTCGTCGATGAATTCTTGATGCTCTGCCAACGATGCCAGTGTGGCGAGCTTGGTTGCGATGCCATCGATATCGTTTGACCCGCCGCGTTGCGCTTCCAGATCGCCGAGCGCGGTGAGGTGGTCGGGATCGGACGTGCGAAGTCGGGCAACCAGAGGCAGCAGCGCTGGCGGTATGTCGGCTATGGAGATCGCGCGGCGGTTCATTCGCTTGTCGCTGGCGCGGGCCGGCTTGACGACGCGTTTCGTCTTGATCGGAGCGGGCCGGGTCGCGGCCTTGTCGTAGATGCACGCGACGCCCAGAACCTCGGTGATGGCCATCATACGGATGCTGGCGCCGATCGCGAGCGCACGATTGATCACGGACCGATTTCGCTTCAGCGCCACGACCGCTTCATTCAGGCCGATCTCTGCGGCGCGAAGCTCGGCTGCCGGCTGCTCGTGGCCCAGTCGAGGATCGGCCAGCCAGTCCTTGTAGCGATTTCGCACGACCGCTTGAACCGCGCCCGCGACATGATGGCCCAGAGCGTTCGCATTGCCTTTTGCCTTGGCCTCATAATCGGCGAGCTTGTCGCGGCGCGCCTGATGATCCTCGGCGACCGTCACAGCGACGCCGACGATGGCATCGGCAAACGATTCGATCAGGTCATGAACAAGGTCTTCAAGCATACCGTCCTCGTGCCGAGGGCGGCTTAAATGGTCACGTCATGTGCCCGGGTCCCTCGAAGGGGATACCATCTATAGGCATGCCGATAGGCGGTCCAGCCAAAGAATACTTGCGTTAGCGGAAATGTCCGCGATGCCCATCCTCGCATCCATGGTCAACCGTGTCGCGCTAGTTGCAAGGGCGGGGAGTTCTAACCTCGCATCGGGTGGAACCGACAGTGTCACAACACGATGCGAGGTCGAATGAAATCCAGCTTGCATAATAAAATTTGGTCAAGACTAGCTGATCAAGGTTACTCTGTCGCAACCTCGCAATGGCTGCAGCAGATATGTAAGGTGTGGCATTCCCAAGCCTGCATATCGATAAGATAACGAGGAAGTATTTTTAGGCGCAAGACGCTAACACGATTGCTCGTGTTAGCGGCGCGTTGTATTCTACAACAACGGAAGTGAAGTCACGCATCGGTCGATGCGTGGGCGCCTGCCGCGGGCTTCATGCCGACAGGTGTCGGAAATGGGAGAAGGGCAGGGACGTGGCGTCGCTCAGTGCATTCAGCAAGCGGTTCTGCAGGCGGGTGATCCAGGACATGCCGGCCGACCTGGAAGCGATGGCATGCGAGGATCCGCTGGGTGTTCTTCGCCACCATGTTCCAAGGCTCATCGACGGCATCGCCCGATACGATGATGCGCGTGGGCCAGCCTATACTTCTCGACCCTTCTTCTCGATTCCCGGCTCGCCGCCCGTGTCGCGATTACGCTCGGCTGACGGACACATCCCGTTCCACTTCGCCAAGAACATGGTTGAGGGCCGAACCGCGCACGCGTTCGACGCGTATGCGCGCGGCAAGGGGCAGGGTGCCGAACCGGATGCGCCGGGCGAGGGGCTGGTGAAGGCGGTCGACGTCGGGATCGATGGCGCGGCGAAGGACGCCTATATGCGCGGGCATGGTGGCCGGGACGGCGGACCCGCCGATGGCTGGACCAACCTGCGCGATCCGGCCGACTGGACTGTTGTCGAGGCGTTCGAACGTGACCGTCGTCTGCAGCCGGACGGCAACCCGCCCGGGATCAGCGTCTTCTACGAGCGCGCGCCGGTCTTGTTCGACGAGATCGCGCGAGATGCCGAGTGCCCTGCGGGCCTGCGGAAAACGATTGCAAGGGAGCAGAAGCGTGTCGCGGCGAGCCGACCGCTATCGGATCGCAAGGCGCGCGACGGTGTCCGGTGGATCGATGCGCGGGCGTTCGACGTCTATGCCTGGATCAAGACCCAAGATCATTGGCCGGACGCGGTCGACAAGACCACGCGGCCGGCCCGGGTGTCGGAAGGCCGCGCGGTCCAGACTCATTTGGCGGGCGAAGGCGAGTATCATGCCGATCTGGGCGCGGATGCCCGCATCCGGATACAGGCCGGCATGATCGACCTGGTCCAGCGCCAGCGCAATCCGGCCAGCACGGACGAGCCCGGCTGGTTCATGCCGATGACGATCTGCGATCATACGCCTGACGGCCTCAACGATCCGCTGAACGACCATTTCCACTGGTTGATGGGGACGAGGCGGGCTCGTTATCTGGAAGACGGCAGCCTCGAATTCGAAGCGAACAAGGTCGGTGCTATCACCCGCGACGGATGGATCGACGTCATGCGCGAGGAGGTTGCGCGCCTGACCAACATCGAACTGGCCGCGATCGATGCCGATGTCCGATATCATCCGGGCACCTTGGCCGAGATGGGCATCGATGCGACCGCGCAGCGCAAGATGCATGGCCGGCGTACCGTGCTGGAGCGAGCAGGATTCAGCACCGAGCGGGGACTCTCCAACGACGTCGAAGGCTGGCGTCGCGTGTTCGCGGCTGCCGCCACCAGCCATGACGCAGAGCTGGGCGCGATCGATCGCGCGCTGCCGGCCTCGGACCCGGACCACGAGCGCGCACGTGCGGCAAAGATCGAGGCGGCTAACCTGCGGCACGAGGCGGCCCAGATCCAGATCCTGATCGACATGTCGCGAAGCCGCGCCGCGCGAACTGCGCGCTTCGCCCCCGAATATGCCGCGGCGGCAACGTCGCCGCGAGCGGTCGCCGGATGGACGGTGCGGGGCAGGGAGGCGGAGCGGCATCTGCAGGCGCTCGATGTCGAACTGGGGCTGGAGCACGACGCAGTGGCGGACCGCGTGGCTGAGGCGGCGCGGCTGGACATCGAGGCGACCGCGCTATTGGCCAGAAGCGCGCCATCGACAGACCTTGCCACGGGCGCAGAGGCTGTCGGCGCGCGCGAGCGTATCTCCGTGCCGAGCGCGACCCGGACCCATCGGGCCTTGGACCTCATCGCTAAGGCCCCTCTGCTCGTAAGCGAAGGCGAACACGGGCTCTTGGTCGATCCACGCGATGACCCGGACGATCTGGTTCGCGGCGTCGATCTCGGCGGTGGCCGGGAGCAGCGGCGTCTGGCCGGTATTCGCGCCGCGCAGCAGCGCGAGCTTGCACAGGTGCAAGCCTTGGCCCGGCGCCACGGAGCCGCGGCGCTGTTCGACGAGACGTGCGATACCCACAGCGCGTGGTTCGGGCAGGCGCTGCGCAAATGGCGCGATACGCCGGTCATGCACCGGCATCTCGCCAAACTCGATGCGCGGATCACGCAGGACCGTCAGGTCGATGGCCGCGAGCGATACGGACGCCGCACTGCACGCGCTGCCAGCGAAATGGACGATCTCGACGCACTGCCGTCGTTGCTTGACGTTCCGTTCTTGGCGGACATCTGGGATATCGGCGTTGACCGCCTCGAACCGACGGGTCTGCGCGAAGAACACGTCGTTCGAGGTCCTACCGAAGATATGCCGGCTCCAGCACCAGCGGCCCAGGACAAGCCATCCGCACCTCCTCCGCCGTCCAGGCCTGCGATCGTCTGGACGCAGCTCGAGCGAGATCACCGCGATCACATCGCATGGCGCGCGGAGCGACGTCGGGTGGAGGTTGCCCGGGAGATCGACCGGGCGCTGATCGAGCGGATCGGCGATAGCGATGCGATCATGCCCTATGTGGCGCGCCTCATCGAGAAGGTCGGCAAGGGCTTTGATCCGGCGCGTGTTGGCAGCAGAATCGGCCCCGTCGGTCAGGCCCTTGATCAGCGCGATGCCGCCGAGATGGCGGTCCTGTCGCATCATCCCAGATTTCGCGGGTACCTCGAGGCTGTTCGTCGGTCCGAGCCGAAGATCGCAAGGCTCATCGCCGCCGCGCCGCCTGCGACAACCGGTCCTGATTTCCTCGGCAGGGTCGCGGTCACACACGGCCGAATCCGGTTCGGTGCGGTCGCGGCCCCTGCTTCGGGTACTCAGACCCACTTGCGCACGCCGCTGGAATGGGCCCGGGACACGGTTGCGGTCATTGCTGAGCGAGAGATACCGCTTAGCCGGCGGGACGGGCTCGTCGGTTTCCACGACGGCGATGTGCTGCGGCTGTCGAATTATAATTATCTCGGGCTCCTGCATCACGAGATCCAGCACGCGCTCGATGTTCAGCTCAGGATACAGACCGAAGTCGAGCGTGAAATCCTGTCTCGCGTTCGAACCGGCACTCTCAGGATCGAAACCGGCATCAAGCAGGACGCCCGGTCCCTCGACGTGAGCACGCATGTGAGACTGGTCGGCGGAACGTCCGAAGACCGCACGTTTGTCGGTCTGCGGCAGTTCGATCCCGGCTTCTATTTCCGCAGCAGGGAAGCGGTTGCCGGATTGCCCGCGCCCGCGCTGCGGCATGACAATGCCGTTGTGCGTGCATGGCTCGCCGCCAGGGACGATGGCGCGGTCACGCCAGTTGTCGATCTACTCGCCCGGCAGGTCCGCGCGCTTGCAGGCGGGGTGGGCACGCCGGGCATGATCGATGCGGATGCGCGCGCGCTCGGCGTACTGCTGAAGCCGCCGCCCGCCGTCATCTCGCCCACTCGTAAACGTCGCGGTCCGCGCAGTCGCTTGCCCCTTCATCCCGGGCGTCTCGATCCGTCGAGCTGACGTCGCAATGGCATGGTCGCTGGGCACCTCGCCAAATCCCCACGAACCGGCCCGTCTGTGACAGTCGTCGGAAAACGCCCGCGGCAGCGGGATGCGCACGCACAGCGTGAAGAGCGGAGCAGAAGCGAACAGGGGTGATTGAAGGGGTGAAGAGGAAAATTGGAAAGGCGCCGACAGGCGCCAAGGCAGTTTTCTTTTCATCCTTTCGATCCGTGCACGCGACCGCGTGCACGTCCATCTTAAGGAGATGTATCATGCGCTCTTTCCATCCGCAGCGCCCGAGTGACGAGCATTTGGGTGACCATGTCGTCGTGTTCGACATCGAATCGATCGTCGAAG
This sequence comes from Sphingomonas sp. CD22, assembly GCF_034556155.1. NCBI lineage: Bacteria > Pseudomonadati > Pseudomonadota > Alphaproteobacteria > Sphingomonadales > Sphingomonadaceae > Sphingomonas > Sphingomonas sp. CD22. Next base: position 350,672 of record NZ_JAYDYX010000005.1, on the reverse strand, counting down.
ATGAACCCGCCGACGGCAGCTTCCCCAAATGGCCGCTACACCGTCCGGTGGTGGCGACCTTTCTGTCCGCATCGCTACGCGACGCGAAGTACGCGTTTGAGCTGACAAGCATCGTGTGCGAGCCGGGAAACGAAAGCGCGTTCTATGCGGCGGTCGATGCCCAGATCCCGATCGGGGTGACGAGCATCGGTTTCAATTCGCGTGGCTATGATCTGCCGGCGCTGCAACTCGGCGCGATTGCCGAGCGGCGCTTCGATCTCGGCGGGCTGTCCCATCATGCGCGGGCGCATCGGTTCGGTCGCGAGCACTGCGACCTGGCAGAAATGTACTCGCTCTACGGTGGCACCAAGCGGCCGAGCCTTGCCGAAATCTGCGATCGATTGAGCATTCCCGTCAAGACCAGCGTCCATGGCAGCGATGTCGGTGCGCTGTGGCGAGCGGGCGACGTCGATGCGATCGCGCGCTACTGCGAGGAGGATGTAGCGGCGACCTATTGCAGCTGGCTGGCGTGGCACGCCTGGCGACACAGCGACGAGGCGCTGATGAGCAGACCGCTCGCAGCCTTCGCGCACTGGATCGAGGCGGCACCCGAGCGTGCACACCTGATGCCGTTTGCGGCAAGTCCGAGCGCGGCCTGGGCACGGCCGCGCGCGGTCGCGTTCGACGTGGCGGTCGCGCTGAAAGCGGCGGAACGCCGCGTTCAGATTGCCGCCGACGAACGCGCGTTCAGCGGCGAACGTCCGATCTTCTGATCGTCTGACTCCGACCGGATCTCCGGTCGATTTCAACCAACCAAAATCCCACCATCGCTCGTCTCGCACTGCCGGTCTTTGCCGGCGGTGTGTCGACGCGCGTCCAATGAAGGACATCATCATGACCAAGACCTGCCGTTTCGTGACCCTCGCGGTCGCGACCGTCGATGCGCCTCCCGCCCGTGTCTGCACGTTTCCACCCATGTCGCATCTGGCTGGGCTCGCCATGCTCATCGCCGAGCGCGATGGCGAGGGGGCGTGGACCTTCTTGCTCGAACGTCATGCCATCGCGGCCGGTGACGGCGAGGACGCCCTGCTCAAATGGGCGACGCACGTAATGCCGACGGCTGGCACCGTGCTCGGCTGGCAGCTTGCCGATCGTATCGTTGCCCCGCTGCTCGATGCCGGCACGATTGGCGACCCCGAGATCGGGCGCGCCTTTCTCGACCGGTTGATGACGCTCGTTACCATTCCGAGCATCGATCTGGCTGTCCACCATGGTGGCGCCGGTGCGCCCGACCTTGCAAGCGTCTGCGCTGAGCAGGGCATCGTTCTCACACCACTGTCGGCAGGGGAGATCGAAAGCGCCTGGGCGTTCGGCGATCCTCCGTCGCTGAATGCCCATGTCGCGCGGGAAGCCATTGCGGTGTGGCAGCTGTGGTTGGCCGAAAGCAGTGGCAAGGCCGTGGCAGCGAGCAAGGCGTTCGCTTCCTGGCTGGCCGCGCGAGCTAACCCGTAGGCCAGTATTTGATACGCTAACCCGTCCGGACGTCAGCGGCGTCCGGACGGTCGCAATCGCCGCCAATTCTCAAAATCCCAATCTCGATATCCCGCGGCAGGTCGCCGCTGGACCACCGGCCGTCTTCTGGCCAAACCAAGGAAACTATCAATGAGCATCCATCAGGATCGTCCGTTCAACACCCGTTACGTCATCTGGAATACCGTCAACGCTTACGGCGAAGACATGCGCTCGACGCATCGCACCGCGAAATGCTCGTACTGGTACATCAATCGGATGCACGGGATCGACGAGGTGGGACCGACGCCGAATTACGCTGCCCGGCAGGATCTCGTAGATCGCGGTCGCTGCGGACCTAGCCGTGCCAACGACCCGGCGCTCCAGGGGATCAAGCTGTGGGAGATGATGGATCAGGTTGCCAAGATCTATCGCCCGACCGAAGCGACGCTCGCCCATTGTGTCGCTTCGCTGCCGATCCACGAGACGGCCGCCACCTGGCGCGAGATCGTCGAGGGGTTCTGCGACGATCATCTTTCGACGCAGGGGATGATCACGGATTGGGCAATCCACGCGCAGTCAGAAAGTGAGGGCAAACGGGAGATCCTTCCGCATGTCCACATGCTGATCACGACGCGCGTGTATGATCGCACGCACGCCGATTTCGGGCGGCGTCGGCAGAACTGGTTGCGTACGTCCAACGCGTGCAAGTCACTTGCAGATAAATGGTATCCGCTTGTTGATCTTTATCCGGGGGCGATGGGAGTACCTTTGCGGAAATTGGCGGCCTGATGATGAAGCCCACCGCCTCATGCGGACGGTGGGCTTAACATCCGCCGCCCCGCTGCTCACCACGCAAACAGAGCGAGCCAAGTCTATATTCATCATCAGCATATTTCCGGTGACCGGAAGAACGGAGTCTAGCGATCAATTAAAGGGGTCGGGTTCCTAAATTGGCCACTCGAGGGGAGGCGCTGAACGAGAGTGTGGCGATCCCTTCTTGGTTAGCCGAGGAGTATCCCCAAAAGAGTATATACTTCAGGAGCCGGCGGCGGCCACGGCTACGGCGAGGATTCGAATACTTGGCAGGGACCGGCTGAGTTCGGGAAGGTGGGATGGTCGCCGCGTACTGATGGAAACGATCGCAGCACCCAAAATTAATGCGCGTGGATCGCTGTGATCTCCGCCGCAGAGCCGCGCATTCTTATGGCGAAGTCGACGCGCTGTCTGACTTTCACGGTCTTGAGCAGTGCCGGTGGGATTGCCGTGAACGCCATCGTCATCGCAGGCCAGCCCAGTGCCGCGATCGGCCCATGCTGGATCGTCACCTTGGCGGCGTTGGGATCGATCGCGGTCACGACGCCACTGCCGCGACCGACCTTGACGGCCCCCTTCGTCGGCATGCCGTGCATGGAAGCGCTCGACTGCGCCGATGCCGTAGTCGTCGTCAGGCCCGCGAGGATGGCGAGTGCCAACAGGGTGTTCTTCATAGCGTATTCCTTTGCAGCGTTGGGACTGGGGTTGAAGGGTGAGGGGAACGCCGGGCGCGCCGCAGCAGCAGGAATGCTGCCGGTAATACCAGCATCGAGAGCAACGGTGCGGTGAGCATGCCTCCGATCATGGGAGCCGCAATCCGGCTCATCACTTCGGAACCGGTGCCTGTGCCGATCAGGATCGGAAACAAGCCGGCCAGGATCACCGCGACCGTCATCGCCTTTGGCCGGACACGAAGGAGGGCGCCTTCGCGCACTGCCGCTGCGACCTCTGCGTCGTCCGGTGTAGGGCCGCGAGCATCCAGCGCATGCTTGAGGTAGATCAGCATCACCACGCCAAACTCCGCCGACACACCGGCGAGCGCGATGAACCCGACACCGGTCGCGACCGATTGGTTATAGCCGAGGAGATAGAGCAGCCATAGACCGCCGGTGAGCGCGAACGGCAGCGTGCCCATCACCAGAGCGGCTTCATCGAGTCGGCGAAAGGTCGCGTAGAGCAGCAGGAAGATGATGACCAAGGTCGCCGGAACGACGATCTTCAATCGCTCGACCGCACGCTGCAGATACTCGAACTGGCCAGTGTAGGTCACGCTGACGCCGGGCGGCAGTTTTACCTTGGCGGCGATCACGTTCTGCAGATCACGAACGATGGTGGTGAGCGGTGCGCCGCGTCCATCGATGTAGATCCACGTCACCGGTCGGCCGTTCTCGCTGCGCAGCATCGGCGGTCCATCAGTGATGCGGACGTCGGCGACGGTGCCGAGCGTGATCTGCTGTCCTGCCGGCGTCAGCACGGCTAAGTTTCGCAAGCCTTCGATGCTGTCGCGCAGCTCACGCGGATAGCGCACGCTGATCGGATAACGCGCGAGTCCCTCGACGGTCTGGCCGATCGTCTCTCCGCCGATCGCGCCCGACACGATCGACTGCACGTCGGCGACGTTGAGGCCATAGCGTGCCGCAGCGGCCCGGTTGATATCGACATCGATATACCGTCCGCCGGTGAGCCGTTCGGCCAGCGCCGAGCCGACCCCGGGCACCGTTTTCGCGACCTGTTCGATCTCGCGCGCGGCCGCATCGATTTCGGCAAGGTTGGACCCCGCCACCTTGACACCGATCGGACTCTTGATGCCGGTAGACAGCATCTCGATCCGGTTACGGATTGGGGGAATCCAGAAATTGGCGAGGCCCGGCACCTTTACCGCCTTGTCGAGCTGATCGATCAATTTTTCCTGCGTCATGCCCGCGCGCCACTGATCCTTGGGCTTGAAGCGAATCGTGGTCTCGAACATTTCGAGCGGGGCAGGGTCGGTCGCGGTGTCGACGCGGCCGGCCTTGCCGAACACGCTTTCCACCTCGGGTACGGTCTTGATGAGCCGGTCGGTGAGCTGGAGAAGCTGGCCGGCCTTGGCGGTTGAAATGCCGGGAAGCGCGGAAGGCATGTAGAGCAGGTCGCCTTCGTTCATCTGCGGGATGAACTCGCCGCCTAGCTGGCTGATCGGCCAAAGGCTGGTCGCAAACACGAGGCCGGCGATGACCAGCGCCTGTTTCGGCCGCGCCAGCACCCATTCGAGCGCGGGGCGGTAGATGCGGGTAAGCACGCGATTGATCGGATTGGCATTTTCGGACGGGATGCGGCCGCGGATCAGCAACCCCATCAGCACCGGGATCAGCGTGATCGACAGGATTGCTGCGCCTGCCATCGCATAGGTCTTGGTGAAGGCGAGCGGCGCGAAGAGCCGCCCCTCTTGCCCCTGAAGCGAGAAGATCGGCACGAACGACAAGGTGATGATGAGAAGGCTGAGGAACAGCGCCGGGCCGACCTCAACCGCTGCGGCGGTGATCACGCGCCAGCGCTCGGCACCCGCCAATGTCTCATCGGGATGATCGTGCGCCCAATGCTCGAGATGTTTGTGCGCGTTTTCGATCATGACGACGGCCGCATCGACCATTGCGCCGATGGCGATGGCGATGCCGCCCAGCGAGAGGATATTGGCGTTCAGTCCCTGCACGCGCATCGCAATGAAGGCGATGAGGATACCGAGCGGAAGCGTAAGAATGGCGACAAGCGCCGATCGAACGTGCCAGAGGAATAGCGCGCAGACGAGCGCGACGACGATGAACTCCTCGATCAGCTTACTGCGCAAATTGTCGACCGCCCGATCGATCAGGCCCGACCTGTCATAGGTGGTGACGACCTCCACGCCGGGTGGCAGGCTCTTCTTCAATTCCTCGAGCCGGGTGCGTACCCCGTCGATCACCTCGCGCGCGTTCTTGCCCTGACGCATCACGATGACGCCGCCTGCAACCTCGCCCTCGCCGTTGAGCTCTGCCAACCCGCGCCGCATTTCCGGACCGATCTGAATTGTGGCGACGTCGCCGAGTGTCACGGGGACGCCGCCAACCGTCTTGAGCGGCACGCTGCGGAAATCGTCGAGCGTCTTCAGATACCCGGTCGCGCGGACGATGTATTCCGCCTCGGCCATCTCGAGGACCGATCCGCCGCTCTCCTGATTGCCGCGCTTCAGTGCCTCGGTCACCGCCTCGTGGGTGATCCCGTAAGAGGCCAGCTTCTGCGGATCGAGGACGACCTGATACTCTTTCACCATCCCGCCGATGCTCGCGACCTCGGCGACCCCCGGCACGGTTTTCAATTCGTAGCGCAGGAACCAGTCCTGGATGCTGCGGAGCTGTGCGAGGTCGTGACGCCCGGTCCGGTCGACCAGCGCATATTCATAGACCCAGCCCACCCCGGTTGCATCCGGGCCGAGCGATGCCTTCGCACCCTCGGGGAGGCGGCTTTGCACCTGGCTCAGATATTCGAGTACCCGGCTGCGTGCCCAATAGAGATCGGTCGCGTCGTCGAACAGGACATAGACGAAGCTGTCGCCGACGAACGAATAGCCGCGCACCACGCGCGCGCCCGGCACGGACAGCATCGTCGTCGCGAGCGGATACGTAACCTGGTTCTCGACGATCTGCGGGGCTTGGCCCGGATAGGTGGTGCGGATGATGACCTGGACGTCGGCCAGGTCGGGCAGCGCATCGACCGCAGTCGAGCGCAAAGCGCCCACCCCGACGACGATCAGCGCGAGGGCTGCGAGCAGGACGAGGAAGCGCGCCTTGACGGACGCCTCGATGATCCGCGCGATCACTTCGTGTCCCCCGTGATCGGGCGCGCGGCGATGCCGGTCAGGCTCGCCTCGCTGTCGAGCAGGAACTGGCCCGATGCGACGACCTTTTCCCCTGCCGCCAGTCCTGCGAGGATTTCGGTCTGGCCGCCCGCCTCGCGCCCGATACGGACCTCGGCCGGTCGGAAACGACCCTTGCCGTCGGCAAGCATGACCAGCGTGCGCTTGCCGGTGCGGATCACGGCTTCGCTCGGCACCAGCAGCGCGGTGTCGGATGTGCCGCCCAGATGGACGGTCGCGAACATGCCGGGGCGCAGGCGACCACCGGGGTTACGCAGCTCGATCCGTACCGTCAGTGTTCGGCTGTCCGCCTGCGTCGTCGGCAAGACGGCAATGACGCGGCCGGTGAAACGCTCGCCAGGGAACCCCGCCAGCTCGGCATTCGCGTTCTGCCCGACTTTGACAGCGCTTGCGCGCACCTCCGGCACTGCAGCGTTCAACCAGACCGTGCCGAGGCCATTGACCTGCGCCAGCGTCTGACCGGGTGCGAGCGTAACGCCGGCGCGGGCATCGAGTGTCTGGATAACGCCCCCGATCGGGCTTCGAATGGTGGTCATCCCGCGCCCGCCCGCCACGCCGCCCGGAATGCCGATCAGTCGCAGACGCTGGCGTGCGGCAGCGATCAACGACGGGTCGCCGGTTTTGCGCACCGCTTCATATTCGCCCTCAGCGCCGCCCCATTCGGGGACCAGCACGTCGGCGATCGGCGCCCCGGCACGGATTATATCGCCCGGCGCGCGGCCATAGACCCGCTGGATAAAGCCTGCGGCACGTGCCTGCACGATTGCGATGTCGCGCTGATTGAAGTCGATTGCGCCGGTCACATCGAGCGTGCCGGCCAACGTGCCTGTGGTCGCGGTCGCGAGCCGGATGCCGAGGCTCTGCATCGCCGAAGGGTCGACCGTGACGCCTGGCTTTGCCGTCGGGCCGCTATTCGTGTCGGCATATTTGGGGACTGTCTTCATCCCCATCGACGAGAGGGAATCCGGATTGTCGTAATGCTCCTGCGGTACCATCGGGTCGTAATAATAGAGCGGCTTGCGAGGAGTATCCGGTGTCCCTGCGGAAGGTGCCCCATTTCGCGAGCCGGCCAGATAATAGCCTCCAGCACCCGCGACGAGGGCGACAGCGGCAAGCGTCGCCGCGAGCTGCGACCGTTGAAGTGACGTGGTCATTGGTCGGCGCTCCCGAACAGGAGAATCAGCCGCGCACCATCCGCGGCGACAGTCGCCTCGCGATCGAGCATTGTGAGAACCGCGTCGGCAAGCGCGGCGTGCGCGTCGGCGATGTCGGTGAGGGTGGCGCGCCCGGCGCTGTAACTGCCGGTCTCGAGCGTCACCCGCTGCTCGGCGAGCGGCTGCAGCACGTCGCGCGCGCGCGACCATTGTGCGTGGTGCATCGCGTGATCGGCAAGACCTGCTTCGAGATCGGCGGTCAGTTCGCGCAAACTGGCATCTGCGCCGGCGCGTGCACTGTTGGCGTCGGCAGCGCGGGCCGCGATCAACGGTTCCTGACGCCGCTTTTTGAACAACGGCAGGCCGATCGTGACGCCTGCAGACACGTAATCGCCGAACCGGGGATCGCGCCGTTGGTAGGACAGATCGACGCCGAAATCGGGACGCCGTTCTGCTTCGGCGATGCGGAGGTCGGCTTCCGCGCGACCGATCGTGGCACCCGCCAATACCAGCGTCGGATGCTCGCGAAGCGATGCGCGCAGGCGTGCAGGCTCTACCGTGAAGTCCGGGATCGGACCTGCGATGTCGGGGTCGACTTCCCCCGTCCAGCGCGTGAGGTCGGCGCGCGCACGGCCGACCATCGACACCAACTCTTCGCGCCGGTCCTGTAATTTCGCAACGGCTTCGCGCCCGGCGAGCACCTGCGCTGGCCGCGATGCACCCGACGCGACCGCACCGGGTGACGCTTTGACGAGGCGGTCGAGCCGTTGGAGCACCGTGTCGAGCGCCGTAAGTCGACGCTCGGCATATGCGAGACTGATCCATGCAAGCGCGGCCTGGACCTTCACGATGCGCGCCTCCACGCCGGTTTCTGCGTCGGCGACGCCAATGTCCGCTTCGGCGCGACCCCGTTGCGCGCGACGCTTGGCGAGATTGGGAATGTCCTGCGAGACACCGACGCGCGCCCAGGTGAAATTATCGCGCTGTGGCGCGAACGCGAGCGGTCCCGAGATTGGAAAGCTGTCGATCCCGAGCGCGAGCTTGGGATCGGGCAACTGTCCTGCGGCGCTTCGCGCCGAACGCATAGCATCGGCACCGAGCGACTTCGCCTTGATGGACGGCGCGTCGGCAGCCGCCTTCTGAAGCGCCGCGTCGAAGGTCAGCGGTCCGGCAATCGCCGGCATACTGACCGACGCGAGCGCGAGCCATACCAGCGCGCGCGGCGCGCGGCGGCGTAAGGAGGTTCGCATTTCGTCATATCCTGATCCTTGAGTTCACATCGCGTCGTACCCGGCGCATGCGCGCCGGGTCGCGTGACGGGCACGCGCGCGGACTTGAAATCAGATCGGGATCGAAGGCGGTTCTGGCTCGGGGGCGGTCGAACGGCCCCGCAAGGCTGCGAAGATACCGATTTGCTCATCACGATCGGAGCGGGCCGCAGCCTGGAGAACCATCGATGCGTCGGACAGCATCATCGATCCGCCCGACGCCATCATAGCGATGCAGCCGGCCAAGCCGCACTTGCACGGCTTGTGGGCTGCGTCCTTCTCCATCGCCGACATGCAGTCCGGCATGGATGCCATGTCGCTGGTTGCCATCGCTGCCATGTCCATCGCCCCTGCCGGGGCAGCAAGCGCTTCGGCCGACTGCTGCACAGCCAGTCCGACCATCACGCCGATCAGCATCAGGAAAAGGAATAGGCGCTTCACATGCACTTCCTGCGTGGCGCCTTTGAACCTGTCAATCGGCCAAGTCTTCTTCGCGAGATCATCGATTTGGTTACATGATGAAATCGAAAGCCCCGCTCTGTTGCCCGTGCTTGGGAAAACAGGGCGGGGCAACACCCGTTATTGCGGGCGCTTACCGTGCTTGCGAAGCCACGCCTGTAGTTCTGCAATATCCTTTTCCTGCTTGGTGATCGTCATCTGGGCCATCTGCCGCGTCTCGGCATCCTTGGCGTCGCGCACCGCGACACGCGACATGGTGATCGCGCCGCGGTGATGCTCGATCATCTTGCGGGTCCACATTTCCGATGGGTCGCCCTGCTTCGCGGCCATCATCTTCTGGTGCATGTCCATCTCGGCCTGACCGTACGGATTGCCGGCCATCATCGTGGCCATGTCGTCGTGGTTCATGCCCTTCATCTGGCTATGATCCATGCCCTGCATCCCGCCCTGCTGCGCGAGCGCGGGGGTGGCGAGGATCGCAAAGGCTGCAAACATCGGTATCAAACGCATTCTCGATCTCCTCGGTGATTACTCAACCTTCTACGCGGCAAAGCATCGCATCCCTCACGCCGTCAGTGGATCGGCTGTAGGGTGTTCACCCCGGCGCTCTTGTCGGTTTCGGGCGGGGGAGGGGGAACCTGCTTGTCGCGGTAAGACGGTAGGTCCGGCGCGCCGTTCGGCGTGGGGTGCGCTTCCAGCCGCGCAATCATCCGCTTCATGTCTGTGATTTCGCGAACCTGGGCATCAATGATCCCATCGGCCAGTCGGCGAACTTCGGGATCTTTGATGTGCGCCCGCTCGCTTGTCATGATCGCGATCGAGTGGTGTGGGATCATCGCCTTCATATAGCTCACGTCGTCGACCGTCTCCTGGCTCCGGACCAGCCATAAGGCGAGCGCGAAGACTACGACGCTACCGGCCAGAATCGCCAAATTGACGGTCCGGTTCTTATACATCGACCACATGAAGCCGAGCATGATGACGGCCATCGTCGCTCCCATGACGACGGCCATCCACATTCGGGTCTGGCTATATTCGACGTGACGCCACGTGTAGGTGTTCAGATACATCAGACCGAACATCACGATGGTCGAAGTCGCGATCATCGCGGCAAAACGACCGTAACCCGTTCCGCTACTTTTCTCGTGGTTATCCATCTTCGTGTTTCCCTATTTGCGCCCCCGCGTCTTTCATCGTCAGAACCACACCCGCACACCGGCCACGAAGCTGGTAGTGGTCGGACCTTTGCCCTCGGCGCGTGTGAAATCGGCGGTACGTCCGGTCTGTGCGACATAGGAGACGCCGATATAGGGCGCGAACTGCCGCCTGATGTCGTAGCGGAGCCGGAGCCCCAGCTCGGCGTCGGTCAGCCCCGCGCCAAGCCGGTTTTCGGGCACGTCCTGCGCCGATAGGTTGAACTCGACCCGCGGCTGAAGGATCAGCCGCTGCGTGATGCGCTGGTCGTAATACCCCTCGAGGCGACCGAGCAGATCCCCCTTGGTCGACAGGAACAAAGCGCCCTCGACCTCGAACATATAAGGCGAAAGACCCTCGAACCCGACGGTCGCATAGGTGCGGTTGGGTGACGGCTGGAAGTCGTGGCGGACGCCTGCCTGAAGGTTAAAGTACGGCCCGACGGCTCGACTGTAGAGCGCCTGGACTTCGGCACTTTCGACACCCTCGCGTAAAGCGCCCTCGCCCTCGCTCTTCAGCCACAAGCGATTGATGTCACCGCCGAACCACGCCTCGCCATCCCAACGATATCCGTCGCGGCCTTGGCGTGCCTGATATTCGGCGAGATTGAACATGACCTGGTAGAAGGGCTGGCCGCCTTGCTCGAACATCATGTCGTGCCGCGCCTTGGCCATATCGGCCGGCGCGAACTGACGATCGGCGTAATGATCCATCGGCGGCGCGGGAGCCGGTGCGTTCCCGGCGGAAAGCGCCGTGCCGGTCTGCTCCATTGCGGACATTGCCATCCCGACCATGCCCGGCATGGCCTGCATATCATGGCCGCTGTGCTGCTCGCCGGACATATTCATCCCCGGCATTGCCTGCTGAGCGCCCTGTGGAGCCGTTTGGCCGCTCGCGGGCATCTCCATTCCCTGCATGGATTGGGACGCGCCCGGCGCTGGCTGTGAGACATCGCCGGGCATGGCCATGCCCGGCATCGCCGGATGGTCCATGCCCGCCATGCCGGCCATCGGGTCAGCCGTGGTTTTCGCGGGCGCCTTGCGCTTCGCAGCAACGGGCTTCGCCTTGGCGCGCTTAGCTGGCGCGGACGACTTGGCCGCAGGTTTCTTCTGAGCCGGCATCGTCATGCCGGGCATGTTCATGCCCTGCATCGACTGCGCAGCGACCGGAGCCGCGAGGGTCAACATGGCAACCGACGCCAGCAGGGGAGCGAGGCGCGTCATGCGGCGTCTCCCCGCGGACGGACACTCACGGTTCGCATCATGCCGGCGTGCATGTGGTAGAGGAGATGGCAGTGGAACGCCCAATCGCCGACTGCATCGGCGGTAAAATCCCACGTCACCTTGCCGCCTGGCTGCACGATGACGGTGTGTTTGCGCGGTGCATGATCGCCGTGCCCCGTCACCAGCTCGAAAAAGTGGCCGTGGATATGGATCGGGTGCCCCATCATGCTGTCGTTGATGAGGTTTATCCGCACGCGCTCACCTTCGAGGAAGGGGATCGGCTCCATCATGTCGGACATCTTCACGCCGTCGAACGACCACATGAAGCGCTCCATGTTGCCGGTCAGGTGAATGTCGAGGCTGCGGCTGGGAGCCCGCACGTCCGGGTTGCGTTCCAGCGCCATCAAGTCCCGGTAGACCAGCACCTTGTGGCCGACATTCTCTAGCCCCTGACCGGGGTCGCCGGTGCGATCCATCGGCATCGGCGAGATCGTCTGGACACCCGGCCCCTTCTTGACCTGCGGGGCTTTGGAGAAGTCGCGCATCTTCATGGACTCCATGTCCATGCCGGCCATGCCCTGCTCGCCGCCCATCGAACTATGGTCCATCCCCGCCATGCCGCCCGCGCTGCCGCCCGTCGCCATCGCACCGTGGTTCATCGCCGAATGATCCATCCCTGACATCGTGCCGCCTTGCGGCATTCCGTCCATTGCCATTGCGCCTGTTGCCATGCCGGCGCCGGGGGTGGTGAGACCGGCGGACGGGTTCTTTTCATTGGTCGGGTCGGGGCCGCGCATCCCGCCGCTCGACATATCCATGCCGCCCATCGACGACATATCCATGCCCATGTCCTTCATCGTCGCGAGCGGACGCGGACGAAGCGCAGGCACCTCGGCCGCCATGCCGGGGCGAGGGGCCAGGGTGGCGCGCGCCAGGCCGGATCGGTCGATTGCCTCGCCGACAAGCGTGTAGGCGCGGTCGTCGATCGGAGTGACGATTGCGTCGTAGGTTTCGGCAACACCGATCTGGAACTCGTCCACCTCGACCGGCATGACGTTTTGCCCGTCGGCCTGGACGATGCTGAGCTTTAAGCCGGGGATGCGGACGTTGAAGGTTGTCATCGACGATGCATTGATCACGCGTAGTCGCACGCGCTGCCCGGGCGTGAACAGCGCGGTCCAGTTGTCGCGCGGGCCGTGACCGTTGACGAGATAGGTATAGGCGGGGCCGGTCGCGTCGGAAATATCGGTGGGGTCCATCCGCATCTTGCCCCAATCCACGCGGTCCTTGAGCGGCTGATCCTTGCCGGAAAGCAGGCCGGCGAGGGTCTGGCGCTGATAGTTGAAGTGACCGGGGTCGACTTTCATGTCGCGGAAGATGGTAGCCGGGCTGAGCTGGCTGTGGTCGGACAGCACGATGACGTGTTCGCGGTCGGACTGCACCGGATCGGCGCCGGCAGGATCGATCACGATCGGCCCGTAATGCCCGAGCTGTTCCTGAAGCCCGGAATGGCTGTGATACCAATACGTGCCGTTCTGCCGGATCGGAAACTCGTAGAGGAAGCTCGAACGGGGCTTGATGCCGGGGAACGAGATGCCGGGCACTCCATCGAACTGCGGGGGAACGAGCAGGCCGTGCCAGTGGATCGAACTGTCCTCGTCGAGATCGTTGATGACATTGAGACGAACGGTCTGCCCCTCGCGCAACCGGATCAGCGGGGCCGGCACGGTGCCGTTGATGCCGATCGCCTTGGACGCGCGGCCATCGATCATCATCGTCTGGCGCGCGATGCGGAGCGTAATGTCGTTGCCGGTGACGGTCGGCAGCGGCGTGATGATGCCTGCCGAATTGGTCTGCGCCCATGCCGGCATGTAGGCCGACAGCGCGAGTCCGCCGCCTGCAAGGGCGGCACCGCGTAGCATCTGGCGGCGGTCGATAATGCGGCTCATACGATCCTCAAGGCTTTCGATCGGGGATGTCCCCCTAGCCTTGATACGCGGTGCGTCGCGCTACCCCTCAACGATCGCCTAATTGCTCGAGCAGCTTGGCGCGCGCGCGATAAAGCCGCGTTTCCACCGCCTTCTCGCTGATCGACAATACCGCAGCGGTTTCCGCCTGGCTCAAACCTTCGATCGTCCGCAACACCAGCGGCTCCTTCAAGGCAACGGGGAGGGCAGCGATGGCGCGTGTCACCCGGTCCAGCTCCTGCCGATCGCTGGCGGCGTCGTCGATCGGCACCTGATCGTCTGTAACCGCCTCGGCCTCGATGCCGACCGGGATCGCGAACGAGAGGAAGCGGCGCACGGTCCGCTTGCGTCCCCAATCACGGCATTTGTTGAGCGCGATCGTGGAAAGCCACGCCCGCATCGACCGGTTGCCATCGTAGCGTGGCATGGCCTGGTGGGCGGCGACGAAGGTCTCCTGCAACAGATCCAGCGCCTCGTCGGGTTCACCGACGCAGGCGCGGACCATCCGGAAAATCGGTTGCCGATGACGACGCATGATCTCGGCAAAGGCCGCTTCCCGCCCCGCGATGCTGAGCGTCGCAAGCTCGGCCTCGGTGAGCGAGGTCCAATCTAGACTCAACGCTGATCGTCGGTGAGCGCCTTCACCACCGCCTGGTCGAACTGCCCGGTCTGGTTGGGCCGGAGAAGCTGTCGCATGGCGAATATATGCGCGAGCGTCGCCTTCTGGAGCTCGCCCATGACGGCGTGGCTCCGATCGACTGCCGCGACAACGCGCGGTCCGTTGCCGTGTTCGACTTCGATAGCCTCCGCGAGACGGGCATTGTCGGCCCGCAACTCCAGCTCGAAGGCGCGGCGTTGGACCGCGAAGCGCTGTTCCAGCACTTGCAGGCGTGCCTGCTGGTCTGCGTCCAGCGCCAGCTTGTGATGCAGCACTTCGTGCAGCTCCGCGCCGGGCTGCACCGGCGAGGGGAGAAGTGCCCGCCCGATGAACACACCGCCGATCGCCGCTACAAAGCAGGCGATCACGCACACTATCAGCCGGACGCGACCGCTCATGGCGCGCCGGCGAGCAAAACCGACGGGGCGAGCGGCGACATTGGCCCGAGTGGTGAAAGCGCAGAAACCGCCCCGGCCTCTCTGGCCGGAAAGCCCGCGCCCAAGACGCCCATGACGAGCGCTACGGCGATCGTCACTGCGCCGATGCCCGTGCCGGCTCGTGCCGCTGGCCGCGCCGCGATGCGCGCAAGCACTCTGGCTTCCATTCCGTCGAGGCTGGCGGGCACGGGAGCGTGCGCCATCCTCGTCAATACTGCGTCGAGGTCATCCATGTCGTTCACTCCACTCCTCTAGCATAGGTTACGCATGCCGCAGCCCAATCCCTCAACACGACCTTTCGAGGGGTAGTCGATTGGGGCGCGTAACGAAGGATAGTCCCCATTACGAAGGAGCCATCCATGCGCCGCTTCCCTGCCCTGATCGCCACTGCCGCAAGCCTGGCACTCGGCGGCACCGCCTACGCTCACCCCAAACTGCTGTCTGCGAGCCCGTCCGCGAATGCGACCGTCGCAAAGCCGACGCATATCGAGCTGCATTTCAGCGAAAAACTGATGCCAGCCTTTTCCAAGGCAGAACTGACTATGGCGGCCATGCCCGGGATGGCAGCCATGAAGATGGCCAGCGTAGCAAAGCTGGGGCCTGATGGCCGTACGCTGATCGTCACTCCCAACGGCTCGCTCCCGCACGGCCGCTATCGCGTGGCATGGCAGGTGGTCTCGACAGACACGCACAAGGTCGCCGGAAGCTATGCCTTTGCGGTGAAGTGAGACGATGACCGATTGGTCGCTGATCGGCATCCGCTTCGCGCTTTACCTGACGCTGGCGGCGCTGTTCGGCCTCGCTGCATTCGGCATCTATGGGCTGCGAGCTGACGAGCGCGGTGATGCGCTCGCGCTGCGCGCATGGCTGGTCGGCAGCGCCGCCCTCGGCCTCTTATTCTCGGCCGCCTGGATCGTGCTGATGGCCTCCTCGATGGCGGAAACGCCAGCGTGGCCAATCGATCGCGAAGCGATCGGCGCGCTGCTCACCGGGTCTGCGATCGGAGCGGCCTGGAAGCTCCGCATGGTCGTGCTCGTTGTCGCAGGTGTGGCGGCAATGATGATTGCCCGCCATGGAATCTGGCTGTGCATCGTCGCACTTTGCGCCGTCGTTGCGATCAGCACGCTGGCATGGACCGGGCACGGTGCGATGGATGACGCCGCGATCGGCTGGGTTCACCTCGGTGCCGATATTCTGCACCTCGTCGCTTCGGCGACTTGGGTCGGGGCCTTGTTCGGGCTGATCCTTCTCGTCTCGCGGCCCGCTGCGCGGGTCGATGCAGCACACCTCGAACTGACGCACCGCGCGCTGTACGGGTTCGGGATGGTCGGAACGGTTGTGGTCGCTACGATCGTCATTACCGGCTTGATCAACGGCTGGATGTTGGTCGGTGTCGACCACCTCACGGATCTCGGTAAGTCGCTCTATGGTCGGCTCCTGCTCGCCAAGCTGGTGTTATTTGCAGTTATGCTCGGTCTTGCCGCCCTCAACCGCTTTTGGTTGACGCCGACTTTCGAGCGATCGATCGCCAGTGCCGATCATCGCAGGGCTCTCGGTACGTTGCGCGCGAGCCTCGTAACCGAGACCGGGTGCATCGTCGTCATCCTCGGACTCGTCGCCTGGCTGGGGACGCTTGCTCCCCCTGCATCGGCGATGTGAGGATCGGTCGGGCGGTCCTCGTGCCTCCCGGCCTCCTGCTCCGATGGATCAATCGGCGGACCACTGCCGTTTGTTTCCAAGGGCAACCGACCCCGGCCGCGTAGAGTCTAGGTAGGCAGGCTTGACCTTGACACGATGTCAGACCCTACATGCCCTCGGGTAGAAGGAGTCTCACGCCATGAACGACCCTCATTCCCATACGCCTCAAGCCAGCGGGTGCGGCTGTCCCGGGCATAGTACCACTGAGCCTGCGGCCGCGACTGTCTCTCCCGCGCCAGCGGCCTGCTGCTCGGGTGGAGCGGCTGAGGGGCCTCCCGAGACGGCCAAAAACGACGAGCATCACGCCGAGGCTGGAGGCTGCTGCGCTGGCGGCAAAGTCTCTGATGGCGCAGCGACGGTCACGGACCCTGTGTGCGGAATGACGGTCGATCCGGCGAAAACGGCGCATCATGCTGAGCACGCCGGCCAAATCTATCACTTTTGCAGTGCCGGTTGCCGGACCAAATTCGTCGCCAACCCTGACGTCTACCTCGGCGACAAGCCGAAGCCTGCGCCAATGGCGACGCCGGGCGCTATCTGGACGTGTCCCATGCACGCGCAAATCCGTCAGGAGGGGCCGGGGACATGCCCGATCTGCGGCATGGCGCTCGAACCGGAAGAGCCGTCGCTCGACGATGGGCCTAATCCCGAGCTGGTCGATTTCACGCGTCGGCTATGGGTGGCGGGTGTGCTCGCTGTGCCATTGCTGGCGATCTCGATGGTCGCCGAAATGCTCGGCGTCCATGTCGTCAGTCCTGCCGCATCACCTTGGGTACAGCTCGCGCTCAGCGCCCCGATCGTACTGTGGGCGGGCTGGCCGTTTTTTCAGCGGGGATGGACGTCGCTTCGCACTCGCCATCTCAATATGTTCACGCTGATCTCGATCGGGGTCGGTGCAGCCTTCCTATACAGCCTGGTCGCGACGGTCGCGCCCGGCATCTTCCCGCCGACCTTCCGCATGCACGGCGGCGTGGTCCCGGTCTATTACGAGGCGGCCGGAGTGGTGGTAGCCTTGGTGCTGCTCGGACAGGTCCTTGAACTGCGTGCCAGAGCGGCGACCGGGCGCGCGATCCGCGCCCTGATGGATCTTGCTCCCAAGACGGCGCGCCGGGTGCGATCGGACGGGTCCGAGGAGGAAGTCAGCCTCGCCGACGTGGCGGCCGGCGATCGGCTACGCGTTCGTCCCGGGGATGCTATCCCCGTCGACGGCGTGGTGGTCGAGGGACGCTCCTCGGTCGATGAGTCCATGCTCACCGGCGAGCCCGCCCCTGTCCTCAAGGAAGTCGAGGCGGCCGTCACGGGTGGAACGGTCAACGGCACGGGCAGCCTGGTCATGGAAGCGCGCGCGGTCGGATCGGATACGATGCTGGCGCGGATCGTCCGCATGGTCGCGGACGCGCAGCGCAGCCGTGCCCCGATCCAGGCAGTCGCCGATCAGGTATCCGGCTGGTTCGTGCCGTTGGTCGTGCTGGTTTCTATCGCGACGTTCGTGGTGTGGTCGCTGGTCGGTCCTGAGCCGCGCATGGGTCATGCCATGCTCAATGCCATCGCCGTGCTCGTCATCGCCTGCCCCTGCGCGCTGGGTCTCGCTACGCCCATGTCGATCATGGTCGGGACGGGCCGCGGGGCTCAGGCCGGTGTGCTGGTGAAGAACGCCGAAGCGCTCCAGGGGCTCGAAAAAGTCGATACACTGGTCATCGACAAGACGGGCACGCTCACGGAAGGCAAGCCTAAGCTCATCGCGGTCCAGACGATCGGCTCGGTCGTGGAGAACGACCTGCTAGCGCTTGCTGCGGCCGTCGAAGGGCAATCCGAACACCCGCTCGCACACGCAATCGTCGTTGCCGCCAAGGATCGAGAATTGCAGCTCGGCACGGTCTCGGACTTCGCCTCGCAAACCGGTCTAGGGGTCAGCGCCAAGGTCGATGGCCGTCCGGTCGTGATCGGGAACGCCGAGCAAATGCGCCGAATTGGCGCTGATCCCAAAGCGCTCGACGCCGATGCCGATCGTCGTCGTGGCGAGGGTGCAGGCGTCATCCTGGTGGCGATCGATGGCGCTCTTGCCGGCCTGCTCGCGGTCGCCGATCCGGTCCGCGCCAACGCCGGAGAGGCAATCGCCGCGCTTCGCCAGCAAGGGCTTCGCGTCATTATGCTGACTGGTGACAATCAGACGAATGCCGATGCGGTCGGCCGCGCTGTCGGCGGACTCGACGACGTCCGCGCCGGCCTGCGCCCGGAGGACAAGGCGCGTATCATCGGCGAACTGAAGGCGGGCGGTGCCAAGGTCGCGATGGCCGGCGACGGAATCAACGATGCGCCCGCTCTGGCGGCCGCCGATGTTGGTCTGGCGATGGGTACGGGAACGGACGTGGCGATCGAAAGCGCCGGCATAACGCTCACGCGCGGCGATCTGTCGGCGATCGTGCGTGCGCGGAAGCTCGCCCGCGCGACGATGCGGAATATCCGTCAGAACCTGTTCTTCTCTTTCCTGTTCAACGGGATCGGCGTGCCGGTCGCGGCCGGGGTGCTCTACCCCGTGGCAGGCATTCTCCTCTCGCCGATGCTGGCCGGCGCGGCGATGGCGCTCTCGTCCCTCACCGTGGTCCTCAACGCGCTGCGGTTGAACACGGTGAAGCTATGAACATCGGGGCCGCATCGGATGCCAGCGGTGTCTCGCAGCGCATGATCCGCCATTACGAGAAGATCGGTCTCGTGCCCGCGCCGCCCCG
The DNA here is from genome assembly GCF_034556155.1 of Sphingomonas sp. CD22. NCBI lineage: Bacteria > Pseudomonadati > Pseudomonadota > Alphaproteobacteria > Sphingomonadales > Sphingomonadaceae > Sphingomonas > Sphingomonas sp. CD22. Next base: position 331,692 of record NZ_JAYDYX010000005.1, on the reverse strand, counting down.
GCGTGGGAGTTACCGCGACTATGCCGACCCCGACGTTCACCGCCTTCGCTTCATTGCCAACGCGCGTGACCTGGGCTTTCCGATCGAGGAGATCAGGACGCTACTCGGCCTCTGGTCTGATCGCAGCCGATCCAGCAGCGAAGTCAAAATGCTTGCGCAAGCGCGCGCTGACGAACTCGGGCGCAAGGCGGCTGCGCTTGAAGATATGCGATCGACGCTCCTGGAATTGGTGAACCGCTGTCACGGAGACGATCGACCGGACTGCCCGATTCTTCGCCGCATGGAAGCGTGAAGTCGCGCCTAGTCGCTAGGGCGACGAGCAACGCCGTCCCGCCACGGTCGTTGCGAAGAGCGAAGCGTGATCCGCAGCGACGCTGCCCGGCCGCGGATCGCGTCCATCGTTCGTCCCATCTCGCGCGCGATCTGTCCGATGGTCTGCTTGGCCGCCACGCGCCGGCGTAGCTCGGCGTCGGTCTCGGCGGTCCAGCGTGTGCCATGCTGACCGGTCAGCTCAATATCTCCTCGATCAGGAGAAGCCCCAAAAAGCCGATAAAGAACATGGCGCTGATGAGCGGGGTGTCGGGCTTTTCGTGCGCCTCGACCAACAGCTCCTCGGTGACGAGGTAGAGCAAAGCCATCAGCCCGAAACTCAGGAACCCGGCGATGATGATGGGCGGGAGCAGTGCCACGGGCGTCGCCAGCGCCGCGCCGATCGGCAGCAGCAGCGCGATCCCCACCGTGATCGCCACGATGCGGGCCTTCGATCGGATCGTCTCGCCGAGTTCGGTCGTCACGGTCAATCCGAGGAACAGCACCTCGAGGGTCAAAGCGATGGTCAGCAATATGCCCGCTTTGCCGCCGGCGATGAACGCCAGGCCAAGGACAAGCCCGTCGATCAGGATGTCGACGCCGACGGCACCGAGCATCGCAATAGGCCCCTTGGCCCGACCCTCGATGGCTTTTAGCGAAAGCATGACGATGATGCCGATCGCCCCCCCGATGAAGGTCGCGATGGGCGAGCCTTTGTGCATCACCTGCGGAAGGATCTCGACTGCCGCTGCGGCGAACACCACGCCTGCCGCCAGATGCTGCATCGCGCTTACGACGGCTTCGCTCGGTCGTCTGGTAACGGCAACCAGCGAACCGAGCAGTACGGCCGCGACCGGGATCAGGGTAAAGACTAATGCCTGCATGTCGCGAGCCTCAAACGGTCTTGTCGGATTCGAGCGTGCACGGCGTTCCCGGGTCGGTCTCGATCTGGATCGTCGCGTGGTCGATCCCGAACTTTTCCTTCAGAGCTGCCGCGACGCCGGCCGTGTAGGCGTCGCCGGGATAGCCGCTCGGGACGAGCAGATGCACGGTCAAAGCCGTCTCGGTCGTGCTCATCGGCCAGACGTGCAGATCGTGGATCTCCTGCACGCCCTCGCGTCCGCGCAGGAAGGTGCCGATTTCCTCGGGGTTTAGGCCGGGAGGTGCGGCCTGCAGGCTCATGTTCACGGAATCGCGGAGCAACCCCCAAGTCCCGATCGCGATTACCGCAACGATGACGAGGCTCGTCACCGGATCGATCCAGGTGAGGCCGGTCTTCACGATGATGAAGCCTGCCACCACGACGCCGGCCGACACCGCGGCGTCGGCTGCCATGTGGAGGAACGCGCCCTTGATATTGAGGTCGCCCTTACGCCCCGACATGAACAGGAGCGCGGTCGCCGTGTTGACGACGATGCCGATCGCCGCGACGATCATCACCGTGCCGCCCGCTACCGGAGCAGGCTCGGAAAAGCGCCGGATCGCCTCCACCGCGATCACGACGATGGCGACAAGCAGCAGCAGGGCATTCAGGAACGCCGCCAGGATCGACGAGCTGCGGAAGCCATAGGTGTATTTGCCGCTCGGGCGGCGCTTGCCGAGCGTCGCCGCGCCCCAGGCGATCAGCAGGCCCAGCACGTCGCTCAAATTGTGGCCGGCATCGGCCAGCAGCGCCATCGATCCCGACGCGATGCCGTAACCGGCCTCGATGATGACGAAGCCGAGATTGAGGGCGGTGCCGATCGCGAACGCCTTGCCGAAACTCTTGGGGGCGTGGCTGTGGCCATGCCCCCCGTGAGCGTGGCCGTGGTCCTGACCACCCGGTTCGCTATGGCCATGGGCGTCGCCACCCGCTGCATGATCGTGCATGATCTGTCTTTCAGTGTGCCGCAGCGGGCAAGGGAGGGAGTTCGAGATGGCCGTCCGATGACGCCGGCAGCGCGCGCGCGCCGAAGCGGGCGTAGAGCGTCGGCAGCACGAACAGGGTCAGAAGGGTCGCGGAGATGAGACCTCCGATAACCACGGTCGCGAGAGGTTTCTGCACCTCGGCACCGGCACCGTGCCCCAGCGCCATCGGTACGAACCCGAGCGAGGCGACGAGTGCGGTCATGGCAACCGGCCTGAGCCTGGCGAGCGCCCCTTGGTGCGCCGCCACAGCGCGATCCACGCCGTCGCGCATCAGGTCGTGGATGGAGGACACCATCACCAACCCGTTGAGCACCGCGATGCCCGACAGCGCGATGAAGCCTACGGCCGCGGAAATGGAGAATGGCATCCCCCGCAGCACCAGCGCCAGCACTCCGCCTACCAAGGCCAGGGGCACGCCCGTGAACACGATCAGCGCGTCCCGAACGGAGCCTAGCGCCCCGTAAAGCAGCAGCATGATGACGGCGAAGCAGATCGGCACGACGATCGCGAGCCGGTCGCGTGCAGACGCCAGATTTTCGAACTGGCCGCCCCATTCGAGATAAGTGCCCGGAGGTAGCTTCACCTGGCTGTCGATCGCGGCGCGCGCATCGGCGACGACACCTGCCACATCGCGGTCGCGGACGTTCGCCTGCACCACGACGCGCCGCTTTCCGTTCTCCCGGCTGATCTGGTTGGGACCGTCGACGACGGCGATATCCGCGACCGTCGACAACGGCACGAAACCGCCGCCTGCGGTCGGCACGGGCACCTGGGCGACCCCGGTCAGATCGGATCGTGCGCTTTCCGCCATGCGGATCACGACGGGGAAGCGGCGATCGCCTTCGAAGATGACGCCGGCTTGGCGTCCCCCGATCGCGGCGGCAACCGTGTCCTGCACGTCGCCGGCCGTCACCCCGACCCGCGACATGGCGGTGCGGTTGGGACGGATGTCGAGCATCGGCAGACCTTCGGTCTGCTCGACCCGGACGTCTGCGGCGCCGCGCGTCGCACGCAGGATGCCGGCGATGCGATTTGCGGTCGCGTTCATCTCGCCGAAGTCGTCGCCGAACACCTTGATCGCGATATCACCGCGCACACCGGCGATCAGCTCGTTGAAGCGCATCTGGATGGGCTGGGTGATTTCGTAGGCGTTGCCCGGCAGGGTGGAAAGTCGCTTTTCCAACTGCTCGACCAGCGCCTCCTTGGACAGACCGGGGTCAGGCCATTCGTTCTTGGGCTTCAGGATGACGAACGTGTCGGTCGCGTTAGGCGGCATCGGGTCCGATGCGATTTCGGACGTGCCGGTGCGCGAGAAAGCGAACCTGACTTGCGGCGCCTTGGCGAGCGCCTTTTCGACCTGGAATTGCATGGCCTGACTCTGGTCGACCGACGTGCCCGGGATGCGGACCGCCTGCACGAGGACATTGCCTTCATCGAGCTGGGGCAGAAACTCTTGGCCCAAGGTAGTGAAGGCGACACCGGCAAGCGCGAGCGCGCCGACCGCGACGCCGATGGTGAGGCTCGGTCGGCGCATGGCCGCATCGAGCCCCGGTTCGTAGCGTCGCCGCAGGAACGCGACGATGCGGCTTTCTTTCTCCTCGACCCGCTTGCTGAGCCAGATGGCGATGGCTGCGGGCACGAAGGTCAACGACAGGATGAAGGCGAAGACGAGCGCGATGATGACGGTGAGTGCCATCGGCTCGAACATCTTGCCCTCGACGCCGGAGAAGGTGAGGAGCGGCGCATAGACGAGGATGATGATCGCCTGCCCGTAGACAGACGGGCGGATCATCTCGCGGGCGGAGGCAGCGACCAACCCGAGCCGCTGTTCCATCGTCAGCTCGCCTTCGCGGCCGTGCTGCGCCTCGGCGAGGCGGCGCAACGCATTCTCCACGATGATAACGGCGCCGTCGACAATCAGGCCGAAGTCGAGCGCGCCGAGGCTCATCAGATTGGCGGAGACACCAGCTTTCAGCATACCGATGCTGGTGAGGAGCATTGTGATCGGGATGACGAATGCGGCGATCAGTGCCGCCCGGAAATTGCCGAGCAGCGCGAACAGGACGACGATGACCAGCACAGCGCCTTCGGCGAGGTTGCGGGCAACCGTGGCGATGGTGGAGTTCACCAGTTCGGTCCGGTTCATGACCGGCTTCACCACCACGTCGACTGGCAAGGATCGGCCGATCTGGGTCAGCCGCTCGGCCACGCCCGTCGATACGGTGCGGCTGTTTTCCCCGATCCGCATCACCGCCGTCCCGACGACAACTTCATGACCGTTCTCGGACGCGGACCCCATGCGGAGCGCCTGGCCGGTGCGGACGGTCGCGATCTGGTTGAGCAGGATCGGCACGCCCTCGCGCGTGGCGATAACGGTGCGGGCGAGTTCGTCGGCGTTGCGCACACGCCCGTCCGAGCGAACGGCAAGCCCTTCACCGTTGCGGTTGACGACACCCGCGCCGGCGCTGGTGTTATTGCGCTCCAGCGCCGTTGTAAGATCCTGCAGCGTGAGGCGCATCGCCGCCATACGCTGGACGTCGGGAACGACGAGATATTCCTTGGTGTAGCCGCCAAGGGAGTCGACGCCAGCCAGACCCGCCGTGCTCTTGAGCTGCGGCGTGACGATCCAGTCTTGCACGGTCCGCAGGTAGGTCGCCTTGTCGGCATCGCTGACGAGGTGATCGCCCTCCGGCGTGATGTAGCTGCTATCGCGTTGCAGGCCGGGTTCGCCGTTGCGGTGACGAGTCTGATCCAGCTCGCGGTATTCGACCGTCCACATGAAGATATCGCCGAGCCCGGTCGCGATCGGCCCCATCTCAGGGTTCACGCCTTGCGGCAGGTCTTCCTCGGCGGTCCGCAGGCGCTCCGCGACCTGTGCCCGTGCGAAGTAGATATCGGTCTTCTCGGAGAAAACAGCCGTGACCTGAGCGAAGCCGTTGCGGCTGAGAGACCTTGTATATTCGAGGCCGGGGATGCCGGCGAGCGCAGTCTCGACGGTAAAGGCGACCTGTTTTTCGATCTGGTCCGGTGAGAGGGCAGGGGCGACGACGTTGATCTGCACCTGGTTGTTGGTGATGTCGGGCACGGCATCAATTGGAAGCTGACGCAGTGCGCCGATCCCGATCAATGCTGCGGCGACGGTGAAAAGCAGGACCAGCCAGCGCTTTTCGACGGAAAGGGTGACGATGCGACCGATCATGGCTCAGTCCTCGTCCGCGCCCGAGCCCTTGCCGAGTTCGGCCTTGAGCGTGAAGCTGTTGGTGGACGCGATCCGCTCGGAGCCGCTGAGGCCCGATGTCACCACGACCTGACCGCCATTGGTCCGGCCCAATGTCACTGGCAGCGCGCGGAACCCTGTCGGGGTCCGGACGAAAACGAACGACTTGTCTTCGATCATTTGCACCGCGGCTGACGGGACGGCGACGGTACGGTCGCCGGTGGCGGGCACGAGGATCGACACGTTGACCGTCTCGCCGACCCGCCAAGTGCTACCAGCGTTGTCGAGCGTCGCGATCACCGGCACCAGCCGGGTCGTCTCGTCCAGCACGGGCGAGACAAACGTCACCCGACCCTCCTGACGCCGGCCGGGGGCCGTGACCTCGACGCGCGCGCCAGGCTTCACCCGGCCTGCATCATTCGGCACCAGCGACGTGGTGACGGTGACTTTCGAAAGATTGGCGACGCGGAACAGTTCGGCGTCGGAAGCGACCGTCTGCCCGAGTGTGGCAGACCGTGCGATGACCTGACCGCCGATCGGCGAGCGCACCGCAATGCGGTTGAGCGCGCCGCCCCCGCTCCCGGTCGCCGACAACTGCTGTTGCGCCAAACGCAGTGCGATACCGGCTTCCGTTGCCGCGGTCCGCGCGGCGACGAGATCCTGTTCCGGCGAGACGCTCTCGGCGAACAGGCGCTGTTCGCGGCGCAGGTTGGACCCGGCGAGGGCGGCACGTGCGCGCGCCGCCTCGACTTCGGCCTTGAGCGATGCTGCTTCCCGGCTCTCGATAATCGCGAGCGGATCGCCGCGGCTGACGGATTGGCCGAGATTGCGGGTGAGCGAGACGAGGCGCCCCCCGACCGAGGCCGACACAACCTGTACGCCTTGCGGATCGCCTTCGATCGTCGCGGACAGCTCGATCGCACCAGCTTCGCCGCCTACGGTCGGGCGCGTCACCTCGATGCCGGCGTCCGCGATCTGCTGCGCGGATAAGGTGACAACATCCTTGGCCGCTTCTTTGGTCTCGCCAGCTTCGGTCTTCTCGGTCTTTCCAGCTCCGGCTTTTTCCCCGGCTTCGCCGCTGCTGCCACCACTGCCGCAGCCCGCAAGGGTGAGAGCCAGGGTCACGGGTGCAAGCGCCCGAATGATGATCTTCGTCATTGATTGGTTTCCTCGGACGAGGGCGCGGCGGCAACGAGCCGTTGGAGGCGTGCCTTCGCATCATGATAGGTGGCGAGCGCGTCGATCACGGCAGTTCGCGTTTCGGACAGGGTCCGCTCGGCATCGAGAAGGTCGAGCTGGCCGAACTTGCCTTCGCGGTAGCCGATCCGGGCGATCCGCGCCGCCTCGGTTGCCGAGGCGAGCGCCGGTCCGCTCGCGTTGCGGGCGGACGTGGCCGCATTTGCCACCTCGACTTGGGCGCGTGCGATATCCTGTGCCGTATTCAGCTCGGCTACACGCCGAAGCGCCTGTGCCTGATCGCTCTGGGCGCGAGCTTGGGCAACGGCCGCCTTCCCGTTGTTGAATACGGGGAAGGGGATCGACACCCCGAATACTGCCGCGACATCGTTGGTCGCCTCGAGACGACGCGCACTGGCGCTGAGCGTCACGTCGGGGACGCGCTGGGAGCGTGCGAGCCGCACCTGTGCTTCGGCTGTGGTGGCGTCCGCGCGCGCAGCGGCAAGCGCGAGCGTGCCGGCGGTCGCGATCGGCTGCGCCGGACCAAAGCCCTCGACGCGATCGTACCACGCCATGTCGAGTGCGCCGGTAGCAGGTTGTCCGATGCGGCGCGTTAGGTTGTCGCGTGCGACCTCTGCGAGACGCTGCGCACGCTCGACGGCGGTTTCGGCATTGATACGCAGCACGTCGGCCCGCTGCTGTTCGAGGGGCGATGCCCGCCCCGCCTGCACGCGGACGCCAGCTGCGCGCAGCGCTTCCCGGGCGATCCCCGCCTGTTCGCGTGCCGTGACGAGGCGACGGTCGGCCGCGGTAGCCTCGATGTAGAGTTGTGTGACGGCAAGTCGCAGATCGGCTTCGGCCAAGGCAGAGCCGATCCGGGCGCGACTACCGATCGCGTCGGCCACTGCGATCCGCGCGGACCGCTTGCCCCCAAGCTCGATCGGGAACGCCAAGCCGGCCGTTGTCTCGGCGCTGCGCACCCCGCGATATTGTCCGCTGCCCGCGACGTTCTCGGTTTCCGCGACGATCGAGGGGTTGGGGCGATAGCCCGCGACGGTGCGACCCGCCTCTGCTGCCCGGACCCCGGCCGTTGCCGCGTCCAGCGCGGGCGCGGTCGCGCCGGCGAGCGCCAGCGCCTGGTCGAGCGTAAGGGTTGGACCGGTCGATATCGGCTCGGACGATTGCGCCTGCGCAATCGACGCGCATGACGCCACGGCCAATAGGGCCGCGATTAAACGCTGCATGGGTAAGGATCTCCTGACGAACGCTGGAATCCGCGCCGGTGTGCCGGGCGGAGCTTAGACGTCGGTCAGGCTTGGGGAGGTCGTAGCGCCGGGTCCGACTGCGCCATCGCCATCGGACCATTGTTCCAGGTTGAGGGCGTCACGCGCAGCCCCGTAGCGGATGCGACCGGATCAGGGGCCATCGGAACGCCGATATCATGGCCGTGGCATCCACCATGGTGATGGGGATAGCCCTTCTGGCTGTCGGCCGGCACTTGGTCGCCATCGCCGTCGGCATGGCCGATCGACGTAGATGCGGATACCTCGACCCCCGGCCCCTCGGCCGCGTGCGCGACCGATCCGAACCCGAGCGACAGCGCGAGCATCAGACAGAGGAAGAGGGCGGACAGGCGCTGCATCGGCCCGGCTCGTAGCAGCTTAGCGACTGCCATGTAATGATCCTCGGAGATCGACGGACGCGGGACGCGAGGAAGACCGCAATTCCGCTTGGGCCTGCCGCATGATCTGGAAGCCGCCAGCCAATCCCAGCGCTGCCATCAGCGCTGCAACAAGAATGTCGGGCCAGGCACTGTTCAGGCCGAACACGCCGCCTGCGGCCAGGACAACGGCGATGTTGCCGATCGCGTCGTTGCGCGAGCAGATCCAGACCGATCGCATGTTCGCGTCACCGCTGCGGAAGCGGTAGAGCATCACCGCCACGACGAGGTTCGCGATCAAAGCGACAACGCCGACAATCCCCATCATCTCGGCATGTGGCACGGTTCCGTGAAGCGCCGCCCATCCTGCCGCGATCAGGACGTAAAGACCGAGTACCGCAAGCGTCGCACCTTTCAGCATTGCGGCGCGGGCGCGCCAGGCGAGAGCCATACCTGCGACGCCAAGACTGATCGCGTAGTTCGCCGTATCGCCGAAAAAGTCGAGAGCGTCGGCCTGGAGCGCCTTCGAGCCGCCCGCGATGCCGGCGACAATCTCGATCGCGAACATGGCCCCGTTGATCGCGAGCGCGATCCATAGCGCGCGCCGCCATCTCGGGTCGTTGAAAGTGCCCGTCTTGTCGGACGCGCAACTCGTGCAGGCCATGTTCGCCACCTCGATAGAATCGATCTGGCAGCCTATATGCACCCTCTAGTCGCTAGAGGGTCAAGCGCGATGTCCGAAAAACTGACGATCGGAAAACTTGCTGGGGCAACCGGCACCAAGGTCGAGACGATCCGCTATTATGAGCAGATCGGTCTGCTGCCGGCACCGGCGCGTTCGGCAGCGAACTACCGGACGTATGACGCCGCGCATCTTCGCCGCCTGTCGTTTATCCGGCGCGCGCGGGATCTCGGCTTCTCGATCGATCAGGTGCGGGAATTAATGGGGCTTGCCGATCGGCGAGACCAATCATGCATGGCTGTCGACGTCATTGCCAACCAACACCGCGACGCCATCACGCGCAAGATCGCCGACCTGACGGCGCTGGCAGGCGAACTAGATACGCTGATCGATTCCTGTAGCCGCAACACCGTTGCTGATTGCCGGATCATCGAAGCCTTGGCGCCGCCCGTCTAGGCAACCACCGACCGCTAGCTGCTCCGCGAAAAGACAACGTTCTGTGCGGGGCTTGGCCCAGGCAACACGTTGTTTCTGACGATCAGCTGATGGCGCACCCCGTCCTCATCAATCGGCCGCTGGTCATTACGCCTGCTTCGCTACGTGGAGTTTATTAGATCGCACCAATACGGCTGAGTCCGCTCAGACCGGAATAGGTCATATAGCCGGCGATTACGAGCATAAGGCCGGCCGATGCATACGGTGCCTTGCGCGCGAAATCGCCGAAGCCGGACCAGCGCTTTTGGATCTGGTTGACGCTGAGCGCGGCGATCACACCTGCGCTGACCATCGTGACCGCCAAGCCGACGCTGAACGCGCTGACCAACACGACACCCAGCGAGAGGCGCTTGAGTTGGAGGCAGAGCAGGAGAACGGTTACAGCTGCAGGGCAGGGGATAAGCCCGCCCGTGAGGCCAAACAGCGCGATCTGGCCGGTCGTAACTTTCCGGTCGGCGAAACGGCGACTGATGTCGGAGGCATGGGCGCGCTCGTGGGCGTCCATGTAGGCATCGTCGCCCGTCACCTTGAGACCGTCCATCGGCTCCCCATGGTCGTGATCGTGTTCGGCGAATGTGAGATCATAGTCGTGGCTGTGACCGCCATGTCCGAGCGACACCCGAGCTGCAAAGGCGTGCGGCTCGGGGATCTCTTCAACGCTCTCGATAAAGTCGCCGCGATCGACGAAGCGGAAGGTCTGCGACCGTCCCTCGTCGCGGGTCGTGGTGACGGTCACGTCATCCGCCTTCCAACCGCCCTTGCCGAAGTGCGCGCGCCAGCGAGGCGGTACGCCGTCCTCGAAGATTTCGAGACGCATCATGCCGTGGCCGGTATCAATCGAGCGAACCTCATCCTCGCCATGATGATGATGGTGATCGTGGGCCGCTTCCGCCTTCTGGTCCGCACGCGTGCGCCAGACCATCCAGAGGCCGATGCCAAGTACGATGACCGCAGAGCCGAGTAATAGGTAAGGCTCGGTCGTCTCGGTGTTGATGCCCCGGCCAAGATACTGTCCACCGAGCGCGATCCCCCAAACGATCGCAGTATGCGACAACGCTGCGCAAAGACCGAGCAGCACGGCTTGGCCGACCGTGCCGCGCACCGCGATAATGAACGCGGCCATCATCGTCTTGGAGTGGCCCGGCTCCAGGCCGTGCAACGCACCGAGCAGAAGCGCGCTCGGTATAAATAACCAAAGGTTGGTGCTGCCTTGTTGAACGAGGTCTGCAAACGAGGTCATCATGTTTCCCGATGTGTCAGGGCGTCCAAACGATAGCTGTGCTTGGGTGCCGAGGTCGGGCCCCCATATCCCCCCAGGGGGATATAGTCTATCCCCCTGGGGGGATGCTCGACAATCGTTCAAGGAATGTCCTACATGGAATGACATGGCCCACAGCGATCATTCCAGTCATCCTGCGATCATCAAGCGGCTGAACCGTGCGACCGGCCACCTTCGGAGCATCGTCAGCATGATCGAGGAGGAGCGCCCGTGCGTTGACATCGCGCAGCAGCTTCAGGCGGTCGAGAATGCTATCGCCAGCGCCAAGCGCGCGCTCATCAACGACCATATCGATCATTGCCTTGTCCACGCGGAAGAGGGCGAAGGGACCAAGGCCGCGGTGGAACAGTTTCGAGCAATCTCGAAATATTGGTGATACGGCTCAGAACGAAGCCGAACGTCGTCGCTACCAGCGATCTCGTCCCTCTGCAGCTTCGATGATTCCCCAGCATCGCCGGTAGCGGTTCGTGCCGAATGTCACTGCGAGACTTCCACTGCCGTTAATATCCGCTATGCTGGATATATGGAAAGCGAATCGGCAATCTTAGCACTCGGTGCGCTCGCACAAGGGACACGTCTAGACGTGTTTCGCCTGTTGGTGCGCTACGAGCCGGATGGCTTGGCGGCGGGCGAAATTGCCCGCCAACTCGAAGTGCCGCAAAACACCATGTCAGCACACCTCGGCATTCTGGCCCGTGGCGGACTGGTACGATCCGAACGGCATAGCCGCTCAATCATCTACCGTGCCGATCTGGGTGGCCTGCGCGCGCTCACACTGTTCCTCGTCAAGGATTGCTGCGCCGGTAGTGCGGAGCTGTGTGCCCCGCTGATCGCCGAGCTTACCCCTTGCTGCTGAAAGGACGTCCCGTGGCCGTCGACATCGTCATCTATCACAACCCCGAATGCGGCACGTCGCGCAACACGCTCGGCCTGATCCGCAATGCCGGCATCGAGCCCCATGTCGTGGAGTATCTGAAAACCTCGCCCTCGCGCGCACTGCTGGTCGAGCTGATCGACCGCGCCGGGATCACGCCCCGCGAGCTGCTGCGCGAGAAGGGGACGCCCTATGGAGAGTTGGGCCTGGGCGACACGTCGCTGTCCGATGATGCGCTGGTCGACGCAATGATGGCGCATCCGATCCTTATCAACCGACCGCTGGTCGTTTCGCCGCTCGGCGTGAAGCTCTGCCGGCCGTCCGAAGCAGTGCTTGATCTGCTGCCAGGCGATCAGCTCGGCGCGTTCGCGAAGGAAGACGGACAACAGGTGGTGGATGCCTCGGGCCAGCGCATCGCCTGATGCTTCTTGCCGTCCTGATCTTCGTCGCCACGATCGCGCTCGTCATCTGGCAACCCAAAGGCCTCGGGATCGGGTGGAGCGCGATGGGCGGCGCCGTCGTGGCGCTGCTCGCGGGCGTCGTCACGTTGTCCGACGTGCCGGTCGTGTGGGGCATCGTCTGGAACGCGACCGCCGCGTTCGTCGCGATCATCGTAATCAGCCTGCTGCTCGATGAAGCCGGATTCTTCGAGTGGGCGGCGCTCCACGTCGCGCGATGGGGCAGGGGGCATGGTCGCCGCCTGTTCGTCCTGATCGTGCTGCTCGGCGCGGCGGTGTCCGCACTGTTCGCCAACGATGGCGCGGCGCTGATCCTGACGCCGATCGTCATCGCCATGCTGCGGGCGCTGGGCTTCAAGGACAAGGCGACGCTGGCCTTCGTCATGGCTGCCGGGTTCATCGCCGACACGGCCAGCCTGCCGCTGGTCGTGTCGAACCTCGTCAACATCGTGTCGGCCGACTTCTTCAAGATCGGCTTCGGCGAGTATGCGTCCGTGATGGTGCCGGTCGACCTGGTGTCGATCGCCGCCACGCTGGGCGCGCTGCTGCTGTTTTTCCGGCGCGACATCCCGCAGGACTATGACGTCGGCGCGCTCCGCACGCCCCGCGAAGCGATCCGTGACCCCGCGACCTTCCGCGCCGGATGGATCGTGTTGGCGCTGTTGCTCGCCGGCTTCTTCCTGCTCGAACCCCTCGGCGTGCCGGTCAGCGCCGTCGCCGCTGCCGGCGCTATTCTCCTGCTGGTGATCGCTGGGCGGGGCCACGTGATCCAGACCGGCAAGGTGCTGCGCGGCGCACCGTGGCAGGTCGTGATCTTCTCGCTGGGCATGTACTTGGTCGTCTATGGCCTGCGGAACGCGGGACTGACCGATCATCTGGCCGCGCTGCTCGATCGCACCGCTCAAGGCGGCGTGTGGGGCGCTGCGTTCGGGACGGGCGTGATCGCGGCCGTCCTGTCGTCGGTGATGAACAACATGCCGACCGTGTTGGTGGGCGCGCTGTCGATCGACGCCACCCACGCCACGGGCGCGGTGAAGGAAGCGATGATCTATGCCAACGTCATCGGCTGCGATCTCGGCCCCAAGCTGACGCCGATCGGCTCGCTCGCGACGCTGCTATGGCTTCATGTCCTCGGCCAGAAGGGCGTGCGGATCGGTTGGGGCTATTACTTCCGTGTGGGCGTAACGCTCACCGTGCCGGTGTTGCTGGTCACGCTTGCCGCCTTGGCATTGAGGATCGCGATCGGATGACAGCCCTGATCTACATCTGCGCGGCGCTTGCCGAGATCGCCGGATGCTTTGCCTTCTGGGCATGGCTTCGCATGGGAAAGTCACCCTTGTGGCTTGCTCTCGGCGTCGTCTCACTGATCCTGTTCGCATGGCTCCTGACCCACGTGGACAGCGATGCCGCGGGACGGGCGTATGCCGCTTACGGCGGCATTTACATCTGCGCATCGCTTGCCTGGCTCTGGACCGTCGAGGGCGTGCGGCCCGATCGCTGGGATGTCGGTGGAGCGGCGCTCTGTCTGATCGGCACCTGCATCATCCTCTTGGGACCACGAACCGCCTGATGCCTGTTCGAACACTTTCCGACCCCGACCATCTGCCCGCGCTCGATCGACGCTATGCGATCGAACGGCCTGCTCTTGGCCTCGGCGCTGGTGATCCACCGCCACGAATCCTGTTACTCTATGGCTCGCTGCGCGAACGTTCCTTTTCGCGGCTGTGCGTCGAGGAAGCGGCGCGTCTGCTTCGCTTCTTCGGGTGTGAAACGCGCATCTTCGATCCGTCCACCCTGCCGCTCCCTGACCAACACGCTGGCGACGATCATCCGGCCGTCCACGAACTGAGAGAGTTGTCGCTATGGTCGGAAGGACAGGTGTGGTGCAGCCCTGAACGGCACGGCCAGATCACCGGCATCATGAAGCTGCAAATCGATCATCTGCCATTGTCGATGGGCGGGATGCGACCGACCCAGGGGCGCACACTGGCGGTCATGCAGGTGTCGGCGGGGTCGCAGTCGTTCAACAGCGTCAACACGCTGCGCGTGTTGGGCCGCTGGATGCGGATGGTTACGATCCCGAACCAGTCGAGCGTTGCCAAGGCATTCAACGAGTTCGACGATGCCGGGCGCATGAAGCCATCCAGCTACTATGACCGGATCGTCGACGTGATTGAGGAACTGGTGCGGTTCACGGTGCTGCTGCGCCCTCATGCGGTCCAGCTCGTCGATCGCTACTCGGAACGGAAGGAAGCCGGCGTGCCGATCGACACGGCGACGGATCTGTCGAGCATCGCGACCGCCCGGCAAGGATAGCCTCACAGATTTTAAGGCTAGTCGACGCGAAACTGTCGGCGCGCGGCGAGCAGCCGCCTTTGTGTGCCTGCGTTGGCGGGCCTCCGGGGGAGGGCTGCGGCACTCTACGGGCTAAGTGCAGTGCATGGGCGCGGGGCCATAGCTCACTTCGCACTTGGCGTGCCGCATTGGACAAATAGCATCTGAAGGAAGCCTAACCATGGGACATAATGAAGTCTTGCTGCGCATTCGCCATGGCTACGATGGTTCCGCCGACCAGTCGGAATCGTGTTCTACAGCGGTCAAATCCTGTCCCCGCAACCAACGTAATTCTCAAAAGCCCTGTCATTTTAATAGGATGGCGGGGTTTTTTTGTTGTCTCGTAAGCAGCGCTCGAAAGCCGTCCACCGGGATGTCGTGCAAGTTCAACACGTTGCCTTGACAGGTTCAAATCGCCCCCGCCGAACCCGCAACCAATATCACTCGCAGATAATTCAAGTGCTTACTTCGCATCGTAGCACGGCACGCTAGCCGCTGGCTGCGCGCTATGTAGCATATTCAAAGCGGCCGAACGTTCATGGTGGTTAACGGAATGACCGCTTTTCGCGCTGCGAGGCAGTTAGCTGCCATTCGTAGGATAGAAGACGGAAGCTTTTTCGCGGGAGGAGGATCCCACCTGACGTGCTTCCCTGAACTCCGCCGGTTTGAGCTAGAGTCCGGCTTCGTGAGGAGACGGGCGTGAAGAAGACCAGATTCAGCGAGGAGCAGATCATCGTGGTGCTGCGCGAGCGGGAGGGCGGGATGAAGACCGCCGATGTGTACCGCGAGCATGCGGTAGCCGAGGCCGCCATTGATATGCCGCCTTACGCGATATTCCGGTGTTGCCACGGGCGCGGCGATCATGGCGATCGTCAGGTCGGGATCCCGTTACGCGCGCTTCTCCGTCATCGGCCGCGCCTGACCATGTTCGACGCCGGGGGCGAGTGGTTCGGGGACCGGGGCGCTGGCAAGGTCGGGGGGCCGGCCGACACGCCGTCGGGCGGATGCGGGAACACTTCGGGGTGCCGCAACCCGAACAGTAGCGCGGCGATCGTCGACGAGCCCATGGACAGGCCGGCCGCGGAGGCGATGCGCGAGAGCGCGAATTCCCCCGTCGCGCGGCCGACGATCACGCTGCCCAGCAGCCACAGGATGATGAGTCCGATCGATACGACGAAGATCGTCCGCGTCTTTCGCCGCGCCTCCGCCAGATCGCCCGACAGGTTGCGCCATGCCACAGCCATTGCGCGTGGATCGCGAAGACCATCCCGCTCAGATAGACCGCGACGTCCAGCCCCACGACCGGCGCTGTCCACCCGTGCGCTTGCAGGCTGGCGTACCGCGTGCAGCACAGGAACGCCGCCGCGAGGTTGAGGTCGACTGAGCTGCTGCCGGTTTCGTGGACACCGAGATAAGGTGTTTTTGAGACCGGAGGGTGTGGATGCAACGACGGAAGTTCAGCCGCGAGTTCAAGCTCGAGGCGGTGAAGTTCGTTCGGGAGCGCGGGGTATCGGTATCGCAAGCGGCCCGCGATCTGGACCTGCACGAGAACGTACTGCGCAAGTGGGTGCGTGAGCAGGCAGCGGACCCGGGATCGGCGTTTCCCGGCCATGGGGTGATGAGACCCGAGCAGCAGGAGATAGAGCGGCTGCGCCGCGAGTTGGCCCGGATGAAGGCGGAGCGCGACATCCTAAAAAAAGCGGCGGCGTACTTCGCCAGGGACTCGATATGAAGTTCGAGTTCGTCGCGAAGCACCGGGGGATCTGGCCCGTATCATGGATCTGCGAAGCGCTCGGTGTTTCGCGCAGCGGCTTTCACGCCTGGCTGGTTCGGGTACCCAGTGCCCGCGCCCGGAGCGACGAGGAGTTCGGCGCCAAGGTGCGCGCCAGCTTCATCTCCAGCTATCGGACGTACGGTGCGCGCCGCGTCTGGCACGACCTTCTGGCCGAAGGCCTGTCATGTGGTCTTCATCGCATCGAGCGGCTGATGCGTGTTCAAGGCCTGAAGGCGCGTCCGCGGCGCCGTGGGCTGCCGAAGGACGACGGCCTGCGGTCGGTCATCGCCGACAACATCCTCGACCGCCAGTTCACGGCTGAAGCGCCCAACCAGAGGTGGATCGCCGACTTCACCTATATCTGGACTGCCGAAGGATGGCTGTACGTCGCCGTCGTCATCGACCTGTTCTCGCGCCGGGTCGTCGGCTGGTCGATGAGTGACACCATGATCGCGCAACTCGTCACGGACGCACTGATGATGGCGATCTGGCGACGCGGAAAGCCGGATGCCCTGCTCCACCACTCGGACCAGGGCAGCCAATACACGAGCGAGAAGTTCCAGCGGCTGATGACGGACAATGGTGTGACCTGCTCGATGAGCCGCTCGGGCAACGTCTGGGACAATGCCGCCATGGAGAGCTTCTTCTCCTCGCTGAAGACCGAGCGGATCGGGCGCAAAACCTACCGCACGCGCAATCACGCGAAGGCAGACGTGTTCGATTACATCGAGCGCTTCTACAATCCGACGCGACGGCACTCGACCCTGGGCTATCTCAGCCCCATGGACTTCGAACGGCAGGCGCAGGTAGCTTAACCTCGTGTCCATCGGACCGGCAGCAGCTCAGACGGGCGTCGGACGAAACGCATCGTCGAACCACGCGCGCGCGGACATCACCGCCGCCAGCATCAGCAACCCGGTCGCGCCGCCGCGCAACAGAAGGTCGAGATCCGCAATCACTGGCGGTGCATGGTGCAAGTCATGCGGGGCGGAAACCATGGTGCGGAAGGTATGTCGGGTCTCACCCGTCGCCATATTCAGCGGGTCGATTGGCCCGTGGTCATCGCCGCGCCGCGCGCAGCCGCCGGCGCAGCAGCATCGTCACGACCGGCCGGGGCAGGATGGTCGCCAGCCTCACGAGCCAGCTGGTCACCGCGGGAAAACGATAATCGCGGCGTTCGCGGCGTAGCGCGCGAACGATATGGGCGACGCCTTGCCGCTCCGAAATCTCGAAAGGGGACGGCATGTCGTGCGCCTGCGTCCGTTCGGTCGCGACGAAGCCGGGATAGATGCTGACGAAGCGGATCCCGTGATCGGCGAATTCGATGCGGCACGTGTCCATCAGCAACCGCATCGCGCCCTTGGCGGCCGAATAGGGGCCTTGCAGCGGCACGCCCATCAACCCCGCGAGGGAATTGGTATGCGCGATCAACCCGTCGCGCTGTCGCATCATCTGGCGCAGCACGGGAAACAGGTAATGGACGCAGACATCGTAATTGCTCCGCATATAATCGATGACCTCGCCCGCGCCGATCGTGCGCAGGTCGAGATCGGGCGCGCCGCCGACGTTCATCAACAGCAGGTCGATTCGCCCGAATTGCGCGATGGTCGCGGCGACGACCACCGCGGCCGCCGCCGCGTCGCGGGCGTCGGCGGGATGGATCGCGCATCGCGCGCCTTGCAAGAGGATCTCGGCGGCGAGGCTCTGCAATTTCGCCTCGCGGCGCGCGGTCGCGACGATCGTTGCGCCTTCGGTGGCCAGATGCAGCGCGACGCCGCGACCCATCCCGCTCGACGCGCCGACGATGAGCACGACCTTGTCCGTGAAGATCATCGCGCGTCGCCGATCGGTTTCAGCCCGGCGAGCAGGCGCATCGTCAGTCGCGCGGTGGCACCCCAGGGCGGCCCGAGCCGTTCGAACATGTTGATCGGGCCAGCCTTGTGGACGCCGCGCGCATGGCTGAACCGGCGGAAGCCGTCGCGGCCGTGATACGCGCCCATGCCGCTCGCGCCGATCCCGCCGAAGGGCAAGGTGTGCTGGCCGACATGGAGCAGCGTCCCGTTGATCGTGACCCCTCCCGAAGTCGCGCCGTCGAGGATCGCACGCTGCGTCGCCGAGCCATCGGCAAAGCAATAGAGCGCGAGCGGGCGCGGGCGCGCACGGACGAAGGCCAGCGCCGCGTCGAGCGTGGCATAGGGCTTCACCGGCAGCACGGGGCCGAAGATTTCCTCGCGCATCAATGTGCAATCGTCGGGTGCGCCGAGCACCACCGTGGGCGCGATGCGATGGCTGGTGGATGCCGGGGCAGGGTGGGTCAGTATCTCGGCACCACAGCGACGGGCTTCCTCAATCGCATCGGTCAGTCGCCGGTGGTGGCGCGCATCGATGACGTTGCTGTAATCGGTGTTGTCGGCGATCGACGGATAGCGGCGTACTGCCGCCGCCAGCACGCCCTCGGCGAAGTGCCGCGCCGAAGCGGCCGGTACCAACGCATAATCGGGTGCGACGCAGGTCTGGCCGGCGTTGAGATAGCGGCCGAAGGCGATCGATCGGGCGGCGCGCTCGATCGCGTAATCGGGGGCGACGATTGCCGGCGATTTGCCGCCGAGTTCGAGCGTCACCGGTGTCAGATGCTCGGCGGCAGCGCGCAGGATATGGCGCCCGACATTGGTCGATCCGGTGAAGACGAGGTGATCGAGCGGCAAGCCCGACAAGGCTTGCGCCATCTCGACCCCGCCGGTCACGATGGTCAGCCGGTCGGCGTCGAACCGCTCCGCCACCAGCCGGGCTAGCAGCGCCGCGAAGGCGGGTGAGGATTCGGATGGCTTGATCAGCACGCGATTGCCCGCGGCGAGTGCATCGAGCGCCGGCCCGAGCGTCAGGAACAGGGGATAGTTCCACGGCGCGATCACGCCGATCACCCCGAGCGGTTCGTACCGCACCCAGGCACTGCCCGGCTTCAGGCTCAAATCGACGCGCCGCGGTTCGTCGCGCATCCAGTGTTTCAGATGGCCGCGGGCGTGGCGGATCGCGGTAATGAGCGGGACGATCTCCAATATGTCGGTCTCGCTCCGCGAACGGCCGCCGAAATCGTCCGAGATCGCCTGCGCGAGCGCCGGACGCTCGTCGACCAGCAGGCCGTGCAGCGAATCCAGCAGCGCCCGCCGCGTCGCAAGGTCGGCGGCGGGTTCCTCGCGCGACGCGCGATACTGGCGGTCGAAGGCGGCGTGCAACGCCTGCAAGTCGGGGGTCATGTCCATCCTCTCCATCATGCGTCGCCGGGCGACACCTTGCGACCCTATGGCAGCCAGACAGGCTATAACAAGATCGATGCTCACATATAAATGTAGCATAGTTCATAAAGAATGATAGGGTGATCGTATCGACTCGGTGAAGAGGTCGATACGATGGAGAGGAGCGACATGGTCGATCGCGCGAGCGTCGCGTCGGCACGGACCGGTGCGTCCGCAGCCAATGCCTACCGCCTTTATGCCGATGCGCTCGCGGGCGAGCGGCTGCCCGCCGCCTTCGTCGATCTCGACGCGCTCGACCGCAACGGCGAGCGGCTCGGCGCGCGTGCGGCGGGACTGCCGGTCCGGCTCGTCACCAAATCGATCCGCTCGGTGGCGATCCTGCGATATCTGATCGCCAGCTTTCCCTATCTGCAGGGCCTGCTCTGCTTCTCGCCCGCCGAAGCGGCGTGGCTGGCGGGGCTGGGGTTCGACGATCTCGTTGTCGCCTACCCAACCGTCGAGCCGAGCGAGATCGCGCTGGTCGCGGCGGCGGTACGCGGTGGCGCGTCGATCACGCTGATGGTCGATCATGTCGACCAGCTCGACATCATCGATGCCTGCGCGGCCGCGGCCGCGACCTCGCTGCCGGTGGCGATCGACATGGATGCGTCGACCGCATTCCCCGGCGTGCATTTCGGCGTTTATCGCTCGCCGGTGGCGACCCCGGCGGCGGCGCTGGCGCTCGCCGCGGAAATCGCGCGGCGGCCCTATCTGCGGCTTGACGGGGTGATGGGCTATGAGGGTCAGATCGCCGGTCTCAACGACGCGGTGCCCGGCCAGGCGGTGCGCAACCGCATCATCCGCACGCTCAAGGCCCGTTCGATCCGCGACGTCCGGCGGCGGCGCGGCGCGATCGTCGCCGCGCTGGTAGCAGCCGGACACCGGCTGCGCTTCGTCAACGGCGGCGGCACCGGCAGCTTCGAGAGCACCGCGCGCGACTCCAGCGTCACCGAACTCGCAGCGGGATCGGGCTTCTACCTGCCGGGGCTGTTCGATCATTACGCGGTCCACCTCGGCGAGCCCGCCGCGGGCTTCGCGCTGCCCGTCACGCGCCGTCCGACGGCCGGGATGGTGACCTGCGCGGGTGGCGGCTATCCGGCCTCCGGCCCGATCGGGCCCGACCGCCTGCCCAAGCCGTGGCTACCGGCAGGCGCGACGCTGCTCGCCAACGAGGGCGGCGGCGAGGTGCAGACGCCGGTGCGGCTCGCCGCCGCCGGCGCCCTGCCGATCGGCGCCCCCGTTTTCTTCCGCCATGCCAAGGCAGGCGAGCTCTGCGAGCGCTTCGAGACGCTGCTGCTCCTGCGTGGCGGCGCGATCGTCGACCGCGTCGCGACCTATCGCGGCGACGGCCGCTGCTTCTTCTGACCTGCAAAGACAGGATTTGCGCCAACGGCAAAGGGGATGACGATGACACGGCACGGAAACCGATATGGAATGCTCGCCATCGCGCTGGCCGGATCGACCGGGGCGCGGGCGCAGACCACCGATCAGCCCGCGGCACCGGCCGACGGCGAGATCGTCGTCACCGCGCAGCGCCGCTCCGAACGGTTGCAGGACGTGCCGATCGCCGTCACCGCGATCACCGGCGACGACCTGCGCGAACGCCGCATCGCCGACGTGCTCGATCTGTCTGGCCGCGTCCCCGGCCTCCAGATCCGCTCGGCGGACAATGGCGCCAACCCACGCATCTTCATCCGCGGCGTCGGCCTCAACGACTTCAACCCGGCGACCGCCAGCGCGGTGGGCATCTACGTGAACGGCGTCTACGTCGCCTCGACGCTGGCGCAGCGCGACGCCTTCTTCGATCTCGGGCAGGTCGAGGTGCTGCGCGGACCGCAGGGGACGCTGTACGGCCGCAACACCACCGGCGGCGCGATCAACGTCACCACGCGCAAGCCGGGCGATACGCCCGAGGGCGACCTGTCGCTCGATTACGGCCGCTTCGATGCGGTGACGTTGCAGGGCGGGATGAGCGCGCCGGTCGTACCCGACCTGCTCGCGGTGCGTGTCGCCGGCCTCTACCAGCGCGACGACGGCTATATGCGCAACACGCTCACCGGCGATCGCGGCAACAACGTCGATCGCTGGGCCGTGCGCAGCAGCGCGCACGTCACGCCGTCGAGCACGATCACCGACGATCTCACCGTCAACGCCAGCCGCTCGACCGGCGGCTCGCTTCAGGCCTATTCCCGCTCGCTGATCCCGCAGACCGCGGCGGCGACAGGAGCGGACAGCCTGTGCGCGCCGGCTTTCTATACCTCGGGGCAATGCACCAACATCCTCGGCTACGCCAATACCAGCCGCAACCTCTACGAGGGCGCCTATCGGTTCGAGGGACGCGACCGGGTCAGCCTCTATGGCGTCGGCAACACGCTGTCGGTCGATCTCGGCACGGTCAGCCTGATCGCAGTGACCGGATTCCAGCATGCCACCCGCAACGATCAGGAGGATACCGACGCCAGCCCGGTGCCGGTCGTCGTCGCCGCCTACATCACCCGGCAGGACACGGTCAGTCAGGAATTGCGCCTCCAGTCGAACGGCCACGGCCGCCTGCGCTACGTCGCCGGTCTCTATTATGCGCACGATCTGATCCGCAACGCCTCATCGCTCGACGTATTGCCCGGCCTGCGTTCGCCGACCGCCGACAATCCGAGCGGAGTCGATCTCACCGCGGGAATCGGTGACTTCGCCTGGCCATCGCGACAGGCGACCGACAGCTATGCCGCCTTCGGCCAGCTCGATTACGACCTGACGCCGCGGCTGACGCTGACCGGCGGCCTGCGGTATTCCGCCGATCGCAAGGACTTCACCTATCGCGCCAGCGCCGCCGGCGGCAGCATCACCCTGTTCACCTTCGCCGATGCCAAGACCTTCGGCGCGTGGTCGGGCCGCGCGGGCCTGCAATACCGTTTTTCGGATGCTGCCAACGTCTACGCGAGCTACAATCGCGGCACCAAGAGCGGCGGCTTTTTCAGCGGCTTCGCGCAGGATCCGTCGCTGATCGGCCCCTATAAGGACGAGACGGTGGATGCTTATGAGGTGGGTGCCAAGACGCAATGGCTCGACCGCCGGCTCGGCCTCAACCTCTCGGCCTTCTATTACGATTACCGCGATCTGCAGGTCTATACCTCGGTGGTGCAGGGGCTCATCACGACACAGCTCTTCACCAACGCCTCGGCGGCGCGGATCTACGGTGCCGAGATCGAACTGACCGCGCGACCGATCGACGGGCTCAACCTCGCCGCCTCGACCTCGCTGCTCGACGCCACCTATCGCAACTTCATCTCGCAGGGCGCCGACTATTCGGGCAATCGCCTGCCATCGGCGCCCAGGGTCAGCGCACAGGCGAGCGCCGACTATCGTAAGCCGATCGGCAGCGGTGCGCTCGTTGCGCGCGCCGACCTGTCCTATCGCAGCCGCGTGTTCTTCGACACGTCGAACGCCGCCCGGCTTGGCGACCGCGCGCGCGCCTTCGTCGACGGGCGGATCGGCTGGCAGTTCGCCGGGGATCGTTACGAGGCGGCATTGTGGGTCCGCAACCTATTCGACGTGCCGGTCATCTCCGACATCACGCCGCTGCCCGCGCTCGGTTTCGACGCGATCGTCGTCGGGCGGCCGCGGACCTGGGGCTTGTCGCTGCGGGCGCACTACTGATGGCGGCACCCACGACCCGCGCGGCCTATGTCGCCGCCTTCGTCGCCGGGGTCTATGGCATCCTGATGGCGGGGCTCGCGCCGCTGCTGCTCGGTACGCTCGTCACCGAGGGCCATCTCACCGCGGCGCAGCTCGGGCTGGCCGCGACCGCCGAACTGGTGACGATGGGACTTGCCGCGGGCGCCGCCGGTCTGCTGGTCGAACACGTGTCGCCGCGGCTGATGGCGCCGAGCAGCGTGGTGGCGATCATGATGCTCGACGCCGTGACCGGCCGCGCCACCGGCATCGGCGTCATCCTGATGCGCGCACTCGCCGGCTTGCCGAGCGGCGTGCTGATCGGCCTCGTCACCGCGATGATCATCCGGTCGGCACAGCCGGCGCGGCAGGCGGGCTTCTATCTCACCATCCAGACGGTGGCGCAGCTCGCCTGCGCCGCGCTGATCGGCGGGCTGGTCGCGCAAAGGCTTGGCGCGGCGGCGGGATTTCTCGCGCTCGCGGCGCTCGGCGCGCCGGTCGCGCTCGTCGCGCTGTGGACGCCCGCCCGGCTGTCGCCGTTCGCCGCCGGACGGGGAACCGCATTGCCCGACGTCTATGGCTGGCTGGCGCTGGTCGCCGCCTTCTGCTTCTTTGCCGGCATTCTCGCCATCTGGATCTATCTCGAACCGCTCGCGCATCAGGCCGGGCTGTCGCCCGCTACCGCCGGGCTGGCGGTGGTGCTCGCACTGGCGGGGCAGGTGGTCGGCGGCGCGCTGGGTGCCGCGAGCGTGCCGCATTGGCCATGCCGCGTCGTCCTGCTCGGCTCGACGCTGGTGCTGATCGTCGCCGCGGCGATGTTCGCGACGTTGCCCGGCGCCACGCTCTTCCTCGCCACCGCGATCCTCTTCGGGCTGCTCTGGGCCTTCGCCAGCCCGTATTTCACGCGGCTGCTGATCGACGTCGATCCCAGCCATCGCGCCGCCTTGCTCGGGTCGGCGGCGCTGCTGCTCGGCTGCGCGACCGGGCCGACGCTCGCCTCGTTGACCGTCGGCGATGTCGACGTGCGCGGCTGCCTGCGCCTCGGCACCGGGATGCTGACCGTCGCCGGTGGTATCGTGCTGCTGCTTCCCCTTCTCCGGCGACTGGGCGGGATCGCCTTCGCCGCCCAACCGAAAGATCGATCATGACCGAATGGAGCAACTGGTCGGGCAGCGTCGTCGCGCACCCCGCCGCGGTCGCGCGCCCGCGCGGTCTCGATGAACTGGCGACGATCGTCGCCGGCGCGCGACGGCTGCGTCCGGTTGGCGCGGGACATTCGTTCATGCCGCTATGCCAGACCGAGGGGACCTTGCTGTCGCTCGCCGATCTCGAAGGCGATATCGAGGTCGCCGCCGACCGCCGCTCGGTCTGGGCGCCGGCCGGCTGGAGCCTCGCACGGCTGACCGACGCTTTGTGGGCGCAGGGGCTGTCGCTGTACAATCAGGGCGACGTCAATCCGCAGGCGCTCGGCGGCGCCGCCGCCACCGGCACCCACGGCACCGGCGAGACGCTCGGCAGCATCGCCACGCAGGTCACCGGCGTCCGGCTGATGCGCGCCGACGGCACGCTCGTCACCTGCGACGCGCAGACCGAACCCGAATTGTTCCAGGCGCAACGGCTCGGCCTCGGCCTGCTCGGCGTCGCCGTGGCGATGCGGATCGCGGTACTGCCGGCCTATCACCTCGAGGAGCGGGTCGAGCGCTGGCCGCTTGCCCTGGCGCTCGACCGGTTCGACGAGCTGGCGGCGGCGTCGCGCCATATGGAATTCTGGGTTTTTCCTTATGCGGACCACGTCATCCTCAAGCGGCTGCATCCGGTCGAGCCCGAGGGGCCCTATCGTCACGCCAACGACGTCAACGAGGGCGCCTTCCGAATCGCCTGCAACATCTCGCGGCGCCGGCCGGGGCTGATCCCCATGCTGCAACGTGGTATGATGCACGCGATCGGCGGTCCAAAGCGCCGCGTCGGCCCCGCCTATCGGATATTCGCGCAGGAACGCACCGTGCGTTTCGAAGAGATGGAATATGAGGTGCCGCGTGCCGACGGGCTGGCGACGTTGCGCGAGGCGCTCCGCTATGTCCGAAAGGTGCGGCTGCCGCTCGCCTTTCCGTTCGAGGTGCGCACCGTCGCGGGCGACGACATCTGGCTTAGCCCGTTCCACGCCGGCCCGTGCCTGTCGATTTCGGTCCATCAATATGCCGGCATGCCGTGGCGCGATGAGTTTGCCGCGATCGAGTCGATCCTGCGCGGCGCAGGCGGGCGGCCGCACTGGGCGAAACGCCACACAATCGATTCGGCAAGCGCGCACGCGCTATACCCGCGGCTCGCCGACTTCCTGGCGGTGCGCCGCGACGTCGATCCGGAGGGCAAGTTCGTCAACGCCTTCTTTGACCGGCTGTTTGCCATTAGGGGGTGACAGGGCGCGGCGGCAAACGGCCGTTTGCCTTCGGCGGCGTGGCAAGCCACAGCGGTCCCGTCATGGTCCAACCACGCCGACTTCCGATGCAGGAGCGCAGTCTCCGCCGCCGCGAGGCGATCCTCGTCGCCGCGCAGGAGCTGCTCGTCACCGAGAACCCCGAGGATCTCGCGATGCGCGAGGTGGCGCGCCGCGCCGGGATTTCCATCGGCTCGCTCTATCAATATTTCCCGTCGAAGCCCGCGATCCTGCGCGCGCTGGTATTGCGCAATCTCGAAAAGGTCGGCGAACTGCTGCGCGCCGAGGTGGAGACGCTCCTCGCCGATCATGGCGGCCGGCCGACGATCGTACAGGCCGTCGACCGGATCATCGACGCGTATGTGAACCATTATCGCAGCCATCCCGAGACGATCGCGGTGTGGGCCGGGGCGCAGGCCGATCTGGAGCTGCGCCGACTCGACGTGATCGATACGCATGCCACCGCCGACTTCATGGTCGCGCCGATGATGATCCTGCTATCGTCGTCCGATCGCGATCGGATCCTGTCGGCGGCGCTGCTCATCACCGAACTCGCCGGTCATGCGGTGCGGCTGGCCCTCGCGGTCGATCCGCCGATGACCGAACGGATCGTCGCGCAATTCAAGACGATGGTCGTCGCGGTCCTCGAAGCCAATCGCGAGGCGGGTTAGCGCGGTGTCATGCTTCGCTTCACCTCCAGCCGCAGCCCCAGGAGAAAGGCGATTTCTGCCACCACGAACAACGGGCCGATGATCAGGCCGGACAGATCGTCGACGAACGCCGGTTTGCGGCCTTCGAAATAATGGCCGACGAACTGAGATGCCCAGCCTACCACGAAGGTGCCGATCCCGATCCCCATCCACGCCCCGGTGGACAGGCCGGCGACCGCCACACCTACCCAGCAGCTCAGCGCGAGCAATATGGTCATGACGAGCCCGAAGCGCAGGTCGAGCCTCAGATAGAAGACCGCGACCATCGCCGACAGCAGCATCGCCGGTGTCAGCGACATACCCCCGCCCACTGCGATCGCCGGCCGAGAGGCGAGGATCGCGATCGCCAGCACGATCAGCGGTATGCCGAGCATATGCGTTGCGATATTGCGTTCGTCGCGATGATAGTCGGCATAAACGGACAAATGCCTCACGAGGTCGGTCATCGTGTTTCTCCTCTGGTCGTCGCATGACGATAGTTGATGCGTGCGGTTGCGACTGTCGCATGGGCGACATCGGAAGCGCGCCGTGACCCGCGACGCCATGCTGGCCATCTTCGCCGAGGGGGCGTGGTTCAACCGACTGTCGCCTTCCTTCCGTGCGGCGTTGCTCGCGGACGGGCGGGAGATGCGGTTTGCGGCGGGGGCGCCGGTCTTCTGGCGCGGCGACGCTGCCGACGGGCTTTACGCGGTGCTCGACGGTGCGGTCGAGATCGGTGTGGTCGATGCGGCCGGTCACGCCGCGACCTTGATCCATGTGCAGCCGGGCATGTGGTTCGGCGAGATCGCGCTGATCGACGGCATGGCGCGCACCCATGACGCGATCGCGGTGCGCGAAACGATCTTGCTTTGCGTTCCCCGCGGACCGCTGTTTGCCGGTCTAGATCAGCGGCCCGATCATTGGCGCGAGCTGGCGTGGCTGACAACGGAGAAACTCCGTCTCAGTTTTCGAGCGGCCGAGGCCGCATCGCTGCTCAGCGCGCCGCAACAGGTGGCGACCCGGTTGTTTATGATGGTCGATGGCTATGGGGGCACGGGTGCGCGCCATACCACGCTAAGGCTGTCGCAGGAGCAGCTCGCGGCGATGCTTTCCCTTTCCCGTCAGACGGTCAACCGCATTCTAAAAAACCTCGAACAGAATGGCGTGATCGCCGTCAATCATGGGCGAATAGACATCGTAAATCTTCCGGCGTTACGACAAATCTGCGAATAAGTGATCGATCTCCCTTGGTACCGAGGTGAGAGGTATGCTGTTTGCAAGGCTTAATGCTTGCCGACCTGCAGATGTAATTCAGTCGAGCAACTTGACCTCGCCAGCCTCGCTTCGGTCGCGGCATTCGCCGGCCGCATTTCCGATCACCACCAAGCCGATGAAGGAAAACATCGATGTCTAGATCCGATCGGCGGGTCGGGATCGCCGGCGGAACTGATCGTTTGGCCGGCCGGCCAGACCGGTGAAAGCTCCCGTCTTTGCGGAAAAGCCTTTCCTATTGCTGTTGATACCTGTGCTGTGCACAGGCTGTACCACGGCCGACGGTGCGGCAGAGCGCGGCCGAACGATCGTGTCAATACGGGCTGCGGCGCAGGCTCTGCCCAGGGTGTGCGGCGATTCGGTACTCATCGCAGCGGTCGCCGGGGAGGTGCGTTTGCCGCGCGAAGCTTGCCTGCCCCGACAGGCGCGGCGCTATGCCTATCTGGGTGTCAGCTGCTTATCGGCGGGCGACTTGTGATGTCCATCGGGCCGTCGACCGCGACCGAGCCCCTCGAGGTCTACATCAAGGCTGCTGACGGGCATTTCGACCGCTGTTCGCTGGGCAGGGCGATGTTCGTCCCGCTGACCGGCCGCGACTTCACCCCCGATCGACCGGGTGTGGTCGGGAGTGTAACAACCTCGTGCTTTGGGGCGCCGGTCACGTGAGGCCGCGTTGGCGAAGCCCGCGAGCCAGGAGCAGGTGGGTTTCGAATATGGAAGGTGAGGCGGCATGCTAAAGCGGATGAACGAAATCGGAAGCCGGATCGCCGGACGGACAGCCGACCTGGCCGGTGCGCCGCTCGCGATCATGGGCGTCGCGTTGTTCTGCGCCGGCTGGTTTCTGCGCGCCGGCGAGGCGGGCGAGAACACGCTGACGCTGATCCTGTCGGTGGCGTCGATCACGCTGACGCAGATGGTGCTGAACGGGCAGCGGCGTAGCGAGCAGGCGTTGCACCTGAAGATGGACGAGCTGGTCTATGCGATGCAGGGCGCGCGCAATGCGGTCGCGGGCATAGAGACCAAATCGGCGGAGGAGTTGGAGGCACTGCGCCGCAACGGCGACGCGGCCGAAGAGGAACTGGAGGAGCGCGGCGGCATCGCGTGACGCGCCGTATTCGCCGGCGATTACAAAATCCCAATGCGATCAACTGCCACGGAACGGCAAACAAAGTGTCATGGAGTAAAACTAGCCCCACCTCATCTGACAAGGGTGGGGAAATCAAACATGACCGATGTGACGACGACGCGCACCCTGCGCATCGGCGCGAGCGCCTTGGCGCTTGCCTTTTCGCTGACGAGCGCGGGTTTCGCGAAGGACGCGCTTCGCGCTGGTCCGGCCGATCCGCAGACGCAGCCTGCCGGCATCGCCGAGGGCGCCGACATCGTCGTCACCGCAACCAAGGCGAACCGTATCGCGCCCGTCACCGCCTCGTTGCAGACGACGCAGCCGCAGTCCGTCATCTCGCGCAGTTTCATTGAGGATTCGCTGCCGGCGACGGCAGACTTCAACCAGATCGCCGCGATCTCGCCCAGCGTGTCGATCACCGGAAACGCGAATGGCGCCGGCCTATCGGAATCAAAGGCGCAGATCCGTGGCTTCCAGGATGGCGAATACAACATCACCTATGACGGTGTGCCGTTCGGCGACACAAACGACCCGACGCATCATTCCAATACCTTCTTCCCGTCGAACACGATCGAAACACTGATCGTCGATCGCGGACCAGGCAATGCCAGCCAGCTTGGCCAGGCGACGTTCGGCGGCAACATGAACCTGTTCAGCCGCGCGACACGCGAACGGCCCGGTCTGGAATTGAAGGGCAGCTACGGCACCTGGAATACCTATCTGCTGCGCGGGCTGGCGCAGTCGGGTGCGATCGACGCGCTCGGCGGGACCGAGATCGTGGTGAGCGGACAGCACGTGAAATCAGATGGTGCCCGAACCTATAGCCCGTTCACGTCGAACAACGTGTTCGGCAAAGCGATGATCCCGATCGGGCCGGCCGCCAAGCTGACGATATTGGCAACGTATAACGAAAACGATTTCAATCAGCCCGACAATGATGGCGCAACGCTGAGCCAGATCGCGCAATACGGCAAATATTTCAGCCTGAACAACGATCCGGCATCGCAGACCTATTACAGGTACAACCACACGCACAAGACGACGGATTTCGAGCTGATCAAGTTCGAGGCGGAGATCGCGCCGGGATCCACGTTCGAAAATCGAGCCTACACCTACAGCTACGACAATGAGACGCTGAGCGGTAACGACGTCACGCTGTTCGCGACCGCCACGGCGGCGCAGATCGCGGCGGCGAACGTCGTTACGGTGTCGCCGGCGGGCGGCACGACGAAAGCGGTGACCTCGTACGGCGTACCGGGTTATACCAAGACGAACAAATACCGGATGTTCGGCGATATCGCCAAGACGCGCCTCGACTTCGGGTTCGGCGCATTGACCGTCGGTGCGTGGATCGAATGGTCCAACACGTATCGCCAGCAGCGCGACGTCAATCTGCTTGATGGCACGCCGAACTACGTCGAGAAGGCGGTGACCAATCCGGTGGGGGGCGCAGCGACCCCGCAGAACGTCAAGTTCGACCAGAACAGCAACACCAACCATACCGAGGAATTCGCCGAGCTGGAGCTGCGGCCGTTGCCCGGCCTGACGATCACGCCCGGCTACAAGCATGTCGACTTAAACCGCCGAATCGACGCCGCCTACAACCAGACGACCCGCTACGCCCAGCGGCTGAGCAACACCTACACCGCCGACCTGCCGTTCGCGACGATCAACTATGCGGTGATCCCGAAGGTGTCGGTCTATGCGCAATACGCGCAAGGTTTTCTCGCGCCGCCGTTGAGCGTGCTCTACGTCGCCAACCCAAGGCTATCGACCGTCGCGCCGGAACGCTCGACCAACTATCAGGCGGGCGCGGTCTATCACGGCGCCAACCTCAGCCTCGACGCCGACGTTTATAAGATCGACTTCACGAACAAATTTACGTCTGTCGTATCGACCGTGCCGGGGGAGGGGACGGTGTTCTTCAACCAGGGCGCGGTCGAGTATAAGGGGGTCGAGGGCCAGATCACTTATGCGTTGCCTCACGGCGTCGCGGTGTTCGCGAACGGATCGCGCAACTACGCGAAGACGGACAATGACGGCGTCATAAGACAGCAGGTCGCCAAGGCGCCTGAATGGACTGCGGCCGGCGGTGTGCTGGTGAAGTCCGGACCGGTCCGCTTCTCGCTGATCGACAAATGGGTGGGCCGGCAGTTCTTCGTCAATCCGGCGGGGTTGGTCGCTGTCGGCAACGCCTATGACAATCCGACCTATCAAAGCCGCGGCTACAATGTCGCGATCCTATCCGCGCGCTACGATGTCGGCCCGGTGCGGATCGGCGCCGAGATCAACAACCTGTTCGATTCGCGCAGGGTCACCAACATCAGCACCGGCAAGACCGCGCCGTTCGACCAGTATTTCTATCAGACCGGTCGCGCGGTGACCGGCGACGTCACGGTGACGTTCTGATGTTCCTGCTCGCCCTCATGCTGGCGAACGCGCCGGCCAAGGTCGCTCCGCTGCCGCCAAGGCCCGCGCCGAACTGGGCGCGGCCGGAGTCCATTAGGGAGCCGGGAGGACGAGCATCGCGCGAAGGCCGGGACGATTGTCCTCGATAACGAGCCGCCCCCGATGCAAGGCGGCGATCGCGGCGACGAGATTGAGCCCCAGCCCATTGCCGGGACGGCTGCGGCTTTCCTCCAGCCGGACGAAGCGGCGGACGATCCGTATGCGATCCGTCGCAGGTACACCGGGACCATCGTCCTCGACGCTCAGCAGGACGGTGCCCTCCTGCCGCGTCACGGTAAGGGTGATGCCCGTCCCGAGGGGCGTGTGCACCTGCGCATTGTCGAGCAGGTTGATGAGCCCCTGCGCGAGCAGTTCCCGGTCGCCGCGCACCAGCGCTCCTCCGATCGTATTACAAGTGAGCGTACGACCGCCATCGGCCACCGCCGGGGCGTAGGTTTCGCACAGGTCGCTGGCGAGTTCGACAACGTCGAGCATCTCCATGCTGCGACCGATCCCGCCGCCCTCGACCTCGGATATGCGCAGGATTGCCGCGAACAGCGCCAGTATGTCGTCGCTCTGGCGCAATGCGGCTTTGAGCGTCGTGCGATCGGACGGGCCGTCCAGTGCCGCCTCCAGCGACCCGCGCAGCCGCGACAGCGGCGTGCGCAGGTCGTGCGCGAGGTCGCTCGACACCTGTTGCAGATTGTCGAGCAGTTGCGCGATCCGGTCTAGCATTGCGTTCACCGACGTGGCGACGATGTCGAATTCGTCGCCACGTCGGCCGATCGGGATGCGCTGTGACAGGTCGCCCGCGACGATAGCCAGCGCGGTGTCGCCGATCCGCGCGAGCTTCAACCGCAGGTATCGGCCAAGGATCAACGCGCCGACGGTGCCGAGCAGCAGGACGATGACGAAGGCCCCGGCGAACAGCAGGAGAATGACCGCATCCAGCCGTTCGAGCGATTCCGGATCGATCGCGACGACCAGCGTCGCGCCGCCGATCGGCCGGGCAAGCGCACGGCCGGCATCCTCGCCCTCGGCGGGATCGATGAAGCGGATGTCGGACCAGCCGGGCGGGGGGCGCACGGTGTCCAGCGCGCCGGCGACGCGCCGCCCCGCCGCATCGAGCAGCGCGTAATGATAGGCGTTGCTGGCGCCCGATCGGCGGGTGTCGATCGCGGCGCGAACGCCGTCGAGTCCGCCCGTGCGATAGGTCCGGGCAAGGTCCGTCATCTCCTCGGCGATGCCGGTGTCCAGCTGGTGACGGAACGCCGCGTCCGCGGCCAGATAGACAGACGCGCCCAGCACCGCGATCGCCAGCGCGAAGGCGGCGGAGTAGGTGAACGCGATGCGATAGGCCGCGCTGCGCCAGAGGTCCGTCATTGTGTTCTCATGCGATAACCGATGCCGCGCAGCGTCTCGATCGGGTCGTAGTCGAACCCCTCGTTGAGCTTCGCTCGCATGCGGCTGAGATGGCTCTCGACGATGTTCGTCTGCGGGTCGAAGTGAAAATTCCAGACGCTCTCCAGAAACATCGTCCGCGTCACCACTTGTCCGGCGTGGCGCATCAGCTGTTCGAGGATCGCGAATTCGCGCGGCTGGAGGCGGATGTCGCGCTCGCCGCGGCGCGCCTCCCGTCGTAGCAAGTCGAGCGTGACGTCACCGACAACAAACCGGGTCGGCCCCTCGGTCATCGCTGGTCGTCGGTAGAGCGCGTCAAGGCGCGCGGCGAGTTCGGCGAAGGCGAAAGGCTTGACGAGGTAATCGTCGGCACCCGCTTCCAGGCCGGTGACGCGGTCGGCGATGCTGCCCAGCGCCGTGAGCAGCAGGACAGGTGTTTTCACGCCAGCCGAGCGCAGCCCGCGCAGGATCTGGATGCCGTCGATTTCGGGCAGCATCCGGTCTAGGATCACCACGTCGAATGGATCCGTCGAGGCGCGACTCAGTGCCTCGGGACCATCGGCGACACGCACGATCGAATGGCCGCGCTCCAGCAGGCCATGCTCCACCAGCCGGGCGGTGGGATCGTCGTCTTCCGCGATCAGGATATGCATCGTCGTTCCCAGCGCCGCCTCGGCCATGGCCATCGCCGACATGATTGGCCTGTTTTGTCGCACGGCGCACGCCCCTTCGCACACGCGGGCGCGACGTTGGGGTTATACAATTTTGGGAGCGTGGCTCGCCGGGATAGGGGACGACGGCCGGGCAGCAGGGCGCGGCCCTGCGGAGCGGAACGATCATGAGGAACCCCGCGTGAGACGATCGATCGCTCTCCTGTTCGCGACGACGCTCGCCGGGTGCGCGCATTATTCGACGCTGCCGCTGGCGACGACGGCGCCGCTGGCCCCGACGGTTGCCGCGCTCGACGGACCAGCCCCGTCGATGCCGCTGACGGTCGAGCAGGTCGTGACGCTGGCGCTCGCCAACAACCCGGACCTGCGGGCGGCCCGGCTGAAGCGGGGCGTCGCGGCGGGGCAGGCGACGCAGGCGGCGGTGCTCGCCAATCCCTCGCTATCGGGCGCGTTCCTGCCCTTGCTCTCGGGAGCTGGCGCCGTACCTGCTTGGAATCTGGGGCTGGCCCAGGACATCAAAAGCCTCGTCACCTATCGCGCTCGTCGCCGCGCCGCGACGGCCAGTACGCGGCAGATCGCGGCCGATCTCGTCTGGCAGGAATGGCAAATCGCCGGGCAGGCACGCCAGATCGCAACCGACATCATCATCGGCACGCGCGGTCGACCGACCTATGTCGCAGCCTTTGACTTGCTGGCCGACCGGAACGGCAAGCTCGAGCGCGCGCTCGCCACCCGGACGGTAACGCTCGTCACTGTCGCCCCGGACCGCCTTGCGCTTCAGGCGGCGCGCACGTCGCTCAACACGTTCGACCAGACATTGCTGTCGCAACGCCACCAGCTGAACGCGCTGCTGGGCCTGACACCCGAGGCGGTCGTTCCGCTCGTTGCTGCCCCCGACCTGCCGTCGTTCGACCCCGCCGCCATCCGTGCGGCGCTTTCGACGCTGCCTGATCGCCGGCCCGACCTCCTCGCGCTTCGCCTCGGCTATACCGCCGCGGACGAACAGTTGCGCGTGGCGATCCTGTCACAGTTCCCCGACCTGATCCTTGGCGGCTCCGTTTCCAGCGACAGTTCCAGGGTCATCAACGGCGGGCCGAGCGTGCAGGTCGGCATTCCAGTCTTCGATCGCAACCAGGGCAACGTTGCGATCGCACGCGCCACACGGGCGCAGCTTCATGCCGATTACGCGGCGCGGCTCGCGACCGCGACCGGCACGGTCGGCGCGCTGCTGCGCGAGTACGAGCAACTCGCGGCGCAATTGGCGATCGCCCGCCGCGATCTGCCCGCCGCCCGGACCGCGGCGGCCCGGGCGCAGGCGGCGTTCGGCGCCTCCAACATCGACGAGCGGGGCTATGTCGACCTCGTCTCCGACCGCTTCGCCAAGGAAGAGGAGATCATGACCCTGGAACTCGCACTGTTCGATCGTCAGGTCGCCATCCAGACGCTGGTCGGCGACGGGTTGCCGACGATCGACGGTTCCGCCGAACAATCTGGAACTGATCGGTGAGGCCAACCCAGTCGAGGATATCGGCCGCCTTGCTCTTGCTGCCGGTCGCGGCGTGCAGCGGGACGTCCACCACGCCGGATGCGAGCGCAACGCCGACGCCCAGCGTCCTCGTCAGCACCGTCGCACCCCGGCAGGGGGCGTTGCCCGCGGTCATCGCCGCCTATGGCTCAGTGGCCCCGTCCGAGATCGGGACGCGCACCTTCAACGAGGCGCAACCGGGTCAGGTCACTCGCCTTTTCGTTGCGCCGGGGAGCACGGTGAAGGCCGGTCAGTCGCTGGCGACCTTTGTCACAGCGCCAACATCACGCAGCGCCTATGCGCAGGCGGTGAGCGCCTTGGCCGCCGCGCAGAAGGCCCGCGCCAGCACGGCGCAGCTGCTCACCCAGCAGCTCGCGACGATCGATCAGCTGGTGCAGGCCGACAAGGCACTTTCGGACGCGCGGACATCTCTCGCTGCGCTGCGGGCCGAGGGGGCCGGCGCTCCGGTCCACACTATCGTGGCGCCCTTTGCAGGCGTCGTCACCGCAGTTGCCGTCGGCCAGGGTGATCGCACCGCCGCAGGCGCCACGATCCTGACGGTCGCGCGATCGGGCGGGATCGTCGTTACGGTCGGGATCGACCCGTCGCAGCGTGGAGCAGTCGCCGTCGGGCAGGGGGCCTCGCTGAAGCGTCTGTCGGGAGGCGGCACGCTCGATGGCCGTGTCGTTCGGGTCGACGGCGCGCTGAATGCCGTGACCAAGATGGTCGACGTCGACCTGTCCTTCCCGGCGGGAGCGCTTCTGCCGGGCGAGCCGATGCAGGTCGACATCCGTATCGGCCAGATCGTCGGATGGGTCGTACCGCACGCGGCCGTGGTCACCGCCGGAGGTGGCCCGCGGATATTCCAGGTGCAGGCCGGCAAGGCCAAGGCGGTGCCGGTTACCGTCAGGCTGTCGTCGGACGCTGGCGATGTGGTCGATGGCCCGCTGTCGCTGCGCCTCCCGCTGATCGTTGCCGGCGCCTATCAGGTCGCGGACGGCGACGCCGTCCGGAGACGCTGATGCTCGAGCGCCTCCTACGCACCCAGTCGCGCGCGTTCGTCCTGATCGGCCTGGCACTCGCGCTCGCAGGGATCGTGGCGGCGCTGTCGCTGCCGATCGGCCTGTTCCCCCAGGTGTCGTTCCCGCGCGTCGTGGTCGACCTCGACTCCGGCAGCCGTCCGGCAGATCAGACTGCGCTGACCATCACCCGCCCGGTTGAAGAGGCAATTCGCGCCATCCCCGGGGTCAACAACGTCCGCTCCGAAACGGCACGCGGCACCGCACAGATCTCGATCGACTTCGGTTGGGGCCGCGACATGATCGCGAGCACGCTGCTGGTCGACACCGCGGTCGGCCGTATCCTGCCGTCGCTGCCTGCCGGCACGCAGTACGATGTCCGGCGGATGGACCCGACGGTTTTCCCGATCATCTCCTATGCGCTCGTTTCCGACACTGCCGATCCTGCGCAGCTCCAGGATTTTGCGCGGCTTCAGATCACACCGTTGCTGTCCTCCGTCACCGGCCTAGCCAAGGTCGGTGTGCAGGGTGGCGACACCGCCGAGGTCGAGGTGCTCGCCGATCCGCAACGGCTCGCAAGTTACGGACTCGCGATGGCTGATCTCGCGACCGCCATCCGCAACGGCAATGTGCTGGGCGCGGTGGGGCAGGTTCAGGATCGTGGCCGCCTCTCGCTCGTCATCGTCGATCGCAGCGTCGCCAGTGCCGCGCAAGTCGGCGACATCGTCGTCAAGGCGGCCCCGGCGGGGGTCGTTCGGGTGCGGGATGTCGCGACGGTGCAGGACGGTGCCGTTCCCGTCTGGCAGCGGATCGTCGAGGACGGAAAGCCGGCGGTGTTGTTCAACATCTACGAACAGCCCGACGGCAATGCGGTGCAGATCGCACGGGAAGTGCAGGCCAAGCTGGCGGGCGTGAGGCTGCCTGTCGGGGTCAGGCTGGTGAACTGGTACGACCAGAGCGAGTTGGTGACCCAGTCGGTCGCCAGCGTCCGCGATGCGGTTCTGATCGGCCTCGTGCTCGCCGCGCTGGTGCTCCTCCTGTTCCTGCGCAGCTGGCGCGTGACGCTGGTGGCCATCATCGTCGTGCCGGCGACGCTGGCGGCAACGGTGCTGGTGTTGAGCATCCTGGGCATGAGCTTCAACATCATGACGCTGGGGGGGATCGCCGCGGCGGTAGGGCTGCTGATCGACGACGTCATCGTCATGGTCGAGCACATCGCCCGTCGCGCCGGCGAGGTGAAGCCGGATGGGAAAGTTGCGGGCAATGCGGCAGTTATTCCGGCCGCGCGAGAGTTCATGGCACCGCTGACGGGATCGAGCCTCGCGACGCTGATCGTCTTCGTGCCGCTTTCATTTTTGACCGGGGTGACTGGTGCCTTTTCCAAGGCGCTGTCGGTGACCATGGCGGCCGCGCTCGCCATTTCGTGGGCGATGACCGCCTTCGTCGTGCCGGTCCTCGTGCGCTGGCTGGTGGACTTCGGCAAATGGCGAGACCCCGGCGTCGCCGGCGAGGGGCGGCTCGCCGCGATTCACGACAAGGGCCTCGACCGCCTGTCGGCCCGACCCTGGCTGCTGCTCGTCATCCTCGTGCCGCTGCTGGTGATCGGCTATATCGGCTATTCCAAAGTGCCGACGGGCTTCATGCCGAAGGTCGACGAAGGCGGCTTCGTCATGGACTATTATACCTCGCCCGGGACTTCGCTGGACGAGAGCGGGCGTCAGGTTGGCCAGATTGACCGTCTGCTCCAGAGAAATCCGGAGGTGCTGACCTTCTCGCGGCGACTCGGCACAGGTCTCGGCGGTGATCTGGGGCAGAGCTATCACGGCGACTATTTCGTCCGGCTGAAGCCGAAGCACAGCCGGACGACCGAGGAAGTGGCGGCTGACGTCGCCGACGAGATTGGGGTCAAGGTGCCCGGCGTCCAGGTCGAGGTCGCTCAGCTCATCGAGGATCTGATCGGCGATCTGACCGCCGTCCCGCAGCCGATCGAGATCAAGCTCTATGCATCCGACCCGACCGTGCTCGATGCGCAGGCGAAGAAGGTCGCCGCCTTGATCGAGAAGATCGACGGCGTGGTCGAAGTGAAGGACGGCGTCCAGCTGGCCGGCGACGCCCTCGACGTCCACGTCGATCCGGTCCGCGCCGGTTTGGAAGGCGTCGCCCCCGCCGACGTCGAGGCACAGCTGTCCACCGCCCTGAGCGGCACGGTCGCCACCACTCTCGCCCGTCCCGACAAGGCGATCGACGTGCGCGTCCGGCTCCCCCAGGCGATGACGCTCAGCCAGACCGGGCTCGCGCAGCTGCCTATCCGCGCCGCCGATGGCCATGTCGTTCCGCTGTCGCGCGTCGCCGCCATCGTGGCGGTGGTCGGACAGCCGCAGATCGCCCGCGAAAATCTGGAGCCGATGGTCGCCGTGACCGGGCGTATCCAGGGTCGTGGGATCGGGGCTGCCGTCGGTGACGTCACAAGAGCACTCGACCAACCCGGCGTGCTGGCACCCGGCGTTCGCTACGAGTTGGGCGGCCTCTACCAGCAGCAGCAGATCGCGTTCGCCGGTCTCATCAAGGTGTTCGGCGCAGCCCTCATTGCCGAACTGGTGCTGCTTCTCGTCCTCTACCGTCGGTTCTGGCTGCCGGTCATCATCATCGGCTGCTCGCTCCTGTCGACCACCGCGGTCTTCACCGCCCTGTGGCTCGCTGGCGTCGACCTCAACATCACCGCGCTGATGGGGATGACGATGATCATCGGCATCGGCACCGAAATGGCGATCTTCTACGTCTCCGAGTTCGAGGAGCTGTGCCGCGTCATGCCGCCCGCCGCGGCGACCCGCGAGGCGAGCCGCAATCGCCTCCGCCCGATCACGATGACCACGCTGGCGGCGATCCTGACATTGCTGCCGCTGGCGCTGGCGATCGGTCAGGGCTCCGGCATCCAGCAACCGCTGGCGATCGCGATCATCGCCGGTTTGCTGCTCCAATATCCGCTCGTGCTGCTCGCCATGCCTTCGCTCGTGCGCCTGACGCTGCCGTGCGACGCCGATGC
This sequence comes from Sphingomonas sp. CD22, assembly GCF_034556155.1. Taxonomy (NCBI): domain Bacteria; kingdom Pseudomonadati; phylum Pseudomonadota; class Alphaproteobacteria; order Sphingomonadales; family Sphingomonadaceae; genus Sphingomonas; species Sphingomonas sp. CD22. Next base: position 292,936 of record NZ_JAYDYX010000005.1, on the reverse strand, counting down.
GCTCACCATTATTCAGCGAAGGACCGTTCGATGACGAAGTTTCTGACGATCGCCGCCCCACTCGCTCTCGCCATGTTCGCTCCGGTGGGGGCTGCTGAACCTGGACCCGTCTACCGTGTCACGGCCTCGATCCCCGGCCCTGATGCAGGAGGCTGGGATTACGCGCGTGTCGATCCGGCGGCTCATCGCCTCTACGTCGCACGATCGGGATCCGTCACGGTCATCGACACGGACCGTGAGGCTGCGATCGGATCGATCGGATCGATCGCGCACGGCCACGCGGTGGTGCCGCTGGCCGGTCATCGCCTGCTGGTGACGAGCGGCGACGACGCGTCGGTCCGCTTTCTCACAGCCGACTACGGTCGCGAAATTGGTCGCATCGCAGTGGGCAAGAAGCCCGATGCGGCAATCCTGTCCGATGACGGCCGGACGGCGTTCGTCATGAACGCCCAGGCCGGAACCGTGTCGATCATCGATGTCACGACGCTGAAGACGGTGCGGACGGTGACGGTCAAGCCGGCGCTCGAATATGCCGCGTTGACGCCCGGTGGCATCCTGTTCGTGAACAACGAGGACGCCAACGAGATGGACGTCGTCGACGTCGCCAGCGGAACGACCGCCAGGCCGATTGCCCTGCCGGGCTGCGAAGCGCCTACCGGGCTCGCCTATGATGCGAAAACGGATCGCCTGATTGCCGCCTGCGCGAACGGGAAGGCGGCCATCGTCAGCGCCAAACGACGCAGCCTGACCGAGCTGGTCGGAATCGGGGCCGGCCCGGACGCGGTTATCCTCGACGCCAAACGCCGCCTTGCGTTCGTCCCCTGCGGCAAGGACGGCGTGCTCGACATCCTCTCGCTGGACGGTTTGCACGTTGGACAGGTCGGCAGCGTGAAGACGGCGATCGGTGCACGCACCGGCGCGCTCGATGCAGACGCCGGGGCGATCTACTTGCCCACCGCCTCGTTCGATCCCCCCGTCACGGCCGGCGGACGCCCGGTCGCCAAGCCGGGCACGTTCAGGGTGCTGGTCGTTCGGCCCGTGGGATGATGCCGCATCGAGAGAACCGAGACGCCGAGCCCTCAAGGCTTATCACCGTGGCAGCAGTGGCGGCGCTTGTTGGATGTGCCTTGCTCATGGCGTTAGCGATTCTTCTCCGTGGCAGTGTCACGGGGCTGGATCCAGTCATTCTACGTTGGGTCCGGGAGCGCACGGGGGACTACGGATCCGTCGTCACACTCGCCCGCAGGCTGACGATTTTAGGAAACAACCTCACCCTTTGGATCGTCACCATTGCGGCTTTGAGCTATCTCCTGGCTAAACACCGATGGCCACAAGCGGTTTACATCGCTGGTGCCACTGCCACCGGCGGTATGATGACCAGCGCGATCAAGTTCGTGGTTGATCGCCCTCGACCGACACTGGTCAATCACCTCGTCGAAGTCCAGTCCGCAAGCTTCCCCAGCGGACACGCCATGAATTCGGCGTACGTCTACGGTACTCTAGCGCTAGCTGTGGCGGCGACTCAGGTGACACGGCCTCGTAAACGGATTCCGGTCGTCGGGGCTTTGATCCTAGTGCTGGCAATTGGCGCGTCGCGCATCGTCCTTGGCGTGCATTGGCCGACCGACGTCGCCGCTGGCTGGGCTTTTGGGCTAGGTTGGACGGTCTTGGCCGCAAAGATTTTCGCTCGCGTCGACCCGGGTCGGTCCGGGCGTGGACAGTCGGCAAATTCCATAAGCGAGCACGTCGGATGAACTGGCTTTCTCGGCTTATAGCCGGTGTGAAACACGCAGTGCACCCGCGCGGGATCCAGCTTACGTTCCCCAGCCCAGCTTCGGTTGCCAGTGCAAGACCGGGCAAGTCTCCGTTCACCTCAGTATCGCAGGACGCTCTCGTCGCAATTGACGAGGGGCAAGACTCTGCTGACGACCCCTCGATATCGACGAGCGAAAGCGCGAACCGAACTGTTCCACTGTCGCGCAACGCTCCCATGGTCTTTTTAGTCGTGGGCCGGCTGAACGATCGAAAGGGCTATACGGCTGCCATCCGGGCGTTCGCTCTGGCTGGCAGGCTTGGCGACCGCCTGACCCTGAGGGGTTATGGCCGACACCGGTGGCGCCTTGAGCGCTGGGCGAAGGCGCTTGGGATTGATGCTGTCGTAACGTTCCACGAGCCGAACAGAGCTTTGGCGATCGACCTTCTGGGCGTCGATGTCGTTATTTCCGTCTCGCACGATCCTCGATCCTTGTCACCGTTGATCCTTTCCGCGCTGGCGCGAGACGTGACTATTATCGCCGCCAATGAGGATGAGAAAGCGAGAAATGTGTTTAAATTACAAGAATGTTACCTTAGTGAACATTCGTGATATCCCTCAATTAAGTTTGGCTATAGCCCGCATAAAATTATTAGCTTGCAAAAGCAAAATTAATTAAATGTGAAAAAATATCTAAGTATTTTACTTAATGGGCGTAGCTCGAAAAAGCAATTAGGAAACTCTACAAGACTTCCGATAGGTATAATGGTATATATAACCGTTGGAATTGTCATGATTGCGATGTCTGCGCTCGGTTTGCTATTCATCCCCTCCCAAAGGACTCATAGATCGCCGTCTCGTCGATGGCGTCATTTCGCGTGCGCCGCGCTTGTGATGATCCTGCTGCATCCCCAACCTGCTATCGGGGTTAGTCGGCAAGATGTGGATTGCTGCGCAAACGCTAGTGGCCAGCGCAGCTACTTGGTGCGCAGCCGATCCGGTAATCCTTCACATTGGGGCATCGTATAGTTTCGCCAAGCTCGCTCCAATGAGGACGGGATAGGCGGTCCGGCTGATCCGACCGTCCGTGCCGCCCGCATTGCTGTTGTCCGCGCTTCTGCTGCAAGGCTGCAGCACCGAACCTGCCTCTTCACCTGAACCGCCTGCCAAGGCTGAGACGGTTGCGCATGAGGGCGATCTGCTGCGGCTGACACTGCCCCTGAAGCGGTGCAGCGGCTTGGTATCCGCATCGTAGGGGTCGGTGATGGTATGACTTCGCAGGTCCGTGGCACGAGCGGCGAGATCGTCGTGCCGCCGGTCGGTGCTGCGGGGGTGCCGACCGGATCGACCAACAGCCTCGCCCAGATCGGCACGGCGCAGGCGGCAGCGGACGGCTGGGTCGCACGAACGCGAGCGCTGGTGCGGCTGGCGACGATCGCAATGAATCGGGCATCGGCTATGGTTCACGTTGAAGTCGGCAGCGTCCGTGCGCGTGACGAGACAGCAACAGCGCTTGCCACACAAGGGCCGCGGCCGACGCAGCGATCACGCGGCGCCGCCTGCTTGCTCCGCCTGTCGCAGCGATGGCGAACCCTGCAAGCGTCTGGGTGCGTGTCGCGGTCTTCGGCAGCGACGTCGGCGACATCGCGGCGCATCGGCCATTGAGCGGATCAGTCGACATGAACGAACGACCGAAGTTGGGAAGCGAGCAGGGCGGCCTGAACGTCCGAGTGTGTGAAGGAAATCGGGCACCGGCAGGTGTACGATTTCCTCCATAGCAGGAAGCCGCGGGCTACGGGCGGTGGTCTATGGGGAAAGCGGTTTTCGTGTGGTTGGCCGACGGGCGCGGCGGGTGGCGAGATGCGCTCCGACGTGCCGGAAGGGGGCAATCGAGCGCGGCGTCAGAGATGGATGTCGGCGTGAACTGCGGATCATGGCAAGTGCCAGTGCGACTGGCGACACCGTCGGCGCGAACGGCATTCTTGCCGGAAGCGCAGGTGCTGCGCGGCGGGATATATTCGGGCCATGCCGGGTCATGGCGGGGTGGTCCCGGTCGGGTTGATACCCGGCGGTGGGGCGCGTGGCTGTCGCCAGCGTTCGAAGGTTTCGATGACGAGCATGCGCCCGCCACAGCACGGGCATGGCGGACGGGTGTCTTCCGGCTCCACGGCCGGTGCCTCGACGGCGGCTGGCGCAACGCCGAGCAGTTCGCGGGCACATTCGAGATGCGCCTTGCGGGTGGCGCCGGCGAGCAGGCCGTAGTGGCGGATGCGGTGGAAGCCCTTGGGCAGCACGTGGAGCAGGAACCGGCGGATGAACTCATCGGCGGCAAGGGTCATGACCTGCTGGCGGTCGGCACCGTCAGCCCGGTAGTTCTTGTAACGGAAGGTGACGCCGGTCTGGTCGAAGCGGATGAGCCGGCTGTTCGAGATGGCCACGCGGTGCGTGTAGCGCGACAGATAGGCAAGCACCGTCTCCGGTCCGGCGAACGGCGGTTTGGCATAGACCACCCAGCGCTTCTTCCGGACCGGGGCCAGATGCCGCAGGAACGCGCGCCGGTCGGCAAGGTGCGCGAGGCTGCCGTAGAACGCAAGCCGTCCCATATCGTGGAGTGCAGTCAGCCGAGTGAGGAACAGGCGTCGGAACAGCTTTCCCAGCACGCGCACCGGCAGCAGGAACGCCGGGCGTGACAAGATCCAGCGGCTGCCGTCCGGCGATAGTCCGCCGCCCGGGACAATCATGTGGATGTGCGGGTGGTGGGTCATCGCCGAGCCCCATGTATGAAGCACCGCGGTGATGCCGATACGGGCGCCAAGGTGCTTCGGGTCCGCAGCGATGGTCGTCATCGTTTCTGACGCCGCCTGGAACAGCAGTCCATACACCGCCGCCTTGTTCTGGAGCGCGATGTCGGCGACCTCGGCCGGGAGCGTGAAGACGACGTGAAAATAGCCGACCGGCAGTAGGTCGGCCTCGCGTTCGGCAAGCCACGTGCGCGCGGCCGCGCCCTGGCACCGCGGGCAGTGCCGGTTGCGGCAGGAGTTATACGCGACCCGCCAGTGCCCGCAGTCGGTGCAGGCCTCGACATGCCCACCCATGACGGCGGTCCGGCAAGTCTCTATCGCTGACATGACCTTGAGCTGGTCGAGGCTCAGATGCCCGGCACGGGCGGCCCGATACGCAGGACCGGCGGTGCGGAAGATGTCGGCGACCTCGAGCGAGGCGCGCACTTGGGCGTCACCCGGCCGGCGTCCTGCCCTCCATCAGCGCCATCAACCGGTCGAGCGGGCCGGTGACCGCCCGGATCGTCCGGGTGGCGACCTTGGTGTACAGCGCGGTGGTCTCCAGCTTGCTATGCCCGAGCAGCACCTGGATGACGCGGATATCGACATCCTGCTCGAGCAGGTGGGTAGCGAAACTGTGCCGCAGCGTGTGCGGCCTGACGCGCTTGCGGATGCCTGCCGCCTCGGCCGCCTCGCAGACGGCGCGGTGCAACTGCCTGGTCGAGATCGGGTCGGTGTAGCTGCGGCCGGGGAACAGCCAGCCGTGCGGCAGCAGGACGCTGCGCCGCTTGCCCTCGCGCCACCACAGCCTGAGCAACTCGAGCAGCTGCGGCGACAGCATGGCGTTGCGGTCCTTGCGTCCTTTGCCCTCCTCGATGCGGATGAGCATGCGCTTGCTGTCGATGTCGTCGGCCTTGAGGTGCGCGACCTCGGACACGCGCAGGCCGGCACCATATGCCACGCCGAGCGCGGCCCGGTACTTGATGCCCGGTGCCGCCTCGAGCAACCGTCCGACCTCATCGACACTCAGCACGTCGGGCAGCTTCCGGGGACGAGGGGCCAGCACCAGCTTGCGCGACAGGTCGGGCCGGTCGAGCGTCACCCCGAACAGGAAGCGCAGCGCCGATACTATCGCGTTGATCGTGGACTCGCTGACGCCGTGTTCGCGCTGGTACAACTGAAAGCGCCGCACGTCCTCGGCGGTCGCTGTATCCGGCGAACGCTTGAGAAAGGCCGCGAAGGCGCGAACATGGCGGACATAGTCGTGCTGGGTCCGCGACCGCATCGCGCGCATCGCCATGTCGTCGAGCATCCGCTGGCGCAGCGGGGTGACGGCCGATCCGATGGGTAGGGTAGCCATGGGGAGTTCCTCTCGTTGAAGGAACCCCATCGTCTGCCCCCGCTGCCGCAGGGCCAAACCTCAGCGCAAGCGCGCTACCTCACCACCCGCACCAATGCCGCGCAGCGGCTTCGTGCTCTGGGTCTCCGCAGCCGCTGAGCGGTCGACCGCCGCATGACCAATCTTGCCCGCTCACCGGTGCCAGGGGCTTTCCCGAAACTCATTGCTTTGGGAGGCTCCCGGCTTCCCGGTTCTCCGTCTCCAACTGTCCGCCTCGGGAAAGCGCATTCAGGAACAGATTTCGGGTAACTGCAACTCGCAGGCGTCCGTCAGCGCGATAGGCGCAGCCGGATTCTCTTCACAAGTTCCTGCGTGGGAAGGCACTCGCGGCAGCGGCGTGCCTAACGAAGTCGGCTGGGCCAACCTACACGCACGAGCGTTTCGTCAGGGCCGTTCAGCGCGAACTCGTACATTCCCCAAGGCTTATCGCTGACCCCGCCCGGCTCAATGATCTCGCCTGCAAAGGCGGCGGCTAAGGCGTCTACGTCCTCGCGGTAGAGGTATAGTCCGAATGGGTTGCGGCCCGGCGTCAGCCAGCCGGCAACGGCAGGATTGAGGTGAATATCTCCTCCATGCCCGTCACTCAGCATCCGGTACTCGTCGGGACTTCCGCTGTCGCGCGTAAAGCCCAGACGCTCGAAAAAGCCCTGAGCCGCGTCGAGATCGTTGCACGGGAGGATCGCTGTCATACGCTGCTGCATTGGTCTGTCTCCACTGTGCTGCCGTCGCGGATCATCGGGTTGACTGCTTCCCGATAATACGCAATGCGTATGAAATGACAAGCGTAGACGATCGCGAGAGCGATGAGGCCAGGATCGTGCGAGCGGTACTTCGAATGGCGCGCCGGTTGCGCCGGCCCGCGTCGGACGGGGAAGTTACCGGCAGCGGCTTGGCGCTGCTCGCGTCGCTGCACCGGCAAGGCCCGATGAGTGCGGTGACGCTCGCGCGAGGTGAAGGCTTGCAGCCTCAATCCCTGAGCCGCTTGCTGGTCCGGTTGGAGGATGCCGCGCTGATCGAGCGCCCGACCGATCCTGCCGATCGCCGTCGTCAGCTAATTGCGCTGACCGATGGCGGTGCCACGGCTTTGCACCGGGCGATAGCTCGACGCCGGCAATGGCTGGCAGATGCCATGTCCAGCCAACTGAATGACGCCGACCGTCGGACGCTGCTCGCCGCGTCCGACGTGATGCTCCGGCTTGCCGGCGAGACGCAGGAGGACGACCATGAGTGAAGAGCCAAATCTGATCGCGGCCGAGCCCCAGCTTTTCGTGCCGGATTTGATCGCCGCCACTGCCTTTTACACCGATCGCCTCGGCTTCACGCTCATGTTCATGTACGGCGATCCGCCTTTCTACGTACAGGTCGGGCGTGGTGGGGCCTGCCTCAACCTGCGGCATACAAACGGCAACGTGTTTGCAGACGGCTTCCGCGATCGGGAAGCCGATGCGCTTTCGGCTACCGTAACCGTCCAGGGCATAGAGGCGCTAGCGCAGTCTTTCGATGTCGCCGGTGTCGAATGGCACCAACGCCTCAAGCGCGAGGCATGGGGCGCACGGACGTTCATCCTCCGCGATCCCGGCGGCAATCTCATAGCCTTTGCAGGGCGGGAAGAATGACCCTGCGGCGTCGGATCGTCATTGTCTCGGGCGCTCCGGGTGCCGGCAAGACGACGTTGGCGGTCCCGCTCGCGCAGCAGCTCGGCTTCGCGCTATTTTCCAAAGATCTTGTAAAGGAGACGCTTACCGACGCGCTGGGAGCTGGTGCAGGCGACCTTGCGACATCACGCCGGATCGGGGGTGCCGCTATGGAATTACTGTGGATGCTGGCGCGTCATACGACACAGGCGGTGCTCGAAGCCAATTTCCGTCCGCGAAGCGACTATGAGCGCGCCCAACTTAGCGCGTTGGAGGCGACTATCGCTGAGGTTTATTGCGATTGTGGCCCGATCGAGGCCGCCAGGCGCTTCCGGGATCGGGCTGCCATCGCCGGCCATCATGCCGCTCACCCGCTCAAGGAGATGCCGCCCGAGATGCTGGCGAAGTATAATAGGCCAGTCGGGATTGGAAATGTTATCCGGGTAGATACCCGCGTTACCGTCGATCTGGAGCTGGTCGCAGAGCTGGTTCTACGCGTATTTCGGTAAACCCGCCCAATCCCAAAAAAGCATCCTCAATCGGGAAGGCCGGCGCTGGCCGGGCAATGGCGATAGAAGGTGGATAGGCCAACTTGGAGCAGCTTCGCTATTTTGGTAGGCTTGTCCCCGGCTGCTAGGAGCTTGCGCGCAGTGTCGATCTTGTCGGGTGTCATTGCTGCTTTTCGGCCACCACCGGTGCCGCCCTTCGCGCGAGCTGCCGCCAAGCCCGCGATCGTACGCTCCTTCACCAGCTCACGTTCCATCTCTGCGACTGAAGCCAATATGTGGAAAAGGAGTCGCCCAGAAGGAGTGGCCGTGTCGAACCCATCGGTGAGAGATCGGAAGTCCACGTTGCGAGCGGACAGGCCCGCCGCTAGCTCGATGAGACCTCGGATCGAGCGGCCAAGCCGATCGAGCTTCCAAATCACGAGGGTGTCTCCTGCGCGTGCGAAATGGAGCGCTTCCGCCAAGCTCGGTCGATCGACTTTCACGCCGCTCGCTTTGTCGGTGAACAGTCTCCCACAACCGGCCTTTGCCAATGCGTCGAGTTGTAGCGACAAATCTTGGTCGGTCGTCGAAACACGGGCGTAACCGATCAGCATGGGTGCATCCTACGTGAGAGGGGCGACTCTTCGACTCCAGGACAAGGATGCGAGCCGCCCTCCGGCAGGCTATTTGAGCGGCAGGAACAGCTCCGCGACCGCATCATGCTCCGGTACCTCCGGGAAGAAGGCGATGCGCTGGCAGTAGAGCGGAAAGTCGCGTGCCTCCTCACCGCTTACGGGTAGCCAATCGCGATAGAGATACAGGGCGGCAGGCTCCAGATTGTCGGTATTGCCAACGACGCGCAGCACCGCACAGCGTCCGCCCGGGATGGTGCCGGCCTCGATTCGCTCGCCGTTCGCCTCGATGGGGCGATCGGTGCCGACGCACAGGTCCATGCGGTATTCTGCTGGAGGCGTCGTGCGCGGATCGGAGTGGAAGACGTTGAAGGTCGGGCTGACCCTGGGTGACAGCCCAGTCGCTTTGCGCCAAGCGATGAACCGCTGGATGGTCGCGCCGATCGTCGCCGGGTCGCCGCGATGCTCCATGATCGCGACGGATGTCGGCGCTTCGTCGCGGATCATTACGTCGTTGGTAGTGTAAGTGGTCTGCATGAGCTTGCTCCTCGCGTTGTCGAGAGGCCCGAAGGCCGCAAGCCACGGCTCCCAATCGGGAGCCTTCCTGAACGACGAGGGCGACTGCCCGACCCGTTGCCGAAAGGCACGGGCGAAGGCATCCGGGGCGTCGTAGCCGGCATCTATCGCTATGTCGGTGACGCTCTGCGCGTCCCTGTAGGCCAGCCGGTAGGATGCCCGCTTCATGCGGGCGAGCTGGACGTAGCGTTGCACGGAAAGTCCGAAGGTCGCCGTGAACTGCCGGTGGAAGTGATATTTCGAGAAGGCGGCGACGCCGCTCACCGCATCCAGGTCTAGATCGTCGTCCAGATGCCGGTCAATGTGATCCAGCACCCGCTGCATCCGGGCATGGTAGTTGTGAACCGCCGCCTTCATCGTCCTGTCCTCCGTGGCGGCGCCAGTTAGACGTACTTGGATTGGAGGCGCTCGACCGATCTTGCGGTTCTGCGTTCGGATCCATGCGTTCTAGCAAAGGCTGCTAATTGAGAACGCCCGAGCCGTCTCGCTTGCCGTTCGTTTACGGGAACGCAGAGGCAGGGTAAAACGATTGGCGCACGAACGCGTCGCGACATTTCGTAGTGGAGGCTGTCTTGAAGCGTCTGGCCGTTTATTCCGCAGCTACAATCGTCGGCCTGATTACGGCCGCAGGGATGGCCGCTCCAACAGCGCCTTCCGGGGTCGCGGCCTTCATCCGGGATCACAAGCTGACGCGCTACACCGTCGCGTTGGCGGACCTGGACGGGGACAAGAAGCCGGAGGCGCTGATCTACGCAATGGCCACGTCCGAAGGTGGCGGCCAAGCCGACCTTTGCGGCAGCGGGGGATGTGACCTTTACGTGCTGGCCATGACGCCGACCGGCTACCGGGAAATCACCGATATCTCCGTCGCCCGACCCCCCGTGCGCGTTCTGGCGACAACTACGCATGGGTGGCGTGATCTGGGAGTGATGGTCGCTGCTGGAGGCATCGTTCGCGGATATGAGGCGCGCTTGCGCTATGACGGGCATGGCTACCCGGTTAATCCAACTGTTTCACCGGCTGTAAGGCTGCAAGCTATCGCCGGGAAACAGATCATAGGGGAGGATACCGGTCAGATGACCGACACTTCCAGCACGGCGATCAAGCATGGCGCTGCGGTCCCCGGTGTCGAGGAGGAGGGCCTGGACGGGTCCATTGGCCCGTATGGCGTCGGCGCACACATGACGGTGAGGAACCACACCGAGTTCGTCGCCGGCCACTACTTCTACGCACGGAACCCCATCGACATAGGACTCACCGGCGGGATGGATGGGGATCATCTTGTCCTGCATGGTGATGACGGATCAACGTTCAATCTACACTTCGAGACCGTCAGCCCGGCATCGAAACCGCCTCTGACATTCTATAATTCGACGTCGCTTGTGGGAACATGGACGAAGGGCACAACGACGCTGCAGGTAACGCTCGGAATGAATCTCATCGGTGGGCCGCAAGGGGCCAGCCGGTACGAGGATGTGACGAAGGAATCGGCGAACGTGTTCGAGGCAAGAGCGCGACACTTCATAGACGGCGCGCTGTCCGGCAACAAAACTGAAGCGGCATCGGCGACTTCATTTCCCTTGAACATCGGTAGCCGCCGGGGTCTCGTCCGCACCAGGCAAGAGCTGTTCCGACGCTGGGATGAGATATTTACACCATGCCTCCTGTCACGTTTGAAGCTGGCCGTTCCGCATGAGATGTTCGTTCATGACGGATTGGCGATGGTGTCGAACGGAACGGTGTGGTTCGACGCGAAGGGCGCGACGAGCATCGACACGCCAAACTGCAAGCGGGTGTCATAATATCGGTAAGGTGTCAGCTTAGGCGCTTCTCGAAACACGATCCTTTTTGGGAAAGCTGGCGGGGCAGCGGGCAGTGCTGAGGCTCGGCACCTCCTCCGCTGCCAACATGAATGAATGGCAGAAGGTTGAGAGCTGAAAAGAGGCCGCGAATGACCGGGTCTGGGTCGTGGCGACCGAGGCCCCGCCGACCTCAGCTGGGGAGAAAGCACTTAACGCCCCATATTTGGACGGCGGTAAGAGGATAGAGACTCTGATACTGGCGAGCCGCTCACATCCCGGTAATAACTAGCAGGTCAACCGCGTCTGCCATGGCTTTATAGCCCGCATCGTTCGGGTGGAGCTTGTCACCGTCGTTGAACGCAGAGTCGATCTTTAACGGATCGGTCTTGTCAGCGACCGAAGACGCAAAATCAATTACGCCATCAAAGGCACCCGAACCTCGGATCCAGCCATTGAGCGCCTGTCGTACCGCTTCGCCTTGCTCGCTGGCATAACCAGCGTTCTTGTACGGGGTGAGCGTAGCGCCGATTACGCGGATGCCGTGCTCGTGCGCCCGCTCGATGATCTGCTTGTCCGCCGCGATCAGGGCGTCCGCCGTTACCGGATCGCTTGGTCCGCGGGGGCTGAAGCTGCGTCCAATATCGTTGATGCCCTCAAGCAAGATGACGGCCTTCACACCTGGCACGCTCAGCACGTCGCGATCGAACCGTGCGAGTGCATTCGGACCTGCACCGTAGCCGAGCAGGCGATTGCCGCCGATCCCCGCACTCACCACCGCCCAGCGTTGTTTGCCCTGCCGCGCCGCCAATCGCTCGGCTAGCCGATCGGTCCAGCCGCGGAAGGCATTGTTGGTTGAGCCGTAGCCTTCAGTGATCGAGTCGCCGAGTGCGACGACTACACTCGTCGGCTGAATCGGTGCGACCTCGACTTGCGTGAGGATGACCGGTGCGTTCACCAGGCGGACCTGAGGCAGCACCGGCATTGCGCCGCTGTCGCCGCTCGGGCCCGCGACATACTGCCACAGCGCTCGCACGTTACGGACCGGCAGCCGACCCGGGGCGTAGAGCGAGACGGCGAGCTTATCGAGTGCCTTTACGGGGAGCGTGATAGGATCGCTTAGCAATGGCGCCCCGGCCGGGATATTGGTGCTAGGCAGACCGGCGAAGGTGACGATGTGATCGGTCCCGGGCAGAACCGATCCGTCCGGCCCCGCAAGCCCGACGTGCATCGCTCCAATTGCAAGGGCGTCTACGCCGCCTTCGTTCGACAACCGCAGACGAACGGCGCTTCCTGCTGCGGAGACGCGAACCACCTGCCGGATGGTCGCGTTGACGAGATCGCCAGTGCCGGTGTCTACCGCCATTTGGCCCGGGTTGTCGATCAGCCGAGGCGGGGTGGGCGGCCTGGCCGGTGCCGAAGCAGGACCAAGCGGAATGACCGTTCCGGCGGGAGGCGTGAAAGGGGCGGGCTGCTGACCGGGCGGTGGTGGCGAGACGACATACCCCCACGCCGCGACCCACGTGCGATCCGAGGCGGCCCGCGCGGCCGTAGGGCGCGGTGGCGCGCCTGCGGCCGGTACCGACATCGCGGCCAGGGCGCAAAGCAAGGTCAAACCAGATCGCGTCATCTTAGACTTCCCATTTGCTTACCTAACGCGGGACGGGCGACGTGCAGCGAGCAAGAGGCGCAACATCTCATCGCTGAATCTCGAGCGGCGGGGCAGACACCCCGGCTTCGGTCTGGACAACCGGTTTCATCGTGCCATCAGGATTGTAGTAGAGATGTTCTACGGTGACCGCGCGACGTCCGAGCGCACCCTTCTGAGCGCCGATCGTCAGCGCAGCATTGTGCAGGAACAGATACCAGTTGCCTTTGAACTCGGCGATGCCGGGATGGATGGTGAAGCTATTCTTCGCCGGTCCGGTCAGCTCGCCACGGAACGTCCACGGGCCGGTGATTGCCGGCGCCGTTGCGTAGGACACGTGTTCGTCCCCGGGTTTGGCCCCCGGCTTCGCTGCTGGGTCCATAGAGGCATAGGTAAGGTAATAGAGGTTACCGCGCCGGTGCAACCATGGGCCTTCTACGTAGAAAGGCGGGGTAATCTCCCGGATTGGTCCATCGAGATCAATCATGTTCGGCTTCAGTTTGGCGATGTAGCATTCGCGGTTGCCCCACGCGATCCAAGTTGTGCCGTCAGTGTCGGTCAGCACGGTGGGATCGATGTCTTCCCAGCTATGTTTGCCCTTGGGCGTCATCTCGTTGGTGATCAGCGCTGATCCGCGCGCGTCCTTGAAAGGGCCGGTCGGCCTGTCTGATACCGCAACGCCGATCGCCTTGCCTGGGTGGGTGTCGTCATGCTCGGCGGGCACGTACAGATAGAACTTTCCATTCTTGGCGATAGCCTGCGGTGCCCACGCATCCTTCTTTGCCCACTTAAGATCACTGATCTTCAGGATCGAAGGGTAAGAAGTCCAATGCTTCATGTCCGTCGTCGAGTAGACTAGCCACTCGCTCATATTGAACATCTCGCCGTCCTTGGCCTCGTCGTGATCGACGTAGAGGTAAAGCGTGTTGCCCACAACGAGGGGTGCCGGATCGGCGATAAATTTATCGCGGATGATCGGATTGGAGCCGGGGGTGTCGGTCGCCACGGCCGGGATCGCAGCCAACGCAGAACCAAGCGCGAGCGCTACCATGCCGAGCCAATGTTTCACGTCCGTCTCCCTATCTCGATTGTAGGAGTACTCCTGCAACCAGCGTCGTCAATCCTCCCGGGCAGAAGCGGCAGAGCGTATTGCCTGATCGAGGATCCTCAGACTCCGCGCACTCACGAAGTTCCCGTTAGAGAAGCGGCGAGGGACGAGTCTGAGGCACCTCTTGCCTGATCCGGTCAATAGGCTTGTCGAATGTCGAGCGGGTCCACAACTGAACAAGCGTCCGGTTTGTGGAAGCGGCAATGGCGCGGTGAATGTCGGGATATGGGTCAATCTTACACGGTGGGATGCGCGTCGTTGATCTCGATGACGTAGCCGTCAGGATCACGCACAAAAATCTGGCGTATGCGATCCGGTCGGGTCTGGATCGCATGGTGGCCGTCCATGTCCTTCCACGCGACGTGGAGTTCGTCTAGTCGCATGACCATCGCGTCGAAATCTGCGCAGGCCAGTGCGTAATGATCCCAACGGTTGTGTGGAGCGCCCGGCGTGCCGTGGGCGACGATATGCAGCATCCGGCCGCCGCCGAGCGCGAACCAGCGGGCTGCATCACGCGGAAACGGTGCCGGAACCTCGCGCAGGCCAAGGACCCGCGCGTAAAAGGCCACGGATCGTTCAACGTCCGCCACCTGGATGCCAACATGATCGAGCAATAGAGCCGGCGCCGGCGCCGGCGCCACGGGCTGAGCGCGGACGGGTGCTCCAAGCGTTGCAAGCAGTAGGGCGGCGGCAAAGACGTCACGCATCGATCTTCCTCATGTTCGGCCGAACAGGTAGCGGGTGCCGACAATCGAGCGGATCACCTTCCCCGGCATCGCCGCTTGCGCTGCCGCGATGAAGGTTTCGCCGGAGCAGTGACCGGGAATGAGGATATCGGGGTCGAGCGCTTGCATCAGCGCAACGGTCTCTTGCGCCTGCGCGGCCGTCTGCGGCGCCACGAGGTGGAAACCGCCAACGATCGCGTGCACACGGTCCACGCCGGAGGCTGTCTGCGCCTGCCGTACAGTGTTGATGATCCCGCGATGGCTGCACGAGCCGATCACGACAAGACCTCGGCCAGCGACATGATATGCCGTGCCAAGCTCGTGAACAGCATCGTCGATGAAGAAACTCGTTCCTCGCTTGGCCGGATCGAGCAGCGCGCGGTCGCAACCCTGGCCGGGCAACATGCCGGTCGGGACCCGCGGCCGCTCGGCCGAGACGAACGGGATACGACCCGTGGTGAAGCCTTGGCCCGCCACGATCCTTGGATCTCCTGAAATAACCGGGACCACGCCTGCGCGGAGCAGCGCCGGACGGTCGATCGCACCGAACGGTGGTCCATCGGGGTCGGTACCGCGGACGCGTGCGCAGAACGCCTCCTCACCACCCACAAATAGCGGTGTGCCGCGCCGTATGCGGCCGCCCGCGAGCAGGCCGTCAAGGCCGCCGAAATGATCGTAATGGCCGTGGCTCAACACCATCGCATCGACCGTCGCCGGGTCGATGCCGAGCAGCGCCATGTTGCCGAGCAGCGCCTCAGGCGTGTAGCCAAAGTCTATCAGCGTAGCGCGCGCCGCAGCTCCGATTCTCGAGCGCGCGAACAAAGAATAGCCCCACTGACCAGCGAATGCCTGATGATAGTCGCGCGTTATCGGGGGCGGCGTCACCTTGATGATCGGCGTGTCGATCGGTGTGCCGAAGACCGCCGTCGTGCTGTCGACCAGGACGGTCAGTTCGAGGTGATCGACGGCGGGGACGGCCAACGTTGCGGCGGTGACGCGGCGCGGCCACGCCACCGTCGACGCCGCGGCAACTATTAGTAGTTTCCTGCGGTCGATTTGCATGGCGCGTCTCCTCTCGTCGCCAGCAGTGAACGCCTAAATGTCGTCACGATCAAGCAGTGAGAGCGTTCGCGACGGGGGCCCGCAATGCGCAACGCTTCTTCGATCCGCTCGGCTTCGCGCCTGACGATGGCCGGCCCGAGGTGGAAGCAGATCCTGAACAAGCGTCCGGAGTAGGGGCGGCGGTAAACCTCGCCAAATGACAGGAGTTGGGTTCTCTCCGCCAGAATGCTGGGCGACCGATTGGGCGATCACTTCGGCTTTATGAACTTCAGGGTCATCCTGTCGCTCTCGCCAATGGCCGCGTAACGCGCCCGATGGCGATCACCGTCCGCAAAGCCCGGTGGCAGTGTCCAAACCCCCTTGGGGTAATCGTGCGTGTCCCTCGAATTAGCGTTGATCGGGCTCTCGCCGGCAAGCTTGAAGCCGGCTTTGGTTGCGTAGCCAATCACGGACGACCGCTTCATGTAACCGCTGCGCGCTTCCTCGATTGTCCCGGACATCTCGGGCAAATGGTGCTCGACGACGCCCAGGGTGCCGCCGGGTTTGAGCATGGCGAACATCTGGTCGAATGCCGTCTGCGTCTGGTCGGTCGCACCGAAGCGCCAGTTATGTACATTGCGAAAGGTCAGGACGACGTCGGCGGTGCCGGCTGGTACCGGAGTCGCGCCCCGTTCGGCTGGAAAGGTCGCAAACCTTACGGAGCGGTACGCAGCCGGCGAGGCTGACTGCTTACTCTTTACGGCAGCAAGCCCTTTGTCGTCCGGCCCGGCCGCATATAGCGTCCCGTGCGCGGACAGATAAGGAGCGAGGATTTCGGTGTACCACCCGCCGCTCGGCCAGATCTCGACTACAGTGTCCGTTGGCTTAACGCCGAAGAAGCTCAACGTTTCGACGGGGTGGCGATAGCGATCGCGAGCGATGTTGGCAGGAGAGCGCGTCGACGCCTTCACTGCTGCTTTCAGGACTGGCGTCAATGCCGGTTGAGCGGCAGCAACAGAGCCGGCGACGAGCACCAAAGCGAGCAGGGCGGAGTTAGGACGCATGAAGTGCCTTTCGCGAAGAAGGGGTAGTGCTACTCCGTCACGGCTCGGAACAGAAGTCTGCCATCTGGGTCACCTTCTGGTCGTCCTGAAGTTTTTCGCATTTGGTCGGGCGACGTGATGGTCGTCATGGAGCGGCGGTATTGGGTCGCCCCCGATTGACATTGATGAATGGCCGGGTTTGGGAAGTTCAAAAGGTGCCGCGAACCGCCGACTCTGGATCCACGCCGCCGTAAGCTGCGGGACCGCGATCTACGCTTTTTCGGCCGTTAAAGTCGAGACTGCGCAGTGTCTATCACCCGTCGGCTAGTCGAGGTCGCTCATCCACTATCTCATTTTGGAGGCTCAAACGAATCACGATATTCACATCAATGAGCTCCAACCTGAGGCGCATTAGTTGATCAGGCCATCATGATCAAAGCGGCATGGCATAGAGCGCGTGATGGGTAGCGTCCGCGCTCGTGGTGTAATTTCCCGGTGTAGATGACGGTGTATGCCGGGGTGGGGCCGAGGCCCCACCCCGGCTTCGGCGTCTCGGTGGCCACCGGGCTCATCGGTTAAGGTGGAAGTGTCGAGCTTCACCAACATCCGAGGAGTTTTTCCCGATGACCGACGACAGACTACCGCTTGCCGAGTTGATGGCGAAGACCGGAGACGGCGATTTCCTGCGCAGCGTTGCCGAGAGCGTGCTGCAGATCATCATGGAGGCCGACGTCGACGGCCTCATCGGCGCCGGCCGCCACGAGCGGTCCGGCGAGCGTAGCACGTGGCGCAACGGCTACCGTGACCGCAGCCTGGATACCCGGCTGGGCACGCTCAACCTGAAGATCCCCAAGCTGCGCACCGGCGCCTACTTTCCCGGCTTCCTGGAGCCGAGGAAGACGGTCGAGAAGGCGCTGGTCAGCGTCATCCAGGAGGCCTGGATCGCCGGCGTCAGTACGCGGCGCGTCGACGATCTGGTCCAGGCGATGGGGATGAGCGGCATCTCGAAGTCGAGCGTGTCGAAACTGTGCAAGGACATCGACGAACGGGTGAACGCCTTCCTGAAGCGCCCGCTCGCCGGCGAGTGGCCGTACCTCTGGCTCGACGCCACCTACCTCAAGGTCCGCGAGGGCGGCCGCATCGTCAGCGTCGCCGCCATAATCGCTGTCGCCGTCACCACCGAGGGCAAGCGCGAGATCGTCGGCCTGCACATCGGCCCGAGCAAGGCCGAGCCGTTCTGGTCGACCTTCCTGCGCGATCTCGTCCGGCGCGGGCTCAAGGGCGTGAAGCTGGTCATTTCCGACGCGCACGAGGGGCTGAAGGCCGCCGTCACCCGCGTCGTCGGCGCCACCTGGCAGCGCTGCCGCGTCCACTTCATGCGCAACGCGCTGGCGCACGTCCCCAAGGGCCACAACACCATGGTCGCCGCCGCGATCCGGCAGGTCTTCCTCCAGCCGGACCATGCCGCCGCCACCCGAACCTGGCGCCATGTCGCCGACCAGCTCCGCGCCAGATGGCCGAAACTCGGCGCCTGCATGGACAACGCCGAGCACGACGTGCTCGCCTACATGACCTTTCCCGAGCAGCACCGGGTGAAGCTGAACAGCACCAACCCGCTCGAACGGCTCAACAAGGAGGTGAAGCGCCGGGCTGACGTGGTGGGCATCTTCCCCAACGAGGACAGCATCACCCGGCTCATTGGCGCCGTGCTCCTCGAGCAGAACGACGAGTACCAGCTCCAGAACCGCTACATGCAGATCGAGGGCATGGTCGCTCTCGCCACACCACAGATCGAGGAGGTGACGCCGCTACAGATTACACCCAAGGCCGCCTGAACGATGCAGCCCGGGGCCACACCCCAAATTACACCACGTTGACGGACACGACCCGCGTGATGTGTAAGAATGAACAGCGTGCGCTTGCCCTTGCCCCCGATCAACAACTGCAACGGCCGTTCGGGGGTGTCGATCCGGCGCTCCTGCTTTCCGTCCGCACCGTATACGAACACCTGCCCGTTTGCGACGTAGAGGTTCCCGGCGTTATCCCGCGCGACGCTCTCGCCGCCACGGTCGGCTACCTCTTTCAGGTCGGTCAATTGTCCGCCGATGCCGACCAGTCCGCTGTACGTCCGATTTTCCGATGCATTCGTCAGGACCACCCGTTCACCCTGTTTCGCGGCCACCAATCCATAAGCGTCGAGCGAGTCCGACCAGCGCCAGCCGAGATTGTCCGCCGTGCTCTGGTTCCAGACGCGAAACGCCGGCAGCACCGGCGACCCGTCGGGCGAGACATATTCCTGCGACTTGGCGTCGGCCATCTTGTCCACGAAGAATGCTGACAGGGGCGGGAAGGCATAGGTCTTGGGATCGAGCCGATCAGCGAACTCGCCATTGGCATAGATGTTGACCGGCAGCAGCGTCGCCGCGTCGCTGTGTCTGCGCGCCGGGGTGGCGGTGATCGTGCGGATCTGCTCGGGATGCGCGGGATCGATGCTGTACACGCTGGCGTCCGTCCCTGCCGACGAGAGCACCATCAGGTTGCCGGAGCGGCCGACCGCCAGATTCACCGGGTCGAGCGGCGTATCCGTCAGCAGCGACAATCCCTCCTCCTGCGACCAGCCATGGATGCGGTGGTGAAAGCGGTCGATGAAGTAGAGCTTGCCGCTGGCATCGACCGCGCCGCCCGCGATCGAATAGAAGCCGTCCGCCAGTTTCCGGATGCCCGCCGTCACCGCGACTCCCGTTCCGGTGGCCGCGACTGCCGCTGTGGCGGGCACGTCCAGCTTGGCGAACTCGCGCTCGCGCACCTCCTGCCGGCGCGTGTAATTCTTGATCGCATTCTCGAATGGATATTTGCTGACGCGCGAGAACGTGCCGCAAGGGGCCGTGCTGCCGCTGATGATTATCAGCGACAACGGCACCGAGCTGACCAGTCTGGCGATCCTCAGATGGACGCAGGAGCGGCCTGTCGAGTGGCACTACATCGCACCCGGCAAACCGCAGCAGAACGGCTACGTTGAGAGCTTCAACGGGCGCCTGCGTGACGAGTGCCTCAACGAGACGCTGTTCGTGTCGCTCGGTCACGCCCGCTCGGTGCTGCGGCTCTGGCGCGACGACTACAACCACGTGCGACCGCATAGCGGTGTTGGCGGGCTGACGCCCGCCGATGCTGCCAGGCGGGTTGTGCAACACCGCCCCGAGGGGCACCATTCCAACCCCGGACTCCAGTTATGACCGGTAGAGCTTTGGGGAGCACGTCACGACCAGCCAGAGGAGCGATCTGGTGATCCGTTCCCTACTCATTGTCCGTACTCCTAATCCCAACAACAGTGCCTAGCTGGATGGCCGCTGTCCGATATCCGGCGTGATGGCATGGGCAGATATGGACTAAAGTCTGGCCTAACAGAGATTCAAGGACCGTCCGGCTGTCGCAAACGGGTCGACAATTTTTACTATTGGTCTCGGTTGTGTCAGGCTTCGATATAGTTGGCATCGGGTACCGAAACATGCTCGGTCAAAACGTCAAACGCGTACGAGATGTCGAACAGCTAAACGTGATGCAGCAGCGATAAGCTACCGGACATCTGGCGACTACTTACGCCGCTATAGGAGCCCGCGTCGCTTGAAAAGCCCGCAGCCAAGCGTGTCTCAACGTCGGACCAGTGTGACCGCGAAAGGGGCAGTCTTGCTCCTCCACATTTATTTCGCTCCCCGCAAGCCGTCCCTCTTCGTACGCTTTGTCGAGATGTGCCCTCCCAATCAGGGGTATTCCAGTCATAGTCTTATTTTCAGCCAATTGTTGTAGATGCCAGGCATCAATTCGGCTTATGCTTGGGATTGCTTAAGCTGCCGCCTTCGTTTTCCCAATCCTGAAGTGGCCTATGTTCAACAATGCGGGCCTCGTTCACGACATGATACGCACCGCCTGGCTTGTTGAACGAGTGGGGAAACCCGCTCGCCGCGATCGCCGGCCCGTATTCCTTTGCAAAAGCGCGATGGGCCGTTCGAGCAGACATGGATTGGGACGTCGTTGCCAAATGCAACTGGTACTGCTCGCGCTTTAGCATGTAATTGAGGTCCATAGCGTGCGTCCCCTCGGCGCGGGAGCAACTGGCTCTCAGCCGCATTAAGCTCAAGGCGTTCAATGCGGTGTGTTCCATACCACTTACTTGGACAGCATTCACGTTCGGAAAATTCCAAAAGTGTTTCTGCCTAGATTTACACAAAGTGATAGTATGGTTTTCAGTTGTAAGATGCCTAAGCGCTTTAATCGGTTCGATGCCGCTTAGGCTCGTGAGCTCAAAATGGCGACCTACTAATCACAAATCTAAAGTTGCAACGTTGCTTATAGGGCGCGGACTATGCTTAGGTGGCATGGAATAACCAGCGATTACGTAGCACGTCATGAGTGAGTACCATAGAACCAAACGCGTCTCGCAGTAGAGTTGCATCGGTCATGTTCATAACAACGACGTGCGTTCCACTGGTGGCCAAAGGCTCGATTGCGCTGATGGGATGCCCATGGTGATGCAAAGAGCGGTGACGTCAGCTGGGCTCGCATCCAAGTTCATCGCGCGCGATGCAACCCGATCCCTATCCACGCGAGGGCGCAAATGGTTGCTCATCGTGGTTCACCGTCGCGCTGGCTGTCTGACCCGTTGTCCTGACCACAATGCGATGCACCTGTTGGATAAAAGTCACGGCCAGATCGGCTTTGAACAAAATTTGTCCAAACAGGGAGTGCGCTCATCCCCGGCTTCGCAATTTTGGCCTGAGAGGCGATGCTATAAGAATCCACGAAAAGAACACCCGATTTTGCAAGCGGGAGACATAATCTCTCTGCCGTCTGCGTGCTCACAAAGAAGGCACAGACGATAAATTCTTATGTTCCTTTCTACCGCCCGAAGCCAGCGGCATCGGACAAGAATAACCTATATGTTGACGATTTCGGGCCTCTTTTAATGCAAAATGAGTGGCATAAAGCGATGCCCTATCTCGTGCTATTTTGTCCCAAGAGAGTATTTTGCTGGTCTCGAAACCCGCTGCTCGTAAGCGCCTGACATATTGCGGCTGCGCCACTAATGTCCTGACGGCCTGACGCAAGGCCTCTGCTTCGCCACACGCCACGATCAGACCGTTGCAGCCATCTATGACATCTGCCTTCGCACCCGCGTCATCGCTGACCACGACTGCGAGGCCGCAGGCCATGGCTTCGAGCTTCGCGATGCCATATCCTTCGAACAAGGATGGCATGAGGCAGATGTACCGATCGGCCAGCAGTCCGGGCAGCATATCATTGCTATAATGTTCGACGACAATGATCCGATCGTGAAGATGATCCGGATAGTCGTCGAGGACGATTTGGCGCGGTACACCTGTCCCGACGAACATCATGGAAGAACCTGGCGTTTCTTCCAAGATCGGCACCATCGCGGCCGCAACAACCGTCACCCCCTTCCTTTGCGTATAGGCCCCGATCTGGACGATCGCTGCGGGATGGCGGGGGCCATCGTCGACGAGGATGCCGGCATGATCGGTGCCGAGCCGTATACGATGAATTGTCGATGGCTCTATGCCCAAAGCCTTGCTCAGGTGGTCGGCTTCGGCGTCATTAAGCACTAGAGAAAGATCGGCGAGGGCAAAGGATCGGGCTACCAGTCGCAGCCTCAGCCCGTGCCGCCAAATCCGCTTATGGAATGGCAGGAAGCGGCCTCCAGCACACTCGCGCTCGGACGAAAGGTGCTCGAGCCCATGACTGTGTGTGACATGCAGACGGGCTCGACCAGCATCCCGTGAATAGGCGAACCAGCCGTCGCCGCTGCTCGCGTCGACGACATCCGGTTGCCGCCGGCGGATCATCGCTGCGAGAACGAAGGGGAACAGCAAGCCGCGTAATAACTTCGGTACGATCGTCGGCACGTCCTCATGCGACGCAACCGTGGCGTCGTGGCCAAGATGGCGATATTCCTCGGCGATCCGCATCACGACACCCGCAGCGCCGCTGCTCCGCTCAAGCCTGTGATGTATTGACAACAGGATCCGCAACGGTCGGGCGGGTGCTGCGATCACGTGCGTAAGCCGAACCGAGCCGACATGACGATCGCATATAATGGGGGGCGGAAGAAGTTGCGCCAAGCCAGGTAGAAGAGCGCGTGCAATTTGGCGAGCCAGAGCGGCTGGCGTAAGCCGACCTTTCTGGCATATCGACCATAATGCTTTTCAAGAAAATAAGCGTTGTAGCGTACCGACCAAAAAAATTTGCGCGCTGCATGGACGCGCTGTCCACCTGTCCTTACCTCCCCCATCGGCAGGTGGACACTATGCGCATCGTTGCTGGCCAGGATCGGGTGCCCTGACAGAAACAGCGACATCTGGAAGTCACTTTCCTCGCGGTATCCATTCCCGCCCGCATAGTGGGGGTCGAAACCGAAGCGCTCAACATAACTGCGACGCGTCAAGATGTTGGAGTTGGTAATCGGCAAGCTCACCACCCCTTCGAAGACGGCGCCATTCACGTTCTCGCACAGGGCGTAGTCGAACGGCTTTCCGCGCCGCATGCCGTTGCCGAACCTGTGCAGGGCATGCGCCCGCGTCTCGCCGGCCAGCATGTACACGCGGCGCCCGGATACGGCTCCCGCGCCGTGTTCCAGTAAAAGTCTGAGGCATTCAGCCGCGTATCCCGGCTCTAGATATTCGTCGTCGCAGAACAGCACGAATTCACCCGCGGCCGCTGCGGCGCCGTCCTGACGCGACGCTGCGGCACCCCTGCGCTGATCGTGGCGGACGATGCGCAGCGCCACGTTCGGGAAATTCTCGGCAATCGCCGCCGCGATGTCGGCTGTTTCGTCATCCCCCGCGTCATCGACCAGCAGCACCTCGTCGACGCCATCCTGAACGAAGTAGGACGGCAGCACCTTGCGTAGCGTGTAAGCGCGATTGCGGGTCGGAACGACGATCGAGATCATGTCTGTCTCCTGGAATTGGGCGAAAGGCGCATGATGAGGCGATGGCCCGGTTTTTCGACGAAGCGATGGCAGGCGATGGCGGCTATCAGCGCGAGGAATGCGGCCAGGGGAAGTGCCCACAGCGGTGTCACACCGCCCGCGCCGCGCGTACCACGCAACACGACCGTCGCTACGGGCAGATGGATCATGTAGAGCGCGTACGAGATTTCGCCGGCCTCGATGAAGGGTGGCAGCGAAAGGAAGCGGACGCCGTCGCTTCGCGCCATTTCGGCGCCAGCGAGAATGAGCAGCGCGAGTGGCGCCAGCATGGCGAGCGTCATGCCGTACCATGCGAGAACGGCGATAGCCGCACATAGCAGCAGCAAGGCCATCGAGGATGCCAAGGCGGCAAGCTGCACCCGACGGCCCCACGCATAGAGCGCGATGCCGAATGCGAATTCGGGCAGTATGCGGGCCCAGCCGAAGTTGGCGTGAAGATCAAAGAGCCCCGTCCCGAACGCGAGCGGCGCCACCGCCCATACGAGGAGGACCACGATTCCCAACGGGATCAATCGTCTTCCAGCATGACCGTCCCCGCGCCGCAGGATGGCGGCGGAAAGCAACGGAAAGGCGCAATATGCGATCCACTCTGCACTGATCGACCATGACGGATAATTCCATGCACCCGCGCCATGCGCCTGCAGTGCGTGCAACAGCGTCACGTTGAGCACCAGCTGCCACGCGGTGGCGACGAGTGCGATCACCAATCTGGCGTCCGGGTATGCCGCCAGCCTGCGCGGCCCGATGGGTGCGCTGTCCGCAAGCGTGGCAGCCCATGACTCTGTGTTCCGCAATGCGCTTTTCACGCTCGCCGCGCGCGAGCCCGCGGCGGGCACGACGGGCGCGACATCGCTGTTCTCGCGCGCCAACGTGATGAGCGATGGTCGCGATCAGTTCGACGGTCCTGGCGACCGCGATCAAGGTATCGGCAGCGGCTCGGTAAACAATCTTCAGGCGAATATCGGCGTGACCGATGCCAATTATGTTGCGATCCGTCGCACGCCCGAACAAGCGTTGGGCGTCCTCTACGCCAACGCATCAGTCGCATCCTCGGGGGCGTTCTTCCCGGCGGGGATGAACGGTACGATCCGGACAAGTGGTCTAAAAAGTTGAGGTGAATAGCAATAGCCGATGTGTCTTGCAATGCTTGATAACAAGATATAAGCGGGAGCGCTTGGTGCGCTGGTGACGGTCGGTCGCAGTAACTCAAACTACTGCGACCGACAGCGCCATCAAAGCTGCGCCTGCTCGATAATTCAGAGCGCCGTAGGCCGCCTCGACGCATTCGAATGCGTGGTTAACTAATAGTAAGAAGCTTGTATGGAAATTCCGCTAAATCTTAGCGTCGGCTACCGCCATCACCTTCTCACTGCGAAACGAGTTGAGCTCCGATAAGCGCACTTGTATCAAGTCGTTTAGTTTCGGGACATCCCATCACCCCTCCCATCATTCGATCCGCAATCCGTGCGTCAGTGCGTCGAGCACCGCGTCGACCTTCGGGGTGAGCTGCCGTCGTCGCGGCCAGACGAGGTGGAGGGGGAGGCCGACGGTGGCGCGGTCGGGGAGGATCTCGACGAGCTCGCCGCGTTCGAGTTCGGTCTCGATCAGCCATGTCGCGAGCTGGGCGATGCCGAAGCCGGCCTTGACCGCACCGACCTGCGCTTCCGCGCTGCCGAGCACGATGCGCGGTGTCATCGCCCGCTCCTCGGTGCGGCCGGCGGCATCGGCGAACCGCCAGTTGATCGTGCTGCCGTCGCTGCGGCCGTAGAGGATACAGTCGAAGGCGGCGAGATCGTCCGCCGACGACGGCGTGCCGCAGCGCGCGATATAGGCGGGAGCGGCGCAGAAGATGACGCGTTCGCTGCCGAGATAGCGGTGGCCGAGATGGTCCGCCCACGGCTCCGCCGCGCCGATCCGGATCGCGACGTCGACGCCCTCCTCGACGAGGTCGACCTTGCGGTCGGTGAAGGTGATGACTGGTCGGAGGTTCGGATGGCGTTCGGCGAAGGCGAGCAGCACCGGCATCGCCTGCATCCGCCCGAAGGCGATCGGCACGTCGACCTTCAGCCGTCCGACGATCTCCGACCGATGCGCCGCCAGTACCGCTTCGGCATCGGCGAGGTCGCCCAGGACGCGAACGCAGGTGTCGTAGAAGGCCGCACCGGCATCGGTCAGCGTAAGGCGGCGGGTCGTCCGTTCGAAGAGCCGGCTGCCGAGCCGCGCCTCGAGCCGTGCCACGCTCTTGCTGACCGCCGAGTTGGTGAGGTTCAGCCGCATGCCGGCGGCGGTGAAGCTGCCCGCATCGACCGTGCAGACGAAGGCTTCGATGCCCTTCAGGCGTTCGGAGGGGATCATCGGCGTCTTCCATTCTGGAATTATTATCCCGCCAAGCGCGAATTCATGCCGCAGGACGGTGCTTCGTGTCGCGTCTAGAGCCGGCGGGATACAGGAGTTTGCCGATGTCGTCCCCCGCCCATTCGATTACCGCGACGCCGCCGGCCGCGACCGCCGCGGGCCATGGCCTGGCCGTTCTGCTGCTGGCGATCTCCGCCTTCGTGATCGTCACGACCGAATTCATCATCGTCGGATTGTTGCCGAAGCTCGCGCGGGATCTTGGCCTGTCGATCGCGGTCGCGGGGCAGCTCGTGACGTTGTTCGCGTTCACCGTCATGCTCGCCGGGCCGGTACTGACGGCGATGCTGTCGCATGTCGAACGCAAGCGGCTGTTCGTCGTGATCCTGGTGATCTTCGCCGGAGCCAATGCGCTCGCCGCGGCGGCGCCGAATATCTGGGTGCTGGGCATCGCGCGGTTCCTGCCGGCGCTGGCGCTGCCGGTGTTCTGGGGGACGGCGAGCGAGACCGCCGGGGAACTCGCCGGACCGGAAAAGGCCGGCAAGGCGGTCGCCAACGTCTATCTCGGCATTTCCGGCGCGATGGTGCTGGGCATCCCGCTGGGCACGCTGGCGTCGACCGCATTCGGCTGGCGCGGGACGTTCTGGACCCTGTCGGGGTTGTCGTTGCTGATGGCGGTGCTGCTGCTCGTCGTGATGCCGACGCTGGCCCGTCCTGCCCGCGTGAAGCTCGCGGAACAGGCGCGGATCCTCAAGGACCCGTATTTCCTGGGCAACGTCATCCTGTCGGTCGTCGTGTTCACCGCGATGTTCACCGCCTACACCTATCTTGCCGACACGCTCGAGCAGATCGCGCATATTCCGGCAGGGCAGGTCGGCTGGTGGTTGATGGGCTTCGGCATCGTCGGGCTTGCCGGGAACTGGCTGGGTGGCCAGTTCGTCGGGCGCGGGCCGCTGATGGTCACCGCGATCACCGCGCTGGTTCTCGCGATCGGCATGGCCGCGACGACGCTGCTCGCCGGCTCGCCGCTCTGGCTCGCGATCGCGCTGGCCGTCTGGGGTATCGCCAACACCGCGCTCTACCCGATCTGCCAGGTCCGGGTGATGCAATCCGCCAGCCATGCGCAGGCGCTGGCGGGGACGCTCAACGTGTCGATGGCCAATGCCGGTATCGGGCTGGGTGCGATCATCGGGGGATCGGTGATCCAGCATCTCGGACTGGGATCGGTCGGCTATGTCGCGGCGGCGATCGCGATCCTCGCGGTGATCATCACGCCGGTGGTGAGCCGGCTGGCGCGGCGTGACGGTTGAGGAGACGCGACCTTCCGTCACCTCGACCGTTGTGCGGGGCAGAGGAGAATATGCCATGTCCCGCCGTATCCTGATCACCGGTGCCAGCGTCGCCGGCAATACCGCGGCGTGGTGGCTGGGCCGCGCCGGCTTCGATGTCGAGGTGGTCGAACGGACGCCTGCGTTTCGCGACGGCGGCCAGAATATCGACGTGCGCGGCGTCGGCCGCGAGGTGCTGCGGCGGATGGGGCTGGAGCAGGCGGCGCTGGACCGGGGCACCGGCGAGGAGGGCACCGCCTGGGTGAACGGCGACGGCAGCGTCGCCGCGCAGTTCATCACCGCTGACCTGGGTGCCGACGGACCCACCGCCGAGATGGAGATCCTGCGAGGCGATCTCGCCCGCTTGCTCTACGAACCCGCCGCGGCGCGCGCCACCTATCGCTTCGGCGACAGCGTGGCGGCGATCGACGAGGATGACGAGGCGGCGATTGTCACCTTCGCCAGCGGACGCACAGCGCGATACGACGCGGTCATCGTCGCCGAGGGGGTGGGATCGGCGACCCGATCGCGCGTCTTCGCGAACGAGAATGCGCCGCGCTGGATGGACCTGACGATCGCGTATTTCACGATCCCGCGGACTCCGGACGACGGGCGATTGTGGCGCTGGTACAATGCGACCGGCGGCCGCAGCGTGTCGCTGCGCCCCGACCGTTACGGCACGACCCGCGCGATGCTGTCGGTGCAGCAGCGGCCGGGCGGCGAGCAGGATTGGAGCACGGATCGCCAGAAGGCGTGGCTGCGCGAGCGGTTCGCCGATGCCGGCTGGCAGGCCGCGCGCGTGCTGGACGGCATGGACACCACCGACGATTTCTATTTCGACGTGCTGCGACAGGTGCGGATGAAGCGCTGGTCGAGGGGCAGGGTGGTGCTGACCGGCGATGCCGCCTGGTGCGCGACGCCGATCGCCGGGATCGGCACGACGCTGGCGATCACCGGCGCCTATGTGCTGGCGGCGGAGCTGGCGCGGCACGACGACGTGACCGCGGCGTTTGCGGCTTATGACGAGGCGATGCGCCCGATGGTGGAGGATGCGCAGGGCGTCCCCAAGATCGCGCCGCGCCTGATGAACCCGCAGAGCCGGCTCGCCATCCGGCTGCTGCATGGCGTGCTGGCGGTGGCGAGCCGGCCGATCGTCCATAATATGGTGGGCAAGGTGTTCGGCGGCAGCCCGAAGGAACTCGATTTGTCGCGCTACGCCGACGCGATCCCGACCGACGCGACGATCGCCGCGCCACCGCGGACGCCAACCGTCGCCGCGGCGCCGGTGGCGAGCGGGCTGTCGCCGCTGCTCGCGCTCGGCGCGGTGGGCGTCGTGCTCGGGGCGAGCGCGGTGCTCGGCCGGCGCAACGCGCCCGATCCGTCGCATCCCGGCATCCGCCGCTGGTATCGCCGGCTCGACAAGCCCGGCTTCACCCCGCCCGATGCGGCATTCGGCGCGGTATGGCCGGTACTCGAGACGGGCCTCGCGGTCGGCGGCTATCGCCTGCTGCGACGGCCGTCGGGGCCGGCGCGCAATGCCGCGGTCGGGCTCTGGCTGCTCAATACCGCGATGGTCGGCGGGTGGACGCAATTGTTCTTCCGCGAGAAGGAGCTCGGTGCGAGCGCGGTGGCGTCGGGCGCGATGGTGGCGTCGAGCGCCGCTTATGTCGCGACCGCGGCGTGCGTGGACCGGCCGGCGGCGGCGGTCGGCGTGCCGTTCGTCGCCTGGCTCGGCTTCGCCACGCTGCTCGCCGAACGGATCTGGCGCGACAATCCGGCGGAGGAAGGATGAGCCGGCGGCCCCGCGGGCTTGCCGCCGGATGATCTGCCGCTAGGAGGCTCGGCGATGGACCTCGACGACCAGATGCGCCGCTATTTCGGCACCGACCAATTGGCGACGGTGCCGCCGGAGGCGATCGCCGCGGGGATCGAGCATATGCGCGTCGACCTCGGCCTGGAGCGCGACCGGGCGCGGCGGTTCGCCTTGTGGACGTTGCTCTACATGCTGGATGCGGCGCCGGCGCTCGATGCGGTGTTCGAGGATGCCGCCGATCGCGATGCGGCGCGCAACCTGATGGACCTGTCCGCGCGGATGATGCCCGACGCGGATTGACCGGCGACGGCGGTCAACTGCGATAGAGCGCGATGCCGAGCGCCAGCATCCCGGCCATCGATACGGCGAGAAAGGCGATCATCACGATGATCACCCGCCGGATCAACGGGCGGTTGCCGGCGGCGCCGTCGCGCGGGCCGGCATCGCGTCCGAAGGTGTCGCGATCCGTCATTGTTCGAGGGGATCCTTGACGAAGCCTTTCAGGTCGTCCGCGTCGAGATCCTCCTGCGCCTTGCCGACGTGCTTATCGTCGGTGCCGCTGCTGCCCGATTCCTCGATCACGCGGGTCGTCTTGCCGGCGGTGTCGTCGGTATCGGGGCGGTCGGTTGCGTCGTCTGGCTGGTCGATCATGATGATATCCTTGGCGTTGTGTCTGCTCAACGAGCGGCCGGCAGCATCGGGGCCAGCAATTCGGCAAGCGTGACCGGCGCGAAATCGCGGGCGTCGACGCCGACGTCGAACTGGCGCGGCATCGGCTTCAGGCGGCCGTGGCTATGGCCGTGCAGATTGATCGCGCGGCGATGCTGGCCGTTCCAGCTGCGGAAGGGATAATGGCAGAGGACGAGCGCATGACCGTCCAGCGACACCTCCGCATAATCCCCGACGCTCGCCCAGCCGGCGGCGGTGCGGGTGCCGTCAGGATCGTTATTGCCGGACAGCAGATGCTTGGTGCCGTGCAGCTGGTCGAGCAGCCCGGTGACATCGCCGGCACGGCGCGCGACGTCGCCGAGGTGCCAGACGATGTCGCCCGGCGCAACGCGGGCGTTCCAGCGCGCGATCAGCGTCGCGTCCATCGTCGCGGTGTCCGCGAAGGGCCGGCGCTGGATGTTGATCGTGCGGTGGTCGCCGAAATGCGTATCGGCGGTGAAGAAGACGGCCATCGTGGATCAACGCTTAGACCGGGCAGGCGATGCAGCGGGAGCGCGCGCGTCCGATCAGTGGCTCGCCGCGGTGCGCGTGTCGTAACGGCCCTGCGCCGCCGCCACCTCTGGCATGCGCGTCTCCGCCCAGTCGATCATCAGCCGCAGCGCGGCGAGCAGGTCGCGGCCGAGCGGCGTGACGCGATAGCTGACGGTGACCGGCACCGTCGCGACGGCGTGGCGCGTCACCAGCCCGTCGCGTTCGAGCGCGCGCAGCGTCTGGCTGAGCATCTTCTGCGAGATGCCGCCGATCCGCTGCTTGAGCTGGCCGAAGCGCCGCTCCTGATCGCCGAGCAGCAGCAGGATCAGCACGCTCCATTTGTCGCCGATCCGGTCGAGCAACTGGCGGGTCGGGCAGTCGCGCGCATAAGCGTCGCCGCGTCCGATGGTGGTTTCGCGCGAGTGACCAAGGGAGTCGAAGGTGCCGTCTTGCATCATAGGTCACCTTTACCGATGTTGGTCACCGATGGAAACCAAAGGGAGTTGCGACATGCAAATATCGGTATTGGGTGCGAGCGGCCACGCCGGATCGGAGATCGCCAAGGAACTCGCCGCGCGCGGCCACAAGGTGCGCGGCATCGCCCGCAACCCCGCGGCGATCCCGCAGGCGGACGGGATCGAGGCGGTGGCGGGCGACGCGTCCGACCCGGCGGCGCTCGCCGAACTGATCCGCGGCAGCGATGCGGTCATCAGCGCGCTGCATTTCGACGTCACGGCGGATACATTGCTGGCGGCGGTCAAGCGCGCGGGCGTGCCGCGGCTGCTGGTGACCGGCGGTGCCGCCAGCCTGGAGGTCGCACCGGGCCGGCGGCTGTTCGACACGCCGGACTTTCCGGAGGAGTGGAAGCCGTTCGCGGCCGGCGGGATCGCTTTCCTCGATGCGTTGCGGGACGAGCGGGAGGTCGACTGGACGTTCTTCTCGCCGGCGGCGCTGATCTTCGAAGGACCGCGGACCGGCCGGTATCGCACCGGCGGCGACCAGCTCGTCGTCGATGCGAATGGCGAGAGCCGGATCAGTTTCGCCGATTTCGCGATCGCGATGGTCGACGAACTCGAACGGCCGCAGCACAGCCGCGGCCGCTTCACCGCCGCTTATTGAGCCGGGGCGAGGCGGCGGCGGATCATCCGGTCGAACGTCGCCAGCTCGCATAGACCGCTCACGCCGCAGCCGGGTATCGGCAGCGGCGTGACCGTCACCCTGGGCGACAGGCGGCGCAGATCGTCCGGCGATTGCGTCCGATAGGAGGCGCGGACGTAGCGCCGCTTGCGGGCGGGATCGTACAATCGTTCGAGCCAGATCGCGCCGCCGGGGGCGACGTCGCCCTCGGCATAGCCGGGTGCGTGCAGGGGGACGTGCAGCACGGCGGCCAGCGCGGTGACGTTGGTGTCGTGGCCGACCAATATGTCGACCGGTGCGGCGTCCGCTTCGGTCAGCGCGGCGAGCATGTGGCGGCCCAGGACGGCCGCCTGATGCGCGGCCATATAGGGCGGGCGGGTGAAGACGTCGAACAGCGCGGCGTGCAGCGTGCCGACCCGGCGGAGCGCCGCCGCGTCGATCCGCGGCCAGCCGGGGACATCGAGCCCCTCGGCATATTGCAGCAGGAGGACCTGCGCGGTGCCCGAGGTGGTGCGGATCGGCCCGCTGAGGTCGATGCCGCGGCCGTCGGCGGACGGGAGGATGCGGGAGGGGGTGATCGGGCTGCACCCCTGCGGCGCGCCGCAGCCGAGCAACGTGTCGAGCTCCGCGATCGCCGCGGCATGGCGGCGGGCGAGCGCGTCGATGCCGCCGGTATGGCGCTGGATGTCGGCGATCGCGGTCGCCGGATCGAACCGGGTCGCGCCGGCGCGCAGCGGCTCGAACAGCGGATCGGCGCGATCGGGCGCGAGGTGCTCGACCGGGATCGTGCAGCCCGGCGCGACGCCGGCGGCGAAGGCGATGCCGCTGGCGATGGTGCGCTCGGCGGTGTTGGCGTGAATCCGCAGGGTGCGCGGGGCGGGGCAGCCGGTGCGCGGCACCAGCCCGGCGGCGACCAACACGCGGCGATCCTCCGCGCCGAGGAGCGTCATCGCCTGCGCGCCACGTGGGGTGAGATGCTCCGCCGGCACCGGCCAGCGCGGCCAGGGCGCGGCGGTACGCGTGCCCGCCGGCGCTTCGCCGTCGATCGGCGCGCGCACGCCATGTCGCATCAGCACGACGACGCGCTCGACGGCAAGCGCCGGCCGCGCGGCGAGCGGCGCGGGCGCAGCGAAGAGGAGCAGGGCGGCGGGCAGCAGGCGGAGGAGCGTCATCCGCGGCGGGCTAGCCGCGGATTGGGTCAGGCCGGTGACGGTGGCGCCGACGCGGCTCAGAACAGCCCGTCGTCGTCGTCATCGTCGTTCGCCGCATGCGCGGTCGTCGCCATGCCGGGCAGCAGGAAGCGGGCGTGGACGTCGCGCTCCGCCGCCATCGTGTAGAGCTTGGCGATTGTGGGCAGGACGGCGTGCAACGCGCCCTCGTCGTCCGGGGTCAGCTCGGGCAGGTCGCTGGCGCGTTCCGCCAGGATCGCCGATGCCTCTTCCATCGTGCCGGTCAGCGACAGCTCCTGCGCGAGATCGACCGCGGTCGCCTCGACCAGCTCGACCAGCCGTTGCGCGTCGTCGCCGCCCTGCAGCACGACCTGTTCGGTACGGCGGCACGCCTTGCGGATCACGAGCAGCGCGCGGGCGAGCATCGTGGCGACATCCGGCTCGTCGTCGCCAAGCGCCAGCGAGACTTCGGCATCGCCGAGCCGCCCGATCGTCCGCCCGACGTCGATCGTCGTCGCGCCGAGATCGCGCGCATAGGCGTCCACCTCCTGCGCGACCACCGCGACGGCGCGGCCGACCGCACCGTGGCGGCGGCAGAGCAGCCGCGTGTTGGTGGCGATGTCCTGCACGTCGGTGCGGATCGCGCTCAGCCGGCCGACGCGCTGCGTCAGCTCGGTGACGGTGGCATCGATCAGCCCGGTCATTCCCTCCGCCTGCTGATGCGCGGACTGGAGCTGGACGATGATCCGGTCCATGCCGGTGACGCTCTCCTCCAGCCGGGTGAGGAAGCCGCGATTGTCCTCGCCGGCCTGTTCGGCGATCAGGTCGAGCAAGGCGTGACCATCGGGGATCAGCGCATCGAGCGAGGCGACCAGCGCGCCGGTCTCGCGGCCGAAATCGTGGACGACGGCGTCGAGCTGCGCGGAGAGCAGGCGATCGACATGCGCCGCCGCCCCCGGGCCGCAGCCGTGCGATTCGACCAGTTGCAGCGCGGCGACAACATGCTCCAGCCGCTGGCGGGTGCTGTCGCCGACCTGCAACGCGCCGAGCAGCACCGCCACCTTGGTCTGGATGCTGCGCGCGATCGCGGCGACGCGGCGGGCGAGCTGCGCGGCGCCCTGAAGGTGGACGCCGAGCGCGGCCGCATCCGCGGCGAGCCGCTGCGGCACCGCCGGCACCGCCTTGACGCATTCGGCGGTGAGCAGGCGATCGACCTGCTGGACGCTGGCGAGCCCCGTCTCCAGCTCCTTGAGTTTGCTGATCACCTCGGTCAGCAGCGTCTCGCCGGCGGCGAGCTTGCCGTTCATGCCGTTGACGAAGCCGACGAATTGCGGCTCGCCCGAGGCGGCGATCTTGATGTTCATGCCGTAGATGCCGAGCACGCGCAGCGACCGGTGCATGTCGAGCACATGCTGGCGCAGCAGCGCGGCGATGCCGGCGATCGTCTTGATCCGCCCGGTGCGGCCGGCGAGCGCCGCGGGCAGAGCGGTGATGCGTTCGGCGACCTGGGTGAGATCGGCGGCGGCGGCGCCGGCGTTGCTCGCGTCGAGCGCATCGACGATCGTGTCGAGGCCGCCGACGATCCGGTCGATCATCCCGATCGCCTCCGCCAGCGTCGTACCCGCGCGCAGGAAGCGCGTATCGAGATTGGCGGCGAGCTGCGCCAGCCCCCGCCGGATCGGGCATTCCGCGGTTTCGACCACGACCAACGCGTTGCTATCCTGGAACATCGTCTTGTCCTTGTTATCGCGCGGCGGCGAGCAGCAGTTCACGGGCGATCGCGCCGAGCGGCACGACGCGATCCGCCGCGCCGCGGGCGATCGCTTCCTTGGGCATGCCGAAGACGATCGAGGTCGCCTCGTCCTGCGCGAGCGTACGGGCGCCCGCTTCCTTCATTTCGAGCAGGCCGCGCGCGCCGTCGTCGCCCATGCCGGTCATGATGATGCCGACCGCGTTCGAACCGGCGTTGCGCGCGGCGGAGCGGAACAGCACGTCGACCGACGGGCGATGCCGCGACACCAGAGGCCCCTCGCGCACCGCGGCGACATAGCGCGCGCCCTGGCGTTCGAGCATCATGTGGCGCAGGCCGCCCGGCGCGATCAGCACCCGGCCGCGCATCACCGTGTCGCCGTCCTCGGCCTCCTTGACGTCGACCTCGCACATGCCGTCGAGCCGCCGGGCGAACGCGCGGGTGAAGCTTTCCGGCATATGCTGGACGACGACGATCGCCGGCGAATTGGCGGGCAGCGCGGTCAGCACCTCGCGCAGCGCCTCGGTTCCGCCGGTCGAGGCGCCGATGCACACCACCATCTCGGTCGTGCGGCTCATCGCGCGGCCGCTCGGCGGCGGCAGCACCGCGTCGGCGGTCAATCGCTGCTGCGGCGCGGTACCGGCGGGCTGGCGGCGGCCGAGCCGCGCCTTGGCGGCGCCCTTCACCGTCTCGCAGATATGCAGATGCGTCTCGACCAGATGATCGGCGATGCCGACGCGCGGCTTGAGGATGACATCGACCGCGCCCGCCTCGAGCGCCTGGAGCAGCGTCTCCGACCCTTCCTCGACCAGCGACGAGCACATCACGACCGGCGTCGGGCATTGCGCCATCATCCGGCGCAGGAAGGTGATGCCGTCCATCCGCGGCATCTCGACGTCGAGGGTGATGACGTCGGGCACCTCGGCCTGGATGTAGCGCGCCGCGGCGAACGGATCGGCGGCGGCGGCGATCACCTCGATCTCCGGGTCGGCGGAGAGGATGCGGGTCATCGCCTGGCGCACGCTGGCGCTGTCGTCGATGATCAGGACGCGGACTGGCTTGGCCGGCATGTCAGTGGCGCCTGAAGATGGTGTTGCCCACCAGCGTGAGCGGAAGGTCGAGATCGGCGATCGATTCCGAATGGCCGAGGAACAGATGGCCGCCCGAGCGCAGATTGGCGAGCAGCCGCCGCACGACCTTCTCCTGCGTCTCGCGATCGAAGTAGATCAGCACGTTGCGGCAGAAGATCATGTCCATCGGCGCGCCGACGGGATAATGATCGTCCATCAGGTTGAGCGGCGCGAAACCGATCGCCGCGCGCAGCGCCGGCACGATGCGCACCTCGTCGCGGCCCGGCGCCGTGGGGCGCAGCACGTAGCGCTGCTGGAGCAATGGCGGCACCGGTTCGACCGCGACGCGCGGGAAGACGCCGCGCCGGGCGACCGCCAGCACGTCGGTATCGAGATCGGTGGCGAGGATGCCGAAATCCGGCCCGCCGCGATCCTGCGCGAAGGCGTCGAGCAGCATCGCCAGCGTATAGGGCTCCGCGCCGGTCGAGCAGCCGGCGCTCCACACGCGGATGCGGTTGCGGCCCTCCGCGACGAGCGCGGGCAGCAGTGTGGCGTTCAGAAAGTCGAAATGGCCCGGCTCGCGGAAGAAATCGGTCTTGTTGGTGGTGATCGCGTTGATCAGATGCTCCGCTTCCACCGCGAGGCCGCCATCCTCGAACAGCCAGCCGCAATAGTCGGTGAGCGTGTCGTGGCCGGTCGCCCGCACCCGGCGGCGCAGCCGCCCGCTGAGCATCGACGATTTGTTGGAGGGCATCTTGATGCCCGAGACATCGGTCACATAGGCGGAGATGCGGGCGAAATCGCGCGCCGACAGCAGATCCTCGGTGATGCGGTCATAGCTGAAGTCGCTCACGACACCGCCGCGACCGGCGTCGCCGTGCTCGACTGGGCCAGAATCTCCGCCATGCCGGCCAGCACGCCGTCGAGTTCGAGCAGGCCGACGAAGCCGCCTTCCCGACGCAGCACGCTGACGACATGGCGCGAATGCCAGGCGGTGCCGGTGTCGGGTAGCGGCTCGATCGCCTCGCGCGACCAGGTGCTGACGTCGAGCACCCGGTCGACCACCAGCCCGATGACGAGCGCACGCTCGCCGCCGGTGTCCGCTTCGACCACCAGCACGCGCGTCGCCGGTGTCACCGCGGCGGTGGGCAGCCCCAGGCAGATGCGGAAATCGACCATCGGCACCGACAGGCCGCGCACGTCGCACAGGCCGATCAGCCAGTCGGGCGCATTGGGAACGCGGAACGCCGGGCCGTGATCGAGGATCTCGCGGACGACGCCGATCGGCAACGCGAACAGTTCGTCGCCGATGCCGAAGACGATCGTCTGCAGCGTGCCGTCGCCGCCGTTCATGCCGCGCGTCCGAAATCGGCGTCTTCCGCATCCGGGCCGCCATTGGTCAGGTCGAGCGCGAAGCCGCGCACGCGGGTCTGCTGATCGGCGATCGATCCCGCCTTGGGCTTGGACAATCGGGCCATCTTGGTTCCCTTGATCTCGGCGCGGCGCACCGGAGCGGCCTTCGCGACGCGGCGTGCCTGCGGCGCGCTATCCCGCCGATCGTCGGCGAGCCGGAAGAAGGCGATGCTGTGCTCCAGTTCCTCCGCCTGATCGGACAGCGCTTCCGAGGTCGAGGAAATCTGCTCGGAGGCAGAGGCGTTCTGCTGCGTCACCTGGTCGAGCTGCTGGATCGCCTGGTTGATCTGCGAGGCACCGATATCCTGTTCGCGGCAGGCGGCGCTGATCTCGGAGACCAGCTCCGCGGTGCGGCGGATATCGGGGACGAGGCGGATCAGCATGTCGCCCGCCTCGGTGGCGGCACCGACCGTGTCCGCGGACATCGCGCTGATCTCGGTCGCGGCGGCCTGGCTGCGCTCGGCGAGCTTGCGCACTTCGGCGGCGACGACCGCAAAGCCCTTGCCATGGTCGCCGGCGCGCGCCGCCTCGACGGCCGCGTTGAGCGCGAGCAGATCGGTCTGGCGGGCGATTTCCTGCACGAAGCCGATCTTCTCGGC
The DNA here is from genome assembly GCF_034556155.1 of Sphingomonas sp. CD22. NCBI lineage: Bacteria > Pseudomonadati > Pseudomonadota > Alphaproteobacteria > Sphingomonadales > Sphingomonadaceae > Sphingomonas > Sphingomonas sp. CD22. Next base: position 255,476 of record NZ_JAYDYX010000005.1, on the reverse strand, counting down.
GATCGTCCGCATCGCACCCACCGCACGCTGGACGGCGGCGCCGCTGCGGTCCGCCTCGCTCGACGAATGACGGGCGATCTTCTCGGTCTGCGCGGCGTTGTCGGCGTTGTCGGCGTTCTGTTTGATGTTGGCGGCCATCTGTTCCATCGATGCCGAGGCTTCCTCGGCGGCGGCGGCCTGTTCGGTCGCGCCCTGGCTGACCTGTTCGGACGCCGACGACAATTGCTGGCTGCCCGCGGCGACGCTGGCGGAGGCCTGCGTCGCATCGCCGACGACGGTGCGCAGCTTCTCGATCATCGTAACCAAGGCATGGCCGAGCATATCCTTGTCGGACAACGGCTTGTGATCGATGGTGAGATCGCCGGTCGACACCGACTGGGCGAGCTGCGCGCTCTGGCGCAGGTTGACCGTCATGCGATTGACGGTGTCGATCAAATCCTTGATCTCGTCGTTGTTCGTCGCGGCGACATCATGGTCGAGATCGCCGATCGCCACCGCGTCGATCGCAGCGCCGATCCGCTTCAGGCCGCGCGACACCAGCATCGAAATCCAGATCGCGCAGGCCGCCGCCAAAAGCGTCGCGGCGCAGCCGACGCCGATCAGCAGGTTGCGCGCATTGGCATAGAGCACGTTCGTCTCTTCGTCCGCCTCGTGCATGTGCGCGCTCTGCCGATCGACGATGCCGCTGACGTCGCGGACGATCGCCTCGACCATCTTCTTCTGTTCGGTTTCGGTGAGCTCGCCGGCCTTGGCGTTCTCGTTGGCAGTGCCGAGCGCGCTGATCCGTTCGTAGACCGGCTTCAGCGCCTCCCAATCCTGCCGCGCCTGGCGCCACAACGGCTTGTCGTCCGCGGCGGCCCGGGTTTCGCCATCCGCGAGCAGCGTCTCGAACTGGCGCATCCGGCGGGCGGTGTCGGTGTTGTAGCCGGCCATGATCTGCTGATCGGAATTGAGCGCGAGCGCCTTCTGGTTCGACAGCATGTAGCCGAGATGCGCCTCGACCTGCTGCGCCGACTGGAGCTGCTTGGCCGGACCGGCGATGACGTCGGTGATCGCGTCGTTGAGGGTGTTCGACTTGGCGATGCCGAGGCCGATGACCATCAGCAACATCGCCGTCAGGACCGCGAATGCGATCCCCAGCTTCATCTTGATCGTTGCCCGCATGGTGAAATCCTAAAAAAATCGGAAGCGCTGGATCGCGCGTTGAAGGGGTTTGTCGCCCGACGCCCGTTCGCGGTCCGGATGGCGATCATGCCGCCATCCGGATCCGTCGATCAGGCGGCGCGGCCGAAGTCGGCGTCCTCGGCATCCGGGCCGCCGACGCTGAGGTCGAGGGCGTAGCCACGGACGCGCGACTGCTGGTCGGTGATCGTCCCCGGCTTCACCTTGGTCAGGCTGGCGGTCTTGGTGCCCTTGATCGGCGCGCGGCGGCGCGTCGGAGCGGTGGCGATCGCCTTGCGTGCGGCGGGTTGGGCCGGCACGGCGCGGTCGGCGTCGGCAAGGCGAAAGAAGGCGATGCTCTGCTGCAATTCCTCCGCCTGATCGGCGAGCGCATCCGAGGTCGAGGAAATTTGATCAGACGCCGAGGCGTTCTGCTGCGTCACCTGATCGAGCTGCTGGATCGCCTGATTGATCTGCGACGCGCCGATATCCTGTTCGCGGCAGGCGGCGCTGATCTCGGAGACGAGTTCCGCGGTGCGGCGGATGTCGGGCACCAGCCGGATCAGCATGTCGCCCGCCTCGGTGGCGGCACCGACCGTATCGGAGGACATCGCGCTGATCTCGGTCGCGGCGGCCTGGCTGCGCTCGGCGAGCTTGCGCACTTCGGCGGCGACGACCGCGAAGCCCTTGCCATGGTCGCCGGCGCGTGCCGCCTCGACCGCCGCGTTAAGCGCGAGCAAATCGGTCTGGCGGGCGATTTCCTGCACGAAGCTGATCTTCTCGGCGATCGTCCGCATCGCGCCCACCGCCCGCTGGACGGCGGCACCGCTGCGCTCCGCCTCGCTCGACGACTGGCGCGCGATCTTTTCGGTCTGTGCGGCATTGTCCGCGTTCTGTTTGATGTTGGCGGCCATCTGTTCCATCGATGCCGAGGCTTCCTCGGCGGCGGCGGCCTGTTCGGTCGCACCCTGGCTCATCTGCTCCGACGATGCCGACAATTGCTGGCTGCCGGCGCCGACGCTTTCCGCCGCGGCGATCGCGTCGCCGACGACGACGCCGAGCCGGTCGATCATCGTCGCCAGCGCGCGGCCGAGCACGTCCTTGTCCGACAGCGGCGAATGATCGACGGTCAGGTCGCCGTTGGCGATCCGGTCGGCGAGGGTCGCCATCGCGGTGAGATTGACGGTCATCGTCGTCAGCAACTGGCCGACCTCGCTGCTCAGCCCGCCGTAGTCGCGCTCAAGCCGCTTCGACAGGTCGCCCAGCGACACCGCGGCGACGACGTTGGAGACGTCGCGGAACGCCGCCTCGACCGCCTGCGCGCTGCCCATCATCCGCCCGACCTCGTCGCGGCGATCGGTGGCGAGCGGGGTCGCGAGCGTGCCGAGCAGCTCGGCGACGCGGCCGACGGGGCGGGCGATCGTCGCCGTCATGCCGAAGCCGATCGCCACGAGCAACACCAGCGTCAGCGCGGTGCCGATGAAGATCGCGCGCTCGATGGTGGCGAACGCCGCGGCTTGGGCGGCCTGGCGCTCGGTCATCAGCCGGTTCTCCTCATCGGTCACCGCGGCGATCTCGGCGCGCAGGCTGTCGAACACCTGCTTGCCGGCGCCGCTGATCTCGATCTGGCGGGCCTCGCCGACGGTCTGCGGATTGCCCATCAGGTGGATGGCGCGTTCGGCGACGCGGTCGTGCCAGTCGTCGACCAGTGACTTGATCTTCTGCAACCGCTCCTGCTGGCGCGGATTGTCCGCGGTCAGCTTGCGCGCCTCGTCCAGCGCGGCGCTGAGGTCGGTCGCGCCCTTGCGATAGGGTTCGAGGAATTTGGCGTCGCCCGACAGCAGAAAGCCGCGATAGCCGGTCTCCTGATTGACCGCATTCTCCTTGATCCGATTGGCTGCGCCGATCACCGCGAAGGTGTGCTGGTTCATCTCGGTCGCCGCCTTCAAGTCGTTGGACTTGTTGTAGATGACCGTGTTGGCGCCGATCGCGAACAGCAGCAGGATCGTAAAACAGACGATCAGTTTCTTCGGTATCGAGAGATTGGTGAATGCGGTCATGACAGGTTCTCCCCTATTATTGTCTTGCGAGTGCCGGCGGCGGCTGATCAGTGGACGAGGGTCGCGAAGATGGCGTCGAGGTCGGGCAGGACGACGATCTCGCCCTTGTGCTGGATCAGTCCGCGGATGTGGTCGCGGCGCCAGCGCATGCCGATCGCCGGTGCCGCCTCGCAATCCGCCGCCGACAGCGTCGTCACCTCATTGACCCGGTCGGCGCGCAGGCCGATTAGTTCGAGCGTCTCGCCGATCGGCCGTTCGATCACGACGATGCGGTTGTCGCGATTGGTGTCCGCCGGCGCCATGTCGAACGCGCGGCGCAGGTCGGCGAGGGGGATGACGCGGCCGCGGAAGTTGATGACGTGACCGACCAGCGGATCGGCGCCCGGCACCGCGGTTTCCGGCATCAGGTCGAGGATTTCCTGGACCAGCACGGCCTCGATCGCGAAGGTTTCGCCGCCGACGCCGAAGGACAGCACTTCGAGCGTGCCGTCGGCGGTCCAGGGCAGGAAGGTGGAATCGGTCATGGCTTATCCCGCGGCCTGCAGCCGCTCCTCCCGGGGCTGGGCGAGATCGACCAGATGGCCGATGTCGAGGATGAGGGCGACGTTGCCGTCGCCGAGGATGGTGGCGCCCGAGAAGGAGCCGATGTCGCGATGCAGCGCCGACATCGACTTGATGACGGTCTGGTGGTTGCCGATGATCTGGTCGACGACCAGCCCGACACGCTCCGCGCCGATCGAGACGACGACGATCTTCTGATAGGGATCGGGCGCGGTGCCGGTGGCGAACAGGTCGCGCAGCCGCACGAACGGCACCAGCCGGTCGCGCAGGCTGATCAGGCTGCGCCCGCGCGAGCGCACATCCTCCTCGGGACTGAGTTCGAGGCATTCCTCGACCGCGGCGAGCGGCAATACGTAACGCCCCTCGCCGACGCGGACGAGCAGCCCGTCGATGATCGCCAACGTCAGCGGGATGCGCAGGGTGATCGTCGAGCCCTCGCCATCGACCGAGGCGACGTCGATCGTACCGCGCAGCGTCTCGATCGTGCGCTTGACGACGTCCATGCCGACGCCGCGGCCGGACAGGCTCGTCACCTGCGCCGCGGTCGAGAAGCCGGGTGCGAAGATCAGCCCGAGCAGGTCGCCGTCGGTCAGCACCTGGCCGGGCTGGACGAGGCCGTTCGCCTCCGCCTTGGCGCGGACGCGGGCGCGGTCGATGCCGCGGCCGTCGTCGCGGATGGTGATCACCACCTCGCCGCCGGCCTGATGCGCCGACAGGCGGACGGTGCCGGCGGCGGGCTTGCCGGCGGCGGCCCGCACCTCCGCCGTCTCCAGGCCATGGTCGCAGCTGTTGCGGACGATATGGACGAGCGGATCGAACAGGCGTTCGACGACGGTCTTGTCGATCTCGGTCGCCTCGCCGTCGGTGACCAGCTCGATCGCTTTGCCGGTATCGCGCGCGAGATCGTGGACGAGACGGCGGAAACGGCCGAACAGCGCACCGACCGGCACCATGCGCAGCCCCATCATCGTATCCCGCAATTCACCCGACAGCCGCTCGATCTCCTCGGACACCGAACGCATCGCGACGCCGCCGTCCTGATGCGCGAGCTGCGACAGCCGGCTCTGCGCGATGACGAACTCGCCGACGCGATCCATCAGCAGGTCGAGCCGCTCCGCGGGAACGCGGACGCTCTCCGCCGCCGGCTTGACGGGCAGCTTCGCCCCGTTCTGGCCGTCGTCCTCGACAGGTGCTGCCGCGACGACCGCCTCCGCGACCGGCGACTCGGGTTCGATCGCTTCGATGTCGAGCGTCATGTCGTCCATCACGAAGATGAAGACGTCCTCGATCGCCTCGCGGCTGATGTCGCCGGTCAGCGTCACGTCCCAGCCGAGATGGCAGTCGGTGGGCACCAGCGCCGGCAGCGGCGGCACCGTATCGGTGCGCACCGCGATCGTGCACGCGCCCAGCTCACGCAATTCGTCGAGCAGGGTCAGCGGGTTGGTGCCGTTGCGCATCGCGTCGACGGGCAGACGGAAGAACAATTTCCAGCCGCGCTGCGCCACCGCCGGCGCCGCGACCGCGGGCCCATCGCTCTGCGCCGCTGCGACCGCGTCGGCGAGACGCGCGAGGATCGCGTCGCCCTCGCCGGCGTCGGGATCGCCGTCGACCAGCGCGCGCATATGGTCGCCCGCCGACAGGATCACCGCGACGAGTTCCTCGGTCGCGGGCACCTCGCCCTTGCGGACCTTGTCGAACGCGCTTTCGCAATGATGGGTGAAGGCGGCGAGCGCGTCGAAGCCGAACATCGCGCCCGAGCCTTTCAACGTGTGCAGCCCGCGGAACACGGCATTGACCAGGGCCATGTCGCCGAGATGATGGCCGAGATCGAGCAGCCCCTGTTCGACCTGGTCGAGCAGTTCGGCGGCCTCGACGCGGAAGGCGGCGGCGGGGTCCTCGGTCATCTGCCGAGCACCTTGCGGGCGGTCTTGACGAGCTGTTCTGGCACGAACGGCTTGACCAGCCAGCCGGTGGCGCCCGCCGCCTTCGCCTGCGCCTTGACGTCGCCGTCCGATTCGGTGGTCAGGAAGAGGATCGGCACGCCAGCCTGTTCGGGCTGCTTGCGCAACTCGCGAATCATCGTCAGCCCGTCCATGTTCGGCATGTTCAGATCGGTGACGATCAGGTCGAACCGCGTCTCCGCTGCCTTGGCGAGCCCCTCGATGCCGTCGCCCGCCTCGGTCACGGCATAGCCCGCGCCCGTCAGGGCGATGCGGATCGCCATGCGCAGGCTCGCGCTGTCGTCGACGGTCAGGATGGAAGCGGTCATTGCGGCAATTCTCCGTGGAACCAGAAGGTGATGTCGGCAGGCGACGCCGCGGCGAGGAAGCCGGTGCGGTCGAGCAGCGCGGCGAGCGCCGGCGCGGCAGGCTGCGACAGCGTCACCGCGGCGCCCCCGTTCGCGGCGTGTCGCCGTGCCGCCTCAATAAGTTGCAAGATACTCAGGTCGATATTGCCCGCCGCGGTGAGATCGAGGCAAATGCTGTCATGCTCGGACGCAGCATCCTGTAGACGAGCGGCAATATCGCCGATCGTCTTCAGACATGCGTCTTCATTGAGCACCAACGTCATGGTGGTCATGTCTTGATCGCCTCGCTGATTTATAGCACCGCAACGCCGTTTGCCGGCAGGCCGATGCTAAAGCGGGCGAGACGGCTAACGACGGCCTTTTGGTCAGGAATGGATTTAAAAGCCGTTAATGCCGCAACTGTTGCCGCGGCAAAATCATCGCGCACGCAAAATTCTGTCGCACGCGGGTCGCGCGTGCAGCGTCAGGGACGGCTATTTGCGTATAGTAGGCCATCGCCGATCCCGATCCGCAATTGCAGCGGATCGGGTGCGAATGCGATGCAGGATCGGCGCGTGCCGGCCGTCAGTGCGCGGCGGGAAGCTTGGTGCCGAGCAGGACCAGCCGGTCGCCGGTGATCCCGAACCAATGCGGCACGCCGGCCGGGACGAGGAACACGTCGCCCGGCTTCAGCGTCCGCGTCGTGCCGCCGACGATGCGGCTGCCTTCGGTCAGGTCGGCGCGGGTCGGCGTGGCATCGGCGAGCGTGCCGCCCGAGATCATCGTGCCGGCGCCGTCGACGACCATGACATATTCCGCCTGCGCGGGGTGGACCGCGGGGCGTCCCGGCTTCTTCCAGATTTCCAGCGCGGCGACATCGCCGTTGGCCTGCACCAGCGGCTGCCAGGCGAAGCCCTGGCCCGGTTTCATCGCCTCGGCCATGGTTGCGATCTGCGCCTGTACGTCAGCGGCGGCGGCGAAGCGGGCGGGGGCGGTAGTCTGCGCCGGCAGCGGCGCGGCGACCAGCATTGCCAGCGCGCCGCAAAGACGCACGACGGTCATGCGCGGCCGTCCAGCCGGATCGTCCGGCCCTCGCGGGCCGAGCGATAGATCGCCTCGATGATCCGCATGTCGCGCAGCCCCTCCTCGCCGGAGACGATCGGCTGGCGCCCGCTCACCACGCATTGCGCGAGGTGGTCGAGTTGCCCGGCGAATTGCGTCTTGGCCGGGCCGGCAGGCGGCGTCACCTCGCGCTCGCGACCGTCGCGGCCGAGCCACATGTGATTGCCGTCGTAGCGCGTCGCCGGCTCCAGTTCGATGCGGCCCTTGTCGCCCATCAGCAGGATATGGTTCTGGTTGGCGCTATACATCGACTGGCAGCCGGCGATCGCGCCGGACGGGAATTCCAGCGTCCATTCGATCATGTCCTCCACCTCGGTGAAGCGCGGATCGCGCCGGTCGGTGGATTCGCGCGCGGTCACCGCGATCGGCTCCTCGCCGGTCATGTAGCGCGCCGCCTGCAGGCTGTAGACGCCCATGTCCATCAGCGAGCCGCCGCCCGCCAGCGCGCGCTTGAGCCGCCATGCCGACGGGCTGCCCTGCGTGAAGCCGTGCTCGGTGCGGACGTAGCGGATCTTGCCGGCGGCGCCGGTGCGCGCCAGCCGCATCGCCTCAAGGTTGAACGGCTCGAAATGGCAGCGATAGCCGATCATCAGCTTGCGATTGGCCTTCTTGCAGGCGGCGATCATCGCCTCGCATTCGGCGACCGACACCGCCATCGGCTTCTCGCACATGACGTGCTTGCCGGCCTTGGCGGCGCGGATGGTATATTCGGCATGCATCGAATTGGGCAGGCAGACATAGACGATGTCGACGTCGGGATTGTCGCGGATCGTGTCGAAATTGGCGTAGGAATAGACCGATCGCGCCGGCAGGCCGTGCTCCGCCGCGACGCGCTGCGCCTTGGCGGCGTCGCCGCTCACCACCGCGACGAGGCGGCTGTGCGTGCAATTGGCGAATTGCGGGATGATCACGCCCAGGCCGTAGCTGCCGAGCCCGACGATGGCATAACCGAGCGGCCGGTCCGGCGCCGCCCGCCCGATCGCGCTGGAGCCGACGGTCAGCGCCGCCGCCGACAGCAGGAGGTCACGACGTCCGATGTCCATGTCAGGCTCCGATGTGCAGGATAAGCGGCGCGCCGGATGATGCGCCTGCCGCGTGCCGCGACGGATCGAACGCCCGGGTCGTGCCGCACCGGAGGCGGCATCCGATCGCCATCATGCTCCTCCTCCCGACCGGGGATCGCCCGGCTCGTTGTGCCGCTCCGACGAGCGATGTGTCTGCCGCCGCGACTCACGGCTCGCAACCTTGGTAGTCGAGGCGGTCAGACAGATACAAGCTGGATTATCGTCGTATATCCGAGGCTTATGCTCGGGCTAGAAGTTGAGCCCGACGCGGAGGCCGCCGTAGCGGCGATAGTCGCGAGGCAGCATCGCGACGGTGGCGACACGATTGTCGAAGTTGCTCGCGACGTTGACCATCGCGCTATAGTGGCGCTGGTCGAACACGTTGTCGAGGAAAGCGACTGCTTCCCAACGGTGCGCCTGATCGCGCACGCCGAGATTGACGTTGACGATGTGATAGGCGTTCTGCAGCACCTGCGGGTCGCGCGGCGCATAATAAAGCGCGCCCTGATATTGCCACGCGACCTGCATCACGCCGCGCCGTTGGTCGTCGAGCGCGGGCGAATATTCCGCGCTCGCATTGATCCGCCACGTCGGCGCCTGCGGCAGGCGTTCGCCGCTGAGGTTCTGGCGACGGGGACTGCCGGTGCAACCCAGCGCCTCGGTCTGCAACGCATAGCAGGGCGCGGAGGGGAAGGAGACGTAGTTCGCGCGGAGATAGGTGGCATTGCCGGTCAGCGTGAAATCGTCCGTCGGCCGTACCGAGCTTTCAATCTCGATGCCACGCGTCACCAGCCGGCCGACGTTGGTCAGCCGGTTGATGAACGTGCCATCGGGAAAGGTCTCGATCGTCTGTGCCTGCAGATCGCGATAATGGGTGTTGAAGAAGGTGAGGTTGAACGTCAGGTGACGATCGAACCACTGGCTACGCACGCCGATTTCCTTGTCGCGCGAGCGTTCGGGCCGGATCGGGCCGCTGTCGGCGCGCTGCTGGTCGAACCCCGTCGACAGGTCATAGGCCTGCCCCTTGTAGCCGGTCGCATAGCTGCCGAAGAGCATCAGGTCGCGGGTCGCCTGATAATCGAGGCCGAGACGGTAGGTGAAGACATTGTCGCTGTCGTGACCGGCGAAATTGCTCTTCGCGGTTGGATCGCGTCGGGCCAGCAGGCGATTGGCATAGGTATAAGTGACGCGCTCGTTCTGGACCCGGCCGCCGGCCGTCGCGGTGAGGTGCGGCACGAACTCCCAGTCGATCTGGCCGAAGCCGGCGACCTGCCGCGAGCCCGCGGTGGCGTACAGGTTGGACAAGGCGAAACCGGGACCGCGGTCGAACGGGCGTTCGAAGCCGGTGTTCGCATAATAGACGCCCAAAGCATAGCGGAACGCCGCATCGTCGGGGGACAGCAGCCGCACCTCCTGGCTGAACAGCCGCGACCGGAAGGTGCCGATTTCGCGCGCATTGCCGATGCGTTTCGTCGCAGCGGTATCGTCATAGTCGAAATAGTCGTCGAGCTTGAACCGGTCGTAGCCCGTCAGGCTGAGCAGGTTCAGCGTACCCAGATTGAGTTCGGTGCGCAGCAGTCCGCCGCCGCCGTGATATTGCGTGCCCGAACGGTCGTTGTAGGCGACGTCCTGATTGCCGGGACCGATCGCGACCCCCGGCAGCACCACCGCGCTGGTCAGGGCGGGATCGCCGCGCAACCGTGCGTCGGGGGACATCGCCACGAACGGCCGCGCGGCGGCGGAATTGCCGGTCAGATAATTGCCCGACAGGGTGAAGGTGAGGCCGGGACTGGCCTTCCAGCGCAGCTTGGCGCGCGAATTGAGCGTCTCGCGGCCATTGGCGCGCTTGCCGTTGCCAAGGTTGCGCGCGTTGCCGTCCCAATGCGTGTAGCCGCCCGAGAAGACGAAGCCGAGCGTATCGGTCAGCGGCCCGGTGAGGCTCAGCTGCTCGGCGAATTCATGATCGCCGGTGATGCGGGCATTGGCACGGATATGCAGCTGGTCGGTCGGCTGCGTTGTCATGATCTTGATGAGACCCGCCGATGCGGACTTGCCGTACAGCGTGCTTTGCGGCCCGCGCAGCACTTCGATCATCGCGACGTCGGGCAGGTCGGTGATCGCGCGCGCCAGAAACGCGACCGGCGCGCCATCCACGGTTGCCGCAACGCTCGATTCCACTCCGATCGCATAAGCGAAAGTGCCGATGCCGCGCATCGCCACGTTGTAATTCACCGGATGGTTCGCCGGCCGGATGACGAGCGACGGCATCACCTTGTCGAGATCCTGGAAGTGATGCGCGCCCTGCGCATCGAGCTGCGAAGGCAGTACGACCTGCACAGGCATGGGCACGTTCTGAAGGTTCTCGAACCGCTTCTGCGCGGTCGTAGTGACGATGATCTCGCCGTCGGCGCCCTCCTTGACGGTATCCGGTTTGGGCGCTGCCCCCTGCGTCTGGGCGCTGGTCGGTGATGCTGCGAGCGCGGCAGCGGAGGCGGCGATCAAGCATCGTGCATGAAGCGAAAGACGATAGCGCATAAAAGTCCCCCTGGATCGTTTTATTTGTCCAGTCCTTGTAGAGACTCCGCATGGCTGTCTGGCGCAGCAACTCCGATTTTTACTGATGATAAAACCTTTCGATCGCGGGTTTGTCCTTGTTGACACTAAAGCTGCTGGCGGCAGGAAAATCGAATTAACGTTTGCGGCGAGACATTTGGCCGCGATATTGCTGCTAGGGACGCGGCTCGACTTGCCGTAAGTGCTCCGGATTACAGGCCACTTCGCCTTTGCTTAATACGTCGTCAGCGTCCGACGCACGGCATCGTGCCAGCCGGCGGCGAGCGGCGCGCGTTCTTCGGCGCGCATCGTCGGTTCGAAGCAGCGGTCGCGCGACCACAGACGCGAGAGGTGGTCGAGGCCCGACCAGACCCCCGTCGCCAGCCCGGCGTGGAAGGCGGCGCCGCGTGCGGTCGTCTCGAGGTCGGCGGGGCGCTCAACCGGCGTGTCGATCATGTCGGCGAGGAAGCCGCACAGCCAGTCGTTCGCCGCCATGCCGCCGTCGACGCGCAGGATCGCCGGGCGGCCGCCGCCGTCCGCCGCCATCGCCGCGGCGAGGTCCATCGTCTGGAACGCCACCGCCTCCAGCGCGGCGCGGGCAAGATGCGCGGCGCCGGCGCCGAGGGTCAGGCCGTAGATCGCCCCGCGCGCGTCCGGGTCCCAATGCGGCGCACCGAGCCCGGTAAAGGCGGGGACCATATAGACGCCGTGATTGTCGGGAACGCGGGTGGCGAGATCGTCGGTCTGGCTGGCGTGGGTGATGACGCCGATGCCGTCGCGCAGCCACTTCACCGCGGCACCGGCGACGAAGATCGACCCTTCCAGCGCATAGACGGTGCGGCCGTCGAGGCGATAGGCCGGTGTGGTGAGCATGTGATGCTGCGAGGCGACCGCCTCGGTGCCGGTGTTGAGCAGCATGAAACAGCCGGTGCCATAGGTCGATTTGGCCATGCCGGGTGCGAAACACGCCTGTCCGAACAGCGCCGCCTGCTGGTCGCCGGCGATCCCCGCGACCGGCACCGCCGCGCCGAGCAGATCGGGCACGGTGGTGCCGTAGAGATGCGCATTGTCGTGGACCTGCGGCAGCATCGCTTCGGGCACGCGCAGCAGCCGGCATAGCTCGACATCCCAGCATTGGCGGTGGATGTCGTACAGCATCGTCCGCGACGCGTTGGTGATGTCGGTCGCGTGCACCGCGCCGCCGGTCAGCCGCCAGAGCAGGAAGCTGTCGATCGTCCCGAAGGCGAGTTCGCCGCGCTCGGCCCGCGTCCGCGCGCCGGCGACATGGTCGAGCAGCCAGGCGATCTTGGTCGCGGAGAAATAGGGATCGATCAGCAAACCGGTGCGCGCGCGGACCAGATCCTCGGCGCCATCGGCCTTCAACGCCTGGCAGCGTGCCGCGCCGCGCCGGTCCTGCCAGACGATCGCGCGGTGGATCGGCTCGCCGGTGGCGCGATCCCAGACCACCGCCGTCTCGCGCTGGTTGGTGATGCCGATCGCGGCGAGGTCGGCGGCGGCGAGGCCGCTCCTGCCCAGCGCATCGCGCGCGGTGGCGAGCACGTCGCGCCAGATGTCCTCTGGATCGTGCTCGACCCAGCCGGGCGCGGGATAATGTTGCGCGAATTCGGTCTGGGCGATGGCGACGCGGCGCGCGGCGCCGTCGAAGACGATCGCGCGCGTCGAGGTCGTGCCCTGATCGATGACCAGAATGTGCGTCTTGGCCACCCGTCTCTCCTCGTGCTTCGTTTTGCTCCGGGATGCGGTATTGCTCGCAGCGCCACGAAAGCGAAGGATTTTGACGATGGAGCGGGGGCCGGACGAGAGCGTCGACATGCTGGTCGTCGGCGGCGGCATCAACGGCACCGGCATCGCACGCGACGCGGCGGGGCGGGGGCTGTCGGTGCTGCTGGTCGAGCAGGAGGATCTCGCCAGCCACACCTCGTCCGCCTCGACCAAGCTGATCCACGGCGGGCTGCGCTACCTCGAATATGGCGAGTTCCGGCTGGTGCGCGAGGCGCTGATCGAGCGCGAGCGCTTGTGGGGGATGGCGCCGCACATCATCTGGCCGCTGCGCTTCGTGCTGCCGCAGACGCACTCGCCGCGGCCGGCGTGGATGGTGCGGACGGGGCTGTTCCTCTACGACCATCTCGGCGGGCGCAAGCGCTTGCCGGCGACGGACAGCATCGCGCTGGCGCGGTCGCCGCTGGGGCAGGGGCTGGCGCCGCGGGCGGGCAAAGCGTTCGTCTATTCGGATTGCTGGGTCGAGGACAGCCGGCTCGTCGTGCTCAACGCGCGCGACGCCGCGGAGCATGGCGCGACCATCGCGACGCGGACGCGGCTGGTGAGCGCGCAGCGCGGTGCGGACGGCTGGACCGCGGAGATCGCCGACAAGGACGGCCACGTCCAGATGGTCGGCGCGCGCGCGCTGGTCAATGCGGCGGGGCCGTGGGTCGCCGACGTGCTGGGGCGCACCGCCGGCGCGCGCAACGACCGCGGCGTCCGGTTGGTCAAGGGCAGCCATATCGTCGTGCCGCAGCTGTACGAGGGCGATCACGCCTTCATGCTCCAGAACGACGACCGGCGAATCGTCTTCGCCATCCCCTACGAAGGCCGCTTCACCCTGGTCGGGACGACCGACACGGCGTGGGACGCGCCCCCCGGCCGCGCGACGATCGACGCGGACGAGACGCGCTATCTGCTCGATACCATCGCGCGCTATTTCGAGCATAAGGTCGGCGAGGACGACATCGTCTGGAGCTATGCCGGTATCCGGCCGCTCTACGACGACAAGGCCGCCAATGCCTCGGCGGTGACGCGCGATTACGTGCTCGATCTCGACGCGGGCGAGGGGCGGGCGCCGATGCTCAGCGTCTACGGCGGCAAGATCACCACCTATCGCAAGCTCGCCGAACACGCGCTGCGCGATCTTGCGCCGCTGCTCGGATCGCAGGCGGCGGCGTGGACGGCGGGCGCGGCGCTGCCCGGCGGCGACATGCCGGATGCGGATTTCGGCCGCTTCCTGTCCGGCTTGCAGGTGCGCTATCCCGACGTGTCGCGCGATCTGCTGCGGCGGCTGGCGCGGGCCTATGGCACGCGCGCGACTGCGATCCTCGATCGCGATCCGGGGCAGGACCTCGGCGGCGGGCTGTTCACCGCGGAGGTCGACTATCTCGTCGCGCAGGAATGGGCGCGCACCGCCGAAGACGTGCTGTGGCGGCGCAGCAAGCTCGGCCTGCACGTGCCCGCCGGCACCGCCGAGCGCCTCGCCGCCTATCTCGAGTGACGCCGGGCACCTATCGACTTTGGTCAGGGTCGTCGGGCCGGATCAATCCAGTCGTTGCCCAAGGGGGCGTCGGCGTGTCATCGAGGGGCGGACAAGAAACGACCGGAGAGCGGTGCATGATATCGGGATATTTACGGCTGGCGCTGCTGCTCGCGGCGGTGCCGGGCGCGGCGGCGGCGCAGGACCGGCCGGTGGTGCGCACCGTCGACGGGCCGGTTCGCGGCGCGACCGAGGGCGGGATCGTCGCCTTCAAGGGCATCCCCTTCGCCGCGCCGCCGGTCGGCGCATTGCGCTGGCGGGCGCCGCAGCCGGTGGCGCGCTGGACCGCGGTGCGCGACGCCACCGCTTATGCCGCCGATTGCATGCAATTGCCCTTCCCGAGCGACGCCGCGCCGCTCGGCACCGCGCCGGCGGAGGATTGCCTCTACGCCAACGTCTGGCGGCCGGCGGGCGATGCCAGGAAGCTGCCGGTGATGGTGTGGATCTACGGCGGCGGCTTCGTCAACGGCGGCTCGTCGCCGCCGACCTATAGCGGCGCGGCGCTGGCGCGATCGGGCATATTGGTGATGAGCTTCAACTATCGGCTCGGCCGGTTCGGCAGCTTTGCGCATCCCGGCCTCAAGCCCGCCGACGCCGATTACGGGCTGCTCGACCAGCTCGCGGCGCTGCGCTGGGTGAAGGCCAATATCGCGCGCTTCGGCGGCGACCCCGGCAACGTCACGATCATCGGCGAGAGCGCCGGCGGCATGTCGGTCCATGCGATGCTCAGCTCGCCGGCGGCGGCGGGGCTGTTCCAGCGCGCGGTGGTCCAGTCGGGTGGCGACGGGTCGAGCCACGGCGTGTCGCTGGCCACCGCAGAGGCGGCGGGCGTCGGCTTCGCCAGCGGCAAGGGCATCGCCGCCGACGATCCGCAGGCCGCCGCCAAGCTGCGCGCGCTGCCCGCCGAACAGGTGGTCGATGGCCTGAACCTCGCATCGATGGGGCAGGGCGGCTATAGCGGGCCGGTGCCGGACGGGCGCACCTTCGTCGATGCGCGCGCCGCATACGATGCCGGCCGCTTTGCCAAGGTGCCGGTGATGATCGGCGCGACCAGCGCCGACATCGGCGGCCCGACGGGACCGATGATCGCCGGCGCGCGCGACGTCGCCGCATTGCTCGCGAGCAAGGGCGTGCCCGTCTATCATTATCGCTTCGACTATGTCGCGACCTCCGCGCAGACGCCGCAGACCAAGGGCGCCGGCCACGCCACCGACATCCCCTTCTTCTTCGACACCGCCGCGATCAAATATGGCGCCGCGACCAGCGACACCGATCGCGCCGCGGCGCGGACGATCAGCCGCTATCTGGTCAATTTCGTGAAGACGGGCGATCCCAACGGACCCGATCTGCCCGCCTGGGGCCGCTATACCGCGACCGCCCGGCCGATGCTGACGCTGACCCGCGCCGGCACCGCGCAGGTCGCGCCGGAATGATGGCGCTCGACCGCCGCACGATGCTGGCCGGCGGGCTGGCGCTCCTCGCGACGCGGGCCGGTGCGCAGACGCCGGAGGCGCCGCGCGTGCGCCGGCTCGCGCCCGGGCTCGACAGGATGATCGCACCCGGCACGCAGCCCGAGGTGATCGCCACCGGCATCCGCTGGGCGGAGGGGCCGGTGTGGGTGCCGGCGGGGGGCTATCTGTTGTTCTCCGACCCGCCCGCCAACCTCATCCGGCGCTGGCAGCGCGGCCGCGGCGCGACGCCGTTCCTCAGCCCGTCGGGCGCCGCCGGCACCGACCCCAAATTGGTGCGCGAGGCGGGCTCGAACGGGCTCGCGCTCGATCGCGGCGGCGGGTTGCTGATCGCCAACAGCGGCGGGCGCAGCATCGACCGCGTCGATCTCGCCAGCCGGAAACGGACGGTGCTGGCGGATCGCTACGACGGCAAGCGTTTCAATAGCTGCAACGACCTCCACGTCGCGCGCGACGGCAGCATCTGGTTCACCGATCCGCCCTATGGCTTCGCCGACGGCGATGCCTCGCCGCTCAAGGAGCAAGCGGTCAACGGCGTCTACCGCCGCCATCCCGACGGCAAGGTGACGCTGATCGAGGGCGGGCTGACCCGCCCCAACGGCGTCGCATTGTCGCCCGACGAGCGGCGGCTCTACGTCTCGGTCTCCGACGAGGCGGCGCCGCGGATCATGGTCTACGACCTCGACGCCGCCGGCAAGCCTGGGGCAGGGCGCGTGCTGCTCGACGCGAAGGCGATGAAGGCGGCCGGCGGGCCGGGCCTGCCCGACGGGATGAAGGTCGCGCGCGACGGTACTCTGGTCTGTTCGGTGCCGGGCGGCATGATGCTCATGACGCCCGAGGCCGAGCCGCTCGGTCTGATCGAAAGCGGCGCGCCGATCGCCAATTGCGCGTTCGGCGAGAACGGCCGGGCGCTCTACATGACCGCGAACGACCGCGTCCTGCGGCTGGCACTGCGACCGGGCTGGCAGGGATAGCCGGGCCCGCAAGTCATTCCGCCGTCCTGTCGGTGTCGTCGCCCTGCCATGTCAGCGGCGGGTTCTCATAGGGTTCGCGGGCGGCCGGCTCGGCGGGGCTCGTCGTGCCCGGTGCCCCGGCGCCGCCCTTGGCGAACGTGCCCTCGACGCGGGCGCCCTGTTCGATCGTCAGCGTCTCGTAATGCACGTCGCCGACGACATGCGCGCTGCGCTGGATGACGAGGTCGTCGACGACGATGCTGCCGCGCACCGTGCCGGCGAGATGCGCCGATTGGGCGGTGATCGTGCCGATCAGCTCGCTGCCGGCGCCCTGCACCAGCGCCAGGCAGTTGATGTCGCCGTGGATCCGGCCGTCGATATGGACGTCGGCCGAGGCGGAGACGTCGCCGGTGATGACGACATCGGCGCCGATCATCGAGAAGGTGGAATTCTTGCTCATGGCGTCAGTCGCTACCCTTGTCTGGACCGGTATCTTCGGCGGCGCCGGCGGTCGTGGCGGGGCCGGCAGATTGGCGGACGATCTTCGGTGAAACATGGCTGCGCGCCTCCAGGAATGGGCGGGGGTTGGTGGGACGGCCGTTGATCCGCACCTCGAAATGCAGATGGGGGCCGGTCGATCGCCCGGTGGAGCCGATCGCGCCGATCGTCTGCCCCGGCGAAACCTGCTGGCCGACATGGCTGTGGAACGCGGACATATGGGCGTAGCGCGTGACCAGCCCGGGGCCGTGCGTCACCTCGACGCAATTGCCGTACCCGGAGCGCTGGCCGACGAAGCGCACCACGCCGCGCGCGGCGGCGTAGATCGGCGCGCCGAGCGGTCCGCGGAAGTCGAGGCCGGGGTGGAACGATCCGTGCCGGGTGAATGGATCGGAACGATAGCCGAAGCCGCTGGAGATCGAATCCATGCTGGCGGGCAGCACCTGCGGCATGCGGGAGCGCGCCTGATCCAGCGCGCTCATCCGCGCCAGGCTGGCACCGAGGCGGGCGAAGCGCGGATCGATCGAGCCGTCGGCGTTGGTCGACAGCGCGAACAGCGGCCCGCCCATCGCCGCGCCATCGTCGCGCGCCGCCAGCATCGTCCGCGGGTTGATGCCGAGCCGGCGCATCGTCGCGGCGTCGGTCGCGGCGCGGCGGTCGGCATAGCGCGTCAGGCTTTCGACGAAGGCGAGCTGGCGCGCCTCCGCCCGCGCGAGCGCGCCGGCCTCGGGCACCGCGGCGCTGACCTTGTCGATCGTCCTGCGCGCTTCGCCGCTGCTGTTGGTGACGGTCTCGTCGCTTTTGGCGTCCTTGGGCAATCTGCCGAGATGCGCCTGCGTCACCTTCTCGATGAAGTCCTGCCGTCGTTGCAGGTCGGATGCGACGCCGTCGATATTCCTGCGATAGGCGGAAACGCGATTCTCGGCCTTCTCGACGCGCGCCTGCCGGGTCAGCAGCGCGTCGATGTCGTAGGATTCGCGCCAGCGGACCACCGCCAGCGTGACGATCGAGCCGACATAGGCCAGCGCGAGCACCGCCACGCCCGTCGCCGCCCGCTTCTGCGTGCGTGCGGAGACGCGGAGGAAGCGCACCTGCCCCTGCGAGCGCATGATGAATTCGCGATCGGGGAACCAGCGTTCGATCCGCACGCGCGCGTCGGCAAGCCGGTGACGCAAGCGAGCGAAGCGCTGCCCCGCCTGCCGCGGTTTCGGCTTGTTCAACGCGATCCCGCTTCCCTTACCCCAGACCCTTCCTCCTTATAGGCGGGGCGCCTGCGCCAACGCCGGGGGCGGGGGCGTCACGAGCGGTTTCCTCCGCCGAAGCGCTCCGCACGCACGACGAGTGGAGGCGAGCGCGCCTGCCGGGCTTTCGCCTGCTCCCGGGCATCGGTGGAATGCTGCGGCGGCCGCGGTCCACGCGAGCGCCGGCTCAACCCCACCAATGATCCTGCGAACGCAGGAACACTGTGCCGCTCCCCTATCCCTCCGGATCGAGCGGCGAGAGGCGCCAGGTGCCGCGGCCGGCGCGCTTGGCGTCGTAGAGCGCGAGATCGGCGAGCTTGTAGACCGCTTCGGTCGACATCCCCTCCGCCCGCGCGACCACCGCGCCGATGCTCAGCGCCACCTGCAGGCGGTGGATGCCCGCGGTGACCGGCGCGGCGAAGGCGGCGTAGAGGCGGCGGCACATCTCGTCGATCGCGGGTTCGCCGTCGAGCCCGGCGAGGATGATCGCGAATTCGTCGCCGCCCAGGCGGAAGATGCTGTCGTTCTGGCGGATCGTCGCGCTCAGCCGGTCGGCGACCTCGATCAGCAGCGCATCGCCGACGTCGTGGCCGAGCGCGTCGTTGACCCGTTTGAACCGGTCGAGATCGATCAGCAGCAGCCCGAACGGCGCATGCCGCGCCCCGCCGAGGTGGCGGCCGAGCATCTCGCCGTACAGGCGGCGGTTGCCGAGCCCGGTCAGCGTGTCGGTATAGGCGAGCTTCTCCAACTCGGACTGGCTGACGAGCAGCTCCGCGGTCCGCCGCTCGACCAGCGATTCGAGCTGCCGCTCGCGTTTGCGCGCCGCGCGCAGCCGCAGGTTGAGCAGCGCGAGCAGCGTCGCGACGATCACCGCGGCGGCGACGATGCGGAACAGCGTGGTCTCGTACCACAGCGTCTCGACGTCGATCTCCAGCGTCAGCGGCGCGCCGACGACGTGCAGGCTGCCGCGATCCGCCGTGCCCAAGGCGCGGACCACCAAGGTCGAGCGGCCCGGCGGCAGATTGGTGTAGCGGGCGCTCCGGTGCAGCGCATCGACCCGCGTCCAATTGGTCTCCTGCGGGAACAGGCGGTAGACATAGGCCTGATCGCGCGCCGCGGCATAATCGAGCCGCGCGAAGTCGGCGGTGAGGCTGCGCTCGCCGGCGCCGATGGTCAGCATCCGTCCCGGCGTCGGCACGAACGCCTTGCCGTTGCCGCGCACCGCGGTGAAGCGCAGCGGCGCGTCCGCCGTCTCGCGCGACGGCGCCGCCGGATCGATCATCGTCAGCCCGCCGAACCCCGCGAACACCAGCCGGCCATCGGGCAGGGTAGCGCCGGCGCCGGTCCAATAAGCGGTGAAGGGGACGCCGTCGGCGGCGTGGAGCGGCGTGATCGTGAGGCTGGCCGGATCGATCCGCGCGATGCCGCCGTCGGTGCTCACCCAGACGTCGCCGTCGCTGCCGAGCAGCAATTTGTCGACGGTATCGTGCGGCAGCCCCTGGCGGCGGCCGAGATGCGCCACCGCATGCCACGCGCCGGCGGAGCGGCCGAAGATGGTGATGCCGCCGCCGATCGTCCCCGCCCACAATCGCCCGTCGGCATCGCACAGCAACGTGCCGACGAAATTGGCGCGCAGCGCGTTGGCGCCTGCGTCGCCGGGGCGGATGCCGACGACGCGACCGCTGGCGGGATCGACGCGGTTGAGCCCGCGCGCGGTTCCCACCCACAGCAGGCCGTCGGGCGTGAAGGCGAGCGAACGGACGCGCAGGTCGGTGAGCGCGTCCGACCAGGGCAGCCGCCGCGGCGGCCCCGGACGGCGCGCATCGGCGAGCGCGACGCCGAGGCCGTTGCCGACGTAGAGCTGGTCGCCGCGCAGCAGCACGCGCGACCAGGATTGCGCCGACAGCCGCTGCACGCGGCGCCCGTCGAGCGACAGGCGGAACAGGCCGCTCTCGCCGGCGGTGAACGCGGCGTCCGCGGCGAAGGCGATCGATTGGACGTTGCGCACCGCGGCCGGCAGGCGCTGCGGCGGCGCGAGGCCGCCGGCGGGGGCGGGGGCGAGGCGCGATCCCGGGATGTCCGCGGAGCCGTACCAGAGCGCCCCGTCCGGCGCGACGCCGAGCGACCAGGCGCTGTCGGGCTGTTGCCGCGGATCGGCGCGCAACGCGTTGACCAGACCGAGCACGCGGCGCGGCGCGGGATCGACATAACTCAGCGTCGCGTCGCCGACGATCCACACCAGCCCCGATCGGTCGCGCATGACATGGTTGAGGCCGTTCTCGGCAAGGCTGGCGGGCAGGTACGGATCATGCGCGAGGCGCCGCATCCGCATCGTCGCGGGATCGATCCCGACGATGCCCGCCCGCGACGCCGTCCATATCTCGCCGTTGCCGGCATCGATCATCGCGCCGAGCGGCACGTTATGCCCGTCGACGGTGACCGGCAGGTGGCGGATGCTGCCGTCCGCCGCGATGACGTGGAAGCCCGATCCCGCGGTGGCGATCCACAGCCGGCCCTGGTCATCGGCATGCAGCGCGGTGATCACCCCGACCACGCCGGGCACCGGCACCGCGACGAAGCCGCCGGTGGCGTCGCGGCGGAACAGGCGCGATTCGTCGCCGACCCACAATCGCCCGTTGCGGTCGCGATGCACCGCGCCGATCCGGCCCGGCGGCAGGCCGGTGACGAGCGTCGCATGATGATCGGAGCCGCGGATGTGGCTCAACCCGGCCTCGCTGCCGACCCACAGGCCCCCGGCGTCGTCGTCGACGATCGCGACGACATGCGCGCGGTCCAGCGGCGTGCGATTGGGTGGGCGGTGGAAGCTGTCGGTGAGCGGGTCGCGCCACAGCAGCCCCTCCGCGCTCATGCCGAGCCACAGCCGCCCGCTGCGGTCGGTGAAGAGCGTGTTGACCATCAGCTCCGGCAGCGCGCCGGCGCCGTCGGCGGGCTCGGTCGAATAGGTCTTGAAGCCGGTCCCATCCCAGCGGGCGAGGCCGCCGTCGGTGCCCAGCCAGATGAAGCCGTCGCCGTCCTGCGCGACCGCGCGCGGCAGGCCGGCGTCGGGAATGGCGTCGTCGCGCGCGGCGACCTTGAAGAACAGATCGGCGGCCCCGGCCCAGGGGTCGGCGTGTGGCGTGGTGGCCGCGGCGAGGCCGGGGATGGGAACGGGGATGGCGGCGGGAGTCGGACGCGCCGCCGAGCCGGTCAACCCGAATGCGGCACCCGCCAGAACCACAGCAAAGGAGCACCACCGCCACCGCATGATGCTCCTTTGCAGCGTCGACATTGAGGACTGCTTAAAATATGTTATTTTGAATGGTTTTGATCGGGCTTGGGTCCAGGGCCGATCGACATTCATCTCGTGGAAGATGACAAGTCCTCCCCCTGGCGGGGCAGGGCTATCGCGTATGACCGATCGGGGTGTTGCAACGGCTTTCCCATATCCGTTATGCCGGACTTGCTCCGGCATCTCGGTTCTTTGCGCCGTTCAAAGAAGCGGGACCCCGGCGCAGGGCCGGGGTGACGGAGTGAATTGGAGGGCGAACGACTTACGGGGAGGGCCGTATGCGATCACCCTGCCCTGGCGGGAGAGGGGAATTCCGCTACGACGATGAACGTCGATCCCTCCCGGCGGTCAGAACCAGCCGCGTACGCCGAGCACCAGCGCCGCGCCGCCGGCATCGTCGCGCGCCGTCACCCGCCGCCGGTGTTGCCACGACACGCCGACGTAAGGCGCGACCTCGCGCTTGATCTCGTAGCGCAGGCGCAGGCCGAGTTCCGCCTCCGATAATCCCGCGGCGATGCCGCTCGCCGGCACGTCCTGCGCGGCGAGATTGAGTTCGGCGCGGGGTTGCAGGATCAGCCGCTGGGTGACGCGCTGGTCATAATAGGCCTGGACGCGGCCGAGCAGATCGCCCTTGTCGGACAGGAACAGCGCGCCCTCGACCTGGAACCAATAGGGCGCCAGCCCCTCGACGCCGATCGTCGCATAGGTCCGCTTGGCACCGGCGCCGAGGTCCTGCCGCAGGCCGCCCTGCAGATCGACATAGGGGCCGATCGCCCGCGAATAGAGCGCCTGCACCTCGGCGCGGTCGATCCGGTCGATGCTGCCGTCGCCCTCGCTCTTGACGACCAGCCGGTGGATGTCGCCGCCATACCAGCCCTCGCCGTCCCAGCGCAGCCCGTCGCGCCCGTCGCGCACCTGCACCTCGGCGAGGTCGAACAGGATCTGGCCGAAGGTCATGCCGCCATGTTCGGCGCGCATCCGCCGGTCCGCCGCCGCCATCGCGGCCGGATCGTAGAAGCGCGCCGCGGCGAGGTCGCGCGGCGGCGCGGGCGGCGGCGCGTCGCCGGCGGGCTGATCCGTGCCGACGGCCGCAGCCGCGGCAGACGTGGAGGCAGGCGAGGAGGCCGGGGCCATGCCGGGCATGTCGTGCATCGCCGGCATCGCTTCCCCGGTCGCGGCGGGCGGGCTGCAATGACCCATCGCCGCATGCTCCGGCGGGCAGGCGGCGGGCGCGGCGGTTCGCGGTTTCGCCGGCCGCGGCTTCGCCTTGGCCTTCGGCGCGACCTTGGCGCGCGCGGGCTTGGGCATGCCGGGCATCTGCATCCCGCCCATGTCGTGCATCTGCGCCGCGGCGAGCGCCAGCGTCGCCAGCAGCGCGCTCACGCCCCCGCTCCGGGGGCGGGATCGGAGCGGACGCTGACCACCTGCATCATTCCCGCATGCATGTGGTAGAGCATGTGGCAATGGAACGCCCAATCGCCCGGCGCATCGGCGGTGAGGTCGAAGGTCGCGGTGCCGCCGGGCGCGACGTTGATCGTATGCTTGCGGGGGCTGTGGTCGCCATGGCCGGTGACCAGTTCGAAGAAATGGCCGTGCAGGTGGATCGGGTGCGCCATCATCGTGTCGTTGACCAGGGTGACGCGGACGCGCTCGCCCTCGCGGAACGCGATCGGCGCGGTCACCACGTTGAGCTTCACCCCGTCGAACGCCCACATATAACGTTCCATGTTGCCGGTCAGGTGGATGCGCAACTGCCGCGACGGCGCGCGCGGATCGGGATTGGCGTCGAGCGCGACGAGATCGCGATAGACGAGCACCCGGTGGCCGGCATCGGCGAGGCCCTGCGGCGGCTCGCCGGTCCGGTCGATCGGCATCGGTGCGATCGTCTGGACGGCCGGCGTGCGCGGCAGTCCGGGCGCGGCGGCGAAGTCGCGCATGCCGTGGTGCATGCCGGCCATCCCCGCCATCGCGCCCATCCCCATGTCGCGCATCGTCGCGAGCGGGCGCCGACGCAGCGGCGGCACCTCGGCGCGCAGGCCGGGTGTCGGGGTCAGCGTCGCCCGCGCCATCCCCGACCGGTCCCATGCCTCGGCGACCAGCGCATACGCGCGATCCGCCGGCGTGACGATCAGATCATAGGTTTCGGCGACCGCGATCTGGAGTTCGTCGACCGTCACCGGCCGCACGTTCTGCCCGTCCGCCTGCACGATCGTCAGCGGCAGGCCGGGGATGCGCAGGTTGAAATTGGTCATCGCCGCGGCGTTGACGATGCGCAGCCGCACGCGCTCGCCGGGCGCGAACAGCGCGGTCCAGTCGTCCGTGGGGCCATGGCCGTTGACCAGATAGGTGTAGGTGGCGCCGGTCACGTCGGACACGTCGGTGGGGTCCATCCGCATGCCGCCCCAGGCGCGCCGATCCGCGGCGGGCTGGTCCCGCCCGGCGAGCAGCCCGGCCAGCGTCTGCTTCTGATAGTTGAAATAGCCGCCCTGCTGCTTCAGCTTGGTGAAGATCGCATGCGGGTGCAGCGGGCTGTGATCGGACAGCACGATAACGTGCTCGCGGTCCGCCGCGACCGGATCGGCGCCGGCGGGATCGATCACGATCGGGCCGTAATGCCCCATCTGCTCCTGCAGGCCGGAGTGGCTGTGATACCAATAGGTCCCCGCCTGCACGATCGGGAAGTCGTAGGTGAAGCTGGTGCCCGGCGCGATGCCGGGAAAGCTGATCCCCGGCACGCCGTCCATCTGGAACGGCACCAGCAGCCCGTGCCAGTGGATCGACGTCTCCTCGGCGAGCCGGTTGGTCACCGTCAGCCGTACCCGCTGTCCCTCGCGCAGGCGGAGCAGCGGCGCCGGCAACGTGCCGTTGACGCCGATCGCATGCATGGGCCGGCCGTCGATCGTCGCCATCAGGTGATCGACGGTGAGCGCGATATCGGTGCCGCTCAGCGTCGGCAGCGCCGGCGCGAGCCCCGCCGACACCGGCTGCGCCCAGGCCGGCAGCCACGGCACCGCGAGCGCGCCGAGGCCGAGGCCGGCATCGCGCAGAAAGCCGCGGCGGGAAGAAGAGGTCATGCGCGGGCATCTGCGCATTCGCCGCCGGGAAGGCAAGGCCGCTCAGGCCGCGCGCGCGCCCGCGCACTGCTGCCGCCGATCGCCGGCGAAGCGCGCCAGCGCGGTGTCGAGCGACCCGGGCAGCGCGATCCGGTCGCTCGCCAGCGTCACCGCGCGCGGGCGTGGCGCGCGCCAGCCGAGCGCCGCGCCCGCCACCGGCCGCACCAGCCGCGGGTCGAGCCCGCAGGCGTGCGCGATCCGCACGGCGAAGGCGGCCCAGCTCATCCCCTCGCCACCGGGGACGTGGCAGATGCCCGTCATCCCGTCGATCAGCAGGTCGAGCGCG
This sequence comes from Sphingomonas sp. CD22, assembly GCF_034556155.1. Classification (NCBI taxonomy): domain Bacteria; kingdom Pseudomonadati; phylum Pseudomonadota; class Alphaproteobacteria; order Sphingomonadales; family Sphingomonadaceae; genus Sphingomonas; species Sphingomonas sp. CD22. The sequence continues at coordinate 230,497 of NZ_JAYDYX010000005.1, read as the reverse complement.
GTATCGACCAGATCGGGAGCGAAGCCGGGGCTGACGTCATGATCGTGCGCCGCCGCGAACGGCTGGCCGCGCGCCAGCGTGCCGGCGGCGGCGACCGCGAAACTCCGCGCGTCGAACGCCGAGAACACCGCCGCGGTGCGGATCACCAGCGATCCCGGCTGGGCGGCGCAGCCCGCCTCCATCGCCGCCTTGCTGCGGCCATAGGCGCCGAGCGGCCGCGGCGTATCGGATTCGACATAGGGCCGGTCGAGCCCGCCGTCGAAGACAAGGTCGCTCGACAGGCCGAGGCAGCCGATGCCGCGCGCCGCGCACGCCGCCGCCAGCGCGATTACGCCGGTGGCGTTGACCGCGTGACAGGCGGCCTCGTCGGTCTCGGCCGCCTCGATCTCGTCACCGTCGACGGCCACCCAGCCGGTCGCATTGACCACCGCCCACGGCCGCAGCCGGTCGAGCACGCCGCCGATCCCTGCGCCGTCGCGCAGATCGAGCGTGCCGCGCCCGGTCAGCGCATATCGGATGCCGCGCAGCGCGCAGGCGCGCGCGAACGCCCGGCCGAGCATCCCGCTCGCGCCGCAGATCAGCAGCACCGGCGCCGGATCGGCATTGGCATCGGCATCGGCAGGCCGCGTGCCCGCTGGGCGAAGCAGGGGCGGGTAGATCAGCCGCTGCGGCCGGCGCCACCAGCCTTCGTCCGCGGTCACCGGATGGCGCGGCGCCCCGCCCGGCAGACCGCGCCACAGCGCCGCCAGCGCGGTCGGCCGCGGCGTGCCGGACGAGACGTCGAACACACCGGGCTCGTAAGCATCGGGCCCGGTCGGCGGCCGAGTTAGCAGGTTGTTCCAGCCGTGGCTGCCGAGCAGCGACCAGGCGGTGACCGCCCGCACGTCGATCCCCTCGCCGCGCAGCGTCACCGCCGTGTCCCAGGCCTCCGCCGCCCAGCGGAGCTGTTCCTCGCGGGTGCAGCCGTTGTGGATCTCGGTCATCGCCAGCGGTACGCGATAGCGCTGCCACGCCTCGCGCATCGCTCCGCCGAGCCCCGCCGGTGCCGGATCGAGCACCCGCACCGCCTCGGTATCCGCATAGGCCAGCCGGTCGGTGCCGCCATGCGTCTCGACCGCATAGCGTTGCAGCCGGTGGTCGAGGAAGCGGTCGCTGGTCAGATAATGGTTCACGCCGATCACGTCGGGCGGGCAGGGATCGTCGGCGATCGCGCGCAGCCGGTCGCCGAGCCCGTGACGCGCGATCCGCTGCCACAAGGCGTGCTGCGGCACGACCCGGCCGAACAACAGGTCCCAGCTCGCCCAGCGGCGCAGATTGTTGAACGCCGCCTGCTCCCCGAGCCGCGTCGTCGCATAGGTGCGGCCGAGATCGTCGGTCTGGATCAGCCTCGCCGCCGGATTGACCCGGCGGATCGCGCGCATCGCGGCGCGGGTGCCGTCGATCTGGTTGAGCAACGCCCGCCAGAACGCGCCCTCGTCGGTGGCATGCGGATACCAATGGCCATAAAGCGCGGCGAAGCGCGCGGTGGTCAGCGGCTCGTTGACCGGCGTCCACTCCTCCACCCAGGGATAACGTTCGGCGACCTGCCGGGCGTGCTCGCCGAGGCCGGGGGCGAAGCCGTCGTCGAGCAGGTCGGTGTGACGCGGCCCGCTGCCGTGATGCACCAGCCCGACGATCGGCCGCATGCCGAGACTGCGCAGCCGCGCCAGCCGGGCGTCCGACCAGCGCCAGTCCGGCGCCACCGCCGCGTCGGGCGACACCCGCTCCCACAACACCGGATAACGGATCGCGGTGAGGCCCAGGCCGGCGAACAGGTCGAGATCGTCGTCGCGCCGGTCGTGACCGCTCAGCGCGGATTGGTCGAGATAGCCCGCACCGGTTCGGTTGACGGTGCATTCGACACCGCCCCAAAGCTCCAGGTCATGCATGTGCGTCTCCCGCCGCGCCCAACGGATGCGGTCCCACAACGTTCCTGAAATCGTGTTGATTTACATTGTGAATCAAGCGTTTAGAGGAACAATCAAGTGATGTTTCTTGTTTCTCGATGGTAAATGATCGAAATCAAGGGGATCCACGTGGCCGTACTTGCGCCGACCGCCGATATCGTTTCCACTATAGATGCCCGACCGGGCGAGCGGCCGACGCTAATCTGTTTTAGTCACCTGCGCTGGGCCTTCGTATTTCAACGCCCGCAGCATCTCATGACGCGGTTCGCGCGCGCCAACCGGGTGCTGTTCTGGGAAGAACCGGAATTCTCGCACGGCCTCGGCGCCTCGCAATTGCGCCGTCACGTCTGCCCCGACAGCGGCGTGACCGTCATGACGCCGCTGCTCGACGACGGCCTGCGCGGGAACGACGAGGCGGAACTCGCCAGGTTGCTCGATGGTGCGCTCGCCGGCGCGACCGGGCGGACGATCCGCTGGTATTATACGCCGATGATGCTGCCCTTCTCCGATCATGTCGCGGCGGATTGCATCGTCTATGACTGCATGGACGAACTGTCGGCGTTCAAGAACGCGCCGCCGGAATTGTTGGAGCGCGAACAGCGACTAATCGAGCGCGCCGATATCGTCTTCACCGGCGGCACCAGCCTCTACGAGGCGAAACGTGGTCGCCATTCGAACGTCCACGCCTTCCCGTCGAGCATCGATGCAGACCATTTCGCCCGCGCCCGCGGCCCGGTGGCGACGCCGGTGGATCAGGCGGCGATCCCCGCACCGCGGTTCGGCTTCGCCGGCGTGGTCGACGAACGGATGGACATCGATCTGCTCGCCGCCGTCGCCGATGCCCGCCCCAATTGGTCGCTCGTCATCGTCGGGCCGGTGGTCAAGATCGACCCGAACGATCTGCCGATGCGCGCCAACATCCATTATCTCGGCGGCAAATCCTATGCCGACCTGCCTGAGTATATGGCGGGCTGGGACGTCGCGCTGATGCCCTTCGCGATCAACGAGGCGACGCGCTTCATCAGCCCGACCAAGACGCCCGAGTATCTCGCCGCCGGCTGTCCCGTGGTGTCGACGCCGATCGTCGATGTCGTCCGCCATTACGGCGACCTCTCAGCCGTGGCGATCGCCGACACGGCGGGGGCGTTCGTCGCCGCCTGCGAGGCCGCGCTGGCGATGCGCCACGGCGACACCGCGTGGCGCGACGCTGCCGATGCGCAGATCGCGCGCGGCTCGTGGAGCAGCACCGCGCGCGACATGGCGGCGCTGATCGAGGCCGGGATCGCCGGACGCAACCGGCACGAACCGGTGGTGTCGCCGATCGTCTGGCCCGCTGCGCGTGAACGCTATGACGTGATGGTCGTCGGTGCCGGTTTCGCCGGCGCGGTGATGGCCGAACGGCTCGCCGCGGACGGCAACAAGCGCGTGCTGGTGGTCGACAAGCGGTCGCATATCGCCGGCAACGCCTTCGACCGTCTCGATGCCGCGGGGATATTGATCCACCAATACGGCCCGCACATCTTCCACACCAATTCGACCGAGATCGTCGACTATCTCTCGCGCTTCACCGCGTGGCGGCCGTACGAACATCGCGTGCTCGCCGATGTCGGGGGGCAGCTGCTGCCGATGCCGATCAATCGCACCACGCTCAACATGCTCTACGGCCTCGATTTGTCGAGCGATGCCGAGGTCGACGCCTTCCTTGCCAGTCGCGCCGAGCCGGTCGATCCGATCCGCACCTCCGCCGACGTCGTCGTGTCGAAGGTCGGGCGCGAACTCTACGAGACGTTCTTTCGCGGCTATACCCGCAAGCAATGGGGCATGGACCCGTCCGAGCTCGACAAGTCGGTAACCGCACGCGTGCCGACGCGCACCGATGCCGACGACCGCTATTTCACCGACCGGTTCCAGGCGATGCCGCGCGACGGTTATACGCGGATGTTCGCGGCGATGCTGGATCATCCCAACATCGATCTGCTGCTCGGCGTAGACTATAAGGACGTGCGCGACGCCTATCCGCACGACCATCTCGTCTTCACCGGCCCGATCGACGAATATTTCGACCATCGTTTCGGTCATCTCCCCTATCGCTCGCTGCGCTTCGAACATCGCACCCTAGAAGCCCAGCAGTTCCAGCCAGTTGCGGTGGTGAATTATCCCGACGAGGGGGTGCCGCACACCCGCATCACCGAATACAAGCATCTCACCGGCCAGACCGCCGCGCGGACCAGCCTGACCTACGAATTCCCCAGCGAGACCGGCGATCCCTATTATCCGATCCCGCGCGATGAGAATCAGGCGCTCTACAAGCGTTACGAGGCGCTGGCGGTGGCCGAGCCCAATGTCAGCTTCGTCGGGCGATTGGCGACCTATCGCTACTACAATATGGACCAGGTGGTGGGACAGGCGCTGGCGGCCTATCGTCGTTTGGCGCCGATGCTGGCCGCGCCGCAGCCGGTGCTGCGCACCGCGATGACCGGCAGCACTGCCGCCTGATCGCGGTGTTCACGCCCGCGCGTCATGGTCGATGGCGCGTCGGCATGGAACATCATAGGACGCCCAGCGCTATCCGACCTGACCCGCGGATCGCGGGATGATTTGAAGAAAGAGGTATCACGTGGCCGCAGACAAGCTCGAAATCGACAATGCTTCCATCCTCGACAATCCGAACGAGCGGCAAGTCGAGTTTTCCGGCGAGGTCGACGCCGAGGAGTTGCAGTTCGCTGTCCAATACGACGTGCTCGAAGCGTTGAGCGGCGATGCACCCGAGGAAGACGATGCGGTCGAGATGTTCAACCGTTTCTCGGACGAGATTGCCGAGGCGGGGCTCGCCGCGCTGGCGCGCAACCCGGATCAGCCGTTGATCGTGATCAGCGAAAACGACCTGGAATGATGTGACGTGTCGCCGGCGGCCCTCGACGAGGGCCGCCGGCGGTTAGCACCGCGAGGCGCTTATTCCTCGTCGGTTCCGAGCGTATCCTTGGCCGCCTGCAGCGCGGCCTTGCCGCCCTTGCGCGGCGCCTTGGCGGCACCGGCAGCGGCGCCGGCGCCCTGATCGACCTTCTGGCCGGCCTTGCGACCCAGGCCGATCGTCTTGGCCATCGCGCTGCGGCTCTCGCTGTAGGACGGCGCGACCATCGGATAATCGGGCTTCAGGCCATAACGCTGGCGATATTCGTCCGGTGTCAGGCCGTGCGTGGTCAGGTGCCGGCGCAGCGTGCGGTACGGCTTTCCGTCGATCATCGAGATGATGTGATCGCGCGATGCCAGCGATTTGCGCGCCGAAACGGCGGGAACATAGTCCTGCTGCGCCTGCTCGGGCTCGGCGGCGTCCGGGCTGGCGAGGCGGCCGACCGCGGCATGCATCGACTGGAGGAAGGCCGGCACGTCGTCGGCATTGGTGCGGGTATTGGGATTGCTGAGCCAGGCAATGGTCAGCTCGGTGGCCAGTTCGACCGTATTGGTTTCCGTCGTCATCGGGGGGTACTCGCTTAGTCGGACAATATGCGCCGGACACCTGGGGGAGGCTCGGCTATAACCTACATGCAGTTTGACGGCTGAAAGTCAAAGGAACAATTTCACGATAGCGTCCCGAATTGGCTTCGACACTTCATATTTCCGGTACAAAGCATGATCGTCGCGGTGTCGATCGCATCCGCTAGGCTAAGATCGGCGAATTACTCGGTTGCGCGAAATCTTTAATCTGCACCATTGGTGCTTACAGGGGTTAACCCGGCCGGGAACGCACCGGAGTGTTTATCCGTATCGTTTCCCACGGTTTGCTGAACAGGAATTCCATGGCTCTCAACCCCCGCCTGTCCGGGCGCGTCGCGGCGCGGGCACATCATTCGCCCGCTGCGGCTATCCTGCAGAAAATCGAGCCGTTTTTCGCGATCGGCCAGGTTTCGGGTGGACCGTTGCTGATCGCGACGATCTTTGCGCTGGTCGTCGTCAATTCGCCGTTCGGCGCCGATTGGGTGCGCTTGTGGGATCGGCCCGTGCGCCTCAGCTATGGTGCCTGGACCTTCGGTCGACCCGCCGCCGAATGGATCAACGATGCGCTGATGCCGCTGTTCTTCCTGATCATCGGTACCGAGGTGAAGCGCGAGTTCGTCAAGGGCTCGCTCGCCTCGTTGCAGACCGCGATCTTCCCCGTCGCCGGAGCGATCGGCGGGCTGGTGGTGCCGGTCGCGCTCTATCTCGCCTTCAACTACGGCACCCCGACGCAGCACGGCTGGGGCGTCGTCGCGGCGATGGACACCGCGTTCAGCCTTGCGATCGTTGCGATGTTCACCACTCGGCTGCCGCCGGCGGTGCGTGCGGTGTTGCTCGCCTTCGCCGCGATCGACGACGTGTTCGGGCTGCTCGTCATCGCGGTCGCATATACCGCGACGATCGACTGGTGGTTCGTCGCGCTTGCAGTGGGGGGGTATCTCGGCATCGTCGGTCTGCTGCGGCTGCGCTGGGTTTCCTCGATCCCTTATGTCCTGCTCGGCTTCGTCGTGTGGATCGGCGTGTTCGGCTCGGGCATCCACCCGACGATCGCCGGGGTCGCGGTCGGGCTGTTGCTGCCGGCCAGTTCGCGCCTGTCCGAAGGCGTGTTCGCCGAACGCGTGCAGCGCCCCGTCGACCAGTTCAAGGAAGCCGTCGCCGCCGCCGAGGAGACCGACGATCCCGCGATCGAGGAGCAGGCGCGCGATCACGCGCAACAGCGGCTCGGCTACATCCACGAAATGGCCGCCGCGACCGACGAGGCCGCAGAACGGCTCGTCCGGGTCCTCACCCCCTGGGTTTCCTACCTCGTGCTACCGTTGTTCGCCCTCTCCAACGTCCGCATCCATTTCTCGCCCGAACTGGTCGGCGAGGCGTTGCGCTCGCCGTTGAGCGCCGGCGTCATCGTCGGGTTGGTGATCGGCAAGCCGCTCGGCTTCATCGCCGCGACGTGGCTGGCGACGCGGCTGGGGCGGGCGACGCTGCCGGACGGCGTCACCTGGCCGATGGTGCTCGGCATCGGCGGCGTCGCCGGCATCGGCTTCACCATCTCGCTCTTCATCGCCGACCTTGCCTTCACCGATGTCGCCCAAACCGAACAAGCCGCGCTCGGCATCCTCGTCGCATCGATCCTGTCAGGCCTGTTGGGCTATTTTATCTTCTGGCGGGCAGCGGCGCCGAAGGCGTCGGCGGAATAGAATAGCTCAGCGCCAGCCGAGCGCGGGCGCGATGTGGCGGAGGACGGATTCGATCACGTGCGCGTTATAGGCGACGCCGAGCTGGTTCGGCACCGTCAGCAACAGCGTGTCCGCCTCGGCGATCGCTTCGTCGGCGCGGAGCTGTTCGATCAGCGTCTCGGGCTCGGCCGCATAGGAGCGGCCGAACACCGCGCGCATATTGTCGATCACGCCGATCTGGTCGCTGCTGTCGCCGCGGCCGAAATATTGCCGATCTCGATCGTTCATGATCGCGAAGATCGAGCGCGACACCGAGACGCGCGGCGTGCGGGCATGGCCCGCCTCCGCCCAGGCGGCGCGATAGGCGCGGATCTGCTTGGCCTGCTGAACGTGGAACGGCTCGCCGCTCTCGTCGGCCTTGAGCGTCGAACTCTGTAGATTCATGCCCTTCTTTGCCGCCCAGATCGCGGTGGCATCGCTGCTCGATCCCCACCAGATCCGCTCGCGCAGGCCGGGGGCATGGGGTTCGAGACGCAGCAGGCCCGGCGGATTGGGGAACATCGGCCGCGGATTGGGCTTGGCGAAGCCCTTTCCGGCGAGCAATTCGTGGAACAATTCGCCGTGGCGACGGCCCATGTCGGCATCGCTCTCACCGGGCGCGGGGGCATAGCCGAAATGGCGCCAGCCCTCGATCACCTGTTCGGGCGAGCCGCGGCTGATGCCCAATTGCAGCCGCCCGCCGCTGATCAGATCGGCGGCGCCGGCATCCTCGACCATGTAGAAGGGGTTCTCGTAGCGCATGTCGATCACGCCGGTGCCGATCTCGATCCGCTTCGTCCGCGCGCCGACCGCGGCGAGCAGCGGGAAGGGCGAGGCGAGCTGCTGCGCGAAATGGTGGACGCGATAATAGGCGCCGTCCGCGCCGAGCTCCTCCGCCGCGACCGCGAGGTCGATCGACTGGAGCAGCACGTCCTGGCCCGAGCGCGTCGCCGAGCCGGGGGCGTCCGACCAATGGCCGAAGGAGAGAAAGCCGATGTTCTTCATCGCGGCAAGCTGGGCGCGAACGGGACGCGTCGCAAGGCTGCGCGCGGAATGGCAGCGTTTCCGAAAACGGCCTCAGCCCGGCGCGGACCCCGTCTCGGGATCGAAGCGGGGATTGTCGAAGTCGATCGGCGACGGCTTGACCTCGGCCGGCGGCACCGCGCTCTCCGCCCAGGCACGGCAGAGCATGTCGCGCAGCATCGTCGCGCCGGCGCTGGTCCGCTCGTAGATCAGCGCGCGCACGTCCTTGTCGGCGAAGTCGCGAAAGCCATTGCGCCGTTCGAGGATGTAGACGCGCTCCATCTGGTCGCCGGCGGTATCGAGGAAGGCGAGGATGGCGTCGAACATGTCGCCGCTGCGCCGTCCGGGCGCGCCGATGCGCGGCGCGAGATCGGCGGCGGTCAGCCCCATGCCGTCGACGAAGCCGCTTTCGAACCGGCCGTGGATCGAGCGATCGGTCGTATAGCCCTTGGGATTGGCGCCGCGCCAGCCGTCGCTGTTGACCGAATCGTGCAGCGGCTGTGCGCCGTCGCCGATGTAATGGCCCAGGCGGATGACGTCGAAGGCGCAATGCTGCTCGGCGAAGGCGGGATCGCGCTGCGCCGCCTGGGCGGCGCGGACCTGCCGCATGCACACGATGATCCGCTGATAGGCCTCCATCGCCGCATAGGGGAGGGTGCCGGTCCAGCGGACGTTGGTCCGCTCCGCAGTGGCGGGATCGCTGCGCTTGATCGCCTCGTACCGTTTGAACAGCGCGATGACGAAGGCGTAGCGCGAGCGCGGTATCGGCTTGAGGAAGGTGAATTGCTCGCGGAACCAGCCGTGGTTCGGGTCTTCCTCGATCTTGGCGAAATTCTCCGCGGCGTTGCGCCACGCGTCGGGCAGCGCGGCCGAGCTTGCGATATAATCGACGTGCCGGCGCAGGAAGACCGGGCCGTCGTCGGGGATCGCGGCGATCGCGGCCCGGTCGATCACCGCATGCGCGGTGCCGCCCCAGGCGAGCGCGGGAGTCGGCAACAGGGCGAAAGCGGCGAAGAGGAAGCGGCGCATCGGCAGGGGCTTTCGGATCAGGGGTCGAGCGGGTCGCGCGGATCGATGCGCAGCGATTTGGGCGACGGGCGGAATTCCAGCTCGGTCGGCGACAGGCGGCGGCCGACCGTGCCCGGCTCGTAGCCGAGCTCCGTCCGGTTGCGCTGCGCGAAGGCCGGGCTGGCGATCGTCTCGCTCTGCCCGGGATTGCAGACGATCAGCGTGTCGCGGTCGAGCGGCGCGCCGATCGCGGCGAGCACCCGCGTCGCGTTGCGAAGATTGGTCGTCGTGTGCCGCGCATAGGGTTCGATCAGGATCGCCTCAGCGGGGACGCCATAGCGATCGATCAGCGCGCTGCGCATCTGCTCCGCCTCGGTGAAGCGCGTCGCGCGGGGATGGGCGCGGCCACCGGTTAGCAGGATGAAGGCGATATCGCCGCGCGCGAACCGGTCCGCGGCGAGGCGGACGTGGTATTTGCCATAGGGGCTGAGCGCCGCGTCCGGCGTCTCCGGGCCGACGCCGGTGAGGATCAGCGCGCTATACTGCCAGCGCGACCAGTCGAGCGTGCGCGCGCGCTTGGCGGCGGGCGCGTTGAGGCCGCCGGTGATCGGCTCGAAACCGATCGCATCGGTGCGGTCGCTGACGTCGAGCAGCGCCAGCGCGAACTCGACGCTCGGGTCGAGCATCTGCGCCGACCCGGCGCGCGGCGTCCGCGCCAGCCAGTCCGCCGCCTGCACCCGCGCGCGCAATTCGAGCGGATCGAGCATGCCGGCGCCGTCGATCTGCGGGTAGCGCGGCACCTGATTGAGCGCATAGGTGCGCAGGATCGTATTGATCCCCTCGATCTCGCGCGCCGCCTGCGCCCCCGCGCCGTCATCGGCGCGGCTGGCGTCCGCCGGTATCGCCGCGGCGAGCGCATCGCTTTCCTGGGGCGTCCACACCATCGCCTGCGCGAGGCAGGCGAGGTCCTGCGCGCACGCCGTCCGGCGCGCCGCCCGCCCGGCAAGCATCGCCGCGACGCCGGGCCGCGCCTTCACCCGCGCGGTCGCCGCCGGATCGGCACCGAGCGCGTCGAGCAGCGGGAACAGCCGGTGCGACAGCGCCGCGGCGACGCGGTCCCCGACCGGCGCGGCGGCGGCAGGCACGCTCGCCAGCATCAGCGCCGCCGCCGCCAGCCGTATCCTCACCATGATTTGCCGACGACGAGGCGGACGTTGCGGCCGAAGATCGGCCGGCCGTAGATCGCCTCCGGGCTACCCTGGCCGCTGACCTGGTCGGTGCGCGTATTGCCCTCGGTCAGGCCGTGCGCGTTGAACAGATTGTCGCCGACCACCTGCAACTGCCACGTCCCGTGCCGCACCGTCACGCCCGCACCCGTCGTGCCATAAGCGGGCAGCGCGGTGCGATTGTAGAAGTCGACATAGCGCTTCCCCATATAGGTGTAGCGACCATAGAGCGAGATCGCGTTGCCGCCCAGATCGAAGTCGAAGCTGGGGCGGATGTTGCCGTAGATCTTGGGCTGGCGGACGATCTGCTTGCCTTCGGCCTGCGCCGGGTCGGCGCCATTGGCGTTCTGGAAGTTCTTATATTGCGGGTCGCTCACCGTCAGCGCGCCGTTGAGCGTGAACCACGGCGTCACCGCGAGCGCGCCGTCGAATTCGACGCCCTTCACCTTGGCCTTGCCGATGAAGGGCACGTTGACGTCGTTGCGGCCCGTCGTCGGGTCGAAGGCGAGGAACGAGGCGTTGAGCGGATCGAAGTTGGTGTAGAAGCCGCTGACGTACAGGTACGAGCGGCCGGCGGCGAGCTTCAGGCCAGCCTCATACTGGTTGGCGATCGTAGTGATGATCGTCGGATTGATGCTCATCACGGTCTGGACGCTGGGCGGGGTCTCGAGATGCGCGGCGCGGCCGTAGACGCCGATATGCGTGTTGAAGTCGTAATTGGCACCGACCGTCCAGTTGGTCGCATGCGTCTTCAGCCGCTGGTTGATGATCCCGCCGGTGAAGGCGCGGGTCGCGTCGTCGGCCAAAGTGGTCGGATCGCCGAGGTTCGCCGCACCGGTGAGCAAGGCATAGCCGTTGTAGTTATAGCGTTCGTGGCGGATGCCGGCATCGATGCGCAACCCCGGTACGATCTCCCACGTATCGTTGGCGAAGACCGCGAACATCTGCGCGTCGGAATCGCCCTTGGTCAGCGTCGCGGCATAGCTGAGCGCGCCATTGTCGGTGACCCGGCCGATCCGCGTACCGGCGGCGTTATAGGCGACGAGATCGAGCGTGCGCGGCCGGCTCGCCACCTCGATCAGATAGTTCTGGTAGATCGTCCGGCTGTCCTCGCCATACAGGCTGCCGTACAGGCCGAGCTTGAGGTCGTGGCTGCCGAAGCCGGTCTCGAACTTCTTGGCGACCGACAGGTTGATCTGGTTCGAATAGAATTTCGAATGGATGTCGCGATACTGGCCCTGCATGACCAGGCCGGACGCGCCGTAGGGATCGTAGGGCGTGTTCGTGCCCGCCAGCACATAGCCGAGCGACGTGACGGGGCCGAACGCGGTCGTCGCCCGCGCCTGATAGCCGCTGGCGAAGGCATTGGCATCGGAGGGATTGGTCGTCGAATAGAAAGCGGTGAAGTCGAGCTTGCCCATCGTGAAACCGGCCTTGGCGGAGACCAGCCAGCCGTCGAATTCGGCGTCATATTGCGCGCCGACGTTGAACATCCGCATGTGACGCCCGTCGCCCAGATCGCTCGCCTCGTTCTGCACGACGCCGGCGCCGTTGCGGTAGCGCAGGTCGACGTTGCGCAGCGCCGGCGAGTTCAGCGTGCCGCTGAAATAATCGATGTAGCGGTCGAGCGACACCGACGGGTTGCGCGGGTCTGCGGTCGGGATCGGCAGATAGAAGACGTTGTGATCGTTGACGTAGTTGACGCTCACCCGCAGCGAGCCGTTGTCGAGGTCGTGCTTGATGTTGGCGCGGAACTGGCCGCCCTTGTCGTTGGGGAAGCCGTTGTCGCGATAGCCGTCGTGATAGCGGACGAAGCCGCCGACCGCGTAATAGGTCCGGTCGCCGAGCGGCCCCGACTGGACGAAATCGCCGCGATACAGGCCGGTGTCGCCGAGCGTCAGCTGCGCCTTGCCGCGCACCGTGTCGCGGCCGGTGACCTCGATCGCGTTGACGATCGCGCCCGAATAGCTGGCATAGATCGGCGCCGGGCCGCCGCGGACCACCTCGACGCGCTCGGTCATCAGGTCGGGCTTGAGGATCGCGTCGCCGCGGAAGAAGACGCCGTCATTCTCGTGGAACAGCGGCAGGCCGTCCTGCTGGAAGCTGACGAAGCCGCCGTCGTTGGGCAGGCCGCGGATGCGATAGATGTTCTGCACCTCGCCGCCGGTGATCTCGGTCTGGAAGCCGGGAAGCTGGCCGATGAGATCGGCGAAATTGACCGGCGCGATCTTCTCGATGTCCGCCTGCGTCACCGTGTTGATCGCATAGGAGGCGTCGAAGCGGCGCTGCGCGCGCGTCGATCCGGTGACGATGATGTCGCGATCCGCCGGCTCGGGCGTGGTGGCGCCGGTCTGATCGGGTGCCGTTGCGCCGGTCTGTCCGGGTGCCGTTGCCGCAGGGGCAGTCTGCGGCGCATCCGCCTGGGGCGCCGCGGTCTGGGCGGAGGCCGGTGCCACGAGGATCGTGCCGAGCGAGACGAGCGCGGTGCTGGTGGCGAGAACGGATTTGAACATGAGGCCCCACTGTTGGTCGTTCGATATGTTGATCGTTGCCGCCGTTGCGGCGTGCGGCGCTCCTTTGGTCAAGGAATGTGACATCCCCGCATAATCGGCGAAAAAACTTTCCAGCCGGGGGCGGCGGTTGCGCCGATCGACCGTCCGAACCGCGGCCGGCGCTATTGCGAACTCTTAGCGTTTGATTACGGGGCGCCGTTCGAAGGGGGAACGGCAGTCATGAACATCTGGAGCAGCGGCCTGTTGGCCGCGGGCCTGGCGGCGGCGTCGCCCGCCGTCGCCGCGCCATCCTCGGCGGCGGACGACCGCCCGCCACCGACCGGATTGGGGCAGGACATCGTCGTCACCGGCCGCGCCTCGCCGGCACCCAAGGGCGCCGACGACCGCTACCAGCCGACCCCCGACGCTTCGACGCTACGCTCCGCCGCGGCGCCGCTCGACACGCCGCAGGCGGTCAACATCGTTCCCGCGCAGGTGATCCGCGACCAGCATCCGCGCTATCTCGACGACGTGCTCGCCAACGTCAGCGGCATCACCCAGGGCAATACGCTCGCCGCGACGCAGGATACCGTCCTCAAGCGCGGCTTCGGCGGCAATCGCGACGGATCGGTGATGCACAACGGCATGCCGCTGGTGCAGGGCCGCGGCTTCAACGCCGCCGCGCAGAGCGTCGAGGTGTTGAAGGGGCCGAGTTCGCTGCTCTACGGCATCATGGACCCGGGCGGGGTCATCAACATCGTCAGCCGCAAGCCGCTGCTCGCGACGACCGGCTCGGTGGCATTGACCGGATCGAGCTATGCCGCGGGCCGCGCCGGGCTGCAGGCGACCGCCGACCTGACCGGGCCGATCGCCCGCAACCTTGCCGCGCGGATCGTGCTCGATCATCAGGACGAGGATTATTGGCGCGTCTTCGGCACCCGCCGCGACACGTTGGTCGCGCCATCGCTCGGCTGGTACGGCGCCACGACGCAGGCGGTGCTGTGGTACGAATATCGCCGCTTCTCCTATCCGTTCGATCGCGGCACCGCGCTCGATCCGCGCACGCTGACGCCGCTGGCGATCCCGCGGCGCCGCCGGCTCGACGATCCCGTCAACCGGATGTGGGGCGACAGCCACCTCGTCCAGCTCGCGGTCGATCACCAGCTCGGCGACGGCTGGGCAGCGCATCTCGCCGCCAGCTTCAACAGCGAGCGCTATGACGCCGGCCAGTTGCGCGTCATCGGCCTCGACCCCGCCAAGGGGGCGCTGACCCGCAGCAACGACGCCACCCGCGGTGCGCTCGCCACCGACGCCTATGTCCAGGCCTATGCCGACGGCAGCTTCGCCCTGTTCGGCGCCGAGCATCACGTGATCCTTGGCGTGGAGGGCGAATACCGCCGGTATTTCCGTCGCGATCTCATCCGGCAGAAGGTGCGTTACGGCTTCAACGTCCTGCGGCCGGTCTATGGCCGCGAGCCATTCCCGACCGCGGTGTCGCCGAGCGACAGCGACCAGACCGACCGGCTCCACAACGTCTCGCTGTTTGGGCAGGATGCGATCCACCTCGGCGACCGCTGGATCGTCACCGCCGGCGGTCGGCTGATCGGCTTCCGCCAGCAGGCGGGCAAGGGGCGGCCGTTCGTCACCAACACCGATCTCGACGGCTGGTCGTTCGTGCCGCAGGCGGGGCTGGTGTGGAAAGCGGCGGACGCCGTCTCGCTCTACGCCAGCTACACCCGCTCGCTGAAGCCCAATTCGACCGTCGCGCCGCTCGACGGCGGCGCCGTCATCACCTCCGCCATGCCGCCCGAGCGCGGCCGCTCGTACGAGGTCGGTGCCAAGCTCGACCTGCCCGACCGCATCACCGCGACGCTCGCGCTCTACGATATCGACAAGCGCAACGTGCTGGTCCGGCAGTTCGACGCGCAGACCGCGCTCACCGTCTATCGCACCGCGGGCCGCGCCGCCTCGCGTGGTATCGAGCTCGACGTTGCGGGGCAGGTGACGCGGACGCTCAGCCTCATCGGTAGCTACGCCCACACCGACGCCCGCACCAAGGAGGATCCGCTGTTCGCCGGCCGCGCGCTCGCCAACGTCGCGCGCGATATGGGCTCGCTGTCGTTCGCCTATGACGTCGGTGCGCTGGCGGGCGACGACCGGCTGCGCTTCGGCGGCGGCGGGCGCTTTGTCGGGCGACGACCGGGGGACAACGCCAATGCCTTCTGGCTGCCGGCGTATACCGTCGCCGACAGCTTCGTCAGCTACGACACGATCCTCGCCGGGCGGCCGGTCGCGTTCCAGTTCAACCTCAAGAACGTCTTCGACCGCACCTATTACACCTCGGCGCTCAACACCTTCGGAGTGGCGATCGGTGACCCGCGTCGCGCGATCGGCACCGTCCGGTTCGCGCTGTGACGGGGGCGTTTCGGTAGGCGGTCGCGTTGAATCGACGGCGACAGTCGAGGCGTTTACGAGGCTTGGCCATTCGCCCCGAGAAAGCCGTCACCCCGGACCCGCTCCGGAGTCCCCCGAGCCGCAGGCGCATGGCTTGAGCCCGAAGCCTCACTCCCCGCCGCAGAGTGGACCTCGGAAAAGTCCGAAGTGACGGGGGGGCTACAATCAGCCGCCAGCGCCATACGGGCGCCGGCGGCGGCGGATTAGTTGGTCTTCACCGCGACCTTGCGGTCGCCATTCGAGCTGACCGAGGTTTCGCGGACGACCTTGTGCGTCACCGTCTTGTGGCCGACCTTGACGCCGAGCACCTTCTTGGGACGGTGCGTCTTGCGCTTGCTGGTCTCGGTGACCTTGGTCGTCGTGGTGGCGACGCCGTCATGCACCTTGGTGTCGTGATCGACCTTCGTCTCGCGAACGGTCTGCGCCATGGCCGGGGCGCCGCAGGTGAGGGCGAGGGCGGCGGCGACGGCGATATGCTTGAGTGTCATTTCATGTCCTTCCGAATGCGCCCGGCACCCGCACGGGGCCGGCCGACCCGCATCAACTCCGCGCCCGCCGATCGGTTCATTACCGTTTCGGACTATTCGCTGGCGTTCGAAGGGGCGAGCGACGATCACGCCGCTTTGGCGCGCAACAGCGCCGCGCCGAAGCCGAGGAAGATGATCCCGGTGATACGGTTGAACGCGCGCTTCACCGCCGGCCGGGCGAGATGCGCCGACAGCGAGCGGCCGCCCATCGCATAGACGCCGTACCAGAAGCATTCGACCGCGGCGAAGGTGACCACCAGGATCGCGAATTGCGGCCCCTGCGGCGCGCTGCGCGTGACGAACTGCGGCAGGAAGGCCGCGGCGAACAGCAGCAGCTTGGGGTTGCTGATGCCGATCGCGAAGCCGCCGCGGAACAGCGCGGCGAGCGACACCGTGCGCGGCAGCGCGCCCGCGCCGACGTCGATCGGCGCGACATCGGCGCGCCACGCCTTGATGCCGAGGACGATCAGATAGGCGACGCCGGCATAGCGCAGCACCTCGAACGCTCCGGGTAGCGCAAGTAGCAGCGTGGTCAGTCCCGCGGCGGAGGCCGCGAGCACCAGCACCAGCGCGGTCAGGCACCCCGCCATCGCCGCGACGCTGCGCCGCGCGCCCAGCGCGACGCTGCGCGAGAGGATATGGAGCATGTTCGGTCCCGGCGTCCCGCACAGCAGGAACACCGCGCCGACGAACAGCCACCAGCCATGAAGCGTCACGTCATCCTCCTCATCATGCCGATCGCTACAGCGTCCAGTCCATCTGCAACCACAATTTGCGCGTGTCGGTGGCGAAGCGGTCGGCGCGATAGTCGGCGTAGCGCAGGCTGGCGACGGTCCGCCCGATCCTGGCCTGCGCGAGCAGGTCGATCTCGTTACCGTAATGCCGCACCGGCCGGTCGCTTTCGAACCGATGATAGACCGCCTGCACGCTCACCGCCTTCAGCCTGCCGAGCTGCTGCCAGCCCCAGCCGGCGCTGGCGTAGAGGTCGCGGATGCCGTCGGCGGGTGTCGTGGTCAGTTTGTCGGCCCAGCCCTGGAACTTGAACACCGAGGCGAGCGGCGTCTGGAAGCTCGCCAGCGTCGCGCCGCGGCTGCGCCCGTGTCCCGCGCCGAGCACCTCATAGCCCACCCCCAGTTTCGGCCCGGCGAGATCGAGCCCGACGTCCGCCAGCCAATAGTCCGCCGCATAATCGTTGGGGTTGCGGTGATAGTCGGACTGCCGCGCATGGCTCGCGGTCCATGCCAGCGTCGCCTTGCCGAAGCCGTGCGACCCCGCCAGCCGCGCGCCATAGGTCTGGCTCGACAACCGATATCCCTGGACGATCGCCTCGTCCTGATCGACCAGATAGGCGAAGCCGGCGAGCGTGCCGACCGGCGTCGCCACCCCTAAGGTCGCGAAGACGTTGTCGCCGCCCACCGCCTGCTGCCGCGCGCCCGCGCCGTCGATCCCCCACACCGTCCGCACGCCCCAGGCGTAGGTGACGTCGGCCTTGACGCCCTTGATCGGCGTCAGCTCGGTCCGCACCGCGTCGAAGCTCTGGCCGTTGTTGCGGAACGCGGCGGCGCCGACGAAGCGCTCGTCGTCGAGCTGGATGCGCTGGCGGCCGGCGGTGACGGTCAGCGGGTCGCTCCGATATTGCATCTGCGCCCGATAGAGCGCGATATTCTGGGGATCGCCGATCTGCGGGCGCAGGGTCGCCGGCCCGAGCCCGTCGTAATAAGTCCCGACGATCGCCAGATTGCCCTGCGCCTCGGCCAATGCGCTCCAATGCCCCGCGCGCGCCTGCAATCCCGCACGGACGCGAACGGTGACCGCATCCGCATCATCGGGCAGGCCGTCCTGCTCGACATGCTCGTGCCGCAGCCGCGCCTCGACGAGTGGCGTCAGCGTCTGCGCCGCCGCCGACCCCGCCGACACCACGGCGACGGACAGCAGCGACAGATTGAAGACCATGCGCATCGTCAGTTCGGAACCCTCCTCGGCCACGCCCCCCGGCGCGCCTGCCAGGTCTTTCCTAGCTTCCCCCTGCCGCGCGCAACAGGAAATCGCGAAAGCCCAGCAAAGAAAGTGACTTACCCGCCGCGCGCGCGAGACAATCCCGCCGCCCGCGCGAGACAATCGCCTAACTGTGCCATTGCCCGCCAATACGGCTTCAAACCGTTAGATTTCCAACATTTGTTAACGTCTCGCGCCCAAGGTCGATGCTTGTCGGGATGATAGTGGGTCGGGGATGTTCAAGAGCCTGTTGCGTGAGCGTCGGCGTGCGATGGCAGTGCACGGGCTGGATCGCTTGGAGACGTCGGCGGACCCGGCGTTCGACCGGTTCGTCGGTGCCGCCGCCTCGGCCTTCCATGCGCCGATCGCGGCGCTGTCGCTGATCCATCATGACATGCAGGCGATCAAGGCCGCGCGCGGGATCGCGTTGCGCTGCATCCCGCGGCAGTCCGGGTTCTGCAGCTTCGCGCTCGATCGGGACGGCGTGCTGGAATGCTGCGCCGCGCTCGACGATCCGCGCTTCGCGACCCTGCCCGGCGTGATCGGCGAGCCGTATATGCGTTATTATATCGGCGCGCCGCTGCGGCTGCTGAGCGGGGTCGACGTCGGCGCCTTGTGCGTCGTCGACACCGTCGAGCGCCCGCCCGCCTCGGCCGATCAGAAGGCCTATCTGCTCGGTCTGGCGCGGCAGGCGTCGCTGGCGCTGGAGGCGCGGCTCGATATCCTGGGTAACGCCGCATGATGCGGGTCGTCGCGTGTATCGCGCACGATCACGACCTGCGGCTGGTCGCGCTGGCGCTGGCGGTGGCGCTGCTCGGCTCGGTGGCGACGTTGCAGACCTTCCGCCGCATCGCGCTGGCGCCCGGCCATAGCCGTACCGGGTGGATCGGGCTCACCGCGGTCGGCATCGGCACGATGGTGTGGGCGACGCATTTCGTCGCGATGATGGCCTATCGCGCCAGCGCGCCGGTGGTGCTCGATCCGCTGCTGACGCTCGCCTCGCTGCTCGCGGTGATCGTGCTCGCGGCGCCGGGGCTGGCGATCGCGGCGCGGCGGCGGCTCGCGGCGCGCTTCGGCGGCGGCGCGATCGTCGGGATCGCGATGACGATCATGCATTATCTCGGCATGGCCGCCTATCGCGTCGACGGCATCGTCCATTGGGACGCGCGCTATGTCGCCGCCTCGCTGGTCTGCGCGATGCTGCTGTCGGGCGCGGCGTTCGCGATGTTCACGCGGCGGCGCGGCTGGCGCAACGTCGGCGCGGCGGCGACGCTCGCGCTGGCGGTGGCGACGCTGCACTTCACCGGCATGGCGGCGCTGTCGATCACCGCACTGGCGCTGGGCGAAGGCCTGTCCGACGTGACGATGACGACGCTGGCGATCACCACCGCGGTCGCGGCGATGATCGTCATCGGCGGCGCCGCGGTGAGCGCGCTGATCGACGGGCATACGCAGGGCGAATCGTATCGGCGGCTGCGGCGTATGGCGCTGCACGACGCGCTGACCGATCTGCCCAACCGGATGCACTTCACCGAGGAGCTGGAGCGGCGCTTCCGCATCGACGGCGGCTATCACCGGCTCGCCGCGGTGATGCTCGATCTGTCGCGGTTCAAGGTGGTCAACGACACCTATGGCCATCAGGCCGGCGACCAGTTGCTGATGGCGCTGGCGGCGCGGCTGATCGCGCAATTGCGCCCCGGCGAATGTATCGCGCGGCTGGGCGGCGACGAATTCGCCGCGATCATCTCCTACGACGCCGGCGAGGAACTCGACGCTTTCCTGCTGCGGCTGCGCGGCGCGTTCGACGCGCCGTTCGTCTTCGACCGCTTCACCGCGACGATCGACGCCAATATCGGCGTCGCGCTGGCGCATCACGATGGCTTCGATCCCGATGCGCTGCTCGCCAAGGCCGATCTGGCGATGAGCCGCGCCAAGGCGGTGCGGTCGCCGGAACCGTGTTTCTACGACGCGCAAATGGACGAGGCGGTGCGCGCCCGCCGCGAGCTGGTGACCGACCTGCGCGCCGCGGTCGAGGCGGAGGCGTTCGAGCTCCATTATCAGGTGCAGGCGTCGGTCGAGACCGGCGAGATCACCGGTTACGAGGCGCTGGTCCGCTGGAACCACCCGACTCGCGGGCGGATCGCGCCGTTGGTGTTCATCCCGTTGGCCGAAGAGAGCGGCGAGATCGTGCCGCTGAGCATCTGGATCCTGCGCCAGGCGTGTTTCGAAGCGGCATTATGGGCCAACCGGCACGTCGTCGCGGTCAATTTGTCGCCCAAGCACCTCGCCGACCCGCGGCTGGTCGAGACGGTGGCGGCGGCGCTCGCCGACAGCGGCCTGCCGCCCGAGCGGCTGGTGCTCGAACTCACCGAAAGCGCGATCATCCACGATCGCGCTTTCGCGCTCGATCAATTGCAGGCGCTGAAGGCGATGGGGATCGGCATCGCGCTCGACGATTTCGGCGTCGGCTATTCCTCGCTCGACGTGCTGCGCTCCTTCCCGTTCGACCGGATCAAGCTCGATGCCTCGTTCGTGTCGGAGATTGACCATGACGATCAGGCGGTGTCGATCCTGCGGTCGGTGGCGGCGCTCGGCCGGACGCTGGGGATGTCGGTGCTGGCCGAGGGGATCGAGCAGCCCGCGCAATTGTCGATCGTGACGCGCGAGGGCTGTTCGGCGATCCAGGGTTATCTGATCGGCAAGCCCGCCCGCACGCTCGTCGACCCCGGCGAGGTACGACAGGCGATGCTGCTCAAGCCGCGATCGCTTGCCCCGGGAGTTGCCGCGACGGGGTGAGGGGGCGTTCGCTCCGACCGTCGGGTTGGTGGCATCAACCGCAGGTTGGCACTCGGGAGGGGATGTGAGAACGAGCGGGCATGCGTGTCCAAGCGATGAAGGTTCTTGCCCTGCTGTTCGTCAGCGGATTGTACTGGCAGCTCGTTTGCGAGGCGACGGGAGCGAAGGAGCCTTGGGACGGCGATGGTTATGGGACGCTCTGGTATCCCCTCTCCCTCGCATTGGCAGCGGTGGCCGGATATTTCTCCAGGTACCACGCCTGGCTGGCGGGCGGCATAATCACCTTCTCGCAACTTCCGGTGATGTGGATCAACAACGGGATAGGCCCGTTGATCGCCGCTGGATTGCTTTTCCTGTGCATTCTGGCCGTCCCAGCCGTCGCAATCTCATCAATCGCAGGCCGGTTTGCGATGCGCATCCGTTCGTCCTGAGCGAACGGATGGAGGCGTCGGCAATCGCCCAGAACACCGGACGTGCGTCGCGACCCGATCTCGTTTTCCTCGGTCGGGCGAACGTCGCAAACCAGTCATCCTACCGCTTCTTGCGACACGCATCCGAGCAATAGACGACCGAGTCCCAATCGCGTGCCCATTTCTTGCGCCACGCGAAGGGACGCTCGCACGCCGGGCAGATCTTGGTCGGCAGATTGCCCTTGGCGACGCCGTTGGGCATCAGCGCGGCTGCGCGTCGAGGAACGTCTCGACCGCGGCGAGGTCGACCGTCTTGTCGAGATAGGTCCGGCCGATGCCGCGCGCGAGCAGGAAGGGCAGCGTACCGGCCGCCATCTTCTTGTCGTGGCGCATATGCTCGACCAGCGTCGCGCCGCTCGCGGCGATGCCGGCGGCGGCGAGGCCGTCGGGCAGGCCGACGCTGCGGAAATGCGCGGCGACGCGGCCCGCGTCCTGGCCGGGGCCGATACCCTGCGCCGCCGAAAAGGCGAAGGCGAGCGAACAGCCCGCGGCGACGCCTTCGCCATGGATCAGTTTCTGCGAGAAGCCCGCTTCGGCCTCCAGCGCATGGCCGAAGGTGTGGCCGAGGTTGAGCAGCGCGCGGGTGCCGTTGGTCTCGTGCTCGTCGGCGGCGACGATGCGCGCCTTGGCGGCGACGGCATGCGCGATCGCATAGTCGCGCGCCGCCGGGTCGCCGGCGAGCAGCGCGGGGCCGTTCGCCTCGCACCATTCGAAGAAGGCGGGATCGTCGATCAGGCCGTATTTGACCACCTCGGCATAGCCGGCGCGGACCTCGCGCAGCGGCAGCGTGTCGAGCAGCGACGGGTCGATCAGCACCAGCGCGGGCTGGTGGAAGGCACCGATGAGGTTCTTGCCGGCGCGGGTGTTGATCGCGGTCTTGCCGCCGACCGAACTGTCGACCTGCGCGAGCAGCGTGGTGGGGATCTGGACGAAATGACAGCCGCGCTTGAGGATCGCGCAGGCGAAGCCGACGAGGTCGCCGATCACGCCGCCGCCCAGCGCCACGACATGGTCGCCGCGCTCGACCCCGAGGTCGAGCAACCGGTCGCACAGGCCGGCGAGATGCTCCCAGCTCTTGGTCTTCTCGCCGGGCGGCAGGACGATCGCCTCGCTCGTCACCCCGGCGGCGCCGAGCACCTGCTGCAACGTGTCGGCGTGGAGGCGGACGTTCTCGTCGGTGACGATCGCCATCGTCCGGCCGCGCGCGAGCGGGGCGAGATGATCGGCGGCGCGGGCGAGCAGCCCGGCCTCGATATGGATCGGATAGCGGCGCTCGCCGAGTTCGACGGTGACGGTCGTCATGCCGCGTGCCGCCCGTGGCCGATCGCCTTGAGGATCGCGTTGACCGTGGTCTCGTGCGGCGCGGTGTTGCTGGTGATGTGGATATGCGCCTCGGCGTAGATCGGGTTGCGGATGGCGGCGAGATCGGCGAGCACCCGGCGCGGGTCCTTGCCGCGCAGCAGCGGGCGGGTGTCGCGGCGGCCGACGCGTTCGGCGAGCACGTCGGGATGCGCGCGCAGCCAGATCGCGGTCGCTTCGGCGAGGATCAGCGCGCGCGTCTCGTCGTTGATGAAGGCGCCGCCACCGGTGGCGATCACCTTGGGCGTGCCGTCCATCAGCCGCTGGATGACGCGGCGCTCGCCGTCGCGGAAATAGGCCTCGTCGAACCGTTCGAAGATTTCGGCGACGCTCATCCCCGCCGCCTCCTCGATCGCGACGTCGGCGTCGACGAAGGGCAGGCGCATGCGGCTCGCCAGCCGGCGGCCGACGGTCGACTTGCCGACGCCCATCAGCCCGACCAGCACGATCGGCTTGGCGGGATCGTGACGGGCGGGGCCGGCAGCCGGGGGATGAGCGCTTTGCAACATGGAATGGAGCGCTATACAGCGGGTCAGGACGGGGCAAAAGCTCCGCGTCCGCCTTTTACGTGTCCTAAGGTACGGTATGTCTCGCTTGGTCCTCTCCGTCATCGTGCTCCTCGTCGTGGTCGTCGGCGGGCTGTTCCTGCTCGCCGGCCGCGCCTCGGAGCGGCCGCAGACCCATGTCGAAAAGGCCGTGACGCTTGCGAACCTCAGCTAAGGCGCGGGCCTTGCGTGTTTCGAGGGCGTCGGCGTCGCGATGAGCGAGCCGGCTGCTCCAGCCACGCCGTCGCCCCGGACCCGTTCCGGGCCGCACGGTGCCGCGGGAGCGACGAACCCCTCGCTGGCTGAACGTGAGATGCCGGAACGGAGCCGGCATGACGGGGGGAAAGTGGCAAAGCGATCGCACCACAGGCATGTACGCATGCGCCGGCTGACGCGGGGCGTCGCCGCCGTCGCGATCGCGGCTGCAGCGGTCGCGGTTTATGCGCAGGAGCGGCCCGAATCGATTCTGCCGCCGGGCTTCGGCGAGCCGGCACCGGCGCCCGCACCCTCGCCGCGCGCGACGGCGAACGCGCCACGCAGCGCGCCGACGGCGGCGAGCCTGCTGCCCGCGCCGGCGCCCGCCGCGACCGGGCTGGTCCAGCCGTTGCCGTCGGATTTCCCTACTGCCGCCGCGAGCGCCACACCGAGCCCGACGCCGACGGTCGATCCGGCGGTGCTCGCGCAATATGAGATGCCGCTGTCGGCACGCCGCTCGCTCGACCGGGTCGGGCCGGCGGGGGAGCGCGAGGGGGCGCTCGCCGCCGACGCGTTCGGGCAGGCGGACGGGCGCTATGTCGAGGCATTGATGCGCCGCGTCGCCGCGCCGCTGCCGTCGCGCTGGCTGTCGATCGCGCTGCGGCGCGCGCTGGTCGCGCAGCTCGATACGCCGGCCGAGGTCAACGGTGCGGACTTCGCCGCGGAGCGGGCGTGGCTGCTGCTGCGGATGGGCGAGGCGGTCGGCGCGCGCGCGGTGGTGCAGAGCGTCGACAATGCGGGCTATACGCCCAAACTC
Source organism: Sphingomonas sp. CD22 (assembly GCF_034556155.1). Classification (NCBI taxonomy): domain Bacteria; kingdom Pseudomonadati; phylum Pseudomonadota; class Alphaproteobacteria; order Sphingomonadales; family Sphingomonadaceae; genus Sphingomonas; species Sphingomonas sp. CD22. Next base: position 206,437 of record NZ_JAYDYX010000005.1, on the reverse strand, counting down.
TATCAGGTCGCGATGAACACCGCGTTGGCGACCGGCGATCCGGCCGAGATGTGCCCGATCGCCGATGCCGCGCTCGCCGCGACGCACGAGCGGGGCTGGACGCTGGCGCAGGCGATGTGCGCCGGTCTTTCCGGCGAGGCCGCGCGCGCCAAGGCGCTGGTCACCGCGGCGCGCAAGCGCAACGTCGCGACCGGGATCGACCTGCAACTCGCGCAGAAGGTGGTCGGCGCCGGCCCGGGCGGCGGGCAGGCGGTGACGATCGAATGGGCGGGGGTCGATCCTCTGACCGCGTGGCGGTTCGGGCTCGCCGCGGCGACCGGGGTGACGATCCCCGAAACGCTGTTCGCGACGAGCGGGCCGCAGGCGCGCTACTGGTATGCGCTGTCACCGAGCATCGCGATGGCCGAGCGGCTGCCCGCGGCGGAAGCGGCGGCGGGACAGGGGGTGCTGTCCGCGGCGGCGCTCATCGATCTGTACGGCGCGCTCGATGCGGCCAACGACACGCCGGCGCCGGTGGCGGCGTCGATCAACGACCTGCGCACCGCGTATGTCGGCGGCGACATGGATACGCGGCTGACCGCGCTGCGTGCCTTGTGGGGGGCGACGCCGGCCTATCCGCGGCTGGTGCTGACCGCGCGCGCCGCGGCGCGGCTGCCGGTGCGCACGGGTATCGCCGATGCGCCGCAGCTCGTCGCATCGATGCTGACCGCGGGGCTCGATCGCAGCGCGGCACGCTGGCGGGCGGCGGTCGACGAGGGCGGCGATGCCTGGGCGATGATCGCGCTCGCCGACCCCGATAGCGGCGGGCGGCTGAGCTATCGCCAATTGTCCTCCTATGCCGGGCGCGGCGATGCGGCGCTGAAGCAGCGATTGTTCTTCGCCGGGCTCGCCGGGCTCGGCCGTCTGTCGCCCGAGGATATCGAGCGCGCCGCGGCGGCGCTCGACGTGCGGATCGGCGCGGAGAACAGTTGGACACGGGCGATCGACCGTGCCGCCGCCGATGGCCAGCCGGGCACGGTGGTGCTGCTCGCCGCGATCGGCATGCAGACGCCGCAATGGCGCGGCGTGCCGCCGGCGATGCTCTATCGGATCGTCAGCGCGCTGCGCGCGGTCGGGCTGGAGGGCGAGGCGCGGATGATCGCTGCCGAGGCGCTCGCACGCGTGTGAGCAACGGCGACCGCGCGCTGATCGAGCGGTTCCTCGAAATGCTCGCTGCCGAGGCGGGCGCGGCCGCGAATACGATCGCCGCCTATCGCAGCGACCTGACGCTCGCTTCGGCCTCGGTGCCGGGCGGGCTGGCCGCGGCGGATGCTGCGCAATTGCAGGCGCTGGCGGAGGAGTGGCGTGCGCTTGCACGCAGCACCGTCGCGCGCAAATCGGCGGCGTTGCGGCGCTTCTACGCCTTCCTCGCCGACGAGGGGCATCGCGCCGACGATCCGGGCAAGGCGCTGCCGCGGCCGGGTGCGGCGCGGTCGCTGCCCAAGGTGCTCGGCCATGGCGACGTCGAGCGGCTGTTCGCCGCGATCGCCGAGCGCCTCGGGGTCGAGCGGCCGCTGCCCAACGACCTGCGGCTCGCGGCGCTGGTCGAATTGCTCTACGGATCGGGGCTGCGCGCGACCGAACTGGTCAGCCTGCCGCGCAACGCGGTCCACCCCGACCGGCCGTATCTCATCCTCAAGGGCAAGGGCGGGCGCGAGCGGCTGGTGCCGCTGTCGGATCGTGCGCGCGCCGCGGTGGCGGCGTGGCGCGGGCATGTCGCGGTCGATCGCTTGTGGCTGTTCCCATCGGGCAAGGGGCATCTGTCCCGCATCCGTTTGTACCAGTTGATCAAGGCGTTGGCGGCGGAAGCGGGCATCCCGCCCGACCGGGTCAGCCCGCACGTCCTGCGCCACGCCTTCGCGACGCATCTGCTCGCCGGCGGTGCCGATCTGCGCGCGTTGCAGTCGATGCTCGGCCATGCCGATATCGCGACCACCGAGATCTATACGCACGTCGATGCCAGCCGCCTGGTCGAGCTGGTCAATGCGCGTCATCCGCTCGGTGATCCCGGGCGCGTTGACGGACGCGCGCGTCGCCCGTAACCCGCGCACCATGGCGAGCTTCCTCGAATTTGAAAAACCGATTGCCGAACTGCAGGGGCGGATCGACGAATTGCGCGCGACCGCGGCGGACGGCACGATCGACATCGCGGCCGATCTGGCGCGGCTGCAGGCCAAGTCGGACAAGCTGTTGCGCGATACCTTCGCCAAGCTGACCCCGTGGCAGAAGACGCAGGTCGCGCGGCATCCCGAACGGCCGCATTTCAAGGACTATGTCGCCGGCCTGTTCGACGAATTCGTGCCGCTGGCGGGCGACCGCGCCTTTTCGGACGATCAGGCGATCATGGGCGGCTTCGCGACCTTCCGCGGGCGCAAGGTGATGGTGATCGGCCACGAGAAGGGATCGGACACCGCGACGCGGCTGCGCCACAATTTCGGCATGGGCAAGCCCGAGGGCTATCGCAAGGCGATCCGGCTGGTCGAGATGGCGAGCCGATTCGGCCTGCCGGTGGTGACGCTGGTCGACACGATGGGCGCCTTCCCCGGCATCGAGGCGGAGGAGCGCGGACAGGCCGAGGCGATTGCGCGCTCGACCGAGGCGTGTCTGGCGGCGGGCGTGCCGGTGATCGCGGCGATCGTCGGCGAGGGCGGCTCGGGCGGCGCGGTGGCGCTGGCGGCGGGCAATCGCGTGCTGATGTTCGAACACGCCATCTATTCGGTCATCAGCCCCGAAGGTTGCGCTTCGATCCTGTGGCGCACCGCCGACAAGGCGGCCGATGCCGCCGAGGCGATGCGCGTGACCGCGCAGGACCTCAAGACGTTCGGCGTGATCGACACGATCGTCCCCGAGCCGCTGGGCGGCGCGCATCGCGACCCTGCCGAGGCGATCCGCGCGCTGGGCGATGCGCTCGACGAGGCGCTGGCCGCGCTCGACCACCGCGATGCCGCGACGTTGCGGCAGCAGCGGCGCGAGAAGTTCCTGGCGATGGGCCGGCTGTAGGCCGGACGTGAAAAGGGCGGCGGAACCGCAGTTCCGCCGCCCTTCGCATAAATCCTACCCGAAGGTTGGATCAGGTCGCCGACATGTTCGACGAGACGTTGTTGAACGTGGTCTTCAGCTTGTTGCCGAGGCCCTGCATCGCGGCGATGGCGGCGACGGCGATGAGCGCTGCGATCAGGCCGTATTCGATGGCGGTCGCGCCCTTGCTGTTCTTGATGAACTTGCGAATCGTCTGCATTCCGGTCTCCATAATCAACACTTCAGTCACCCGGCTGAACCGGTGAACCGGAGCAGCAGGGCGGAAATACCCGGAGCAAGGTTGCTAAACGTTTAAACCAGTTTAGCTTTTTTCCAGCGCCGGATCAGCCGGCGTTGACCACCTTGGTGCTGACCTGCTGCCAGACGTCGGTATTGGCCCTGGCGACCTGTTTGAGCGCGACGATCATGACGATGACGATCAGCGCGACGATCAGGCCATATTCGACTGCGGTGGCACCTCGCGAATCGCGCCGCAGATCGGCCGCCGTGCGGCGCCGGCGTCGGCGGCGAAGGGGCGTGTGGCCTGTCATAGCCCGGCAACTAATTGGAGAGGTTTAAGGAATGGCTGACGACAGGTCCGAAACGACGGCGATCACGGTGCGGCTGATGCCGGTCGTCGCGGCGGCGCTGATCGACGCCGACGGCCGCGTGCTGCTTCAGCGCCGGCCGCCGGGCAAGCAGATGGCCGATCTGTGGGAGTTTCCTGGCGGCAAGATCGAGCCCGGCGAGACGCCGGAGGCGGCGCTGGTCCGCGAGCTGGCGGAGGAACTGGCGATCGGCGTCGATCCGGCGGCGCTGGTGCCGCTGACCTTCGCCAGCGCCGGCCTCGGCGAGCGGCATCTGCTGCTGCTGCTCTACGTCGTACGCCGCTGGCAGGGCGTGCCGCAGGCGCTGGAGGCGAGTGCGCTCGCCTGGGTCGCGCCGGCGGCGATGCGGTCGCTGCCGATGCCGCCCGCCGACGTGCCGCTGGTCGCGATGCTGGAGCAATTCCTGCAAATCGGCGGTTGACGGTCCGGGCAAAACCGATCATCAGCCGCCCTCCCGCGTCGAGGCCCGATGGCGGAGTGGTGACGCAGAGGACTGCAAATCCTTGCACCCGGGTTCGATTCCCGGTCGGGCCTCCAATCGCGGTTATGCGGTTTCCGACATCTTCACCCGCGCCGCGTCGCGCGGCAGCAGCATCGGCCGCATCCGCAGGCCGAGGCAGATCACCGTCGGCCAGAAGAGCGTGTTGAGGACGTCCGAGGTGGTGTCCTCCCACCGCCACGAGCCGAAATTGAGCCGGTCCATTACTTCGTTGAACGCCTCGGCGAGGACGACGAACGACCAGGGCACGAAGCTGCCGAGCGAGCGGCGGGTGAGCAGCCGGGCGATCATCAGCACCGCCATGCCGGCGTGGATGTGGAGGATCGTATCGGGAAGGCCGGTGCCGTCGCCGATCCAGTCGATGAATCTGTGATAGGTCGCAGGAAGCATGCCGCGCCCCATACGGACTGTGCCCGGCGCTGGCCATCCGTTCCGCCGCAGGGCAATACATCCGCGTCCGCTTGGCGCGGCGCATCGCGCGCGATACAAGCCGGTCAGTCACGAAGTGTATTGCGCAGCTAATACGGTTGTGCGAGAGGGATCAGCATGAATATCAGCGTCGACACCATCCAGCACGATTCCACCGATATGGCGGTGATGCGGCAGGCGATGGTCGCCAGCCAGCTGCGCACCAACGCGGTCAGCGACCAGCGCGTGCTGGTGGCGATGAACACCGTGCCGCGCGAGACGTTCGTCCCGGCCGAATCGCGCAGCCTCGCCTATCGCGACACCGCGCTGCCGGTCGCCGGCGGCCGCGCGATCAACCTGCCGATGGTCACCGGGCGGCTGCTCACCGAAGCCTATCTGGAGAAGGGCGACCGCGCGCTGCTGATCGGCGCGGCGGGCGGCTATACCGCGGCGCTGCTCGCGCAGATCGTCGCCGAGGTGGTCGCGGTCGAGCAGGATGCGGCGCTCGTCGCGCTGGCGCGTGCGGGCCTGGCCGGGCTGTCGAACGTCAATTTGGTCGAAGGTCCGCTCACCGCCGGCCATCCCGACGGCGCGCCTTATGACGTGCTGATCGTCGACGGCGCGGTCGAGCATCTGCCCGAGGCGCTGATCGCCCAGGTCAAGACCGGCGGCCGCGTCGTCACCGGGCTGATCGAACATGGCGTGATCCGCCTCGCCAGCGGACGCAGGACCGAGGGCGGCTTCGGCCTGTCGCCGTTCCTCGACTGCGATTGCGTCGTGCTGCCCGGCTTCGCGACGCCACAGGGTTTCAAGTTCTAGACAATGATAAACGGGGGGATGATGCGGGGATTGTTGCTGGGGCGCACGGCGCTGGTCGGGATCGCCGTGCCGGTGATCTTCGGGCTCGCCGCGCCGGCGGGTGCGGAGACGCTGCGCGAGGCGCTCGCCAAGGCCTATGCATCCAACCCGACGCTGACCGGCCAGCGCGCCGCGCAGCGCGCCACCGACGAGAACGTGCCGATCGCGCGCTCGAACGGCATCCCCGGCGTCAATGTCAGTGGCTCGCTCACCGACAATTTCCTGCAGGCGAACAACAATTTCGCCAATCCGGAGCGGACCGCGGCGACGTCGCTCAACCTCTCGGTGCCGATCTTCCAGGGCGGTGCGGTGAAGAATGCGGTGCGTGCCGCCGAGACGCGCGTCGACGCCGGACGCGCGACGCTGCGCGGCACCGAGGCGAGCACCTTCACCAACGTCGTCGCGGCGTACATGAACGTCATCCGCGACGAGGCGATCACCTCGCTCAACCAGCAGAACGTGCGGGTGCTCGAGGTCAATCTGCGCGCGAGCCGCGACCGGTTCCAGGTCGGCGACCTGACCCGTACCGATGTCGCCCAGTCCGAGGCCCGGCTGGCGCTGGCGCGCGCGCAATTGCAGCAGGCGGAGGCGCAGCTGATCTCCAGCCGCGAGACCTATATCCAGATTGTCGGCACGCCGCCGGTCGCGCTGGAGGAGCCGCCGGCGCTGCCCAATCTGCCCAATGCCCCCAATGCGGCGATGAGCGTCGCGCTCAACAACAACCCGAACCTGATCGCCGCGCGGCGTCAGGCGGATGCGACGCGCTATGACGTCAACGTCGCGCGCGCCAACCGGCTGCCGCGCCTGTCGGTCGTCGCGGGGCCGAATTATTTCAATTATCTCCAGACGCTACCTGCCGGTTCGGGTCTGCCCAATTCGGGCACCGCGGCGTCGGCGGGGCTCCAGGTCACGCTGCCGCTGTTCCAGGGCGGCCGCCCCGCCGCGCAGATCCGCCAGGCGGAGGCGCTGCGCGGCCAGTCGCTGGAGAACGTCACCGCCACCGAGCGCGCGGTGATCTCGCAGGTGCGGTCGGCCTATGCGGTCTGGCAATCGTCGCAGCAGGTGATCGCCTCGTCGGAGACCGCGGTCAACGCCAACAAGCTCAGCCTGGAAGGCGTCCGCGCCGAGAACAGCGTCGGTACGCGGACGATCCTCGACATCCTCAACGCCGAGCAGGAATTGCTCAACAGTCAGGTGACGCTGGTGAGCGCGCGTCGCGACGCCTATGTCGCCGGCTTCGCGCTGCTCGCCGCGATGGGCAATGCGGAGGCGCGCGACCTCGGCCTCGACGGCGGCGCGCTGTACGATCCGACGGTCAATTACAAACGGGTGCGCAACCGGATCAGCGATTACGGCAGCGACGGCGAGCCGGTGCCGGTGGCGGTGTCGACCGCGCAGACGCCGGCACAAAATGCTGCCGTTGCGAAGCCGAGCGACCCTTTGCTCAATACGCCGGTTGACAGGAGCCCCGGCTTGACGACAGGTGCTGCATCGCCAAGCCGCCAATAACGGCGTCGAAAAGGGTAGGGACGTCAGGATCATGGGGGATATGAGCGCGGAGCCGTCGATGGAAGAGATCCTGTCGTCCATCAAACGCATCATCGCCGAGGAAGGCGAGGGCACGCAGGCGCGCTCGCGCCGGACGCGCACCCAGCCGCAGCCGATCGAATCGGAAGCGGCCGAGGTGCTCGAACTGAGCGATCCGATGCCGTCGCTGCACGCGCCGATCCCGGAGCCGCAGCCGCAGCCGCATTTCGAACCCGAAGCCGAGCCGGCGCCCGCGCCTCAATCGCAGACGCCACCGCAACCTGCCCCTTCGCCGCAACCGACGCGCGCCACAGCCGTTCAGGCGCCGATGTCCGAGGAACCGATCCTGTCCAACCGTGCCGCCGCCGCCAGCCTGGGTTCGCTGGAAACGCTGAGCAAGCTGCTCGTCAAGCCCGAGCCCGAGAGCGAAGGCACGCTGGAGGGTCTGGTGCGCGAGATGCTGCGCCCGATGCTGCGCGAGTGGCTCGACGCCCACCTGCCCGAGATGGTCGAGACGATGGTCGCGCGCGAGATCGCCAAGATCACGTCGCAGATGCGCTGAGGGGGTTTCCCTTCGTCCGATATCCGTCATCCCCGCTTGGGCGGGGATGACGGTCGATGACGGATGCATGGCAGGCGACGCCCGTTGCTCAACAACGGACTTATGCCTAACCTCCGCGGCATGAGACATCTGTTCGCCGCGAGCCTGCTCGCCACCGTCGCGGCCGTTGCCGCACCCGCCGGCGCCCGCCAGCTCACCATCGACGATGTCGCCTCGCTCAGCCGGATCGGCGCGCCGACCGTTTCCGCCGATGGCAAATGGATGGTCTGGGCGCAGCGCGAGACCGATCTCGCGGCGAATCGCGGGCGCTACGACCTCTGGCGGCTCGACCTGTCGCGCAAGGGCGCGAAGCCCGAGCCGCTGGTCGCCGAGCCCGACGTCAACGAGAACGATCCGCAGATCGTCGGCAGCATCGTCTACTTCAGTTCGAACAAGGGCGGCGACGACGCGATCTGGTCGGTACCGGTCGCGGGTGGGGCGCCGCGCAAGCTGACCGGCTTCCAGGGCGGCTTCGGCGGGTTCAAGGTCGCGCCGAGCGCGGACCGCATCCTCGTCTGGGCGGACCGCAAGCCCAATGCGCCGAGCCTCGCGCCCGCGCTCGAGAAGAAGGATCCCAATGCCGGCGAGGGCCGCGTTTACGACAAATTGTTCGTGCGGCATTGGGATAGCTGGGTCGACGGCAGCCATTCGCAGCTCTTCGTGCTGCCGCTGACCGCGGCCGGAGCGCCGGGCGAGGGCGTCGGCATCGAACATGGCCTCGACGGCGACACGCCCTCGCGCCCGTTCGGCGGCGGCGAGGAGGTGTCGTGGAGCGCCGACGGCAAGACCGTCTATTTCGCGCTGCGCGTTGCCGGCACCACCGAGCCGCTGTCGACCAACCTCGACATCTGGTCGGCGCCCGCGGACGGGTCGGCCGCGCCGGTCAATCTGACCGCCGCCAATCGCGCCACCGACACGCTGCCGACGGTGTCGCCCGACGGGCGCAGCCTCGCCTGGGTGGCGATGAAGCGGCCCGGCTTCGAGGCGGACCGGCAGGTGCTGATGCTGCGCGATCTCGCCAGCGGCCAGGTGCGCGCGCTGACCGAAGGCTGGGACCGGTCGGTGTCGTCGGTCACCTGGTCGCCCGATTCGAAGCGCATCTACGTCACCGCGCAGGACACGCAGGAAAACCCGCTGTTCGCGGTCGATCCGGCGAGCGGCAAGGTGACGCGGCTGACGCAGCAGGGCCATGTCTCGGCGGTGGCGGCGACGCCGAAGGGCGCGGTGATCGCGCTCAACAGCCTGACCGCGCCCGACGATTTCTACGCCGTCGCCGGAAGAAGCAAACCGGTGCGGCTGACCCAGGTCAATGCGGCCAAACTCGCCGGCATCGACATGCCGGGCGTGACGCGGTTCAGCTTCACCGGTGCCAACAACGACACGATCTGGGGCTATGCGGTCAGGCCGGCGGGCAGCACGGGCAAGGTGCCGGTCGCCTTCATGGTCCACGGCGGGCCGCAGGGATCGAGCGACAACAGCTGGTCGTACCGCTGGAATCCGGCGGTGTTCGCCGGCGGCGGCTATGGGCTGGTCGCGGTCGATTTCCACGGCAGTACCGGCTACGGCCAGGCGTTCACCGACGCGATCAGCAACAATTGGGGCGGCTGGCCACTCGACGACCTCAAGGCGGGGCTCAAGGCGGCGACCGACAGATTCGGCTGGCTCGACGGGAGCCGTGCCTGCGCGCTCGGCGCGTCGTACGGCGGCTATATGATGAACTGGATCGAGGGCCAGTGGCCCGACCGCTTCAAGTGCATCGTCCAGCACGACGGCGTCTTCGATGCGCGCGCGATGGCGTATGAGACCGAGGAATTGTGGTTCGACGAATGGGAACATGGCGGCAAGGCCTATTACGAGGACCCCGCCGCGTTCGAGAAATGGAACCCGGTCAATTACGTCCGGAACTGGAAGACGCCGCAACTCGTCATCACCGGCGAGAAGGACTTCCGCATTCCCTATACGCAGGGCATCGCCGCCTTCACCGCGCTCCAGCGCCGCGGCATCCCGTCGCGCCTGCTGGTCAATCCGAACGAGAACCATTGGGTGCTGAAGCCCGACAATTCGCGGCAATGGTATCGCGAGGTGCTCGGCTGGATGGACCGCTGGACGGCGAAGTAGCGCTTTGCGCGAGCGCTCGGGCGGCCTATATCGACGGTGGAGAAAACGATGACCAAGCCGAAGCCTGTTCGTCCGAGCGATTTGCCGACCAAGCGCGTCCGCGCATCCGATGGGACGATCATCCAGATGAAAGTCGTGCAGGCCGACAGCACGACCTTCGCACAGGATATGTTGGCGGCGTTCCGCTCCAACGTGCGGAGGATCAAAACCGAGCAGCGGAAACGCGCGCGTGCCGAGCAAGACGCCGCGCAGGCCTGAACGGCCGATATTTTGGATTGTCGCCGGCCCGAACGGCAGCGGCAAGAGCTCGCTATACAACAGGACCGATATCGAAGGCTGGGGCTGATCCGTCTGGATCATCAACCCAGACCTGCTGACCGCGAACCTCGCCGAGGTCGAGGGCTTGCCGACGGAGGCGGCGAATCTTGCGGCCGTCCAGCGCGTCGAGCAATGGCTCGAGGCATCGATTGCCGCTTATCAAACGATCGGTGTCGAAACCGTCCTGTCATCGCCGAAATATCGGCGGCTAGTCGAAATGGCCAGACAACGCGGCTTCGAGATCAGAATGATCTATGTCGTCCTCGATACGGTCGACTTGCAACTCTCCCGCATCCGCAATCGCGTGGCGGAGGGTGGGCACGACGTTCCCGCCGATTAGGTGGCCGCGCGGCGGCAGCGTTCGTTTCGAGAACTGGCCTGGTTCGCGCACCACGTCGACGAATGCCTCATCTTCAACAATTCCACCGGGGAGCCCGCGCTGATCGCCCAGAAGATGGCGAGGCTGATGATCTGTTGGGATGATTTGCCCGTCGACATGTATGCGCCGCTGGACGAGGGCGGGGTGATCCTGACGACGGATTTGAGCGACTTGGACTGACGCCACCGAGCCGCTACAGCCCCGGCATGACCGAGCTTCCCAAGACCTTCGACCCCGCCGCCATCGAGACCCGCTGGTATCAGCATTGGGAGGCGAATGGCCTGTTCCGTCCCGACCGGTCCAACGCCGAGCCGTGGACGATCGTCAATCCGCCGCCCAACGTCACCGGGTCGCTGCATATCGGCCATGCGCTCGACAATACACTGCAGGATATCCTGACGCGTCATGCGCGGCTAAAGGGCAAGGACGCCTTGTGGGTGGTCGGCACCGACCATGCCGGCATCGCGACTCAGATGGTGGTCGAGCGGCAGATGGCCGCGAAGGGCGAGAAGCGCACCGACTTCAGCCGCGAGGACTTCGTCGCCAAGATCTGGGACTGGAAAGGGACAAGCGGCGGCGAGATCACCCGCCAGCTGCGCCGGCTCGGCTGTTCGATGGACTGGGCGAACGAGCGGTTCACGATGGACGAGGGCTTTTCGAAGGCCGTGCTCAAGGTGTTCGTCGAGCTGCACCGGCAGAAGCTGCTCTATCGCGACAAGCGACTGGTCAATTGGGACCCCGGCCTCGGCACCGCGATCAGCGATCTCGAGGTCGAGACCAAGGAGATCGCGGGCAAATTCTGGCATCTGCGCTATCCGCTCGCCGACGGTTCGGGCCATATCGAGGTCGCGACGACGCGGCCCGAGACGATGCTCGCCGACATGGCGGTCGCGGTGAACCCCGAGGATGCGCGTTATACGGCGTTGGTCGGCAAGCAGGTGAAGCTGCCGATCACCGGCCGGCTGATCCCGATCGTCGCCGACGACCATGCCGATCCGGCGCTCGGGTCTGGCGCGGTCAAGATCACGCCGGGGCATGATTTCAACGACTTCGAGGTCGGCCGCCGCGCCGGGATCGAGGCGCGCGACATGCTCAACATGCTCGATGCCAAGGCGCAGGTCTGCCAGACCGCCGACGGTCTCATCCCCGCCGAGCTGATCGGGCTCGACCGGTTCGCGGCGCGCGCGGCCATCGTCGATCGGCTCAAGGCCGAGGGCGTGCTGATCGCGCACGTCGACAAGGAGGGCGTCGAGCACGACGCCGAACCGCGCACGATCCAGACGCCTTATGGCGACCGGTCCGGCGTGGTGATCGAGCCGTGGCTGACCGACCAATGGTATGTCGACGCCAAGACGCTGGCGCAGCCGGCGATCGAGGCGGTGAAGTCCGGCGCGATTCGGATGGTGCCGAAGAGCTGGGAGAAGACCTTCTTCAACTGGATGGATAATATCCAGCCATGGTGCGTCTCGCGCCAATTGTGGTGGGGCCATCAGATCCCGGCGTGGTTCGACGCCGACGGCAAGGCCTATGTCGCCGAGACCGAGGAGGACGCGCAGGCGCAGGCCGGGGCGGGCGTCGTCCTGACCCGCGATCCCGACGTGCTCGACACGTGGTTCTCCTCGGCGCTGTGGCCGTTCGCCACACTCGGCTGGCCGGAGAACGACGATCCGACGCTCGGCGGGCGCTATCCCAACGACGTGCTGATCTCCGGCTTCGACATCCTGTTCTTCTGGGATGCGCGGATGATGATGCAGGGGCTGCACTTCATGCAGCAGGTGCCGTTCAAGACGCTGTATCTGCACGGCCTCGTCCGCGCCGCCGATGGCGCCAAGATGTCCAAGTCGAAGGGCAATACCGTCGATCCGCTCGGCCTGATCGACAAATACGGCGCCGATGCGCTGCGCTTCTTCATGGCGGCGATGGAGAGCCAGGGCCGCGACATCAAGATGGATGAGAAGCGCGTCGAGGGCTATCGCAACTTCGCGACCAAGCTGTGGAACGCCAGCCGTTTCGCGCAGGCGAACGGCATCGGCGGCTCGGCGCCGGGCAAGGCGCCCGCGGCGACGCTGGCGGTCAACCAGTGGATCATCGGCGAGACGATCGCGACGGTGCAGGCGATGGACCTCGCGCTCGCCGACTTGCGCTTCGATGCGGCGGCGGAGGCGATCTACCAGTTCGTCTGGAACCGCTTCTGCGACTGGTATCTCGAGCTCATCAAGCCGACGCTGGGCGAGGATGCGGCGACGCATCCGGAGCATGCCGCCGAAACCCGCGCGGTGGCGGGCTGGGTGCTCGACCAGATCCTCGTCCTGCTCCACCCGTTCATGCCGTTCATCACCGAAGAGCTGTGGCATGCGATGGCGCCGCGCGAGCACGACCTGATCGTCGCGCAATGGCCGCTGGTCGATGGCGAGCATATCGATGCCGGGGCGATGGCGGATATCGCGTGGCGCATCCGCCTGATCGGCGAGGTGCGCACCGCCAAGAACGAGCTGGGCATCGCGCCGGGCACGCAGCTCACCGCTTATGTCCGCGATGCCGACGCGACGACGCAGCGGCGGGTCGGCGGCGCCTATACCGCGCTGCGCAAGCTCGCCCGGTTGCAGGAGGTGTCGTTCGATCCCGCGCCGGCGGGTGCGGCGATCCAGCTGGTGGTGGACGAGGCGACCTATGTCATCCCGCTCGACGGCATCATCGACCTCGACGCCGAGCGCACGCGCCTGACCAAGGCCATCGCGGCGGCGGCGAAGGAGCGCGACGCGCTGGCGGGACGGCTCGGCAACCCGAGCTTCGTCGAGCGCGCCAAACCCGAGGCGGTGGAGAAGGCCAAGGCAGACCACGCCGACAAGGCGGCGGAGGCGGAACGGCTGTCGGCCGCGCTGGCGCGGCTGGGATAGGAGGCGGACCGGCGCCTTACTCTCCCCGTCACCCCGGACTCGTTCCGGGGTCCACCGGGCTGCAGGCGTGCGCTCACGACCCCAGTCGCTCTCCCGGCCGCGAAGTGGACCCCGGAACGAGTCCGGGGTGACGGGGTGGGTGGGAAAGAAGCTCGATCCAAATGAACGATCGCCGCGTCTTCGCGGCGACGCGGTTATCGCGTAAGGCCGCGCCCTCGTCTACGCGATCGCGCGAGGCGAAGAGGGGGCACGAGGAATGGCGAAGCCGCAACGCGACCTGACGTCCGGGCCGATCGGCAAGACGTTGCTGCTGTTCGCGCTCCCCACTCTGGGGTCGAGCGTGCTCCAGTCGATCAACGGTTCGATCAACGCGATCTGGATCGGCCAGTTGCTCGGCGAGCGTGCGCTTGCGGCGACAACCAATGCGGGGCTCGTCATGTTCCTGCTGGTGTCGGCGGTGTTCGGCTTCGGCATGGCGGCGACGATCCTGATCGGGCAGGCGATGGGGCGGCGCGACATCGACGGCGTGCGGCGCGTGGTCGGTACTGCGCACGGGCTGTTCGCGATCCTGTCGCTGCTCGTCGTCGCGGCGGGGTGGGTGACCGCGCCGGCGATCCTCACCGCGCTGCGCACGCCGGTGGACGCCTATCCGCTCGCGCTCTCCTATCTGCGGGTGATCTTCATCGCGATGCCGACCAGCTTCCTGGCGGTGCTGCTCAGCATGGTGCTGCGCGGCGCGGGCGATTCGATCACGCCGCTCAAGTTCATGGCGCTGGGGTCGCTGGTCGACGTGCTGCTCAATCCGGTGCTGATCCGCGGGCTGGGGCCGATCCCGGCTTTGGGCATCGCCGGGTCGGCGACGGCGACGTTCATCGCCAACACCGTGTCGTTCGCGGCGCTGCTCGCCTACGTCTATCGGCGCGATCTGGTCGTGCGGCTGCGCGGCGCGGAGTGGCGCTACCTGATCCCCGACCCGGCGCTGCTGCGGCCGATCGTCGCCAAGGGCGTGCCGATGGGGCTGCAGATGCTGGTCGCGACCGGATCGGCGCTGGCGATGATCGGGCTGGTCAACGGCTATGGCACGACGACCACCGCCGCTTATGGCGCCGCGAGCCAGCTCTGGACCTATATCCAGATGCCGGCGATGTCGGTCGGCGCGGCGGTGAGCGCGATGGTCGCACAGAATATCGGCGCGGGGCGGTGGGACCGGGTGGCGCGGATCGCGCGATCGGGGCTGTTGCTCAACCTGGCGATGACCGCGGCGCTGATCGTGGTGGTGACGGTGCTCGACCGGCCGGCGCTCGGGCTGTTCCTGGGCAGCGATACCGGCTCGATCGATCTCGCCGCGCATATCAACATCATCGGCTCGGCGAGCTTCCTGCTGTTCGGCGTCTCGATGGTGTTGTCGGCGACGGTGCGCGCCAATGGCGCGGTGGTCGGGCCGCTGGTTATCCTGACCGTGGCGCTGTTCCCGATCCGGCTGGGGCTCGCTTATGCGCTGCAGCCGAGCTGGGGCGCGGATGCGATCTGGTGGAGCTTCCCGGCCGGATCGGCGGCGTCGATGGTGATGACGATCGCATATTATCGCTACGGCAACTGGCGCAAAGGCGCGTTGATGTCGGTCGTTGAGGGCGAGGAGCACGTCAAGGCCGCCACCGAACCCACCGCCAAGCAGATGCCGGTGGGGTGATTTGCGCGCGAAGGCGTCAAGGCGCGAAGCGGTGTTCGTTGAAGGGGCGACGGCGCGAAATCAGCGCGCTGCGGGCGCCGGCACCATCACCTCGATCACCCCCGGCGCGACCTGCGCCATCACCGGGGTATGCGCCAGCACCTCGCCGTCGATCGAGATCGGCAGCGATGGTTTGGTGTCGATGCGCAGCGACTTGCCCGCGAAGCTCACCGTATCCTGATGCCGCGATTCGTGGCCGAAGAAGCTCGCCGCCCAGTTCTTGACGAGCGTCCGCTTGTAGCGCCCGGTCACCGCCTGCACGACGATCTCGCCCGAATTGACCGAGGCTTCGTCGACCAGCCACGTGCCGCCGTGATACGGACCGTTGGAGATGCGTACCTCGACGACGCGCATCGTCTTGGCCTCGGTGCCGTCGTCCACCGTAAGGATGAACGGCTTGAAGCGCGCGAACTGCCAGCTCGCCCAGCCGAGATAGCCGATCCGCCCGAGTACCTTCTTCAGGCCGTGCGGCACCGTCTCGGCGATCTGCGGGCTGATCCCCATCGCGGCGCAATTGGCGAAATAATCGCCGTCGATCCGGCCCAGATCGATGCGCTTGCGCACGCCGGTGCGGATCGCCTCGATCGCGCCCTCGACGTCCATCGGCAGGCCGAGCGTGCGCGCGAAGCTGTTGGCGGTGCCGAGCGGCAGCACGCCCAATACCACGTCGTGGCCGACGAGTAGGTCGACCAGCCCGCTGATCGTGCCGTCGCCGCCGCCGAGGATGACGAGCTGCGGCTTCTTCGCCAGCGCGTTGCGGACCGTCTCGACGAGGTCGTCGGGATTTTCCACGGCATGGGCGTCGACCGGATACGGCAGCCCGCTCAACGCCTTGCACGCCCGTTCGAACAAGGCCTGGCCTTTTCGCGACTTGGCGTTGACGATCAGCGCGGCGGACGTGAACTGGGTCATGGGGTTCCGATCGGTTACGGGCGCGCAACGCTTGGCAAGTGCGCCGCGATCCCTCAAAGCCACCCTAACCCGTCAAGCAGGATGCGTCATGACCGCTGCCTATCCCGCGCTCCGTCTGCGCCGTACCCGTTCGAGCGGCTGGAGCCGCCGGCTCCATGCCGAAACCGTGCTGACCCCGGCCGATCTGATCTGGCCGATGTTCATCGTCGGGGGCGAGGGCGTCGAGCAGCCGATCGACAGCCTGCCCGGCGTGTCGCGCTGGGCGGTCGACGGCATCGTCGCGCGGGCGAAGGAGGCGCGAGCGCTCGGCATCCCCTGCGTCGCGCTGTTCCCGTTCACGCCCGCCGAACTCAAGACCGACGACGGGCGCGAAGCGCTCAACCCCGACAATCTGATGTGCCGCGCGATCCGTGCGATCAAGGATGCGGTGCCAGAGGTCGGCGTGCTGACCGACGTCGCGCTCGATCCCTACACCAGCCACGGTCATGACGGACTGGTCGATGCGGCGGGCTATGTCGTCAACGATACCACCGCCGACCTGCTGATCCAGCAGGCGCTCAACCAGGCGCGGGCCGGCGCCGACATCATCGCGCCGTCGGACATGATGGACGGCCGCATCGGCATGATCCGTAGCGCGCTGGAGGGCGAGGGCGCCCATAATGTCCAGATCATGAGCTATGCCGCCAAATATGCGAGCGGCTTCTACGGCCCGTTCCGCGACGCGGTCGGCAGCCGCGGGCTGCTCAAGGGCGACAAGAAGACCTATCAGATGGATGCATCCAACGCCGAGGAAGCGCTGCGCGAGGTCGCGCTCGATCTCGCCGAGGGGGCGGACAGCGTGATGGTCAAGCCGGGGCTGCCCTATCTCGACATCATCGTTCGCGTGAAGACGCGGTTCGAGGTGCCGGTGTTCGCCTATCAGGTGTCCGGCGAATATGCGATGCTGGAGGCATCGGTCGCCGCCGGCGCGGGCGAGCGCGACGCGCTGGTGCTCGAAACGCTGATGGCGTTCAAGCGCGCCGGCTGTTCGGGCGTGCTGACCTATCACGCGGCCCATGCGGCGCGCCTGCTGAATGGCTGATCCGACGGAGGGCGCCGCGCGCGCCTGCCGCTTCACCTTCGTCGTCACGATCCTCACCGGATCGTTCCTGCTGTTCCTCGTCCAGCCGATGGTCGCGCGGATGGCGTTGCCGCGGCTCGGTGGCGCGCCGGCGGTGTGGAACTCGGCGATGCTCGTCTACCAGACGTTGCTGCTCGGCGGATATGCGTATGCGCACGCACTGGCGCGGGTGCGGCCGGGGTTGCAGGTGCTCATCCATATCGCGGTGCTCCTGGTCGGGGCGGCGTGGCTGCCGATCGGGCTGGCGCTGACCGGGAGCCCGGCGGGCGTCACCCCGGCGCTGTGGGTGCCATGGCTGCTCGGCGCGTCGATCGGGCCGCTGTTCTTCGCCGTCTCCGCGCAGGCGCCGCTGGTGCAACGCTGGTTCAGCATCGCGAGCCGCGACGGCGATCCCTATGCGCTCTATGCGGCGTCCAACCTCGGCAGTTTCGGCGGGCTGATCGCCTATCCGCTCGTCGTCGAACCGCTGCTCGCGCTGCGCCAGCAGAGCTGGTTGTGGAGCGGCGGTTATGTGCTGTTGATCCTGCTGGTGATCGCCTGCGCGTTCCGCCTGCCGCGCGGGGCGAGCGCTGCGGTCGCGCGACCGACCAGCGTGCCGGCGACGCGGCGGCGGGTGCTGCACTGGATCGCACTGGCGCTGGTGCCGTCGGGCCTGATGCTCGCCACCTCGACCTATATCACCACCGATATCGTCGCGATGCCGTTGCTGTGGGTGCTGCCGCTCGGCCTCTATCTGCTCAGCTTCACGATCGCCTTCGCCGCCAATCGCGAGATCGCCGACCTGCTTACCCGGATCGCGCCGATCACCATCCTGATGTTCGGCGGGGTGATGATTGGCGGCTTCAACGAATCGCCGCTGATCAATCTGACCATCGCGCTGACGTTGCTGTTCATGGCGTCGGTGGCGCTGCACACGCAGATGTACCGGCTGCGTCCCGAGCCAGACCGGCTGACCGGTTTCTATCTCGCGATGGCGTTCGGCGGCGCGCTCGGCGGGGTTTTCGCGGGGCTGGTCGCGCCGGTGGTGTTCGACTGGACCTATGAATATCCGATCCTGATCTTCGCCGCGGGGCTGCTCGTGCCGCAGGTCTTCCTGACGCACCGCATCCGCAGCCTGTGGACGACGCCGGCGAAGCGCCGCCTCGCTTATGCCGGGGTGGTGGCGATGCTGGTGCTGCTCGCGACGCTGACCTTCCGCGGGCCGGCGGATCTGTTCGGCGAGGGGCATCAGGGGCTGACCTTCATCGGTATCGCGCTGATCGGGGTGATCTCCGTCGGTGCGCGCCTGTCCTATGCGATGATCCTGGCGGTGACGCTGGTGATCTTCGGCGGCTGGCGCGCGGTCGAGCTGTCGCTTGAGCAGGGCGCGCGGACGCGCAGCTATTTCGGCGTCTACACCATTCGCGACGGACGCGGCGTGCGCGAGCTCGACCATGGCACGACGGTGCACGGCATCCAGTTCACCGGCAGCCCGGTGCTCGAACGGCTGCCGACCACCTATTACGCGCCGCCCTCCGGCATCGGCCGCGCGATGGAGGCGCTTGACGGGCTGTACGGCCCGACGGCGCGGGTCGGCGTGGTCGGCCTGGGGACCGGGACGCTCGCCTGCTATGCGCGGCCGGCGCAGCGCTGGCGCTTCTACGAGATCGACCCGGCGGTGGTGCGTATCGCCCGCGATACCGGCCAGTTCACCTATCTCAAAAACTGCCTGCCGCATCCCGACATCCGCATCGGCGACGCGCGGATCAGCATCGAGGCGGACCGGCCGGCGAGCCTCGACCTGCTCGCGCTCGATGCCTTCTCCTCCGATGCCATTCCGATGCATCTGATGACGCGCGAGGCGTTCGCCGGATATGCGCAGGTGCTGCAACTCAGGGGGCTGCTGCTCGTCCATATCTCCAACCGCTTCCTCGATCTCGAGCCGGTCGTCGCGGCCGCGGCGCAGGCGGGCGGCTGGCGGGCGGCCAAGCTCTATTACCAGCCCGAGCAGCGTACCCCCGTCGCCTCGCCGAGCCAGTGGATCGCGCTGACGCGGGACCCGGCGACGATGCGCGCGTTGAGCCAGGCGGATGCGCGCTGGGTGCCGCTCACCCCGCGCGCGGGCTTCGTCGCCTGGACCGACGATTACTCGACGATCCTGCCGCTGCTCAAGTGGCGCCGCTAGGCGGCGGGCAGCATCGCCTGCAACCGGTCGATTGCGGCGCTCTGCCGCTCCGCCTCGGCGACGATGCGCTCGCGCAGCATGGCGAGCGCGGGATAAGCGGGGGCGAGCGCCGCGGCACGGTCGGTCGCCGCCTGGTCGAGGTCGGTGAGCAGCGACGAGGTCTGCGCGCGCCAGTCGTCCAGCCCCGCCAGCGCCGATTGCGCGTCGAGCCAGGCGTCGCTGCCGACGCTCTTGCCGCGCGCCCGGCCGGCGGCGGCCTCCGCCTTGGCGGCATCGGTGCCGAACCCCTTGGCGACCGTGTCGAGCGTACGCTGCCAGTCGGCGATCTTCGCATCGAGCGCCGGATCGGGCTTGGCCTCGGCGACAGCCACCGCCGGCTCGGCGAAGCCCAGCTTCTCCACCGCGCGCGGCGCCAGCGACGGATAGGGCGTCGCATCGTGCGCACAGCCGGCGAGCGGGAGGAGGAGAAGCACGGGCGCGAGCAGCGGGGTTTTCATGCCATCGGTCTATGCGCGCGCAGAAAATGGCGCAACGCACTTGCGCGGGGCGAAGCGTCTGCTATCAGCGCGCCTCCAATGTGCGCCCGTAGCTCAGCTGGATAGAGCATCAGACTACGAATCTGAGGGTCGGACGTTCGAATCGTTCCGGGCGCACCAGGATCTCCCCCGCGGACCAACGATGGTTCGGCGGGGGTTTTCATATCCGCGCTCGGCGATCGCGGGGTGGCCGCGCGGCGGCCGACGGCCTAAGCGGTGGCCATGTTACGCGCGATCCTGTCCTTTTTTGAACCCTTCATCCTGATGCTGCTCGGCACGGTGCTGCTCGCCAGCCTGGTGCCCGCACGTGGGCCATATGCGGACATCGTCGGCGGCGCCGCGGACGTCGGCATCGTGCTGCTCTTCTTCCTGCACGGTGCCAAATTGTCGCGCGCCGCGATCTGGGAGGGCGCACGCAACTGGCGGCTGCACCTCACCGTCGTCGCCACCACCTTCCTCGTCTTCCCGCTGTTCGGGCTGGCGCTCGGGCAGGTGCCGGGTCTCACCGGCGCGGTGGCGACGGGGATGCTGTTCCTCACCTTGCTCCCGTCGACGGTGCAATCCTCGATCGCCTTCACCGCGATCGCACGCGGCAACGTCGCCGCGGCGGTGTGCAGCGCCTCCTTCTCCAATCTGATCGGCATCGTCCTGACCCCGGCGCTGGTCGCGTTGCTGATCGGCAGCGGCGTCGGCGGCAGCGGCGGGCAGGGGGGCGGCATCTCGCTTTCGGCGGTCGAGGCGATCGTCGCGCAATTGCTGCTGCCGTTCGTCGCGGGCCATCTGTTGCGGCCGTGGATCGGCGGCTTCGTTGCGCGGCAGAAGCGGCTGCTGACGATCGTCGATCGCGGCTCGATCCTGCTCGTCGTCTACAGCGCCTTCGGGGCGGCGGTGGTCGAGGGGCTGTGGAGCCGCGTGTCGCCGGCGGACCTAGTGCTGATCGGCGTCTTCTGTTCGGTGCTGCTCGCCGCGGTGCTGTCGTTCACCTGGCTGGCCGGCCGGCTGCTCGGCTTCAGCCGCGAGGATGCGATCGTCCTGCTGTTCTGCGGCTCCAAGAAGAGCCTCGCGTCCGGCGTGCCGATGGCGGGCGTGCTGTTCCCCGCGGCGCAGGTCGGCGCGGTGCTGCTACCGGTGATGCTGTTCCACCAGCTCCAGCTCATCGCCTGCGCGGTGATCGCACGGCGGTATGCCGATGCGGCGGGGGCGGCACCAGTTCCATCGGGAGGACACGAGGCAGCGCGCTAACGCCGAACGCCGCCCTGCCGTGCCGGCGGACCGTGGTGATCCGCCGGCGCGGGTAGGTCAAAGCTTCGCCCGCACCGAGAAGCTGAAGTTCCGCGAAAAATAGCGGACGTCTCTCGGCACGTCGTACGAGCCGAAATAGCTCTTATCGCCATTGCGGGTCAGGTTGGAGCCTTCGAGCGCGACCGTCAGGTGCTTGTTGATGTCGTAGTTGATCGAAGCGTCGAGCCGTTCGATCGGATCGATGAAAATGTTATTATAAGGATTGTACGCATCGCGCCAGACCTGCTGCCGCGAGCGCCAATTGTAGGCGACGCGGACGTTGAGACCGTTTCGTTCGTAAAAGCCAACCAGGTTATAGATGTATTTTGATACCCAAAGATAAGGGCCGGAAACAGAGACCTCTTCGGCCTTGTTGCCGTAGGAGGGAAATTCGGCGTGCGTGATATTTAAGGTTCCGTTGACCGAGCCGCCGAACGATTTCAGGATGCCCGGTAGGAAGGTGAAGAAGGTGGTTGCGGCTCCCTCGATGCCACGATGCCGACCTTTGCCGAAGTTATACGGGCGCGTGACCAGGGTCGGGGCATCGGGCAGCTCCGCCAAATACTCTGGATAAGTGCGGTCGGCTACGAGACCATCTTGGTCCCACTGCCAAGCAGCAAGGCTGATCGACCCAGTTGCACCGAAATACCACTCAAGCGACGCATCATACGCCTTCTTCTTCACCGGGCCGAGGTTTGCATTGCCTCCTCGCGCGTAAGCCTGTGCCACATTCCGGGCATCAAGATAAAGTGCCGGGTTGAGCTGCAATGCAGTTGGTCGACCAACATCATATGAGTAGGATGTCCTCAATTGTAACTTGGGAGTAATATGAATGATTGCATTTAAACTAGGCAACGTGTCAAGCATATTACTTTTCGGCGTATTCATTTTATCAATATAGACGGTCTTATATTGGCCATCGACCTTCTCTATCGTCGTCGTGCGCTGAAGGGCGGTAAGTCCGGTAACCGTATTGACGAGGCGCGCTCCCAGCGTGCCTTCTATTGGAAAGAGCAGCTTGAAGGTGTAATGAAGCATTCCGTAGCCGGCGTAGGTCGTTTCGGAGCCGTGGAAGGCTTGAAACGGATCATACGTCGGATAAGGGTCGCTCAAGTCCGGATGGATCTTCTGTGCCATATTCCGGATGAGGCTCCAGCTGCTGCGAATGGATTTGCTGTCGCCGATCAGCCAGTTGGCAGTCGATGCCGTTGGCGCACTCGGAAAAAGCGGGCCGGCTTCGACCAGATGATAGTCCGGCAGGCTGCTCATCGGGATGCGCAGTTCTCCGTACGCTCGTCGGCCATACTGCCGATCATAGCTGCGATCGGCATAACGAACCCCAACCTTGAACCAGTCTAGCAAGTTCCAAAAGGTGTTGAGACGTAGGTCGGCCTGAAATTCCTTCATGCCGCTGTAGGTGAATTGCTTTGTCTGATCGATGCCGTCGACGTACAGATAATTATTTTTATCAAGCAGGTCGACGTTTTTAAACCTGACGTTGGGACCGCCTTTCGGGTCAGACGTGTCGTTAAATATTACATCCAAGGCCGGTTGTTGATTAAAGCGAATCCAGTGAAACAGATTATTTGAGTCATTGTCTGACCGGTTGTAGTTTAGCCACGTATTGAATTCAAAGCGATCGCTGCGATATTCAACTTGGAAGCGAGCATTATAGGCAAGCGTGTGATGCAGATATGATGCGCGACCAGGGCCGACGGGATCAAGTCCATAAAGTGAAAGAGATTTAACCAAGCGACCGTCTGTTCCCATCACTATATTGGACAGATTTGCGGAGGGGGTGGCTGTCTTGGTATAGGTGACCGGGATGTCGAAAACGTTGTCCCCCCAATACATGCGCTGATCGTTGTAGCCCCCTTCGAGCGTGATCGACCAATGATCGTCTGGCCGCCACTGGGTTGACGCCGAGAGTGCAGCCCGCCGCGACCAGCCATTCGTCCCGGCAAAGCCGATCTGATACGGTAGATAGATATTTGCGGGGAGCGTACTTGGTGTGACTATTGCTCGGGTGTCGCTGTATTGAGTTGGTAGAGCGTTATATCGAAGGGATTCATTCCAATATACTTTGTTGTACGTACCGCTTAGAGTAAAGCCGATCTTGCCAAGCGACGTATCTGTATTGTAGGCGATGAGTGCGGTATAATAAGGATTGAAGATCTTTACCTGATCGGCATAATCCTCCCGAATGTTGAAGGAGTAGGTCGCTCCATGTTTGAAGTCAGTGGGTCGGCGCATCGTCAAATTGACCACCCCGGTTTGGCTGCCTTCGACCTGATCAGGAGTGCGCGTCTTATATACCTCGATGGCCGCGACGAGGTCGGATGAAATATCCTGTAGATAGGTAGTCCGATCGCCCGCCGAGAAGGTCGGTGATCCATTGACGGTGGTCATTACGCCATCAAGTCCGCGGATTTTGATCGTGCCGCCTTCCCCATGATTGCGATCGATCTGTACGCCCGGCACGCGCGCCAATGCCTCGGCGACGTTCTTGTCCGGCAATTTGCCGATGTCCTGCGCGACGACGACGTCGACGATCTGCTGCGCGTGTCGCTTGGCGGCGCGGGCACTCTTCACGTTCTCGCGAAGACCTACGACGACGATATCACCTTCGAGTCGCCCTGATTCGTTGCTGATCTTGGGTTGCGACTCGTCCGCCTTGGTTATGGCCGCGGCCTTCTTGGCGCGCTTGCTCTCACGTGCTTGATCTTTCGCCTTTTTCTTTTGCTCTTCGACCTTTTTCGCTGCTTCGCCCTGTGTTTTGTCGTCCGGCGTCTGTGCCGCGGCCGCGTTTGTGACAAATGTCGCAATCATGGCCGCGATAGCGACTTCCGCGACAAGTTTTCCTTTTCTTGACATCAACTTGGCCTCCCCCTGTCGCCGTAGGGCTACATGGCCCCTCCATGCCCCCCGGCTCAGATTACATACGATATACAGTTTCTGTATTGTCCTACAATTCTTTTTGATCCAAACATGCTGAGGGGGTGACCGGTGCGATTGTTGCGTACCGGGTTAACTCGGCGTCGCGCCCGAACGGGCGGTTTGGAACAGGGGAGAGGGTGATGACGGGGGTTGAGAGGATCGAGAGCGAGGATGCCGTGCGCTGTGGCGGGCGGCGTGCGGCCCTGGCGGCGTTGGTGGGGGGCGCGATGCTGACCGGGCTGGCGAAACCGGCGGCGGCACAGGTGTCGTCGTCTGTGGATACCGCGCCGCTGCAATTCGCGCTCAACCTGCAATATCTGACGACGAACTTCCTGCAGGTCGTGACCTATGGCCAGGGGCGGCAGTTGCCCGCCCAACATATCCGCGGCGGGGAACTCAGCGACCAGCCAGGGGTGTCGGCCACCTCGGTGCTGCAGGTCAAATTCCCGAGCGGCGTGCGCGGCATCCAATCGCGTATCCATGAGATCGCGGACGAACATTGGTATCGCACGCTGATGCTGCGCGGCATCTTACGCGCCGATGCGCCGGCACAGACGCTAATCGATTACTCGGCGGAGACGTTCGCGAAACTGTTCGTCGCGGCGGGCGCGATGGCGAGCACCGACACGCTGTACCTCTACACCGCATCCCCGACCGACGCCTTCGAACTGGTGCGCAACATCCTGCTGGCGGCGGACACGATGGTGAGCGTCCAGGCGTCGGTCTACGCCGCGATGCTGCCGAGCATGACCAACGAGGTGACGCAGCCGATGATGGCGTCGCTGGCGGCGAGCGCGGCCAGCAATGCGACGACGATCCGGTCGATGCTGTACGAAATGGCGCAAACGAACCCGGCGCTAATGACCAAGGTCGACAGGCTTGCGGCATGGCGCGACCGGATCGACGGTTCGGCGACGACCGACGTGGGACTGTCGCCGGTCGATGGCACGGCGCGCACCGCGGTTACCGATGCCACCGGCGTCTATGTCGGCCGGACGCCGCAACAGGCGCTCAACGTCCTGTTCATGAGCGCGGATTCGGTCACGCAGGGCGGTTTCTTTCCGAACGGGATCAACGGCACGATCGTGCGCAGCGGCAAAGCGAACTAACCGAAACGCGATGAAGGGGGACGATATAATGGGCACGAATGTAAAGAAGACGGACGTCAGCGAGACGCGGCGGCGCGTCCCCGCTTTGATCGGTGGCGCATCGGTAGCGGCGGGGGGGCTGGCGCTGCTGTCGGGGTGCAACGACGAAATTCGGGACGCTACCAGCATTCCGACTCCCACGCCGACGGCGACGGCCTCCGCCACCGCCGCGCCGGGTGCCTATACGGCAACGAGCGCGGACTGGCTGAACTTCACGCTCCAGGTGCATTACCTGCTCGCCGCGTATCTCCAGCGCTCGCTCGACGGGACGTTGCTGTCGGCGAGCCTGACTAGCGGCAGCGGAGCTGCGGGGCAGGTGAAGGGGGGGCAGGCGGTCGCGTTTTCCGATCCGACGCTCAAGACGCTGGCGCGCGAGGTGGCCGGTGCGACGGTCGCGCGCGTCGGCCTGCTCCGACGGACGCTGGGATCGGCGGTCACCGCGCAGCCGGCGATCGACATTTCGGGAGGGCAGGGCAGCGCATTCCAGGCGATCGCCGCCTATAACGGGGCGAGCGCGACCGCGAACGCCTTTAATCCTTATGCGTCGGACAAGGACTTCCTGCTCGGGGCGGTCGCGTTGTTCGCCGTCGCGACCAGCGCGATCACGCGGGTGGCGGCACTCGCCGGCAGCGATGTCCGCGCCTCGCTCGGCGTGCTCAGCGCCGGGGTGGCGGCGAACGATTCGACGATGCGCAACGCTTTGTTCTATCGCGCCGACCTCGAACCACTCAAGCCCGCCGCGGGGGAGACGTCGCTGTTCGACCGTGCCAATGCGATGAGCGCCGGCCGCGACCAATTCGATGGTCCGAGTGCGCTCGACCGCGGTATCGGCAACTTCTCGGGCAAGACTGACGTCAATTCGAACATTACGATAAAAGACGCCAACTGGATCCAGATACGTCGCACCCCCGAACAGGCACTCGGCGTGCTATATGCTTCCGCCAGTTCGGTGCCGTCCGGGGGCTTCTTCCCGGCGGGGATCAACGGAACGATCCACGTCAGCGGTGCCAATATCGCTTGAGTGGCGACAGGCGCGGCCGCCGGGCCGCGCCTAATGCGCCGCCGCGACCGCCGCCAGCACCTGATCCGCCAGCTCCGGGCGGCAGATCAGCAGGTCGGGGAGCAGCGGGTTGGCGCAATTGTAGACCAGCGGGCTGCCGTCGATGCGCGAGGCGTGCAGGCCCGCCGCCAGCGCCACCGCTGCGGGCGCGCAATTGTCCCATTCGTACTGGCCGCCGTCGTGCAGGTAGATGTCGGCGCGGCCGTCGACCACCGCCATCGCCTTGACCCCCGCCGAGCCCATGCCGACCCGCGTCGTCGCCAGCGCCTCGCTGACGCGCGCGACCATGTCGGTCATGCGGGTGCGGCTGACCACCATGCGCGGCGCGGCGGCGCTGCGCAAATGCGTGCAGCGCGCCTCGGCGGTGGTGTAGATGCGGCCGGTGGTCGGCACCGCCACCGCGCCCACCGTCGGGCGGCCGCCGATCGCGAGGCCGATATGCACCGCCCAATCGTCGAGCCCCTCGGCATAGTCGCGGGTGCCGTCGAGCGGGTCGACGATCCACACCCGCTCGGCAGCGCAGCGGGCGCGATCGTCGATCGACTCCTCCGACAGGATGAAGTCGTCGGGTCGCGCGGCGCGCAGGCGATCGATGATAAGGGTGTTGGCCTCGCGATCACCGGCGTCGCCCAGAGCCTTGCCATGCGCATCGCCGCGGTCGCGGATCGCGAGCAGCAGCGCACCGGCCTCTTGGGCGACGCTGCGCGCCAGTTCGACGTCGGTGGCGGCGGCGGTCACAGTTCGAAACTCCATATGCCGAGCACATGCTCGACGATCCGTTCGGCGGCAGCCTCGGCGCTTTCGCGGCGCGTGTCGATATGGATATCGGGCCGCTCGGGCGGTTCGTAAGGGCTCGAGATGCCGGTGAAATGCGCGATCTCGCCGGCACGCGCCTTGGCATAGAGGCCCTTAGGATCGCGCGCCTCCGCCTCCGCCAGCGGCGTGTCGACGAAGATCTCGACAAATTCGCCCTTCGGCAGCAGCCCGCGCACCAGGTCGCGCTCGGCGCGGAACGGCGAGATGAAGGCGGTGAGGACGATCAGCCCGGCATCGGTCATCAATTTGGCGACCTCGCCGACGCGGCGGATGTTCTCGATCCGGTCGGCATCGCTGAAGCCGAGGTCCTTGTTGAGCCCGTGGCGGATGTTGTCGCCGTCGAGCAGGAAGCTGTGGCGGCCGAGCGCATGCAGCTTCTTCTCGACCAGATTGGCGATCGTCGACTTGCCCGAGCCGGACAGGCCGGTGAACCACAGCAATCGCGGCGACTGGCCCTTCTGGCGCGAATGCGCCTCGCGGGTGATGTCGACCGACTGCCAATGGACGTTCTGCGCCCGGCGTAGCGCGTGGTGGATCAGCCCCGCCGCGACGGTCGCATTGGTTTCGCGGTCGATCAGGATGAAGCCGCCGAGCTGGTGGCTGTCGGCATAGGGCTGGAAGACCAGCGGCGTGTCGGTGAACACCTCGGCAACGCCGATGTCGTTGAGTTCGAGCGTCTTGGCGGACAGATGCGCCTGCGTGTTGACGTCGACGACATAGGCGGGCGGCTGCACGGTCGCGCCGACGGTGCGCGTGCCGAGCTTGAGCCAATAACCGCGGCCGGGGACGAGCGCGGTGTCGGCGAGCCAGACGATCGTCGCCTCGAACTGACTTGCAGCCTCGGGCGGGGCATCGGCGGCGGCGATGACGTCGCCGCGCGAGCAATCGACCTCGTCGGCGAGCACCAGCGTCACCGCCTCGCCCGCGCCGGCCGTGTCGAGATCGCCGTCGGCGGTGACGATGCGCGCGACCTCGCTCGTCTTGCCCGATGGCACGATCCGGATGGGATCGCCGACGCCGATACGGCCCGCCGCGACCGTCCCGGCGAAACCGCGGAAGTCGAGATCGGGGCGGTTGACCCATTGTACCGGGAGACGGAAGGGTGCGGCGGTCGCTTGATCCACCTCGACCGGCACTGTTTCGAGATGCGGCAGCAGCGCCGGCCCCTCGTACCACGGCATGGTGTCGGAGGGCGCCAGGATGTTGGCGCCGGTCAACCCGGACAGCGGGATGGCGGTGAAGCCGGTGATGCCGATGCTGAGCGCGAACGCGCTGTAATCGGCGACGATCTGCTCGAATCGTGCCTGATCGTGATCGACCAGGTCCATCTTGTTCACCGCCAGCACGATGTGGCGGATGCCGATCAGGTGGGCGAGGAAGGAATGACGCCGCGTCTGCGTCAGCACGCCCTTGCGCGCGTCGATCAGGATCACCGCGAGATCGGCGGTCGACGCGCCGGTGACCATGTTGCGGGTATATTGTTCGTGACCGGGGGTGTCGGCGACGATGAACTTGCGTTTGTCGGTCGCGAAGAAGCGATAGGCGACGTCGATCGTGATGCCCTGTTCGCGCTCGGCGGCGAGACCGTCGACGAGCAGGGCGAAATCGATATTCTGCCCCTGCGTGCCGAGCCGCTTGCTGTCAGCCTCGAGCTGGCTGAGCTGATCCTCGAAGATCGTCTTCGAATCGTAGAGCAATCGGCCGATCAGCGTCGACTTGCCGTCGTCCACCGAACCGCAGGTGATGAAGCGCAGCATCGACTTGTGCGCATGGCCGTCCAGATAGGCGTGGATGTCCGCGGCGATCAGCGCATCGGGGGTGTAGGCGGTCATCAGAAATACCCCTCGCGCTTCTTCTTCTCCATGCTGGCGGCCTGATCGTGGTCGATCGCGCGGCCCTGGCGTTCGGAGGTCGTGGTGAGCAGCATCTCCTGGATCACCGCGGGTAGCGTCGCCGCCTTGCTTTCCACCGCGCCGGTGAGCGGATAGCAGCCGAGCGTGCGGAAGCGGATCGAGCGTTCGACCGGCACCTCGCCGGGATGCAGCCGGAAGCGGTCGTCGTCGACCATCAGCAGCATGCCGTCGCGCTCCACCGTCGGGCGCGGCGCGGCGAAATAGAGCGGCACGATCTCAATCCCCTGATCGAGGATATATTGCCAGATATCCAGCTCGGTCCAGTTGGACAGAGGGAAGACGCGGATGCTCTCGCCGCGGTGGATGCGCGCGTTGTAGAGGTTCCACAATTCGGGCCGCTGCGCCTTGGGGTCCCAACCCTGGCTCGCCGAGCGGAACGAGAAGATGCGCTCCTTGGCGCGGCTCTTCTCCTCGTCGCGCCGCGCACCGCCGAAGGCGACGTCGTAGCCGCCCGCCTTCAGCGCCTGTTTGAGCCCCTCGGTCTTCCACACATCGGTGTGGCGGCTGCCGTGGTCGAAGGGATTGATGCCGGCGGCGAGCGCATCGGGATTGGTGTGGACGATCAGCTCCATCCCGGCCTCCGCCGCCGCGCGATCGCGCAGATCGTACATCGCGCGGAATTTCCACGTCGTATCGACGTGAAGCAGCGGGAAGGGGGGGCGTGCCGGGAAGAAGGCCTTGCGGGCGAGATGCAGCATCACCGCCGAATCCTTCCCGACAGAATAGAGCATCACCGGCCGTTCCGCCTCGGCGACGACTTCGCGCATGATGTGAATGCTTTCGGCTTCAAGCCGTTGTAAATGGGTAAGCCCGCTCATCACCGTCCAGATAAGCATCCCTCGCCGGGAAGCGACGAACTTATCCTATCGGGCGGCCCTAGTCCGACTGCCGCCGCTCGACCGAATCGAGCAGCACGCCGCCGACCATGAACACCGCGACCGGGCAGCAGGCGAACAGCAGCCAGCCGCCATAGCCCGGATATTGCTGGAGATAGTGGATGCCACGCTCGACCGCGCCGAGGCCGAGGCCGTAGATGACGAGGAATGCCTCGAACTTGGTCTTGATCGTGAAGAGGCGCTTGATCCGGGTCCACATGCCCCAGCCCTACGCAAGCACCGGGCCAGTGGCGGAAAACCGCCATTTACTTCTCGATGCACAGGGTTAATTGTCAATTAACCCGACAGGCCCAGCGCCTCCCACAGCCGGTCGTGCGCGATCTCGATGTCGCGGATCAGCGCGGCGTCGCCGAGCGCGCCGGGGTCGATCGCCTCGGGCCACCAGCGGCGGACGACCGCGCCGATCGCATCGAGCTTCGCCGCATCGACGAGGAAGCGCGGGTCGATCGTCGCGGGGTCGGCGACGACGCGCAGCCGCAGGCAGGCGGGGCCGCCGCCATTGGCCATCGACTGGGTGACGTCGACCGTCTCGACCCGGCGGATCGGGCCGTTGCCGGCCTGATGGCGTTCCAGCCAGGACCATACCCTCTTATTGGCCCTGGCCTCCATCGGCACGACCAGCGTCGGGCCCTGCGCGGTCGTCACGAGCTGCGCGTTGAACAGGTAGGAGGCGATCGCGTCGGCGAGGCTGACCTCGCTCTCCGGCACTTCGACGATCTCGACCTCGGGCAGCAGGCGGCGCAGGTCGGCGTAAAGCCGGTCCTTATCGGCGAAGGCGCGCTCGTGCGCGAACAGCACACGCGCGTTGGCGACCGCGACCACGTCGTTGTGGAAGGCACCGGCCGCCACCGCCTCCTCGGATTGCTGGACGAACAGCGTCCGCGCGGGATCGAGCCGATGCGCCCGGGCGATCGCGGCGCTCGCCTGCAGGTGCTGGCGGGCGGGGAAATGGCCGCCGGCGACGGTGTAGACGAACAGCTCGACCCCCGCCGCATCGTGCGCCGCGGCCAGCCGCATATGGTTGGCCGCGCCCTCGTCGCCGAACGGGGCGGGGATCGGGCCGTGCACCGCAAAGGCGTCGTGCGCGAAGGCGGTGCGGAGCTGTGCGAGCGTCTCGGGCCATTCGTGGCTGCGATGCGGCATCGTCATCAGATTGGCGACGGTGAGATGGCAGCGGCCGTCGGCGGTGTCCGGCGCCGGCGAGACGGTCGCGGCATTGGCCGCCCACATCGCCGAGGCCGACATCGCCTGCGCCTGCAACGGTGGCTGCGCGTCTTCGTAGCGGGTCGACAGCGCCGCCAGCCACGCCCGGTCCGGCCGGCGATGCGGCAGCAGCACCCCCTGCGTCAGCCCGAGCCCGAGATTGGCGCGCATCTTGTCGAGCCCCTGCAACGCCGCCGCCCGCGGTTGCGACACCTGTCCGGCATGCGCGGTCGCGGCGAGATTGCCGACCGACAGGCCGGCGTAATTGTGGCTCGGTCCGACGATGCCGTCGAAATTGATCTCGATCACCACCGCGGCACCTGCAACACTTCGTCGCCCGCCTGCACGCCGAGCACCTCGGCACAGTCGCGCGACAGCGCGATGCCGCCGTCGATATGCCGCACCATCCCGAATGCGCAGCGGAAGTCGGCCAGCCGCCCGACCGCGACCAGCGATTCGTCGCCGTCGTCGCCGCCGATCGACACGATCCGCCGCTCGCGCGCCTGTTCGACCGTCTTCACCCGGTCGGTGCGCGCCGTCATCGTCGGACCACCGTCGAAGATGTCGACATAATGTTCGTAGCTGAAGCCTTCGTTCTCAAGCATCCGCATCGCGGCGCGGCCGCTGGGATGCGGCAGGCCGATCGCCGACCGCGCCGCTTCGGAGAGCATCGCGGTGTAGATGGGATGTTTGGGCATCAGGTCGGCGATCATCTGATGGCCGTTGATCGCGTTGAACTGGTCGGCGTCCTGGAAATTCATCCCGAAGAACCGCCCCGCGAGCCCGTCCCAGAACGGCGAGCCGCCCGCCTCGTCGATCACGCCGCGCAGCTCGGCGAGGATTCGGTCGGCGAAGCGCTGGCGGTGTGCGCGGATGAACAGATAGCGGCTGCGCGCGAGCAGCAGGCCGAGGCCGCCGGCGCGCTCGCCGGGATGGAGGAACAGGCCGCCGACTTCGCACGACCCTTCCAGATCGGTGGTCAGCGCCAGCATCTCGGCGCGGAAGGTGCGCGCCAGCTCCTTGCTGTGCTGGGTCAGCGTGCCGAGGCGATAGCTGTAGAAGGGATGCTGCTGGCCGACCTGGGTGAACAATTGGCAGGTGCCGCGCACGTCGCCTGTCGCGGCATTCTCCAGCATCAGCACGAACAACTCGTCGGTGACCGCGCCGTCCTGCCGCGCGAAGGCGGCGCCGGCGCGTTCGAGCTTGCCGCGCAGCGCGGTGCGGTCGGGCGGCAGGTTGGTGAAGCCGCCGCCGGTGAGCTTGGCCATTTCGTAGAGATGCTGCAGGTCGTCGGCACGCGCCGCCCTGATCCGGAAGGTCATGCATGCCCCTTTCGCAGGATGCGGTGGATGGTGAGCGCCGACAGCGCCGCGCGTTCGGCGAGGCTGTCGACGATCATGAATTCGTCGGCCGAATGGATCGCGCCGCCGCGCACGCCCATCGTATCGACCACGGGCACGCCGGCGGCGGCGATGTTGTTGCCGTCGCAGACCCCGCCGGTCGCCCGCCACGCGATGGGGATGCCGAGATCGGCGCCGGCGGCGGCGACGAGCCCGAACAGCGCCTCCGCGCCGGCATCGACCGGCTTGGGCGGGCGGTTGAAGCCGCCGTGGACGGCGATGGCGACGTCGTGGCTCGCCGCGACCTGCGCGACCGCGTCGTCGATCGCGGCGCGGGCGCGGGCGATCTCCGCGGCGGCGGCGGGGCGGAAATTGACGCGCAGCACGGCAAGATCGGGGACGACGTTGTTCGGACCACCGCCGTCGATCCGCGCCGGATTGACCGCAAGCCCCGGTGCGCGGGCCTCGGCGAGCCGCACCGCCAGCGCGGCGGCGGCGACGATCGCATTGCGACCGTCTTCGGGATTGCGGCCGGCATGCGCGCTGCGCCCGCGCACGACGATCGAGAAATTGCCCGTGCCGCCGCGCGCACCGGCGAGCGTGCCGTCGGGCAGCGCCGGTTCGTAGGTCAGCGCGGCGACCTTGCCGCGCGCGGCGCGGGCGAGCAGCGCGGCGGAAGACAGCGATCCCGTCTCCTCGTCGGAATTGATCACCACCTCGTACCCGAGCCGCGACGCGCCCGCCGCTTCGACCGCGCGCAGCGCGGCGAGCATCACGGCTAGGCCGCCCTTCATGTCGGCGGTGCCGGGGCCGTTGATCGTACCGTCGGCGCGGTGGGTCAGCGTCTGGAAGGGATGATCGGCGGGGTAGACGGTGTCCATATGGCCGGTGAACAGCATCTGCACCGGCGCCTCGGGCCGCACCCGCAGGTGGAGGTGGCGGCCGTGGACGATCGCCGCGACGCTGCCGTCGGCGGCGACCGCTTCCGCCGCTTCGGGTTCGACCAGCGTGATATCCCCCGGCAGCACCGCAAAGGCGTCGGCGAGCAGCCCGGCCATTCGCCCGACCCCGGCGAGATTGCGCGTCCCGCTGTTCACCGCCGCCCAGCGCTCGACCTGATCCAGCATCGCGGCCTGGTCGATCGTCCCGACCAGCGCGTATTCGTCGTCCGGCAATCCTCTCATCCGCGGACGTTAGCCGATGGACGCGGCGGGGGGAACCGGGGTGAGGATGGAGCTAAGATCGATCGACATTCAACTTGTGGAAGATGACAATTCCTCCCCCATCAAGGGGGATGACCCTATGAAGCCTAGAAGCTGTACACCAGCGACGCGCGGCTGGTCGTGTCGGTCGACAGCGAGCCCACCGGCGGCATGCTTTCATATTGCACGTTGTACGACAGCGCCGCCGACAGCGGTCCGATCAGCTTGGCGTTGACCGAGGTCGTGCCGCTCAGCGTCGAATTGGAGCTTTGCACGTAGGCCGACGCATTCTGCGTCACCGACAGGCCGGGCAGCAGCCGCCAGTTGAACGCCAGGGTGCCGCGGCCGGCGATATTGCTCTGGTCGGTCTCGTCGGTGAAGGCGGTCTGGCGGAACGCGGGGCCCAGTTCGATGTCGAGCCGGATCGCCGAGGTCTTGATCGCGCTGTAGCCGACGCCGGTCGAGGCGGAATAACGGTGATAGAAGCCGAGGAACCGGTCTTCCTCATATTGCGCCGCGCCGTAGAGGTAGACGCGATCCTTGATCTTGTAGTTCGGCTCGTAGCTGGCGAGATAATGTTCGCGCGTCGTGATCCCGGCGTTTTCCTGATAATCCGCCTGCGCGTGGAATTTGTGCCGCCATTGCAGGCCCTCGCGGGTCAGGTCGAGCACCGCCGAACCGCCCTTGCTGTCGGTGTTGCCCGTGGTGATGTAGCCGCCGAGTTCCGCGCGGCCGCTCCACAGGTCGAACATGCTCGCCTGGCGGATCGTCGTCTGCCGCGCCTGCGCGCGGTCGCTGCGCCATTTCTGCGCGATCGCCAGCACCGCGTCGGCGCTCGCGGGATCGGCGAGCCGGGCGTATTTGACCACCACCGAGACGTCGCCGTCGTTGCCGCTCTCGATCGCCGCATCGAGCATCGATCGGATCGCGGCGGGGATCGGCACCTTGCTGTCGTCCGGCTCGCCATCCGCCGGCGCATTGGCGAGCAGCAGCGGAGCGAGGATCAGGATGAGGATCGGGGACAGCAAGGTAGCGCGCACATCGCGCGCTCTACCCGTTGAGTCCGTAGAGGAAACCCCCAAATCCGCTCACCCCGTTTGGTCTGCGCCGAGCTGAGGCCGGAACGCGGCGAGCACGGCCTCGTACAGATCGCGTTTGAACGGCACGATCAGCGTCGGCAAATCGTCCGGATCGCTCCACCGCCAGGCGCGGAATTCGGGGTGCGGCGTGTCGATCCGCACGTCACTGTCCTCGCCGAGGAAGCGGAACAGGAACCAGCGCTGGCGCTGGCCGCGCCATTTGCCCTTCCACACCTTGCCGACCATGTCGTCGGGCAGGTCGTAGAAGAATTCGTCCGGCGCCTCGGCGATCAATGCGACCTTGTCGGGGGTGATCCCCGTCTCCTCGCCGAGTTCGCGGATCGCCGCCGCATAAGCGTCCTCGCCGGGGTCGATCCCGCCTTGGGGCATCTGCCACGCCTCCAGGATCGTATCGATCCGCTGGCCGACGAAGACCTTGCCCGCGCGATTGACCAGCATGACGCCGCCGCAGGGGCGATAGGGGAGGCTTTTGATGTCGCTCATCGTCCGGCCGCCTGTGTCATGACCCGCGCGCCCTCGGCCTCGGCGACCACGTCCTTCAAGGCCGCGAGATAGCCCGCGACATCGCCCTGCGCCGAGGGGATCGCCTTGCGGAAGACGACGAAGGCGTGGATGAGCCCCGCCGCCTCGCGGAACACCGTCGGTACGCCCGCCTTGACCAGCGCGGCGGCGTAAGCGCGGCCCTGATCGCGCAGCGGATCGAGACCGGCGGTGACGATCACCGCCGGCGGCAGGCCCTCCAGCCGGCCGTGCAGCGGGCTCGCGCGCGGGCTTTCGGGATCGGCGCCATAAGCCGCGTTGTAATATTCCATCGCCTCGCGGGTCAGCAGATAGCCCTCCGCGAAGGTCTCGTAGGACGGATAGTCCATGCCGCCGTCGACGACCGGATAGATCGGCGCCTGGACGATCACCGGCACCACCGCCGGCTCGTCGCGCAACGCCATCGCCGTGACGATCGCGAGCGCGCCGCCGGCACTGTCGCCGCACAGGATCAGGCTGGCGACGCTGCGGTCGAGCGTCGCCGGGCTCCCCGCCACCCAGCGCGCCGCCGCCTCGGCGTCGTCGGGCGCGGCGGGCCAGCGATGTTCGGGAGCGAGGCGATAGTCGACCGCCACCACCGGCACGTCGAGCACGCGCGCGATCTCCGCGCAGATGCCGGCATGCGTATCGAGATCGCCGACGACGAAGCCGCCACCGTGGAAATAGACCAGCGCCGGCCCCGGAACGCGCGTCGCGCGCGCGTCGAACAGCCGAGCCGGGATCGTGCCGGCCGGGCCGGGGATCGCCAGATCGCGGACCAACGCCAGTTCGCCGACGGGCAGATCGGTGACGGTGCGAGTCGCGCGGAATGCCTCGCGCGCCTCGGCGGGCGGCATCTCGTGCCGGGCCGGGCCGGGCAACGCATTGAGATAGTCGAGGAAACTCCGCACGTCCGAGCGGACGTCAGGGGGCGTATCGGTCATGCGTCACTCCGCAGGCGGCTTGGGGAACGGCCGCCGCATCCCCAATTACCGATCGTGATCCCGATCGTCCATCATCCCGCCTATGTCGCGCCCGCGCCGGCGCGCTCCACCTACCGCTGGAACAAGAACGGCCTGATCCGCGACCTCCTCCTCGCCGAGGGCGCGCGGGTGGCGTGGCACGAGCCCGAACCGATGCCGCTACGCTGGCTGGAGGCGGTGCACGACCCCGGTTACGTCGCCGAGGTGCTGGCCGCGGACGTACCGTATCTGAAGACGCGCCGCATCGGCTTCCCGATCACGCCCGAGGTCGCGGCGCGGGCACAGGCGGTGCCGGGGGGCACGTGGCTGGCGGCGCGTCTCGCGCTCGACTACGGCTTCGCCGCCAATACCGCCGGCGGCAGCCACCATGCGCTCGCCGACACCGGCGCGGGCTATTGCGTGTTCAACGACCTCGCGCTCGCCGCGGTGCGGCTGATCGAGGAGGGGACGGTCGACCGGCTCGTCGTGGTCGATTGCGACGTGCATCAGGGCGACGGCACCGCCGCGTTGCTCGCCGGACGGCCGGAGATCGCGACCTATTCGATCCACGCCGAGAAGAACTTCCCGGCGCGCAAGGCGCGTTCGACGCTCGACGTCGGGCTGGCCGACGGCATCGGCGACGCGGCGTATCTCGCGACGCTCGCGGCGACGCTCACCCCCTTTCTTGCCGACCACCGGCCACAGCTCGTCCTCTATCAGGCCGGGGTCGATCCGTTCGCGGGCGACCGGCTCGGGCGGCTGTCGCTGACGCTCGACGGGCTGGCGCAGCGCGAGCGGCTGATCGCAGGGCTGACCCGCGGCATTCCGCTCGCGAGCACGGTCGGCGGCGGCTATGGCGACGACGCGCTCGAGATCGCGCAGCGCCACGTCGCGGCGATCCTGACGCTCGGCGAGGCGATCGCCGCGCGCTGACCCTTCCCTGATCGGGCAAGCTGCGGCATGAGCGCCCGCGACATGGCTGCGGACACATTTCAGACACGCGCGCTCGCCCCGATCTTCCACCGCTTGCTCGACCGGATCGATGCCGGGCTGGCGAGCGGCGGTATCGAGGCGCGGCTGCCCGACGGCACCCACCGGCTGCTCGGCGGGCGCAAGCCGGGGCCGGTGCCGATCGTCACGCTGCATCGCTGGCGCGCGCTGGTGCGGCTGGTGACGGGCGGCTCGGTCGGCTGGTATCGCGCGTGGCGCGATGGCGACTGGTCGAGCCCCGATCCGGTGCCCCTGTTCGATCTCTTCATGCGCAACCGCGTCGAACTCGCCGACGTGGCGCGGGCGGGTGGCGGGTCGAAGCTGCTGCTGCGCCTCTGGCACCGGCTGCGCCGCAACGACAAACAGGGCGCGCGCCGCAACATCGCCGACCATTACGACCTCGGCAACGATTTCTACCGCGAATGGCTCGACCCCGGCCTGACCTATTCGAGCGGTATCTTCGCGCGCGGCGACACGCTGGAGAGCGCGCAGGACCGCAAGCTCGCCGCGATCCTCGATCGCACCGGCACGGCGCCGGGCGAGACGATCCTCGAGATCGGCTGCGGCTGGGGCTCGTTCGCGGCGAAGGCGGCGGCGGGCGGACGGCTCGTCCATGCGCTGACGCTGTCGACCGAGCAGAAGGCGGCGGTCGATGCGCGCGGCTTGCCCGGCGTGAGCGTGGCGCTGACCGATTACCGCGACGTCGCCGGGCAGTTCGACGCGGTCGCGAGCATCGAGATGGTCGAGGCGGTCGGGCAGGCCTATTGGCCCGCCTATTGCGACACGCTGGCGCGGGTGCTGAAACCCGGTGGGCGCGCGGCGCTGCAATATATCAGCATCGCGGACGACGTGTTCGACCGCTACGCGGCGAGCGTCGACTTCATCCAGCGCTATGTCTTCCCAGGTGGCATGTTGTTGTCGGAGAGCCGCTTTCGTGCGCTGTGCGAAGCGCGGGGGCTGGCGTGGACCGACCATCACAGCTTCGGCCTCGATTATGCGCAGACGCTGCGCCACTGGCGCGAACGGTTCGAGAATGCCGACAAGGCGGGGCGTTTGCCGGCGCGGCTCGACGCGCGCTTCCGCGACCTGTGGCGCTATTACCTGATGTATTGCGAAGGCGGCTTCCGCGGCCGCGGCATCGACGTCGCGCAGGTGACACTGGTAAAGCGTACCTAATTCCTCCCTCGCTTTAGCGGGGGAGGGGGACCGTTCGCGAAGCGAATGGTGGAGGGGGCGTTTCCACAAATACGGACCTTACCGTATCCTCCCCCTCCGTCAGGCCTTCGGCCTGCCACCTCCCCCTGGCGGGGGAGGATTTGGCGTCACCCCACGCGTTCGCGGTGTCCTGCCTCGAAGCCGGCGATCGCCAGTGCGACGATCCGCTCGGCGACCACCTCGGGTGGCTTGACCGAATCCGGTGCCTCGCCCGGATAGGCGCGCGCGCGCATCTT
Organism: Sphingomonas sp. CD22; assembly: GCF_034556155.1. NCBI lineage: Bacteria > Pseudomonadati > Pseudomonadota > Alphaproteobacteria > Sphingomonadales > Sphingomonadaceae > Sphingomonas > Sphingomonas sp. CD22. The sequence goes on along the minus strand of NZ_JAYDYX010000005.1, from coordinate 167,888 downwards.
CGTCCGCGTCGCGCCGGGATCGACGATCGCGGTGCGGATCTTGCTGATGTCCGCGGTTTCGTCGCCATAAGCGCCGAGCATCGTCTCGAACGCCGCTTTCGAGGCGCCATAAGCCCCCCAATACGCGCGGGCATTGCGGCCGACGCTGGAGGTAAGGCCGATCACCTTGCCCGCCGCCGCCTTGCGCAGCATCGGGTCGAACGCCTGGATCATCGCCACCTGCGCGCTGACGTTGAGCGTCAGCACCTGCGCCAATTCCTTGGCGTCGATCGCCGGCACCGCCGCGAGGCTGCCCAGCATCGCCGCGTTGAGCACCAGCACGTCCAGCGCCTGCCAGCGCTCGCCGACCGCGGCGGCGAGCCGCGCGATACTGTCGGTCTGCGTCAGGTCGAGCGGCGCGATCGTCGCCGAGCCGCCGGCGTCGAAGATCGTCTCCTCGACCGCTTCCAGATCCTTCGCGGTGCGCGCGGTCAGCACGACATGCGCGCCCGCCGCACCCAGCGCGATCGCGGTGGCGGCGCCGATGCCGCGGCTCGCGCCGGTGACCAGCGCGAGTTGGTTCGCAAGCGGCTGGGCCATGCGTTAGTTGACCCGCTCCGCCAGCATCGCGAACTGGTCGACCGCAACGCTGTCGTCCTGGTCGGTCAGCGTCGTCGGATAATCGCCGGTGAAACAGGCATCGCAATATTTCGGGCGGATCTCGGCGCGCTTCGCCTCGCCCAGCGCCTTGTAGAGGCCGTCGATCGAAACGAACGACAGGCTGTCGGCATGGATGAAGTCGGTCATCCCGCCGAGGTCCAGCTTGGCGGCGAGCAATTTGGCGCGCTCGGGCGTGTCGACGCCATAGAAGCAGCTATGCCGCGTCGGCGGACTGGCGATACGCATATGCACCTCGGCGGCGCCGGCATCGCGCATCATCTGCACGATCTTGAGGCTGGTGGTGCCACGCACGATCGAATCGTCGACGAGGATGATCCTTTTGCCCTTGATGAGCGCGCGATTGGCGTTGTGCTTGAGCTTGACGCCGAGGTGACGGACCTTGTCGCCCGGCTGGATGAAGGTGCGGCCGACGTAATGCGAGCGGATGATGCCGAGCTCGAACGGAATGCCCGATTGCTGCGCATAACCGATCGCCGCCGGCACGCCCGAATCAGGCACCGGGATGACGAGGTCGGCGTCGACCGGCGTCTCGATCGCGAGCTGCGCGCCGATCTCCTTGCGCACGGTATAGACCGACTGGTCGCCGGCGATCGAATCAGGGCGGCTGAAATAGACCCATTCGAAGATGCACGGCCGTGGCGCCATCGGCGCGAACGGGCGGATCGAGCGTACCTCGCCGTTCTGGACGATGACCAGCTCGCCCGGCTCGACCTGCCGTTCGAAGGTCGCGCCGCAGACGTCGAGCGCCACCGTTTCGGAGGCGAAGATCACCGCGCCGTCGAGCTTGCCCATCACCAGCGGCCGGATGCCGAGCGGATCGCGACAGGCGATCATCCCCTCGGGCGTCATCACGACGAGGCTGTAGGCGCCCTCGATCTGCTTCAGCGCATCGATGAAGCGGTCGAGCAGGGTGCGATAGTTCGACGTCGCGACGAGATGAATGATCGTCTCGGTATCGCTGGTCGACTGGAAGATCGAGCCGCGCCGGATCAGCTCGCGCCGCAGCTTCATGGCGTTGGAGATGTTGCCGTTATGCGCGACCGCGAAGCCGCCGCTGGCGAGTTCGGCATACAGCGGCTGGACGTTGCGCAGCGCGGTCTCGCCGCTCGTCGAATAGCGGACGTGGCCGACCGCATAGTCGCCGGGCAGCGCGCGGATCACGTCGTCGCGGTCGAAATTGCCGGCGACATGGCCCATCGCGCGATGGGTGTGGAAGTGATGGCCGTCGAAGCTGCTGATCCCAGCCGCCTCCTGGCCGCGGTGCTGCAGCGCGTGCAGGCCGAGCGCGACGAGCGCCGCGGCGCTGTCGCTGCCGGATACACCGAATACGCCGCACTCTTCGTGCAGCTTGTCGTCTTCAAACGGATGGGTCGTCAGCATGGTGGCGGGGGCTCACATCGTGCGGGTGGCCATATAGGAGCGCATTCCGCGTTTGTCGCGTATTTGTAATGCGCAAATCGAACCGATTGTCGCGATACGCGTTTCGGGCGCCGGAAGGAGAGGGTGATGGCCAAGGAGCACGGCGCGCAGATCAAGGACGACGCTTTGTACGAGGAATTGCTGAAACAGGGCAATTCCAAGGAGAAAGCGGCGCGAATCGCCAATGCCAAGGCGGCCGGCACGCTGGACCACCCGGGCGGGACGTTGGACGCGCGCAGCAAGGCGGACCTGATGAAGGAAGCGCGCGAGATCGGCATCGAGGGCCGATCGAAGATGGACAAGGCGGCGCTGATCAAGGCGATTTGCAGCCACAAGTAACTGGAATTCCTCCCCCGCCAGGGGGAGGAATTAACGGTGCGTCTATGGCTGACCGGCGAGCGGCAGGTGCCGAGCCGACGATGCGGCGGACGGGAAGGCGGAACTGGGCCGTTTCGCCCCGGCAGTGTCGGGTGCCGCCGCATCCCCCTTGCGCCGCACGCCGCCCAGCTCCGCCACCGGCGTCGCGGTCGGGACGGGCGTCGCCGTAGCGACCGGCACGGCCGTCAGCAGCACCTGCTGCTTCATGCACTGGTGCCGGTCCGGGCGCGGATATTTGGTGCAATTCCACAGCGTCCGCTCCACCCCCGCATCGCGGTCGCGCAGATAGCTGAATGCCATCGCCGCGACCTGATCCGCAGTCAGCGGCGCGGCGGCCGGGGTCTTCGCCGCATCGCTCCACGCCGAGAAGCGGCACGCCTTGCGCTCGCCGCACGCCTTGGCGGCGATCGTCGGATACAATTCGGGCTGCACGCCCCATGGCAGCGTCACGAAGAAGCTGTCGCCGTCGCCGGCCGAGGCGGTGAACGGCGCCGTCTCGCCCGCCACGCCGTCCGCCGCGACCAGCCCGAGCGCCGCCGATGCATCGAGCAGCGCCGCATCCGCCTCGGCGAGCGCGCCGCCCATCTTGTGCGCGTCCGAAATCGGCGCGAGCTGCGCGATCACCGGTTCGCTCGAACTCACCTGGCGGTTGAACGCGGGCGGCGTTCCCCACCAGCCGGTCCAGCGGAAGAACAGATGGCTGTGGACCGCGACGACCTTGTCGAGGCTCGCCTGCCAGTACGGCACCACCCAGTCGGTATGGTAATGCGTCGCATAGCCGACCGGGCGATAGACCGTACCGGCCAGCGCCATCGTCGCGATCTCGCGCGCGCGCCGCCACGCATCGGCGGTCGGCGTCCAGCGGGTCAGCGCGTGATCGCAGGCGAAGCTGAACTGGCAGCCGGTGCTGCGCTCCTGCCCCTCGAAGATGACGCCGCAGACGGTCTTGGGGAAAGCGGGATGGCGCAGGCGGTTGAGCACCACCTGCGCGACCGCGCGCTCGCCTTCGGTATCGTCGCCCGCCTCGTAGAGGACGCCGGCCGCGAGGCAGTCGGTCGCGCGCGCGCGATCCTCCGAACCGCCGGCGAAGCGGAACGGCCGCGCCGCGGGATTGGGCAAGTCAGAAAAGAGAACGCTGGCGTTGAACGCCTTGGCGTCCTCCGGCGTCAGGTCGATGAACGTCACCGGCTCGACCGGCGGCAGTTCGGCGGCGGGCACGACCCGGCGATGCACCGCGACACGCGTGTGCGGCTGCGAAATGGCGGGCGGATGGGTGACGACGAGGGCGGGGACGGCGACCGCGACGATCGCGGTCGCCGCCAGCACCGCGCACAGCCACGCCGGGCTGCGCGCCTGTGAAGGACGCGTCACTGTTCGGGCAGGAAGTCCGGCACCGACAGATAGCGCTCGCCCGTGTCATAGTTGAAGCCGAGTACGCGGACGCCATCGGGCAGGTCGGGCAGCTTCTGCAGGATCGCGGCGAGCGTCGCGCCCGACGAAATGCCGACGAGGATGCCTTCTTCCGATGCCGACCGCCGTGCCATGTCCTTGGCGACCGCGGCGTCGACCTCGATCACCCCGTCGAGCGCCTGCGTGTGCAGGTTGCGGGGGATGAAGCCGGCGCCGATCCCCTGGATCGGGTGCGGCCCCGGCTGGCCGCCGGCGATGACCGGCGAGGCGGCGGGCTCGACCGCGAAGACCTTGAGGTTCGGCCAATGCTTCTTCAGCGTCTCGGCGACGCCGGTGATATGGCCGCCCGTGCCGACGCCAGTGATGATGACATCGATCGGCGAATCGCGGAAATCGTTGAGGATCTCCTGCGCGGTGGTGCGGACGTGGACGTCGATGTTGGCGCCGTTCTCGAACTGCTGCGGCATCCACGAACCCGGCGTCTGATGGACCAGCTCGAGCGCACGCTCGATCGCGCCCTTCATGCCCTTTTCGCGCGGGGTGAGGTCGAAGGTCGCGCCATAAGCGAGCATCAGCCGCCGCCGCTCGAGCGACATCGATTCGGGCATGACGAGGACGAGCTTGTAGCCCTTCACCGCGGCGACCATCGCCAGGCCGACGCCGGTGTTGCCGCTGGTCGGCTCGATGATCGTGCCGCCGGGCTTCAGGTCGCCATTGGCTTCCGCGGCCTCGACCATCGCGAGCGCGATACGGTCCTTGATCGATCCGCCCGGGTTGGAGCGTTCGGATTTGATCCAGACTTCCGAATCGGGGAACAGCTTGGCGACGCGGATGTGCGGCGTATTGCCGATCGTTTCCAGGATGGTGTTGGCCTTCATGGCTTGGCTTCTCCGTGCTGCGGTTCGATCTGTAACATGTCTGGCGGGTCGAAGGTCCGTGCGGCGCGCAGTTCGGGGAACAGCCGCGCCCACAGCAAGGTGACGACGATCGCCGCGATCCCGCCGAACGCGACTGCGCCGACCGGGCCGAGCAACGACGCCATCAGCCCGCTCTCCGCCTCGCCGAGCTCGTTGGATGCCGAGATGGTGAGCTGCGACACCGCGCTCACCCGGCCGCGCATCTCGTCGGGGGTGTGGAGCTGGATCAGCGACTGGCGGACGTAGACCGACACCATGTCGGAGCCGCCCGCGACGATCAGCGCGGCGAGGCTCAGCGGGAAGGAGGTCGACAGGCCGAAGGTGAGGACGGCGACTGCGAAGACGATCACCGCGATCAGCATCTTGGTGCCGACGTTGCTGTCCATCGGCCGCACCGAGAACCACACCGCGGTCACCGCCGCGCCGATCCCCATGCCCGCGGCGAGCACGCCCAGCCCCTGCGCGCCGACGTGCAGGATGTCGCGCGCGTAGATCGGCAGCAGGGCGGTCGCGCCGGCGAGCAGCACGACGAACAGGTCGAGCGTGATCGTCGCCAGCACCAGCCGGTTGTTGCGGACGTACCGGAAGCCGTCGAGGATACGCGTGAGCGGATGTTTGTCAGTCTGCGCCGGCGGCTGCGGCACCGGGCCGATCAGGAACATCGTCGCCAGCGCGAGAACGAACAGCCCGGTGATCGTCGCATAAGCGACGTCGGGGTGGATGGCGTAGAGCAGGCCGCCGACGCTGGGACCGGCGATCGAGCCGACCTGCCAGGCGATCGACGAGATCGCGATCGCGGTCGGCAGGCTCTCGCGCGGCACCAGATTGGGGGCGAGCGCCGAATAAGCCGGGCCGGTGAAGGCGCGCACCACCCCGATCACCACCGCCGCGAAGAACAAGGCCGGCAGCGTCAGGTCGCCCCAATAGGTCAGCACGCCGAGGAACGCCGCGACCAGCGCGATTACCGCCGTCGTCGCGCGGACGATCCAGCGCCGGTCGACGCTGTCGGCGACGAGGCCGGTGACGGGGGTGAGCAGGAACAAAGGCACGAACTGCGCCGCGCCGATCATGCCGAGCAGGAATGCCGACTGGCGCACGTCCATCGTCTCGCGGGCAAGGCCATAGACCTGCCAGCCGATGACGATCGCCAGCGCGGTCTGCGCGATCGTACCCGACAGGCGCGACAGCCAATAGCTGCGGAAATTGGCGATACGGAAGGGATGGGTGGCCATGTGGCGCGCAGCTTTGCCGCGTGCGCAACGGAAGGGCAACATAGTTGCACTTGATCGGGGTTCGGCTGCCGCGACGGACGGGGGTCGCGTCACCGCGTACGGGAGGATGACGCCGCCGCCGCACCCGCTATACGTGCCGATATGGCCGACCCCCGCGAAACCGAACTCGTCCTCGATCCAAAATACGATGCCGCCGGGCTGATCACCGCGGTCGTCACCACCCGCGACGGCGCGCTGCTGATGGTCGCGCATATGAATGCCGAGGCGCTCGCCGCGACGCAGGCGAGCGGCGAGGCGACCTTCTGGTCGCGCAGCCGCGCGCGGCTGTGGAAGAAGGGCGAGACCTCGGGCAACGTGCTGCGCGTGGTCGAGATGCGGATCGACTGTGATCAGGATGCGCTGTGGATCATCGCCGATCCCGCCGGCCCCGCCTGTCACACCGGCGCGGCGAGCTGTTTCTACCGCCGCGTCGACGGCGATCGGTTGCAGGCGATCGGATGAGGCGCGCGCTGCTGGCGACGCTGCTGCTCGCCGGCTGCGGATCGCCGCCGCCGCCGCCGCAGGATACGCCGGGCAGCCGGCTGGAACGCGCGGCGCAGCGGGCCGGCCTCGTCGGCGACCCCGCGCGCGCCGGCCTCGCCGGGTCGTGGGCCGCCGATACCGACCGGCTTTGCATCGTCCCCGCCGGCCGCGACACGTTCCGGATCGGCGCGCTGATCGATTACGGCGAGGGGCAGGGCTGTGCCGCCGCGGGCACCGCGCGCCGCAGCGGGGAGCGGGTCGCCGTCGCCTTCGGCCCGTGTCGCTTCGACGCGCATTTCGATGGCGAGCGCATCGTCTTCCCCGCCGCGATGCCCGCCGCCTGCGATCGTTATTGCACCGGTCGCGCCTCGCTCGATTCGCTCACCGTCGAGCGGCTCAGCGGCGCGCTGGCCGAGGCGGCGACGCTGCGCACGCCATCGGGAAAACGGCTGTGCAGCGTGGGGGAGTGAGTTGACGTTGACGTAAACGTGACGTAACGATCCGCGCATGGCCTCGTCACCCGCTTATGCCGTGATCGAACATCGCCACGATCGCGACTCCTTCACGATTTCCGATCTTTGCGAGGAGTTCGGCGTTACCGCGCGGGCGCTGCGCTTCTACGAGGACGAGGGGCTGATCGCGCCCGAGCGGCGCGGCACCCAGCGCATCTATTCGCATCGCGACCGCGCGCGGCTCGCCTGGATCCTGCGCGGCAAGCGCGTCGGCTTCAGCCTGGGCGAGATCCGCGAGATGATCGACCTCTACGATCTCGACGACGGCCGCCGTCTCCAGCGGCAGGTGTCGATCGACCGCTGTCGCGCGCGGATCGAGCTGCTCGAACGCCAGAAGCAGGACATCGACGCCGCCATCGCCGAGCTCACCGAATTCGTGGCGGTCGTCGAGGCCGTCCATATCGCCGACACACAAGGATAATCGGATGCCCCAGTATACGCCCCCCGTCCGCGACACGCGCTTCATCCTCGAACATGTCGTCGGCCTGCAGAATTACGCCAATTTGCCCGGTTTCGACGCCGCCACCCCAGACGTGGTCGAGGCGGTGCTGGAGGAGGGCGGCCGCTTCGTCGCCGAGGTGCTGTTCCCGCTCAACCAGTCGGGCGACCTCGAAGGCTGCACCCGGAACGAGGACGGCAGCGTCACCACGCCCGCCGGCTTCAAGGAAGCCTATAGCCGATATGTCGAGAGCGGCTGGGCGACGCTGGGCAATGCGCCGGAATATGGCGGCCAGGGCATGCCGCACGTCGTGTCGATCGCCTTCCAGGAATATATGATTTCGTCCAACATGGCCTTCGCCATGTACCCCGGCCTGACGCACGGCGCGATCGCCGCGCTGGTCGCCAAGGGCAGCCCCGAGCAGCAGCGGATGTACGTCCCCAAGATGGTGTCGGGCGAATGGGGCGGCACGATGAACCTCACCGAGCCGCAATGCGGCACCGACCTCGGCCTGATCCGCACCAAGGCGGAGCCGCAGGCGGATGGCTCCTATGCGATCACCGGCACCAAGATCTTCATCTCGGCCGGCGAGCATGACCTGACCGACAACATCATCCATCTCGTGCTGGCCAAGACGCCGGGCGCGCCGGACAGTTCGAAGGGCATCTCGCTGTTCGTCGTCCCCAAAGTGCTGGTCAACGACGACGGCAGCCTCGGCGAGCGCAACGCGGTCACCTGCGGCTCGATCGAGCACAAGATGGGCATCCACGCCAATTCGACCTGCGTGATGAACTATGACGGCGCCAAGGGCTGGCTGGTCGGCGAGGAGATGAAGGGCCTTGCCGCGATGTTCATCATGATGAACGCGGCACGGCTCGGCGTCGGCCTGCAAGGGCTCGGCATCGCCGAGGTCGCCTATCAGAACGCCGTCCAATATGCCGAGGACCGCCGTCAGGGCCGCGCGCTCACCGGCCCGAAGCAGCCCGAGGAGAAAGCGGACACGTTGTTCGTCCACCCCGACATCCGCCGCATGTTGATGGAGGGCAAGGCGTGGACCGAGGGTCTGCGCGCGCTCTGCCTGTGGGGCGCGTTGCAGGTCGATCTGGAGCATCATGCCGGCACCGACGAGGAGCGGGAGATGGCGGGCGACCTGATCGGCCTGCTCACGCCGGTGATCAAGGGTGTCGGCACCGACAAGGGCTATGAGGTCGCGACCAACGCGCAGCAGGTCTATGGCGGCCACGGCTACATCGCCGAATGGGGCATGGAGCAATATGTCCGCGATGCCCGCATCGCGATGATCTACGAGGGCACCAACGGCGTGCAGGCGATGGACCTCGTCGGCCGCAAGCTCGCGCTGAAGGGCGGCCGTGCGGTGCAGGCCCTGTTCAAGATCGTGACCGAGGAAACGACGGCCGCCGAGGGCGTCGAGGCGACCGCGGCGATCGCCGTCGCGCTCAAGAAGGCACTCGGCGAGCTGCAGGCGGCGACGATGTGGTTCATGGCGAACGGCATGAAGAACCCGGAGAATGTCGGCGCCGGCGCGGTGCCGTACATGCATTTGATGGGCATCGTCGCCACCGGCCTGATGTGGCTGCGGATGGCCAAGGCCGCCGCCGAACTGAAGACTGCGGGAGAGGGCGACACCGCGTTCCTCGACGCCAAGCTGGTCACCGCCCGCTTCTTCGCCGAGCGGATCGCGCCCGACGCGGGTGCGCTGCGCCGCAAGATCGAGGGCGGCGCGGAGAGCCTGATGGCACTGCCGCCGGAGATGTTCCGCGCGGCGTGAGCCGCGGGGGCGCCGGCGCTTTGGACGCCGGTGCTCGTGCTTCCGCGGGGTTTTGCGACAGCCGATTTCCCATCCTGTGTTCCCGCGGATGCGGGAACCCAGGGCCAAGCAGAGCAACGACCCACCATGCGCGTGACTCCTGGGCTCCCGCCTGCGCGGGAGCATTGGTGAAGTTTGGCCGAAGGCGCCGCGCTTTCGGCAGCTCTGCGAGAGTCGCCACAAACCCCAAAGGCTGTACCCTGCGAAGGCCGGGGCCCAGTTGGGAAGGTCGTTGTAAGTAGTTCCGAACCGTCACCCAACTGGGCCCGGCCTCCGCCGGGGTACATAAGGCATTCCTCCAAGTCTTCGCGCTCACCATAATGACGGCGTGGTTGAAAGCATGACGCCAAGGTTCGACATCTACCCAAACCGTCCTCGGACGATATACTGCGCCGCAAGACGAGCAGGTCGACCGCGTTCATGGTCGCCGCACCGGCCCGGTCCGGTGACCGGGAGCGAGGGGATGCCGTAACCTACGCGCAGGCGGCACCGGCCGCCCGCGCGTTCGACGCGGAGACGGACCCATGACGTCGAAGATCCAGATCGTCATCGTCGGCGGCGGCGCGGCGGGGCTCGAACTCGCCACCCGGCTGGGCGCGCGCTACGGCCGCAGGCGGCACGACATCATCGTCGTCGATCGCAACCGCACGCACATCTGGAAGCCGCTGCTGCACGAGGTGGCGACCGGCTCGCTCGACGCCAACATGGACGAGGTCGGCTATCGCAGCCATTGCCATCGCTGGGGCTATCGCTTCTTCTACGGCACGCTGCGCGCGATCGACCGGACCGCGCGGCAGGTCCATCTGGCGCCGGTGTTCGACGATCGGGGGCGCGAGGTGATCGCCGCGCATTCGATCCGCTACGATTATCTGGTGCTCGCCTACGGCTCGGTGACCAACGATTTCGGCACGCCCGGCGTGGCGGAGAATTGCACCTTCCTCGACAGCCGCGCGCAGGCCGACCGTTTCCGCGACCGGCTGCTCGATCATTGCCTGCGCGTCTCGCGGACGATGACCGCCGACCCGGCCAGCGACGCGCACGTCCGCATCGCCATCGTCGGCGGCGGCGCGACCGGGGTCGAGCTGGCCGCCGAATTGTTCAACGCCGCCGCCGCGCTCGGTCATTACGGGCTGGAGGTGTTCGATGAGAGCCGGCTCGCGGTGACACTGATCGAGGCGGGTCCGCGCATCCTTCCCGCTTTGCCCGACCGGCTCGCCGATGCCGCCCGCGGCGAATTGGAAGCGCTCGGCGTGCGCGTGTTGACCGGAACGCCGGTGACCGCCGCGGACCGCGACGGCCTGACCACCGGCGGCGGCGAGCGGATCGATGCCGATCTGATGGTCTGGGCGGCGGGGGTGAAGGCGGTCCCGATCGCCGACGGTCTCGACGGCCTCGACCTTGCCCGCGGCGGGCAGGTGGTGGTGACGCCGACCTTGCAGAGCGTCGGCGACGCGCGGATCTTCGCGATCGGCGATTGCGCGGCGTGCACGCTGCCGGGCAGCGATCGACCGGTGCCGCCGCGCGCGCAGGCCGCGCATCAGATGGCGGCGGCGGTCTTCGTCAATCTCAGGCAGCTGATGGCAGGCAAACCGTTGCGGCCATTCGTCTATCGGGATCATGGCTCGCTGGTGTCGCTGAGCCGCTTCTCGACCGTCGGCACGCTGATGGGCAATCTGGTCGGCGGCAAGCTCGCGATCGAGGGGCGGCTGGCGCGGTTCGTCTATCTCTCTTTGTACCGGATGCACCTGATCGCCATCCATGGCTGGATCAAGGGCTGCGCGCTGATCGTGATCGGCCACGTCAACCGGATCGTCCGGCCGCGGCTCAAGCTGCACTGATCCGGCGAGCGCTGAAATCCAGCCTATCCGCGGGGCAAACCAAGCTGCTTTGCCAAGCCGCCATGCTCCGCCGAGATGGCAGGCCGCAGCAAGGATCGAAACCATGGTTGAGCCCAGCGCCGACGATTTTCCGTCGATCGCCTTCCCGCAGGAGATCGACGTCGTCGTCGAGCGATTGCAGCGCGCGCGGATCGAGTGGCGCACCGCGCATCCGCACAACGACGAACGCGGCAGCCGCTTTCCCTCGCGCCAGGCGCTCAAGCGGATCACCGGGGAGCTCGGTACCGCGCTGTTCCCGCTGCGTCTCGGCCCGTCGGAGCTGACCGTCGCCAACGAGAATGCGTTCATCGCCGCCTCGGTCGAATCGACGCTGGCGCAGCTCGCCGCGCAGGTCGATCTCGAACTCGGCTATAGCGGCAGCGACGGCGACAGCCATGCGACGGCGGTGCGCGCCGAGTGGCTGATCGGCGCGTTCGCGGCTGGGCTGCCGGAGATCCGCCGCATCCTCGACAGCGATGTGGAGGCGGCCTATGCCGCCGATCCCGCGGCGCGCAGCGTCGACGAGGTGCTCGTCGCCTATCCGTCGTTCACCGCGATCATCCATCATCGCATCGCGCATCTGCTGTACCGCCTCGGCGCGCCGCTGGTCGCGCGGCTGATCGCGGAGATCGCGCATGCCGGAACGGGGATCGACATCCACCCCGCCGCCCGCATCGGCCGGCGGTTCTTCATCGATCACGGCACCGGCGTGGTGATCGGCGAGACCGCGATCCTCGGCGACCGCGTCCGCCTCTACCAGGGCGTCACGCTGGGCGGCGACCCCGATCTGTTCGGCGACAAATCGGGCGCGCCGCGCCATCCGATCGTCGCGGACGATGTGGTGATCCACGCCAATGCGACGATCGTCGGCCGGGTGACGATCGGCGCGCGCTCGCGGATCGGCGGCGGCGTCTGGCTGCGCCAGGACGTGCCGGCGGACACGTTGGTCGAAGCGCCGCCGCCGCTGTTCCGCGCCTTGCCGGCGGCGGCCGCGACCAATTGATCAGGCGGTCAGCGCCATCAGATAGGGGTGCGCGAGGACGCGGTCGGCGTTGCGCGCGCCGATCGCGGTGTCGTTGACCAGCCGGCTGCCCGCGACGGTGCGATAGAGCGCGACGCAGGCTTCGATCCGCGCGAAGCGGGCGCCCGCCGCGGCGGCACGGGTGTAGAAATCCCAGTCGTTGCAATTGTGGAAGCTGGGGTCGAACCCCTCGACCTGCGCCACCACAGCGCGGCGGACGATCGACCAGCTCGGGCCGATGACGCCGCCGCTCGCCAGCCCGCGACGGATGCAGCCGCCGTCCCAGCCGCATTCGGGCGCTTGCGGCGCGCCGTCGCCCTCGACGCGGGCGAAATGGCCGACGACGATGTCGTGCAGCCCGCCCGCGGTGCCGTCGAGCAGCGCGCGCGCCGCGCCGGGCAGCCAGACGTCGTCGCTGTCGAGGAACGCGATCCAGTCGGATCGCGCCGCGCCCGCGCCGGTGTTGCGCGCCTGCGACGCGCCGACGTTGCGGGGCAGCACGATCGCCTCGACCGACGGATGCGCCGCGGCGAGCGCGCGGATCACCGCCGCGCTGTCGTCGGACGAGCCATCGTCGACGACGATCACGCGGGCGGGCGGATGATCCTGCGCCAGCACGCTGGCGACCGCATCGGCCACGACATGGGCGCGGTTGTGGCAGGGGATGACGACGTCATAGGTCGCGAGCGGCGCGAACAGCAGCGGAACGTGGAGCATCGCCGCTCATTGCCAGTTTCCGCCGCACGATCAAGCGCCGGGCAACTCAGCTGCCGCCGAACCGCACCTTGGCGCCCGCATAGAGGTAGCGGCCGACCGGCGAGATCGGCACATTGGTCTGGAAGCCGATATCGGGTTTCTGGTCGGTCAGATTGTTGACCCCGCCGTAGAAGGCGAAATCGCGGGCGACCTCGATCTGCGCCTGCACGTCGTGCTGCCACAGCGCCTTGTAGCGGAAATAGCGGGGATCGACGAGGTTGGCGTTGCCGTCGCTCTCGAATCGGCTGAAGCGGCGCACGCCGTTCTGCCAGCGCAGATTGTAGCTCAGCGTCAGCGGGCCGTCGCTCCACGTCGGCGACAGCGTCGCGTTCCACCGCGGGCGGAAGATCTGGTCGACGTTGTTCTCGACCTCGGCGCCCGGCGTCGCCACCTGTTCGAGCGTGTTCAGATAGCCGCCGACCAGGCGCACGTCGAAGGTGCCGGCGCCGCTGGTGCGGAAGCGATAGGCGACGTTGAGTTCGGCGCCCGAGGTGCGGAAGGCGGAGACGTTCTGCGGCGTGATCGTATAGCCGTTGATGAAGCCGCTGCCGGTGCGCCGGCTGATCTGCCCGCAGAACGGATTGGCGAGCGTCGGCTGGTCGACGCAGAGCGCGGCGATGCTGTTGGCGGCATCGCCATTGGGGTTGTTGATCGCATCGCGCAGGCGGATGTCGTACCAGTCGACACCGATCGACAGGCCGGGAACGAAGTCGGGGCGCAGCACCACGCCCGCGGTCCACGTCCGCGCCACCTCCGCCTTCAGATCGGGGTTGCCCGACACCGATCCGGGGATGAAGATCGCGGCATCGGGATTGTTGGCCGCGGTGAAGGCCGCAGGATTGCCGCCCAGCCCGCTGATCAGCGCGACGCAATTGGCGGCACGCGAGGTGCTGCCGAGATTGCGGTTGCCGACGTAGCAGGGGTCGGAGAAGAAGGCGCTCGATCCGGTCGTCGGGCGGAACAGCTCGCCGATATTGGGTGCGCGCACGGAACGTCCATAGGAGCCGCGGAAGCTGATCGCGCGGATCGGCGCCCAGATGCCGTTGAACTGATAGGCCCTGGTCGAGCCGACCGTCGAATAGTCCGAATAGCGTCCCGCCGCGCCGACCGAGAGCAGGTGGAAGAACGGCCGATCCTTGATCAGCGGCGCGTTCAGCTCGCCGAACGCCTCCCATACGTCGAAACGGCCGCGCGACGCGGTCGGGATGATATATTCGTCATATTGGTAGAAGGCGTTGTCGACGAGCGATTGGGCGGGCGTGAAGCGGCTCGATTCGCGCCGATATTCGCCACCCGCGGCAAAGGCGACCGGGCCGCCGGGCAATTCGAAGAACTGGCCGAAGTCGCCCGTCAGCGCGGCATTGACGACATGCTGGGTGATCCGCGCGTTGCTCACCGGATTGTCGAGATAATAAGCGTAGGAGGCGGGATCGACGGTGCCGCCGCCGAAGGTGTTGACCGGAACGCAGCCCGCCGCCTGCGCCGCCGCCGATCGGCAGACGATCGTGCCGCCGGGGCCGCGCACCGCGTCGAGCGCTTCGAGGAAGCGCGTGTTGACCCGGTCGTTGAGCTTGGTCGCGCGGACGTCGGTCTGGCCGTAGGTGTAGGACACGTCGTAGCTGGCATGGTCGTTCAGCCGCCCGGCGATGTCGACGACGCCGCGATAGGTGCGTCGGCGATCGGTCTCGCCGCGGCGGGGAATGTCGAAATTGTTGCGATTGACGTCGACCGAGGTCAGCCCCGCCGCGCGCGCCGCGGTGAGGATGGTCGCAGGGATGAACGGATTGTCGAGCGCGATCGTCGCGGGATAATTGCCGCCATAGCCGCTGAAGCTGGTGATCGTCGACTGGACGAACTTGCCTTCCAGGCTGATCTTGAACGCGTCGGAGGCATCGTAATGCGCCAGCGCGTTGACCGCGTGGCGGCGGGTGCGCGGCAGGATGTCGCCGATATAGCCCGCCACCGGTGTGTCGTCGCCGCCGATGCTGTACCCGTCGTTCTGGAGGACGCGGCCCGGCGTGTAGATCGCGCCGTCGCCGCGGAACGTCAGGTTGCCGATATAGATGATGCCCTGGTTCGAGCTGGAAGGGTAGCGCAGGTCGCCGAGCGGCGCCTTCTGGTAGCTGCCCGCCTGGCCGGGAACGTAGCTGTCGACGTTGACGAAATACTGGCGCTGCGCGGCGGTGAGGTAGGAGCGGTCGTCGTTGGCGAGCGGCTCGTCGGCGTTATATTCGTAGGCGAGCGTCACATTGGCGCGGCCATCGGCGAAATTGCGGCCGGCGACGATCGAGGCGAAGCGGTTGGCGGCATCGCCGCGGTCGGAGATGCCGAATTGCGAGCGTGCCGAGATGCCGTCGAAGTCGCGCTTCATCACGAAATTGACGACGCCCGACACGCCGTCGGCGCCGTAGACCGCGGAGGCGGCGCCGGTCAGCACGTCGACGCGGTCGATCAAATCGGTCGGGATCGCGTTGATGTCGACCGCGGCGGTGTCGGGCTGGCCGGCGACATGGCGGCGGCCGTTGACCAGCACCAGCGTGCGGTTGGGACCGAGCCCGCGCAGGTCGAGCAGATTGAGGCCGACCTGGCCGAAGCTGCCGTCCGCCTGGTTGCTGCCCGCGGTCCGCGTGCTGTCGAGCGAGTTGGTCAGCGCCGGCACCCGCTGGAGGAAGGTGGTGACGTTGGTGTTGCCCGATTGCTGGAGATCGGCGGCGCCGAACGACACGATCGGGTTGGGCGCGGCGTAATCGGGGCGCTGGATGCGCGACCCGGTGACGACGATGTCGGCGGCGGGCGCCTCGGCGGCCGGCTCGGCGGCGGCTGCGGGGGCAGGTGCAGGTGCAGGTGCAGGTACGGTGGTTTGGGCCTGCGCCAACGGCGCGACGAGGAGCGCCGCACCTGACAGCAGGCAGCGGCTGCGATGAATGCGGCGCGACATGGTATTTCCCCTGTGTACCGGCTCGGTTCCGCCGGCATTCTGTTGTCGCGATCCTTAAGGCCATCGCCCCGCGGTTCAATCGCTGTGTGTCGCGCGTAGTAGATAAAACAGTTGGTATCTGAATAATTTAATCGAAAGCGTGGGTGGTGCGGCAGCGCCGGATGCGCCATCGTCGCGGCGATGGGAGAGGGCAGCACGGACGTCGCATGGACGCGCAGGTCCGCGCTCGGGCTGATCCCCGCGCTGGCGCTCGCGGGTTGTGCCGGAACCGGCGCGACACGCCAGCCACTGTCGTTATGGGCGATGAGCTACGAAGGCGACTATTCGCCGCTGCTGATCCCCGCCTTCACCGCCGCGACGGGCATCGACGTCGAGGTGCAGTCGCTGCCGACCACCGCGAGCCACGAGAAGCTGCTCACCGCCTTCGCCGGCGGCGCGATGCCCGACGTGCTGATGCTCTATGACGATTGGGTCCAGGAGTTCGCGATGATCGGGGCGATCGCGCCGCTGCAATCGCCCGACCTCGTCGCCGACTTGGTCCCCGGCGTGCTGGCGGCGACGCGCTTTGCGGGCCGCAGTTACGCGGTGCCGTGGTCGGTCGCGCCACAGGTGCAATTCTACCGCCGCGATATCCTCGCACAGGCCGGCTATGACCGCCCGCCCGAGGATTGGGACGGCTGGCGCACGATGGCGCGCGCGATCAAACGCCGCCGGCCCGAAGATTACGTCGTTTTGATGCTGCTCAATTGGCCCGACGGGTTGATCACGATGCTGTCGCAGGCGGGCGCGACGCTGCTGCGCGACCGCAACACGCGCGGCGATTTCCAGACGCCCGAGGTGCGCGCCGCCTTCGGTTATTATGCCTCGCTCTACGCCGACGGGTACGCCCCGATGGCGCTGTCGACCGAGATCCAGGACCCGGTCGCCGCCTTCGCCACCGGCTATTGCGCGGTCTGGCCGAGCGGGCCGACGACGCTGAAGGATTTCGCCCGCCGCGCAGACCTGATCCCCGCCGATCGCTGGGCGACGGCACGGCTGCCCGGTCCGCACGGCGCCGGCGTTGTCTCCGGGTTGAGCACGAGCCTGTGCGTATCGACCCAGACGAGGCGCCCCCGCGAGGCCTGGGCACTGGTCCGCCACCTGACCTCCGTACAGAGCGAATTGCGCTATCAGCGGCTGATCGGCAATCTGCCGGCGCGGGCGGCCGCGTGGACGTCGCCGCAGCTCGCCGATCCGATCTTGCGCCCTTTCGCCGAGCAGATGCGCTGGCCCGCCGTCACGCCGCCAGTCATCGAATGGGAGCGTATCAAGATCGAAATCCAGTTCGCCGCCGAACGCGTCGTCCGCCAGGTGCAGACGATCGACCAGGCCCTCGCCGCGCTCGACCGGCAGGTCGACCGCCTGTTGGCCAGACGCCGCGCGCTGGTCGAGGCGGGGCGGATCGCATGACGCGGCAGGAGCGGACCGGCTGGCTGTTCACCGCGCCGGTGCTGGCGATCATCGCGCTCGTCTTCGTGCTGCCGACCGCGCTCGCGCTGGCGCTGTCGGTCACCGATTATTCGATCTACGCGCTCGCCGACTGGTCGAACCTGCATTTCGTCGGCCTCGGCAATTTCACCGAATTGCTGTCGACGCCGTTGTTCTGGCGCGCGCTCGGCAACACCCTGCTGTTCGCCGGGCTCGGCGTGCCGATGGCGATCGGCACCTCGCTGTTCGTCGCCTTGTTGCTCAACGATGCGACCGTGCGGTGGAAGCCGCTGTGGCGCGTGCTGCTGTTCGCGCCTTATGTGACCAGCGTCGTCGCCACCGCGGTGGTGTGGCGGATCCTGTTCAACCAGCGCTTCGGCCTGATCAACCGCGCGCTCGCCGCGGTCGGCATCGCGCCGGTCGACTGGCTGGGCGACCCGCATATGTCGATCCCCGCGATCCTGCTCTTCGTGACGTGGAAGATCTTCGGCTACAACATGATCGTCTTCACCGCCGCGCTGTCGGCTGTGCCCGGCGAGCTGATCGAGGCGGCGCGGCTCGACGGGGCGGGGCGCTGGGGCCGCTTCCGGCACGTCACCCTGCCGGCGATCGGCCCGACGCTGCTGCTGGCGACGGTGATGAGCGTCGCCGGCTTCCTGCAGATCTTCGCCGAACCCTATGTGATGACGCTCGGCGGCCCGGCGCAGAGCACGACGACGGTGTTGTATTTCATGTTCGACGAAGGCTTCAAATGGTGGAATTTGGGGCAGGCGAGCGCGGTCGCGTTCGTGCTGTTCCTGATGATCCTCGCGGTGACGATCGTGCAGACGCGGATCGGGAGGCGCCACGAATGGCTGTGAGGCGGCTGCGCACGATCGTCTCGACCGGCGCGGCGGCGGTGCTGACCGCGCTGACCATCGTGCCACTCGTCTATATGGTCGTCGTCTCGTTCATGCCGCGCGGCGAATCGACCACGCTGCCGACGCCGTTGTGGCCATCGCGGTGGTCGGGCGAGAATTATTACGAGCTGCTGGTCCGGCGATCGATCGACGGCGCCTGGTTCGACTATCGCATCGTCCCGGCGCTGATGAACAGCCTGGGGATCGCCGCGGCCTCCACGCTGCTCGGGCTGCTGCTCACCGTGCCGGCGGGCTATGCCTTCGCCAAGCTGCGCTTCCGCGGGCGGGCGCGGCTCTTGCAGATATTGATCGCGTCGCTGGTCGTGCCGGGGCAGGTGGCGATGCTGCCCCTGTTCCTGATCTTCAAGGAGCTGGGGCTGGTCAACAGCTATGCCGGCGTCATCCTGCCCAGCCTCGCCGGCATCTTCGCGATCCTGTTCGTCCGCCAGGCGACGCTGGCGATCCCCGACGAGATGATCGACGCGGCGCGTATCGACGGCGCGGGCGAGGCGCGGATCTTCGTCAGCATCGTGCTGCCGCTGCTCACCCCGATCGTCGTCACGCTGGCGCTGTTCCTGTTCCTGGGAAGCTGGAACGACTTCCTGTGGCCGCTGATCGTGCTCGCCGACCAGCATCTCTACACCTTGCCGGTGGCGATCGCCGCGATCGGGCGGGAACACGCCGCGGACGGCGAATTGATGATGGCGGCGGCGGTGGTGACGACGATGCCGGTGCTGCTGCTGTTCCTCGCGCTCCAGCGTTATTATCTGACCGGGCTGCTCGGCGGCAGCATCAAGGGATAGGCGCGGCCGTCGGCGGCGAACAGATGCGTATCCGCCGCGGCGACGTCGAAGCGTAGCGTCTCGCCGAGCGTCACCGCGCGATCCCCCGGCAATTGCGCGACGATGGTCCCGATCGCGCCCTGCGCGCCGAGATGCGCGAACGACAGCGGCCCCAGCCGCTCGAACAGCTCGACCGTGCCGGCGAACGCACCGTCCACGGCCGCGACGAGATGCTCCGGCCGCACCCCCAGCGTCGCGGCGGCGCCCACCGCATCGGCGGGCACGCGCGCGGCGCTGCGCACCGTGGCACCGCCCGCCAGACGGACCACGGCCCCGTCCGCGTTCGCCTGCGCGATCGTCACCGGCAGCAGGTTCATCCCCGGCGAGCCGATCGCCGCGGCGACGGCCAGGCTGGCCGGGCGGCGATAGACGTCGAGCGGCGCGCCGACCTGTTCGACCCGTCCCTCGCTCATCACGACGATGCGGTTGGCGAGCGTCATCGCCTCCAATTGGTCGTGCGTCACGTAGATCATCGTCGCGCCGAGCTGCTGGTGCAGCCGCGCGAATTCGTGCCGCATCCGCGCGCGCAGCGCGGTGTCGAGGTTGGACAAAGGCTCGTCGAGCAGCAGCACGCGCGGCCGGCGCACCACCGCGCGCGCGATCGAGACGCGCTGGCGCTGACCGCCGGATAGCGCGCGAGGACGGCGATCGAGCAGGTCGGAAAGGTCGAGCATCGCCGCCACCGCCGCCACCCGCTCGGTGATCTCGCGCTTCGCCACGCCCGCGACCTTGAGCGGAAAGGCGATGTTCTGTGCGACGGTCATCTGCGGATAGAGCGCATAGGATTGGAAGACCATCGCGACGCCGCGTTCCGACGGGGCCGCGTGGGTGACGTCGCGCCCGCCGATCGCGACGTGGCCGCCGCTGGGGTCTTCGAGCCCGGCGATCATCCGCAACAGCGTCGACTTGCCGCATCCCGACGGGCCGACCAGCACGAGGAATTCGCCGTCCTCGACGACGAGGTCGGTCGGCTGCAACACGGTCACGCCGCCGAAGCCCTTGGTCAGTCCTGTTATTTCGACGCTGGCCACGCTCGTCTCCCGCGGATCGGTCCTGCGGGGGGGCGGTGGCCGCTGTCAAACCAAAGTTACTGACGTAGGTTGGCCGGACCGCGCTCCGGCCGCGCCGCGCTTGTGCGAATCACCGGCGGATGGCTAGGCTGGCGGCATGACCGAAGATGCAGCGACCCACCGGTTGGGCGAAGCCCTCAACCATCTCCACGCCTTCGCCGCGACCTTCGACGCCGGCGACTATGTCGACGAGGCGAGCGCGCTGACCGCCGACGACCTCCACCTCATCCTCGATACGCTGGAGCAGGTGCACGGCATCGTGAAAGCGGCGCCGGGTCTGTGAAGCGGCGCCACGCCGGGATCGATCTCGGCGCGACGGTCGCCACCGTGCTGTTTCTGGCGGGCTTCGGCGGCATGATCTACGCGCTGGGGGCGAAGATCGGCCTGTTCTGACGCGTAGGGTGATGCCGCCGCGACGGCGGTGAGGAACGGATCGACATCCGGGTTTGCTGAAAGTCCTCCCCCGCCAGGGGGAGGATTTTGCTTGATGTAAATCCTCTCTAGCGGTCAGCCCCGCCGGTCACCCGCGAGCGCCGCCATCACGATCCCGCTATAGACCCGATGCGTCGCATTCTCGGCATGGTCGCCCGCCGCGGCCGGCGCGATGCCGAGCGATGCCGCCGGGGTGAAGGTCAGCTCGCCGAAATAGATGCCGTCGCTGCCGTCGTAGAGGTCGACGCGGACGAAATCGAACGGCGCGGACAGCGCCCTGGCCGCCGCCATCATCGCCGCGATCCGCTCGGCGGCGGGCAGCGCGTGGCCCGGGGGCGGCTCGAGCCCGTCGTCGCGGTCCATCGGCTCGAAGCTCGGGACGCGATAGAGCCGGCTCCACGGCTTGCCGAAGCGGCTGTGATCGACCTGGCAGACCAGCGGCTGCCCGCGCACGCAGTGGAATTTGTAATCGTCGGGAAGGGTCCCGGCGGCGCTCGGCACCAGCGCCTCGACTATGATCTTCCGCGGCAATCGCCAATATTGCATCTCGCGCAGGATCGCGGCGTAATCGCCCTGCGCCAGCCAGAACAGGCGACGCAGGTCGTCGGGTCCGGTGACGTCGCGCAGGAAAACGGTGCCGCCGCTCGCATGCGTCGGCTTGGCGATCGTCTCGGTGCCGACGAACGGGCGCAGCGTCTCGAACAGCGCCTCGGGCGAGGGGACGTCCTCCATCGCCACCACCGATTGCGTCTCCGGCACGCGCAATCCGGGCGACAGCCGTTGCGCTTCCCGTTTCGCGGTCTCCTTGTCGACGAAGGCGCGTTCGAGCGCCGTCCAGCGCGGATTGATCATCCGGCCGAAGATCACGTCGTTGATCGTCGATCGCGGATCGGCCGCGGGCAGGGGCCAGCGTCCGAAACGGCGGCGGAAATGTGGGCCGGCGACGACATGGTTGAACGCGCGGGTCATCGGCGCGGCGGCGTCGAACGCCGCGCCGTCGGCGGCCACGCAAATGTCGGTATCGGCATCCGCGGCCGGCTCATCCGGAACGCGGCAGGACAGGGGCGGGCGGGCGCGATGCATCTTCGGCGGGTAGCGCGGGGTGCGGGTGCAGGCAATCGGCAAGGCGGCGCCAACGCACGCCGCGGCCACACGCCGTTAACAATCAGACATAGTCCAGCAATTGATATTGCTAGTGACTCGCAACAATGATGACGCTAGGTCCCCGCGCATCGAAGGGGAATTCAAGTGATCTATCTCAGCGTTCTACTCGCAGGCGTGGCTCCGGTGAGCGGCGCGGCGCCCGTGCCCGCCCCGGCGGCCACGGGCGAACCGTCGGAAACGGGCGCGGCCGCTCCGCAGCGCGAGGACGAGATACTCGTCGTCGGCAAGAGCTATGGCCGCGGCGTCGGCAAGACCGTCACGCCGCTGAAGGACACGCCCAACACGATCACCGTGGTCGACCGCGAGCAGATCGAGGCGCAGAACCTCTTCACGCTCGAAGACGCGCTGACCGCGACCAACGGCATCACCGTCAACGGCGTCGGCAGCGAGGACCCGTCGTTCCTTTCGCGCGGCTTCGCGATCAACAATTACCTGATCGACGGCGTCCCGACGCTGTCGGTCAACTTCCCTTCGGCGGTGCCCGACCTGTTCTTCTACGACCGCCTAGAGGTGCTGCGCGGGCCGGCCGGGCTGTTCAGCGGATCGGGCAATCCCGCGGGCAGCATCAATCTGGTGCGCAAGCGGCCGCTCGATACCGCCCGGATGCAGGCGAGCGCCGGCTATGGCAGCTACGACAATCTCCGTCTGGAACTGGACGTCTCGACACCGATCGCCGGCATCGCCGCGCTCCGCGCCGGCGTGATGGCGCAGGATCAGGATCAATTCTTCGACACGGCGCATCGCAACCGGCTCGCGGCCTTCGCAGTCGGTACGCTGGAGATCGGGTCGCGGACGACGTTGACCGCAGGCGCGAATTACGATCGCTTCCGTCCGGCGGTCCAGTCCGGCCTGCCCGGCTATGCCGGCGGCGCCGACGGCAGCGACGGGCGGCTGCTCGACGTGCGGCGGTCGACCTATCTGGGCGCCGACTGGAACCGCTTCGATGCCGAGACCTGGTCGGGCTTCGTCGAGCTGGCGCATCGCGTTTCCGATCGCTGGACGTTGCGCGCGACCGGGCTCTACACCGACGTCGATCGGGTCGACGTCTACAGCTATATCGGCGCGCAGCCGGTGACGCCGGCCAATCGTGGCCTGACCAACCAGATCGCCTATCGCGGCGATAGCAAGCAGCAGACGCGCTCGTTCGACGTCAACGGCATCGGCAGCTTCCCGCTGTTCGGCCGCGACCAGACGCTGATCCTCGGCGCCGATTACCAGGCGAGTGCCGGCACCTCCTATTTCACCCGCCTGTCGAACTATGCGCGGATCGACGTCTTCGATCCCGTCTCGCCGGCCGAGCCGCCGCTCGATCCCTACGGCCCGCTGCCGCCCTATCCCGTGCAGGGCGCCGCGGGCATCTGCACGCCGGTGCAGACTCCGGCGCAATGCGTCACGCAGGTTTATGGCGGGTCGGTCACCCACCTCGAACAATATGGCCTGTACGGCCAGATGCGGCTGAGCCCGCTCGCCGGGCTGACGCTGATCGGCGGCGGCCGCCTGACCTGGTTCGATACCGACACGCGCACCGTGCTGCCGACAGCGGGCGCGCGCACCGGCTATACGATCGACAACCGCTTCACGCCTTATGCGGGATTGGTCTGGGACGTGACCCGCCACCTCAACCTCTACGCCAGCTACGCCGACAGCTTCACGCCGCAGGCGCAGCCGGTCGGCCGCCAGCGGGGCGACGGCGGCAGCATCCAGCCGATGGTCGGCGAGCAATATGAGGCGGGCAGCAAGGTGTCGCTGATGCAGGACCGGCTGCTGCTCTCCGCCGCGGCCTATCAGATCACGCAGCGCAACCGGCTGGTCAACGACCCCGTCGACGTCAATCTCTACTATCAGCTCGGCAAGGTGCGCGCACGCGGCATCGAGCTGGAGGCGACGGGCGAGATCCTGCCGGGCTGGCGGATCAACGGCGGCTACAGCTACGCGCGGACCAAATTGCTCGAGGACATCAACCCGGCGCTGGAGGGCACATCGCTGGTCCCGGTCATCCCCCGCCATATGGGCAAGGCATTCACCAATTACGCGCCGACGGCCGGCGTGCTGGCCGGCGCGAGCTTCGGCGGCGGGCTGACCGTGTTCGGTGCCACCTCCGGCGGGACGCCGTCGTCGATCGCCGCCAACGGCACGCGTGTGCTGTCGACGCTGGTCCGGCAGGGCAGCTATGCCGTGTTCGACCTGCGCGCGGGCTACAAACTCACCGAGCAGCTCGGCGTGTCGATCAACGTCAACAACGTGCTGGATCGCACCTATTATGCGCGCATCTTCTCGACCGCCCGCGGCAATTACTACGGCAGCCCCCGCACGGTCTTCGCGACCTTGCGCTACACGCTGGGATAAGGCGCGGTAGCTACGAAGAGCGCAACGGTGTCCTCAGCAGTGTTCGAGGTCCGGAAGATCGCGCTCAATCGTAATAATAGGGAGAGCGCGTCGTCCATCTGGATCGGGGATACCGCCGGTGCAGTAGCAGGAACGCACGGCGACCGAGATGGTCGTGGCCGCCGCCCCAGCGTGCGACCCGGATCAGGCGGTACAAGGCTTCGGGCGCCCGGGAGTCGTTAGGATGCCTGGCGACATAGGCGAGACCGCTCTCCCAGAGCGATGCGCCCGGCGGCCGGATCGTCACCGGATTCCCGCTGGCGTCGAAATGCCGGGTGGAGACGAGGAACGAGCGGCGCTCCTCCTGTGCGCGGGGCAGCAGCGGCAGCGCGAACGGCGGATAATGCAGCGGAAAGATGCCGGGGCCGCACTTTTCCAGACAGGGCAGGTCGACCCGATCCTGCATGCGATTCGGCGCAGCGGCGCTGTCCCAATAGCCGTCGGGCAGATACGCGCTGTCGGGCGGAAACGGGCGGGAGGCGCCTTTGCGGCCGGGCAGTGGCAGCAGCAGATCCACCCAATAGCCGCCGAACTGGCCTAGTGTGCCGGTCGGGCGCGCATAATCCGCCAGATCGGCCCGCAGGCTCGGTATCTTCATCATCACGAACGCCTCGGCGAACAGCTTGTCCGCGCCCGGCGGCGTATTCGCGATCCGGCGCCAGTCGGCGGCGACCTGCGGAAGCAGCGTCGTCAGCCGCCCGGCGAGATGATCCACCGCAGCATCGTCGCGAAGCTGCACCGCGCGCACGAAGCTGGTGAGCGCGATGTCGAGCCGAATTTCGCGCGGCAACGCGGCCATGTCGGCGATTGCCATCCGTTCGCGCTGGGGAAGCCGGTCGATCATCGCCCGCGCGTCCGGTCCCAAACCTGCGAAGTCACCCGAGGGACGTCGGCCGATCAGGCCGTCGCCCGCCGTTCGGAAGTCGGCGGTGCAGGTGGCGATTCCCGTCCGGCAATAAGGCGCGCGCAGCACATGCGCGGCGAAATCGGCGAGCGACGAGGCCATTTGCGCCCGTACGGCTTCGAAGACGTTCCGGTCCGACCGGATGAGGTCGTTGCGCGCCAACACCGCGTCCACCTCCGCCCGGATCGGCGCCGCGTCCGCATTCGGCGTCAGCAAGCGAAGCCGGTGATATTGCACGGTCAGCCATGCCGGATCGGCGGGCGGCACCCGCCGGGCCGCTTCCGCCAGCGCGCCCGCGCCCGCATCCATGGGGTCGGCGAGCATCAAGGCGGCGACGAGCCAGGCGGTCCTGCGGCTGGCCCGCCAGCCTTCCTCCGCATGCGACAGCGCGGCGACACGATCCTTCGCCTGGATCGTCCGTATCCAATCCGCCGCCTCCGGCTTGGCCGGATGCCGGTCGGCAAGCGTGAGATAGTCGCGAAGGGCAATTGCGGGCTCGGGCAGCGGCGCGGGCGCGTTCAATTCCCGGTCCAGCCGCGCGAGGAGCTGCTCGGGATGTTCGTGGAAGGCCAGTATCTGGCGCATCCGCGCAAGCTCGCCCTGTCCGAACGTGCCGGCAGGCGCGGTGGCAAGCCGGTCGAGCGCCGCATGCGCCGCGGCGAAGCGCGCAGGCGCAGGGGTGTCGATCGCGGCGTGCAGCAGCGCGCGTGCCGACAGGTAGAGGCCGGACCGATGCCAGGGCGATGCCGCATCCCCGGCGATGGCGGCGAAGCGGCGCGCGGCCTCGTCGGCGTTCCCGTTGTAGAGCGCCAAGGCCGCGTCCTGATAAGCGCGATCGGCGCGCAGCCACGGCGGCGCGTCGGCCGCCAGCGGCGGCAGCGCCGCGACCGGCTTGGAACAGGCCGTGAATACGGCGTCCTGCGCGTCGACCCACGCGCGGACGGCCGGTGCCGCGCTACCGTAACGCCGCACCCGCTCGGCCAGGGTCGCAGCGGCGGTCGCGAAGGCATCGTCGAAGCAGGTGGGGATCGCGACGAAGGCCGGACCGTTGCGCTCCGCCGCGATCCAATAGACGTCCGTCACCCCCGGTATCGTGCGGCGTGCGTCCAGCCACTCGCGCTGCTTGGTCGCGGGGGTGCCGCAGCACGGGGCGGCAAGCGCATCGGCAGCGGGCTGCCCCACCGTCAGCCCGTTCAGCCGCCGCCAGTCGAGGAACAGCAATGCATCGCTCGTCGCACCCTTGACGATCGGCAGCCGCCCTTGCGCCATCGCGGCGCGTTCGCCCGCGTCCTGCGGATCGGCGAAGACGTACACGGGCCGCGGCGTCGGATCGCCCGAGCCGAGCGCCCGCGTCGCAAGCGCCGCCGCCAATGCAAAGCCGACCGGACCGCGCCACCTCACCGCCATCGCTTCACCTCTTGCTCTACCGCGGCGAAGTCGCGCGGCGTCCAGCTTCGCGGATCGAACAGATACACCCGCCGCCCCGGCGGCGCACGCGGCACCGGCGTGCCGACCGCCACCCCCAGCGCGCCTCTGCAGCGATCATGACGCAGATCACCTCCCTCCGCCAGCATCGCGCGCACGTCCTCGCCGCCCCGGCCCATGCGGAAGAGCATGGGGACCACCTCGTCGACCGGTGCCCCCGCCAGCCAGTTCTCGCCGCACCACGACGCCAGCGCGGTCATCGACAACAAGGTACCGCCCGGCAGCGCGCGGCGCACGTCGCCGAGGATATCGAGCAATATCGCGCGTTCGGACGCGCGAACCTCGAAGTCGACCTGCACGCGGCGTACGGGCAGGCGGGTAGCGTAATGCAGGATCGCCGCGGCCGTCGTCGCGCGCATCGCCGCATTCCAGACGAGGGGGCGATCGCGGCGGATCTCGACATGGACGACGCTCGTCGTCGGTGGTTCGGCGACGAGCAGCGGAAAGCGCCGCCCGCGCGCCTCGACCGCCTCGCCGTCGAGCACGATCGAGCCACTCTCGACCGCGACCTCCGCGCGGCCCCTGGCGAAGCGCAGGTCCTCCGGCCGTTCCCATGCCCACAGGACGAGCGGGGAAGGCGCCGGCGGCGATGGTCGGCACGCCGTCAGGGCGAGCAGCAGTGATACCCAAGTGCGGCCGCGCATCGCGCGATTAGGCCGACGCCCCACCCCGCCGTCAAGCGGCGTTGCGGCCGCGCAGGCTTCGGACTTAGCCCGAGGAGCATCTCCGGTCACGGCATCGCGATCCGCAGGATACGAAGATCGCCGCCCCTCTGGAACATGCGGCGATTGGGGATTACGGCCGGGCGTCAGCCGTCGATCGGCCGGAACGGAGGATAGTGGATGCGTGCACATGTGCTGTTGATCGCCGGCATCGCCGCGCTGGGCGGTCTGCTGTTCGGCTACGATACCGGCATCATCTCGGCGGCGTTGCTGTTCATCGGTGAGAGCTTCCCGATCACCGTCGTCGGCAAGCAGATCGTGACCGCCGCGATCGTCGCCGGCGCGCTCGTCGGATGCATGGGCGCCGGGCCGCTGTCGGACCGGATCGGCCGGCGGCCGACCGTCATGGTCGCCGCCATCGTCTTCATGATCGCCTCCGTGGCGTCGACCGTCGCCGGGTCGGTGGCGTCGCTGACCGCCGCGCGTCTCGTCCTCGGCCTCGCGGTCGGCGCGGCGAGCCAGATCATCCCGGTCTATATCGCCGAGCTGGCGCCGGCGGCGCGGCGCGGTGCGATGGTGGTGATGTTCCAGCTCGCGGTCGTCGGCGGCATCCTGGTGTCGACGATCGTCGGCTGGCTGCTCGGCGGCAGCCGCGTCGCCGACGGGTTGTTGGGCGAGGGGGGCGACTGGCGGCTGATGTTCCTGCTCGGCGTGGTGCCGGCGGCGATCTTGCTGATCGGCATGATCGTGCTGCCCGAAAGCCCGCGCTATCTCGCGCTCAAGGGCGACGTGGCGAAGGCGCGCGCCATCCTCGCGCGGCTGCGGCCGAGCGCGGCGGAGGTCGAAACCGAACTCGCCGCGATCGGCGAGACGGTGCACGTCGAGGGTCGCTGGCGCACGCTCCTGTCGGGCCGGATGCGCCCGGCGTTGATCGCCGGGGCCGGCGTCGCGATGTTCTCGCAGATCACCGGCACCAATGCCGTGATCTATTATGCGCCCACCATCGCGACCAACGCCGGGCTCGGCCAGAATGCCGCGCTGCTGACCTCGCTCGTAGTCGGCGTGACGATCGTGCTGACGACGATCTTCGGCACCTGGGCGGTCGACCACTGGGGGCGGCGGCGATTGATGCTGCGGTTCCTGCCGGGGGCGGTGATCGGGCTGGCGATGATCGGGGTCGCCTTCGCGCACGGCGCGCCGACCGGCGCCATGCGCTGGGTCGCGGCGGCGGGGCTGCTCGGCTATGAGGTGTTCAACGTCGGCAGCATCTCGGCGGCGATCTGGCTGGTCGGTGCAGAGGTGTTCCCGCTGTCGGTACGCGGCAAGGGGATGAGCCTCGTCGCTTTGTCGCACTGGAGCTTCGACCTGCTGGTGACGCTGACGACGCTCAGCCTCGTCCAGGGGCTGGGCACCGCCGCGACCTTCTGGCTGTTCGCCGGAATGAACCTGCTCGCCTGGGGGTTCGTCTGGCGCTTCGTCCCCGAGACGAAGGGGCGTTCGCTCGAGGAGATCGAGGCGAGCTTGCAGAACGGCACCTTCGCGGCGGCACGATGACCGACGCGCTGCCCACCGTCCTCCACAATGCGATCGGCGCGCTGATCGCCCGCGGCGGCCGCGCATTGTTCGGCATCGTCGGCCCGCCCGGCGCGGGCAAGTCGACGCTCGCCGAACGGATCGCGGCGCAATTCGCGGACCAGACGGTCGTCGTACCGATGGACGGTTTCCACCTCGCCAATGCGGAACTCGACCGGCTCGGCCGCCGCGACCGGAAAGGCGCGGCCGACACCTTCGACGTGGCGGGGTTCGTCGCGCTGCTCGATCGCCTGCGGCACCCGCTCGCCGGCGAGACCGTCTACGCCCCCAGGTTCGAGCGCACGATCGAGGAGGCGATCGCCGGCGCGATCCCGGTTCCGGCGGACACGCCGCTCGTCCTGGTCGAGGGCAATTATCTGCTCCTCGACGGACCCTGGTCGCCGGTGCGCGATCTGCTCGATCGCTGCTGCTACGTCCGCACGCCGCCGGCGCAGCGCCGCGACTGGCTGCTCGCCCGGCATATGGCGTTCGGCCGCAGCCGCGCGGCGGCGCTCGCCTGGATCGACCACACCGACGAGCCGAACGCCGTCCGGATCGAACGGAGCGCCGCGCGCGCCGATTTCCCCGTCGACGTGACGTCCGGCTGACCCGCGCGGTGCCGACGCGGCCGATGCCGCGGCTTGGCACCGGCAAGCAAAAGTATCTCCCCTTCGGTGGGCGCGTGGCTAGCATCGCGGCCGACACAGCACCCGCTCGAAGAGGACGATGGCCATGGTCGATCATACGCTGCACCCCGAAACGCTCGCGCTGCATGCCGGCTGGCGCGCCGATCCGGCGACCGGCGCGGTGGCGCCGCCGGTCTATCAGACCACCTCCTACCAGTTCCGCGACACCGATCACGCCGCCGACCTGTTCGCGCTGCGCGAGCTGGGCAATATCTACACCCGGCTCGGCAATCCGACGACCGACGTGCTCGAACAGCGGATCGCCGCGATCGAGGGCGGCGCGGCGGCGCTGGCGGTGGCATCGGGGCAGGCGGCGTCCGCTTATGCGGTGCAGAACCTCGCGCGGGCCGGCGACAATATCGTCAGCGGCACCGATCTGTACGGCGGCACCTGGAACCTGTTCGCCAACACGCTGAAGGATCAGGGGATCGAGGTGCGCTTCGTCGATCCCGCCGATCCGCACGCGTTTTCGCGGGCGAGCGACGCGCGGACGCGCGCCTGGTATGTCGAGACCTTGCCCAATCCCAAGCTGATCGTCGGGCCGATCGCCGAGATCGCGGCGCTCGGCCGGCCGCTGGGCAACCCGCTGATCGTCGACAATACCGCGGCGCCGCTGCTCGCGCGGCCGTTCGACCACGGCGCGGCGATCGTCGTCTATTCGACCACGAAATATATCGGCGGCCACGGCACGTCGATCGGCGGGATCATCGTCGACGGCGGCAATTTCGACTGGGCGGCGTTTCCCGAGCGTCAGCCGCTGCTCAACACGCCCGACGCCAGCTATCACGGCGCGGTGTGGAGCCAGGCGGCCAAACCCTTGGGGCCGATCGCCTATATCCTGCGCGCGCGCACCGTGCTGCTCCGCGATCTCGGTGCGGCGCTGTCGCCGTTCAACGCCTTCCAGATCCTGCAAGGGCTCGAGACGCTGCCGCTGCGCATGCCGCGCCATTGCGCCAATGCGGCGGCGGTCGTCGCCTTCCTCCAGTCCCGGCCCGAGGTGACGCGGGTCATCCACCCCTCTGTGCAGACCGGCGTGCAGGCGGAGCGCGCCGCACGCTACCTGACCGGCGGGCAGGGCGGGCTCGTCGGCTTCGAACTGGCCGGCGGCGAGGCGGCGGGGCGCGCGTTCATCAATGCGCTCGCATTGTTCTACCATGTCGCCAATATCGGCGACGCGCGCAGCCTCGCGATCCATCCGGCCTCGACTACCCATTCGCAGCTTTCGCCCGAGGAGCGGCTCGCGACTGGCGTCTCCGACGGCTACGTCCGCCTGTCGGTCGGGCTGGAGCATGAGGAGGACATCCTTGCCGATCTGCGCCAGGCACTCGATCGCGCCGTGGCATAGCCGCCTCGGCGACCGACAAAACTCTTGCCAAACAGCATGCTAGGCCGGCGATCTTGGCGATCGCCGGCCCCGGCGATAGGACATGGACGAAAGGAAGATCATGGCTGACGAGGATGGCGCGAACAATCTGCCCGCGGGCTATGTGCCGCCCGCGGTGTGGACGTGGGACCGGTCGAACGGCGGCCAGTTCGCCAGCATCAACCGCCCCGTCTCGGGCGCGACGCACGATGCGCCGCTGCCGATCGGGCGGCATCCGCTCCAGCTCTATTCGCTCGGCACGCCGAACGGGCAGAAGGTGACGATCCTGCTCGAGGAATTGCTCGCCGCGGGCCATGCCGGTGCCGAATACGACGCGTGGCTGATCGAGATCGGCAAGGGCGACCAGTTCGGCAGCGGCTTCGTCGCGCTCAATCCCAATTCGAAAATCCCGGCGCTCGCCGATCACGCCACGACCCCGCCGACGCGGGTGTTCGAGAGCGGATCGATCCTGCTGTATCTCGCCGAAAAATTCGGCGCCTTCCTGCCGGCCGATCCGGCGGCGCGGGTACAGGCGATCAACTGGCTGATGTGGCAGATGGGCTCGGCGCCGTTCGTCGGCGGCGGCTTCGGCCATTTCTACGCTTATGCGCCGATCAAGATCCAATATGCGATTGACCGCTATGCGATGGAGGCCAAGCGTCAGCTCCACGTGCTCGACACGCATCTGGCGGAGCATAGCTATCTGGCGGGCGACGACTATTCGATCGCCGATATCGCGGTCTGGCCCTGGTATGGCGGACTGCTCACCGGCACCTATGGCGCGAGCACGTTCCTGAGTGCCGGCGACTATCCCGATCTGCAACGCTGGGCCGACCGGATCGCGGCGCGCGAACCGGTGCGGCGCGGCCGTATCGTCAACCGCATCATGGGCGAGCCGGGCAGCATCCTGCGCGAACGGCACGAGGCGGCGGATATCGACGCGGCGCTCGCGGCGACGGCCAATCAATAAGGGGAACGACGGATGATCCTGGCGAAGCGACTTTTATCGGGGGCGGCGCTCGCCATGGCGGCGACGGCGGCGGGTGCGCAACCGGCGGCCCCGGCGCCCGGCTTCGCGGTCGCCGGCACCGGCTTCGTCAAGGACGGCGAGCCCTATCAGGTCATCTCCGGCGAGATCCATTACGTCCGCATCCCGCGCGCCTATTGGCGCGACCGGCTGCGCAAGGCGAAGGCGATGGGGCTCAACACCATCACCACCTACGCCTTCTGGAACGTCCACGAGCCGCGGCCCGGCGTCTACGATTTCAGCGGCCAGAACGACATCGCCGCCTTCATCCGCGACGCGCAGGCGGAGGGGCTCGACGTCATCCTGCGGCCCGGCCCCTATGTCTGCGCCGAATGGGAATTGGGCGGCTATCCTTCGTGGCTGCTCAAGGACCGCAAGCTCGTCCTGCGCTCGACCGACCCCGCCTATACCGCCGCGGTGGAGCGCTGGATCGTCCGGCTGGGGCAGGAGGTGAAGCCACTGCTGCTCGCCAACGGCGGCCCGATCGTCGCGGTGCAGCTCGAGAACGAATATGGCGCCTTCGGCGACGACAAGGCGTATCTGCGGGGGCTGGAGGCGACCTATCGCCGCGCCGGCCTCGCCGATGGCGTGCTGTTCACCTCGAACCAGGCGTCGGACCTCGCCAAGGGCTCGCTGCCGCAACTCCCCTCGGTGGTCAATTTCGGCTCGGGCGGCGCGGCCAATGCGGTCGCCAAGCTCGAGGCGTATCGGCCCGGGGGGCTGCGCATGGTCGGCGAATATTGGGCCGGCTGGTTCGACAAATGGGGCGAGGACCATCACGAAACCGACGGCCACAAGGAAGCCGAGGAGATGCGCTTCATGCTCCAGCGCGGCTATTCGATCTCGCTGTACATGGTTCACGGCGGCACGACGTTCGGCTGGATGAACGGCGCCGATTCGCACACCGGCACCGATTACCATCCCGATACGACCAGCTACGATTACGATGCGCAGATCGATGAGGCGGGCAATCCGCGCTACAAATATGCCCTGATCGCCAAGGCGATCGCCGAGGTGACGGGCAAGCCCGCCGCGCCCACCCCGGCGCCGACGGTCGCGGTCACCTTCCCGGTCTCGCCGATCCGGCGTAGCGCGTCGCTATGGGACAATCTGCCCGATCCGGTGCGCGCGCGCCTGCCGCTGACCTTCGAGGAACTCGACCAGAATTACGGCTATGTCCTTTATCGCGTCGCGCTGCCGGCGGGCGGGGGCGGGACGCTGACGCTCAAGGGCATGCACAGTTATGCGCAGGTCTATGTCGACCGTAAACTCGCGGGCACGCTCGACCGCAGGCTGGGGCAGGAGACCGTGACGCTGCCGGCCCGCGCCGGGGTCGCGACGCTCGACGTGCTGGTCGAGAATACCGGGCGGGTGAACTATTCGCACGCGATCCGCACCGAACAGACCGGGCTGACCGGCGCGGTGACGCTCGACGGCAAGACGCTGGAGGACTGGCGGATGTACCGCCTGCCCATGGACGATCCGTCGAGCCTTCGCTTCACGGCCGCGCCCTGCGTCGGACCGTGCTTCTACGAGGCGGAGATGACGGTGGATCAGCCGGGCGACACCTATCTCGACGTGCGCGGCCTGCATAAGGGGCAGCTCTGGCTCGGCAGCCACAATCTCGGCCGCTTCTGGTCGATCGGGCCGGTCCACACGCTCTACACGCCCGCACCGTGGCTGCAGCGCGGCGTCAACCGCATCATCGCCTTCGACGTCACAGGCGACCCCAGCGATCGTCTGACGACGGTCGACGCCCCGGTGTTCGGCAAAGTGACAACGACAAGAGAGGCGCAATAGCGCGCCGCCACCGCTGGTGCTTGCCCGCATGGCCCGGTGCCCGGCCGCGACGCCGCGGCCGGGCGTAGCCGTCAGGCGGCATCGCTATGGATCGGGATGCGGCGGACGTTGTCGGTGGCGGCGGCCGATTTGGGCAAGGTGATGGTGAGCACGCCATTGCGGAAGCTGGCGCTCGCCTTGTCGGCCTCGACGGTGCGCGGCAGGCCGATCCGGCGTTCGAACCGGCCGTAGCTGCGTTCGGAATAGCCGCGATCCCTGTCCTCGACCTCCGATTTCTTCTCGCCGCGCAGCGTCAGCACGCCGTCCTCGGCGACGATCTCGACATCCTTCTCGTCGAGTCCGGGCAGTTCCGCGGTGACGCGGATCTCGTCGTCGGTCTCGCCGAGTTCGAGCTTCGGCGAGAGCAACGCGCGCTCCGTGCCGGCGAAGGTGGGAACGCCGAAACCGCGGACGACGTCGTCGAACAGCCGGTTCATCTCGCGATGCAGCGAGAGCAGCGGATCGCGCCGGTCCTGCTCGACGCCGAACGCCGCCGGGACACGCTCGTCCGTGCGGCTCCAGGGGATCAGATCACGAATGGCCATGGGTCCTGTCTCCTTTCTGGTCAGTAAGATGATGCGGGTCGATCGATGCGGCGGGGCTGCGATCAGGCGGCGCGGAGCGCCTCGCTGTCGCCCTCGCCGATGCGGGTGGCAGCGGCGGGCGTTCCGCCGCCGATCGCGATCCGGCGCGGCTTCATCGCATCGGGAACGACGCGCCTGAGTGCGATGCTGAGCAGGCCGTTGTCGCAGCGCGCCTCGTCCACCTCGATGAAATCGGCGAGCTGGAAGCGCCGTTCGAACGGCCGCGCGGCGATGCCGTGGTGCAGGTAGCGCGCGTCGTCCTGCTCGGCCTCGCGCTTGCCGGTGACGATCAACTGGTTCTGCTGCGCGACCACCTCGATCTGGTCGGGGCGGAAGCCGGCGACCGCCAGCGTGATGCGATAGCGATCCTCGCCCTCGCGGACGATGTCGAAGGGCGGATAGCCGTCGGCGACGTCGCCGCGCCCGGTTTCGAGCAGGTCGAACAGCCGGTCGAAGCCCACCGTCGAGCGGCGATAGGGCGTGAAGTCGAAATTGGTCCTCATCTCCAAATCCTCCTGTGAAGCGATCTGGACATGAGCGGCACCGGCGCGGGAGTCGGCGCCCTCGATGTCCGGTCCGGACCCGGTGCGGCGTCCGGCGCGCGAAAACTGGGAATGCCGATCGGGAGATCAAGAGGGTGTCGGTAGATTTTTTGGAGGGCTGGCGAGCGGCGAATTTATGCAGCCGATCTTCGGTGCCGCATTGGCGAATGGCCGTAACGGTCCTAAGGGCTGAGGCTACGGTTCCGGGTAGACATCGGAACGTTCAGGGAGGACGATATGAACAAGATCCTGGGGAATGGCTATCTGTGGGCGAGCGCCGCGCCGCTGGCGCTGCTGATCGCGGGACAGGCCCATGCGCAGACCGCCCCGGCCGACGCGGCCGTTCCCGCCACGAGCACCGCGCAGCGCGCTGCCCCCGATGCGGGGATCGTCGATCCGGACGCGCAGGCCGGTGAGGACATCATCGTCGTCGGCACCGCGGGCGGCGGCACGCGGCGGCAGAATGCAGCGTTCGCGGTCACCACGCTCAGCAACGATGCGATCGAGCGTGCCGCGCCGAACAGCACCGCCGACCTGCTGCGCACCGTGCCTGGCGTCATGGCGGAAAGCTCGGGCGGCCAGAACGGCGCGAACATCTTCGTGCGCGGCTATCCCTCGGGCGGCGACGCGCAATTCGTCACCTTCCAGCTCGGCGGCGTGCCGATCTTCCCACCCTCGACCTTGTCGTTCCTCGAGAATTCGCAGCTGATTCGCCTCGATGAGACGGTGCAGCGCGTCGAGGCCGTCCGCGGCGGTACCGGCTCGCTATTCTCGAACGGACAGCCCGGCCTGACCGTCAACGTCGTGCCGCGCGTCGGCGGCGACACGTTCAAGGGCTTCGCCAAATTCTCCTACACCGATTATGACGAGGCGCGTGGCGATGCCTGGGTGTCCGGCCCGCTCGGCGGCAACACCAGCTTCATGGTCGGCGGCTATTACGCGCAGGGCAATGGCATACGCGACCCCCGCTACCGCGCCGAGAAGGGCGGACAGGTCACCGCCAACATCCACCACGATTTCGACGATGATCGCGGCTCGGTCGAGGTCTATGCGCGCTATCTGAACGACCACGGCCAGTGGCTGCTGCCGATCCCGATCGTCCAGAACGGCAGCAAGATCAGCGAATATACCGGCTTCGACGCGGGCACCGGCACGCTCGCCGGACCCGAAACGCGGGTGACGACCAATCTCGTCGGCCGCACGCTAGATCTTGCCGAGGGCCGCGGCGCCAAGGTCGTCAACACCGGCCTGACCTTCGATTACGAGGTCGCCGGCGGCGTCCGCCTGCGCGAGCGGCTGAGCTATCTCGGCGGCGATGCCGACACCGTCGGCCTCGTTCCCGCGGATGCACCGACCGCCGCATCGGCACTGGCGACGACGCTGGGCGGTGCCGGTTCGACGGTCGCCAGCCTGACCTATGCCAATGGCGGCGGCGCGGTGGCGGGCGGCGCGGCGACGCCGCTGATGCGCGCCGGTATCTGGGAAGTCCGCAAGAAGATCAGCTCGTTCGTGAGCGACAGCGCGCTCGAATGGACCGCGGGATCGAACAAGCTGACCGGCGGCTTCTATTACGCCAACTACACGACGCGCGATAATTGGTCGCTCGGCAACCAGATCCTGCTGACCGCGACGCCCAATGCCCGTGTCGTCGACATGACGCTGAACGGCGGCCGCGCCGCGACGCTGCGTGGTTTCACCAGCGGCCCGACCTTCCTCGTCAATGCGGGCTATGAAGGCAATGATTACGCTTTGTACGGCGTCGACGAGCTGCAGATCACGCCCAAACTGCGCGTCGACGGCGGCGTTCGCTGGCAGCGGCACGAGGTCACCGGCACCGTCCGCACCCCGGCCGCGGCGGCGGCCAATCTCGATGGCAACGCCGCCACGCTCTACGACAATGCCGTTGCGGTGATCGGTGCACCGACACGGATCGATTATGGCGATTCGAAATGGTCGTGGACCGCCGGTGTCAATTACGACTTTACCCGGACCATCGGCGTGTTCGGCCGATACAGCCGCGGCAACAGCTTCCCGGCGTTCGACAATCTGCGCGAAGGGCTGACCATCGTGGCGCAGGTCGACACCTATGAGGGCGGGCTCAAGCTCTCGCTGCCGTGGATCAACCTCTACGCCACCGGCTTCCACAACACCTTCGACGGGCTGGCGACGACGCAGATCATCAACAACGTGCCGTCGAGCCAGACCGGCGGCGCGAAGGCGACCGGCGTCGAACTCGAAGGCACGCTGCGCCCGTTCCGCGGCTTCAGCCTGAACGCGTCGGGGACGTATCTCGACGCGACCTATCGCGGCTTCTTCTCGAACAACGGCCTGATCGACAACACCGGCAACCGCGTGCAGCGTCAGCCGAAATGGGGCTGGCGCGTCACCCCCGCCTATGAGCTGCCGATCGGCACGCTGCGGCCGGCGCTGTTCGCCACGCTGCAATATACCGGCGATCGCTTCTCCGACCCCGAAAACCAGCAACTATTGCCGCATTTCTATCAGCTCGACGCGGGCGTTTCGGTGGACGTGCTCGACCATGTGCGCCTCCAGGTCACGGGCAACAACCTGACCAACGAGATCGGGCTGACCGAGGGCAATCCGCGGACCATCGGATCGCAGGGGGCGGGGCCGATCCTCGCCCGTCCGATCCTGGGCCGTTCGTTCCGCTTCAGCGCCGCGGTCAACTTCTAGAACGGCCAACGCCTCCGGATCGTCTCGTCTTGAGCCGATCCGGAGATGGTCATCCCGACGATCGGCGAAACGACGCCATCGCCGCGATCACAGGTGGAATTCCACCCCCGCGCCGAACGTCTGCGGTTCGCCGAGGATCGCGCGGCCGGTGCTGGCATATCGATATTGGCTATAGTCTTCGTCGAGCAGATTGCGGGCGAAGGCGAAGAGGGTGACGCCGTCGCGCTCCCAGCCCAGCCGCGCGTTCACCAGCGTCCGCCCCGGTAGGCGCGTCTGCGTCTGCGTCACGCCGACATCGCTGAACACCGGACCGCGGTAGCTGGCGTTGATGTTGCCAACGATCGGCCCGACCCGCGCGTTGACGCCGCCGGCGAGCGTCCAGCGCGCGGCATAGGGAAATTGCGATCCGGCCAGATCGATCACGCTAGTCGATCCGCTCGGCAGCGTGAAACCGTCGAACTTGGTGACGACATGCCCGACCGAGGCATAGGCATCGACCGCACGGCTGATCCGACCCTGCGCCTCGACCTCGAAGCCATAGAGGTGCGATTTGGCGGCGTTGACCGTGTTGTAATCATATTCGTTCAACCCGAACAGCGCGTTGGTCTGCTGATCCCGCCAGTCGATATAGAAGACGTTGGCGTTCAGCGTCAGCCGCCCGCCCAGCCAGCGCGACCGCAGCGATCCCTCGTAATTCCAGCTATATTCGGGATCATAGGCGACGAGCAGCGCGCGCGCCGGGTTCTGGCTCGACCCGCCCGAGCGATAGGCGCGCTGCACGGTGACGGCGGTGCTGAGATCGCGCGTCCAGTCGACGTTGACGCCCGCCTTGGGCAGGAACGCATCGAAGCTGCGCGCATTGCTCGCCCGCGCCGACGAGGCGCTCGACACCAGCCCGAGCACGCCGCGATTGACCGCCGTGATCGCCTGGAACAGCGGCGTTCCCGTCGCGCCGAACGTGGCGGGGTTCGGCAGCGTGCCGGTGAAGCGTGCCACCGTCTCCGCGGTATACCGGTTCTCCTCGTGATCGTAGCGGAAGCCGCCGATCAGCGAGAGCCGGTCGGTCACCCTGTAGCGCCCGTCGCCGAACAGCGCCGCCGTGCGCACCTGCTGCGGCGAATCCGCAGCATAAGCGATCGGGATCACCGGCAGCGCATTGGTGTAGAGCGTGGCGATCTGCCTCGCCGCCGCGGCCGGGAACCCTCCACCCTGCAACAGGGCGGCGATCGTGCCGGTCGGCGTGGTGATGTTGAGCCGGTTGGCGGCGATCAGCCCGCCGCCGCGGCGATAGGCCCAGCCGCCGAGCACGCCGCTCAGCCGTTCCCCGTCGTAATTAAGCCGCAGTTCCTGCGTCCAGGTGCGGAAATCGTTGGTGTTGTCGACCACCTGCAGGTCGGCGGCGGTGCCGTCGGTGTCGATCTGAGCATGTGAATGCGTCTTGTTGAACGACGTGACACTGGACAGCCGCAGCCGCGGGGCGATCGTATAGCCGACGTCCAGCAACGCGATGTCGCTGTCGATCTTGCCGCGGCTCGGCGCATCACCGGTGGAGACACGGTCGTGGAAGTAATCGGGCCGGTCGATGCGGGCATATTCGTACAGATAGCCGCCATCGCGCCGGACGCGATTGTAGCTCGCGCGGACCTCCAGCCCCGGCAGCGCGATCGGCGTCCACTTCAGCTTGCCGCGAAGGTTGAGCGAGCGCAGCGCATCGTCGTAGCCGCCGCGGGTGATGTTGCGGATCAGCCCGCGATCGGCGCGGCGCTCCGCCGAGAGGCGAAACCCGAGTTGATCCCTAACCAGCGGCCCGCCGACCGCGGCCGAGAGCGTGCGGTCGTCATATTCGCTCCACAGCACGCGTCCGTCGGCGCTATAGTCGGTGGTCGAGGCATCGCGCGTGGTGAGCACGACCGCCCCCGCCAGCGCGTTCAGCCCCTGGATCGTCGATTGCGGTCCGCGCAGGATCTCGACCTGCGCGACGTCCCACAGGTCGGTCGGGCCGCCGAACAGGGCCTCGCGCGGGATCGGCGCGCGATCGACATAGACGGTCGCGGTATCGGCATTGCCGCCGCCGCCGACCCCCATGTTGTTGATGCCGCGGATCGTGAACCCGGCCGAGCCGTAGGTCTCCGACACGTTCGCGGTGCGATTGTAGATGTCCTGGATCGTCAGGATATTTTCCTGTTCGATCCGCGCCGGCGTGGTGACGGCGACGCTCGTCGTCGTTTCCTGCACCGTGCGGTTCGACTTTTCGCCGGTGACGATGATGTCGCCGTCCGGCGCGCCGTCGGTTGCCTGCTGCGCCTGCGCCGTCCCGGCCCAGAACAAGGCGCAACCCAGCGCAGTGATGTGAATAGTTCGCATTAGCACCCCCTGGCGGCGCTCTGCCGACAGGATCGTTGCGAGTCAATCGCATTTGGCTTGAAGGCTGGTTGCCACGGCAACCGGCCGCCGCTGCCGTACGGCGGATCGGCTCGTACGGCAGCGGCGGTCTTCATTCGATAAGAAGCGGAACAGCGTGCCGATATTATAAGCCCGGCCGTTTTCCAGCTCTTCGCTGAGCAGGTTGAAGGCGGGGCCGGTCACGCGCGTCGGGCGATTGTCCGACAGATTCTTGCCCTGCGCCACGATGGTGATCGCGCGCGAGAGGCGGAGGCGGATCTGCGCGTCGAACGTGTCGCTCGCCTTGTAGCGGACGTCCTGGGTCGGGTCGGCGGTCGAAGCGGTCAGCAGCAGCGGCGAGAGGTGGTTCCACGCGCCCTGCACCGTCACCGGTCCGACCGTATAGAAGGCACGGACGTTGCCGACGACGTTCGCACTTTCGACGAGGCTGGACAGGCGGCGGCTGATGCCGTTGGTCATCATGATCGTCGGCGGCGTCGGTTGCAGCAGCGTGACGTTGGCGGCGATGCCGAAGCCGTCGAGCGGCTGCGGCAGGAAGGCCATGCGGGTGATCACCGCATTGAGTTCGACGCCGTGGATCACCGTGCCGCTGGCGTTGACCGGGCGGGTGGTGGTGACCTGCGTGACGACGCCGTTGAACGGTTGCAGCGCGGTGTTGCTGACCGTCAGGATCTCGTCGCGCACCGACTTGATGAAGCCCGCCGCCGAGAACAGGACGTCGCGGTTGAGATAATATTCGAGGCTGACGTCGTAATTGTCGCTGCGGCGGGGACGGAGCTGCGCGTTGCCGGTGGTGATGGTGACGAAGTTGGTCCCCGCGTTGATCGCAATCGTCTGCCGGCCCGCCAGATCGTTGTAATTGGGCCGGGCGAGCGTGCGGCTGAAGGCGGCACGGGCGCGCAGGTCCGCGGTCACGTTCCAGTCGAGCTGTGCGGAAGGGAGCCAATCGCGGTAATGCTGACGCTGCTGCCCATAGCCGAGACGCACCGTCTTGCCGATCGTGGTAAGATTATAAGAGCCCGTCGACAGGCCGGTGTCCTCGTACCGTACGCCGGCGGTCAGCCGCAACGCGTCGCGGGCGTAGCGTCCCATGAGATAGCCGGCCTTGATCTCTTCGGTCAGCGTATAATCCGATTGCAGGCTCGCCTGAGCGTTGCTCGCGTTCGCGGTGAATTTGGTCGGGTTGGCGGCGAAATAGGCGGTGACCGCGGCCGGATCGAAGAACATCACGCGCTGCCCGCCGCCGTTATACGGCGTATAACGCTGCGGCGCGATGAAGCTGGAGAGCGATGCGGCTCCGGCGATGGGCGTGTAGTCGCTGACGGTGCGATCGTAGCGGCGGTCGAGGAAGCGCGCATAGGCGCCCGCCGCAAAGCCGAATCCGTCATCCTCATTCGCCATGTTGACCGCCAGATTGGCCCGCGCGGTCAGCGCCTTCTCCTTCTGATCGTCGGGCGTGGTCTGGTAATCATAGAAATTGTACCTCGTCGGATCGGCGACATAGGCCGGCTCGGCGAAGGTGAATTGCGGGAATCCGCCCGGCGTGATCGCGTAAGTATAAGCGAGACGCGTGCCGGCGGGGATGCGAAAGACCGATGTCGTCGCGTCCTGACGATAGGTGGCGATCGCGTAATTGACCCCGAAATCGGCACGGATATGGTCGCCGGGCGTCAGCTCGCCATGCAGATCGGCATATTTGATCCCGCGCTTCTGGAAGAAGCGGGACTCGTCGGCCTGTGCGTAATTGCCGCTGGTCACCTTGCCGCCCGACTGCGTGACATTGGTGATATAAGTGTATTTGTTGGTTGCCGCGATGAAGGCATTGTTCGGTGTGACCCTGTTCGCCTGCCGATCCTCGTCGTTGGTGTGATGGAATTCGGCGACGGTCAGCGCGCCGCTGAACATCGCATGATCGTCGAACTCCAGCTTGGCGAAGCCGCCGTAACGCTGGCGAAGATTGTCATAGTGCAGCCAGCGGCGGACCGACGGCACGACGGCGGCGTTGCCGGCATCGCTGACCGCCGGGTTCAGCCGCTGGCCGGTCGCGGGATCGACGTAGAGCGGCGTCGTGCTCGCGCTGTCGAGCGACGCGCTCACCCGGCGGAAATAGCTGCCGGCGACGACGATGCCGAATTTGCGGTCGGGACCGAAGGTCGTCGCGCCGACCAGCTCGGCCTGGCCCGAGGGCGGATTGCCGCCGCGCGTACGCCGGAAGTCCCAGCGGCCGATATCGACGCGACCGCCGACGAAGCTCTTGCCGCCGTTGTCGAACGCGCTGCGCGTGCGCAGATTGGCGATACCGCCGATCGCATTGCCGTTCATCGCCGCGGTCATCGACTTATAGACCTCGACCCGGCTCGCGAGCGACGACGGGATCACGTCGAGGGAGACGTTGCGGCGCGAGATTTCGTTGGCGGGCAGCGGCACGCCGTCGATCTCGACCAGATTGTAATCGGCGTTGAGCCCGCGGATCGACAGGAATTGCGCCTCGCCGCGGCCATTGTTCTGGATCGTCGAGACGCCGGGGACGCGGGTCAGCGCCTCGCCGAGCCCGAAGTCCGGCAGCGTGCCGACTTCGTCGGAACTGATGCTGTCCGAGATGACCGCGATCTCGCGCTTGGCGGCGATGTCCTTCTTCGCCTGCAGCCGCGCCCCCGTGACGACGATATCGCCCTCCGTCTCCGGTCCGGCGGTGGCCGACGCGCTTTGATCGGGCGCTGGCGGGAGCGCGCCGGTCTGCGCGACGGCGATCGCGGGCGTCGCGGCGGATAGCAACAACAGGATACGGCAGGTGGTTCGTAGCAGCATGAAATTTCCCCCTAGGTCTGACATGGGAGCGTCATTTAATCACTATAGGTGACATAACGGTGACGCGGCGCGATTTGGCGCAGCCGTGCAGACGAAGGGACCTATGACGATGATATTGCTCGGCATGCTGCTCGCCGCCGCGTCGGTGGAGGTGTCCGGCCTGGTCTATGCCTGCGGCGACGATCAGGTGCGTGAGCTGACGATCGGCAGCAACGGCACCACCGAGTCGTGGCGCTGGACGGCGAAAGCCGCCGCCGATCTGCCGCTCGACTATCGCGACGGACTGCTCGGCCATATCGACGAGTGCAAGCCGGTCGAGAACGGTCGCGCGATCCTCGTCACCGCATCCACCGGCGGCGCGGTGCTGATCGATCGCACGACCGGGCGGGTGCGGTTTCGCGCGCGCGTGCCGATGGCGCATTCGGCGGCGCTGCTGCCCGGCGGGCTGGTCGCGGTCGCGCTGTCGATCGATCCCGCCGGCGACCGGCTCGACCTGTACGACATCCGGCGCAGCGAGCAGGTGATCCAGTCGCTGCCGCTGCCGTCCGGTCATGGCGCAGTGTGGGATGCGCGCCGCCGGCGGCTGTTCGCGCTGTCGCACGATCTCGTCCAGGCCTTCCGCCTCGACCGCGGTGCCGCCGGCCCGCGGCTGGTCGAAAGCGCGCGCTGGTCGCTCCCGGGCCGGCACGATGGCCACGATCTGTCGGCTGCCCCGGACGGCGGCTATTATCTGACGACCGACGACGGCGTATGGCGCTTCGACCCCGATCGTGGCGGCTTCGCCCCCT
Source organism: Sphingomonas sp. CD22 (assembly GCF_034556155.1). Classification (NCBI taxonomy): domain Bacteria; kingdom Pseudomonadati; phylum Pseudomonadota; class Alphaproteobacteria; order Sphingomonadales; family Sphingomonadaceae; genus Sphingomonas; species Sphingomonas sp. CD22. Next base: position 124,363 of record NZ_JAYDYX010000005.1, on the reverse strand, counting down.
ATGCGCCGCTCAACCCCAGCCGGCAGGTCAAGGCCGTGAGCGCGGTGGAAGACCGTGTCGCCTGGGTCCAAGCCGAAGGGAGCTGGTGGGCACGCGGTTTCACGGTGATGCGGCGGGACGGCAGCGACCGGCGGCACGTGCCGGTGCCCGATCTGCACCTCTACAAGGTGCGCTGGGTGCGATGAGCCGGCACCGCCCCGGCGCGCTGTCTGCGGCGGCCGCGCGGCCTCCAGGTCGGCGACGCTGCCCGGTCGCGGTCCGCGCCGCCGTTGCCGCTATGCGGTTGACAAGGCGCGGCGGGCGCGGTGTCGGGGGCGGATGACCGACCAGTTCGCCGGCGCCTTTCCGGCATCCTTCCTGCGCGAGGACGGCCGTCGGACGGCGACCGCCAACGAGCGTGTGGTGATGACCCTGCTGTCGAAGCGGGGCGCCGCCTCGCGTGCCGACCTCTCGCGGGCGACCGGTCTCGCGCCGCATTCGATCACCCGGCTGGTCGAGCCGTTGCTGGAGCGCGGCCTGGTGGGGGAGGGGGCGCCCGAGATCAGCGGCCGGGGCAAGCCGAGCGCGCCGCTGCGCCTGCGCGCCGATGCGGCCTTCGCCGTCGGCATTTCGGTGATGACCGATGCGGTATCGCTCGCCCTGATGGATCTTACCGGCGCGATCCGGGTCCGCGCATCGGCTCCGCTCGAAAGCACGGATTTCCCGCGCGCGGCCGATCAGCTAGCGCGCCTGATCGACGATACGGTCCGGACCGCCGGGCTGGACCCGGCGCGGCGGATCGGCGTCGGCGTGGGCGTCACCGGCTATTTCATCGGCGACGGCGCGCGCCTCAATCCGCCCGCGCAGCTCGATCCCTGGGCGTTGATCCCGCTCGATACGCTGCTCGCCGATCGGCTCGGCGGGCCGTTGTGGGTCGACAACGACGGCAACGTCGCGGCGGTGGGCGAGGCGATGCTGGGGGTCGGGCGGACGGTCGGCGACTTCGCCTATCTCTATTTCGCGGCGGGTTTCGGCGGCGGCGTGGTCGCGGATGGCGCGCCGCTGCGCGGCGCCCATCGCAACGCCGGCGAGTTCGCCTCGATCCTGCCCGAAGGCTGGGCGCAACCCAATCTGGAGACGCTGCGGCTGTGGCTCGCCGCGCGGGGGCAGCCGTGGCCCGACCTGCATGCGATGCTCGCCGGCTTCGATCCGCACGATCCCGTGGTCGACGGGTGGCTCGACGCTTGCGCGCCCTCGCTCAACCTCGTCGCCTCGGCGATCTCCGCGACGCTCGATCCCGCATTGATCGTGCTGGGGGGAAGGCTGCCGCCCGCGCTGGCCGATCGCATCGCCGCGCGCATCCGCTTCACCAACCCCGAACGTCGCGGCCATCATCGTCCCGCGCCACGGATCGTCGCCTCCGCGATCGGCGCCGACGCGCCCGTCATCGGCGCCGCGATGCTGCCGATGCGCGCGGCGTTCTTCACGTAGCGTGCCGATCGGCGTCATGCGGCGCACGGACGATCCGCCACGCCTGCCCGCATCTACCGCAACCGCCGCCCATAGACGTCCTGCACCTCCACCGGCTCGTTGCCGGTGCTAAGCGACGGAGCCTCGGTGGTGCTGGTCGCGTCGATCGCCGACGGCATGGGCGTGACGTCGTTGCGTACCTATGCCGCGACCAAGGCGGCTGTGCGGCCCTACACGCACAGCTCGGTGGCGAAACTCGCGTCGCGTGGCATACGCGTCAACGTCGTCTCGCCGGGCCCGACGGATACGGATATGATGGCGTCGGTATCCGACGGTATGCGCCGGTTGCTGATGGTGTCGCCTGACGGTCTCGCCACCGCAACGAAACGCCGCGATCGCAGCGGTACCGCGGCGCTTCATCCGGCGATGGTGAAGACCGAGCCCGAGTCGACGCGGAGGCCGGCACCGTTGATGAAGCTGGCCCGCTCCGAGCACAGGAACGCGACCGCCGCGGCGACCTCCTCGGCGCGGCCACGTCGCTTGAGCACCATGCCCGGCCGTTCCTCGTCGAGGAAGCTCTCGATCGCCGCGTCGAAGCTCTCGCCGCGTTCCTCGGCGCGCTTGCGCATCATCGTGTCGGTCATCGGCGTCGCGATGAAGGCCGGCGAGACGGTGTTCACCAGCACGTTGTCGCCGCCATAGGCCTTGGACAGCCCCTTCGCGAGGGCGAGGATGCCCGCCTTCGACGCGCAATAGGCCAGTTCGTCGACATAGGGTTGCACCGCATCCTCGGACGCGAACAGGACGATCCGGCCCCAGCCGTTCCCGCGCATCGCCGGGATCGCCTCGCGACACATCCGCACCGCGCCCATCAGATTGATGTCGAGCGTCTGCTGCCAGCCGGCGTCGTCGACGTCGAGGAAGTCGCCGGTCGCCCCCGTCACCCCCGCGGCGTTGACGTAGATATCGGGGTGACCGAGCCGGTCGCGCACCTCCGCCCAGATCGACCGCACGTCATCGGGGCTGGTCACGTCCCCGGTCACGGCGACGACCTCGCCGAGCGGGGCCAGTTCGGCAACCGCCTCGTCCAGCGTGCCGCCGGGCTGATCGGTGATCGCGACGCGCACGCCCGCCTCCAGCAGCAGCCGCGCCGTCTCCTTGCCCATGCCCGAATCGGCGCCGCTGATCAGCGCGATACGGTTCTTGATACCCAAATCCATGACGAACTCCTCAACGGTCGGATGCGAGAAAACGGTCGGCGGTGCGCAGCGACAGCGCCATGATCGTCAGCGCAGGGTTGGCCGCCAGCGCACTGGGAAAGACGGAATTGTCGCAGATCAGCAGATTGGGAACGTCGAAGCTGCGGCCGTCGGGATCGACCACCGCGGCGTCGCCGTCCCGGCCCATGCGGCACGTACCGATCGTATGGGCGGAGCGATCGACCGCGAAGATGTCGCTCGCGCCCGCCGAGGCCCAGATGTCGGCGAGCGTCCGCCGGGCGTGACGGTCGATCGCCTGTTCGTTGGCGTGATAGCTGAAGTCGATCCGCGCCTTGCGATGACCGAAGGCGTCGGCCTCGTCGCTGAGCGTCAGGCGATTGTCGGCATGCGGCAGGCATTCGCCGTTGATCCCGATCCCGGCCATCCGATTGTATCCGCGCAGGACGCTCTGCAGCCGTTCGCCCCAGATGCCGGCCCCGCGGGCGAGGCCGGTGGCGAGGGTGACGGGCAGCACGCCGAGGCTCTGGATCAGATAGCCGCCGGCACAGCCGGCATCGCCGGGCCGCATCATGTCCTCGCTGATCAGCGACGAGGGATAGCCGCGGTTCATCCGCATGTCGGCGTCGAACCGGCCCCAGATCTGCGTCGCGACATGCGCCATGAAGTTGCGCCCGACCTGACCGCTCGAATTGGCGATGCCGAGGTTGAGCAGCAGGCGCGGCGTCTCGATGCCGCCGGCGCACAGGAAGACCGCGGCACAGCGCTGGCGATGCTCCTCTCCGCCCTGCCGGTAGACGATTGCGCCGATCCGGCCACTGCCGTCGAACTCGAACGACAGCAGGCGCGCCTCGGCGCGGATCTCGGCGCCATGGGCGACCGCGACGGGCAGATAGGTCGTGTCCATGCTCGTCTTGGCGGCGGTGCGGCAGCCTTGATGGCAGGTGCCGCAATTGACGCAGGCCTGCCGCTGTCCCCAATGCGGCTGGTCATGGTCGCGCGAGACCAGGGCCGCGGGCGCGTCGGTGGCGGTGATCCCGATTGCCGCGCAGCCCCGCGCCATCGCGTCGGCCGCGGCGTTGCGCGCGACGGGGGGATAAGCGTAGCGGCGGGTGGCATCCCAGGGGTAATCGGCCGGGCCCGATACGCCGGTGAACCGCTCGACCGCGTCGATGTAGCGGATCAGCTCGGCGTGATCGATCGGCCAGTCCGCGCCTTCGCCGGTGAGCGTCTTCAGTTGCAGATCGCGCGGATCGGGGCGGGGGCAGAAGGCGCCCCAATGCAGCGTCGACCCGCCGACCCCCATGCCCGAATTGTTCGAACCGAAGGCGGTGGGCGTCGCTCCCCCGCTCAGCCGCTCCTCCATCCAGTAGATGTCGGCCGCGACCTCGTCGGCGACGTGATCGTCTGGCCGGAAGGCCCGGCCCGCCTCGATCGCGACGACCGACAATCCCGCCTGTGCGAGCCGCGCGGCGAGCGGCGCGCCGCCCGCGCCCGTGCCGATCACCACGGCATCGACCACCTCCGCCGCGGCATAGCGCGATGCCGTCACGCGATGCGCTCCAACGAAGGCTGCCAGGCTTCCGGATCGTCGGCGCCGGTGCGGGTATAGCCCTGTTTGCGCCGCCCGTCGCCGCCGACCGCAAAGCCGTCATAGCCGATCGCCGCCATCGTCGCCGGCAGCGACATCCACACCCGCACCGTCTCGGCGCGCACGTCCTCGAACCACAAGGCCATCTGCCCGGGCGAGAGACACGCCGCGTCGTCGACGCTGCCGATCTGACCGCCGGCGATGCGTTCCAGCAGCCCGCTCTGCGCATCGGGCGCGAGCGCGGCGAAGCTGCCGGATGCGGTCGCCAGGGTGGCGAGCCCGCGCTGCCATGCCGCGCGATCGGGCGGCAGGGCGGCGAACCGCCAGCCGTCGCCGGGACCTTGGGCGATGCCGGCCAGGATGCGATCCGCCAAGGCATCGGCCCCGCCGCAGTCGGGCAGGATGCGCGCGACCAGCGCTGCGGTCGTCGCCCGTTCCTCCGCCGTCCAGCCCGTTGCCGCGGCCGGCGGGCGCATCCGCGCCAGCATCGCCGCGCGCGTCGCGCGACTGACACGATCGGAGCCGAGGATCGTCGCGAACTCCGCGGGCAGGGCGGCGCCGGCGACCGTCGCCACATGGCCGTCGATCAGCGCGGCGAGCACGTCCGGCTGCTCGTACGGGATGAGATGCGCCGCGCCAGCCACGACTTGCAGGTCGGCGGTGACATAATGCGGCAGGTTGAGCCGGCGTTGCGCGTCCTCGCCGAGGTCGCCGTCCTCGGCACCGGCGACGATCAGCGCGGGGATCGCGATGCGGGCGGTATCGGCGGCGCGATCCTCTCGGCTGCCGCGTTCGAGCCAGCCGAGCCAGGCCTCCCGGTTCGACCGCCGCACATCGCCGATCGCCGCGTCGCGTAGCGGACCCGCCAGCGGCGTCGCGCTATTGGCATCGACGAACGTCGCCGCATCGGTGCTGGAGGCCTGCCCCGCGGCGAACCAGCCGATCATCTCGGCGCGGCGATCCTCGTCCATCGGTTCGGGCGACGGGGGCGAGGCCGCGACGAGCACGACGCCGAGCACCCCCGACAGGCCGATCTCTCCGGCGGCGGCGCGCGCCGCGACGAGCGTGACGATCTTGCCGCCCATACTGTGGCCGACGAGCACGCAGGACGTCGGCGCACGCGAGCGGATTTCGTCCGCCAGCCAGTCCGCCATCGCGTCGACACCGGCATATCCGGCATCCGCCCTGTCGCCGAATCCGGGAAGGTCGAGCGCGACGCAATCGCGCCCCGGCAGCCGGTCGACGACCTGCGTCCATTCACCCGCACTGGCGCCGAGCGCATGAAGAAATACCACCGTCGGTCCGGTCATGCACCCTCGCAAAATCAACTGCATGCCCCGACGATGCAGCGACCGGTCCGTTCCGGTAGATATCGCCCTGCGACGAATTATCTTATGTTAGCAGGGTCACGCCGCAGTCATCCGTCGTCGCCGAGCAGATCGCGCGCGGCGCTTTGCAGCAGTTCCTCGAGCGTCGGATGATACCAGGCCTGATCGGCGAAGGCCGCCGCATCCATGCCGCGTTCGATCGCCAGCGCGACGAGATGGCCGAGATGCTCGCCTTCGGGGGCGACGATCGAGGCGCCCAGCAGCTTGCCGTCGGCATCGGCATACAGGCGGACCAGCCCCTGATCCTCGCCATCCGCGGTCGCCCGGCCGTTGTCGGCGACACTCGCCTCGCCGATCCGGACATCCTCCGGCAAATCATCGAACGACATACCGACTTCCGTCAGATTGGGTTCGGTGAAGGCGATCGCGAAGGCCGGGAGGGGCTTGGCGGATGGCCCGCCCATCGCGACATCGCCGGCAATGCGACCACCGCGCGCCGCTTCGTGCAGCACGGGGCGCCACGCATTGGCGTCGCCGGCGATGAAGATGTCGCTGTCGCCGCAGCGGCGTGTATTTTTCTCGAAAACCGGCGTGCCATGATCGTCCAGCGCGATGCCCGTGGTATCGAGATCGAGCCCGTCGAGCGACGGCGGCCGCCCGGTCGCGGCGAGGACGAGGTCGACCTCGACCGCGCCGCCCGACCAGCTCAGTCGTGCACGACCGTCGTCGGTCAGTGCCGCGGATGCGTCGACGCCGAGCTGGAATGCGAATTCCTCGCCGATCGCCGCGATGGCGGCCGCATTCGTCTTCGGGTCCTTGAGGCCGCCGATCATCTCGCCCTCATCGATGACGGTGACCGCAACGCCGAGCCTGGCGAAGGCCTGGGCCAGTTCGAGCCCCAGCGCCCCGGCGCCGAGCACCGCCATCGTCTCAGGGAGATCGGCGAGTTCGAAGATCGTCTCGTGGGTATGGACGAGGTCGCGGACCGGATCGAGCGTCTCGGCGATGATCGGATGTCCGCCGGTCGCGATGATGATGCCGCGGCGCGCGGTGATCCGGTCGTCGCCGACCGCGATCGTCCGCGGACCGGTGAAGCGGGCGCTGCCATGGACGACTCGGTCCGTAGGGATGGCATGATAATCGTCGAGAATCGAGTCGACGAAGCGATCGCGTTGCTGCCGGACACGGCTCCACAGTTTGGCGGCATCGACGGAGACCTCACCCGTCACGATCCCGAATTCGCCGGCCTTGCGGGCCTGATACGCGACGCGCGCCGCGGCGATCAGCAGTTTGGAGGGCATGCAGCCGACACGCGTGCAGGTCGACCCGCCGGGTCCGCGCTCGACGATCACCACGTCGGCGCCGCGCGCCACCGCTGCCTTATAGGCCTTCAACCCCGCGGTGCCCGCTCCGATGATCGCCACATCGCATGTGCGCTCGTTCAATACCCGTCTCCACCTGAGGATCACTGTTCGTTGATCGACAAGGTATTGAGGTGCCACGATGTTCCGGATTATCTCGGCGGGGCGACGATAGCGCGACGATTGCCGCCCGGAACGATCCGGGCCGCGGCGTCCGTTCTATCCGTTGCTAATACCGATCATCATCCTTCTCCGACCCCGCATTGCCCCGAACGGCCGCTCCAGCGGTTCGAACCATGGCGTCACGAGCAGATGCGGTACGGCGAGCGCGGCGATGCCGGCAAACAAGGGGCGTACCCCCGACGGATCGAGCCGCAGCAGCAGCCCGCCCGTGATCCCGATCAGGACCACGGCACTGAACAGGATCGGCCCCGTTGCCCGAAGATAGTCGGCGATGTCGGCGCAGCCGAGCTGATCGCTGCGTTCGGCCGTCTGCGGCAGCGCATGCAGCATAAGGAAGCCGACCGAAAATCCGACCAGAGGCGGCAGAACGAGAAGCGCCGCCGTCCCCGTCAGAAGGCGACCATCGCGATGCTGAATGGCGCCGGCGATCAGCCAGGCCGCGGCCCCGCCGCCGGCGAAGGCCATCACCGCCACCATCGGCGGCACGAAGGTCGGGGTACCAGCAAGGCTGAGCAGCTCGGTGAGCGCGCCCATATGGAACGTCGCCGGCGTCGCGACGAGACTCGTTCCGCGCACGATCTTCTCGAGGATCGCGCCGTCGGGCGCATCTTCAAGCCCGAAATGCACGGCGGACGCGACGAGGAACGCGGGCAACGCCACCGCAGGATCGGCGATCCACCACGAGAGGCAGAGGATGCCGACGAGCGCATAGAGCGCAAGGAACACCGGGCGTCGGCGACGCTCCACGATCGCGAGGTCGCTGGCACCGTGCGCCATGCCGATCACGCCGATCGCCACGACGGCAAAGGCGAGCTGGACGGTCAGCGACCCTAAGGCGGCGGCCGAGGCCGCCGCCAGCAATAGGCTGCCGCCGATCGCCGACGCGCGCGTCGTCATGACCGATGGCCGCGCTCGTCACCATGTTCGGCCAGCGCCTTGTCGAGGTTGCTGGCGGCGTAGAAAGCGTAAACGACCTTCGCGATGACATCCATGATCAGGATCGCCCAGACCGATGCCGGGTCCGCGATGATCTTCATCCCCTCCGGCCCGATCAGGAAGACGATCGGATACAGGAACCAGATGATCGTAAGAAAGGCGACGTTCTTGTTATAGGCCGCCCCCAATGCGGCGCCGCGGCTCATCGCCAGCGTGCGCAACGGTCCCCACAGGAGATACAGCACGCCGAGGAACGCGACGCAGGACCAGCCATACCAAACCCACTTCGCCAGCGAAGGGCCCGCTAGCGACGAGACGAGACCGGTGACGATCATCAACACGTCGAGGACGATGATCGCGGTCAGGTGACCGCCGACCTCGCCGGTCCTGCCGCATTCGTGAAAGGCGAGAAGAACGAGGCTCGACAGGAGGATGGGTGTCGTCACCGACCAGTCGAGATACCGGGCGAGATAGGTGATCGATCCGTCGAGCTTGAACAGCGTCCCGATGCCGAAGGCCATGGCGAGATAGGCCGTTGCCGCGATGAACGGCACGCTGGCGTGCAGGAGGGTATGATGGCCCGAGGGATGCGTTTTTTTTCCGGTGACGTATATCGCGAGCGAGCCCAGCGACATGATCGTGAACCCGAGGAGGAAGGCAGTTTGATCCATACGGGATGACCCCAATTCGTGGGGACGACCCGGCGCCGACCCGCCCGTGATAACTGGATTTGTGTCTTTTTGTGTCCATGCGTCGGCGAAGTTCATCCAACTGTCATGATGAGCGGGACGGCGAGGAGATGTCGGTCTTCGCGATCCGCCGTCGGGACCGGCGTCTGCCCCACCCATGCCGTCACCGCGACGCCTGCGCGGCTCGACCGGGCCGCTGCGCAATGTAGGCGCTAGCCGCCCGGCCGATAGCGACGTTCGATATGCCCGTTCAATTCGTCGGGATAGAAATAGACCGGGCGGAGCCTGCCCTGCGCATAGCGTGCCGCCTGGTCGGTGAAGTGGCGCGAGCGCACGTCGCCGCTCTGCCCGCCGGCCATCACCGCCATCGCCTTCACGCGCGGACCGAATTCGACGATCGCGACGAAGCTGTTGCCGCTGGTGCCGTAATAGCGCTTCGTGCCCGGCCAGCGTTTCGCACCGAACGAGGCCAGGCTGCCCCATTGCGCCGACGTGAAGGGCACGGGGAGGGAGGGCGTCGCATCGTCGAAGTGCGGCGCGATCGCATCGTCGATCCGCTGGAATCGATTGATGTCTCCCCACGGCACGCGCCAGCCGCCGAAGTCGCGGGTCAGCCGGTCGACCGCCTCCGACAGCGCGGCGAGCTTGGCGTCCGCGCCGACGCGGGTGGCGATATAATCGGGGACGTTGAGCCGCTCGGCCTGCGCGAACCCACCGACCTCGCGCCACAGGTGATCGCCCCAGAACACCGCGAGGCTGGTCGCGGCCGAATCGCGGCTCCAGCGGTGATCCCACGCTTTCAGCAAGGCGACCGGCGCGGCGAGCGAGGCACGGCGCGGATCGCGGGCGGGCAGGGCGTCCCACGCCTCGACGAGGCCGGGCAGCAATCGCGCGAAGGCGGGCAGATAAGGATCGAAGGCGGCGGCGCGCAGGCTCTCGGCCGTCCAGCCGCTCTTTCCGGTCAGCAGCAGATCGGCATGCACGCCGCGCGCGTTGCCGCCGACCTGATCCATATAACGCGGATAGTCCTTCGCCTTCGGGCTGTCCGGCCCCGCCGCGCTCCACGGCCAGTCGTTGGTATTGTGCACCCAGCCGGTGCGCGGGCCCACCACGTTCGGCAGGCTGGCGAGGCTGTGCAGCCCGTGCCAGTCGGTCGCCGGATCGCTGCCGTCGACGGGACGGGTATAGTCGAACCGGTCGCTGCGGACCGGCATGAACTGCGGCATCAGGAACGCGATCTCGCCCTTGTCGTCGGCGAACAGCGTGTCGTTGGATGAATTCGCCTTGCGGTCGGCGACCGCCGTATAGCTCGCCAGATCGGTCGCCTTGGTGCGCAGATAGCTTTGTTCGAGCGCGGGGACGGGCTTCCACATCAGCGCCGTCGCGATCCAGCGCCCCGCCTTCTTCGCGACGATCGGCCCGTGATGCGTGCGATAGGTCGTGAAGCGCCGCTCGCCGATCGTGCCATCGTCCCTACGGTAGCGCAGCGTGACCGTGCGGGTCGCGACCAGGCGCTGGTCGCTGCCGTAGCGATAGGCAAAGCCCGCGCCGACCCGCACGATACGCTCGGCGAATTCGTCGATATTGTCGACCGTCGACGAGGTGTGCATCCACCCTGCCTTGGGATTGAAGCCCTGATAGATGAAGAACTGGCCCCAGGTGCTGGCGCCGTAAGCGTTCAGGCCTTCGCCGCTCGTCATCTGCGCCTCGGACCGGAAATAGAAACTGGTGTGCGGGTTGATGAGCAGCAGCGCATTGCCGTTCGCGGTCAGGCGCGGCGCGATGGCGATACCGTTCGATCCCGCGGGCTCGCGCGGAACCGCGCCCAGATCCTCCGGGGTAGGCGGGGTGGGCGTGCCGTAGAAGGTCTTGAGGTCGCTCAGCGTGATCCGCTCGATATCGCCGCCGATGCTGCCCTCGGTAAAGCTCAGCGCCATCCAGGGTTCGAAGCGGGTCAGGACCTTGGGTCTGGTCTGCGGGTGGGTCGCCAGATAACAGTTCAGCCCGTCGGCCCAGGCCTGCATCAGCGTGCGCAGCCAGGCCGGGCTGGCGGCATAGTCGGCCTGGAGCTCGGCCGGATCGACGAACAGCCGCTGGCGCAGATCGGCCCAGATCGCATCCTCGCCCAGCGCTTCCGCGGTACGGCCGAGCGCGGTCAGGTAATTGGCCTCGATGCGGGGGAAGTCGTCCTCGGCCTGCGCGTAGATCAGGCCGAACACCGCGTCGGCATCCGTCTGGCCGCGGACATGCGGGATGCCCCAATCGTCGCGCGTGATCGTGACGCGCGCGGCCTGCGCCTGCCAGCGTGTCGCTTCGGTCGGCGGCGGGCTCGGGGCGGCCGTCAGCAGCGCCAACAGGATCACCGGATTGCGCATGCGCCGAAGGACCTTATCCATGCCCGCAGCCTAAGGCGGGACAAGGGGAAAGACCATGCGTCGGCGAACGATCGAACTGCTGCTCGCAATGCTGCTGCTGACCCCGGCGAGCGCGGTGCCCGCAGCGCCGCCGGCGTCGGGGCCAGCGTCGGGGCCGGCGTCGATCCTCCTGAAACCGGCCGGCGTCTTCGATGGCGTCGACGGGATCGTCCACCCCGGCTGGCAGGTGCTCGTCAGCGGCGAGCGGATCGTCGCGGTCGGGCCGAACCTGCCGGTGCCCGCCGGGACCCGGATCGTCGATCTGGCGGGGGATACGCTGATGCCCGGTATGATCGAGGGCCATGGCCACCTGTTCCTGCATCCCTATGACGAGACGAGCTGGGACGATCAGGTCCTGCACGAGCCGCTCGCTTTGCGTACCGCCCGCGCGGTCGCGCATGCGAAGGCGACGCTGCTCGCCGGCTTCACCAGCGAACGCGATCTCGGCACCGAGGGGGCGGGCTATGCCGATGTCGGGCTGAAGGCGGCGATCGATCAGGGGATCGTACCCGGACCGCGGCTGTCGGTCGCGACGCGTGCGATCGTCGCGCTGGGCGCCTACGGCCCGAAGGGCTTCGAACCCGGCGTCGCCGTGCCGCAGGGCGCCGAGGAGGTGTCGGGCGTCGATCAGATCGTCGCGGCGGTGCGCCGCCAGATCGCCGCGGGCGCCGATTGGGTGAAGCTCTATGCCGACTATCGCTGGCGTGCGGGCGAGGACAGCCGCGCGACGCTGAGCCTCGCCGAGATGACCGCGGCGGTCGCCGCCGCGCACGATGCAGGACGCCCGGTGGCGGTCCACGCCGCCACCGCAGAGGGCATGCGGCGCGCAATCGCCGCCGGCGCCGACACGATCGAGCACGGATATGGCGGTACGCCGGAAATCTTCGCGGCGATGGCAGCCAAGGGGATAGCGCTATGCCCGACGCTCGCCGCGTCGGACGCGACGTCGCGCTACCGCGGCTGGAACGGCAGCGATCCTGCGCCGCGTGCGGTCGAAATCAATCGCGCGAGCCTGCGGATGGCGCTGAAAGCCGGCGTGCCGATCTGTATGGGCGGCGATGTCGGGGTATTCGCGCATGGTAAGAACGCGCGCGAGATGGAGTTGCTCGTCGGCGCGGGGATGCGACCGGCGCAGGTGCTGATCGCCGCGACCTCCGGCAACGCGCGCTGGCTCCACCTTGCCGAGAAACTCGGTGCGGTGAAAGCCGGTCTGCTCGCCGATCTGATCGCCGTGGCAGGCGATCCCACCACCGACATCGCCGCCGTTGAACACGTCAAATTGGTGATGAAAAACGGCTCAATTATGTCTGCCACGTAATCGACCGCGCGGGCATCCGAACAGCATCCGTGTTCCCGGCGGCACGGCAGCGAGGTGAGAGTACGCCCCGACCGGCGCAGCGACCGTGGGGGGATTGTCGATGATGACTTGCGGCGCGATCATGTAGCCTCCTTATGGTTTGCTGCACGCGTAATCACTAAGGCTGGCCCCTTGAGTTAAAAGCAGAGCCGGGCTTCTGGCAGCGCGATGAATACAGTAGTCGCCCGCTTCGCGCCAACCGAAGTCGATGCCAGCGCCGCGGAGCGGTGTAGCAAGGGCCTTCAGAGAGAGCTCTTTGATCGAACGCTTCATATTTGCTTTGGACAAAGAGATATTCCGCCAGGCACAGGCGCGATGGTGGCCAGCCGGACCAACTAGAAGGAGAGACGTATGTCATCGATTGCCGCTGAAGGTGCCGACGGGCTCACCCAGGTTCGCGCGCTGCTCGCCACCGGACGGCAACCGCCGCTCGGCGAGAAGCTGGGTATCTCGCTGATCGAAGCGGATCATGGCCATGCCGTCTTCGAAGCTACCCCCGATGGAAGCGCCTACAATCCGATGGGGTCGGTGCACGGCGGCTATATCGCGACGATCCTCGACAGCGCCTGTGGCATCGCGGCACATACCGCGCTCAAGCCCGGATACGGCTATACGACGCTGGAGTTGAAGGTGTCGTTCGTGAAGGGCCTGAGCAGCACCAGCGGCACGATCCGCGCGACCGGCCGCCTGATCTCGATGGGCCGGCGCGCCGCCTTCACCGAAGCCACGCTGCACAACGACAAGGGTCAGATTTGCGCCACGGCGACCTCGACGCTGCTGGTGTTCGAACTGCGCCCCGCGGGATAGGCGGGGCCGTCTGTATCGTTCGCACGTCACGGCGTCTTGCACCGCGCCCGTCCCTCGTTAGGCTGTGGCCAAACCATGGGGGGTGATGTTGCGACGTTCGATGATCGCGCTTGCGGCGGCAAGCGTGTGTGCGATGCCTGCGCTGGCCGAGGACAAACCGAGCTTTGGCCCGGTGCCGGCCTGGGTGAAACCGCAGCCCGCTCCGGCGACGCCTGCCCAGCAGGACGGCGCGCCGATGCGTGTTCTGCTGTCGGACCAGCAGGTGCAGTTCGAACGAGGACGACAGACGGTCTATTCGGCGAGCCTGATCGAGATCGAGACGCCGCCGGGTCTCGCCGTCGGCAACATCTCGCTGCCCTGGCGACCCGACACGGACACGCTGACCGTCCACACGTTGCTGATCCACCGCGGCGCCGAGGTGATCGACGTACTCAAGGCGGGCCAGACCTTCACCGTGGTGCGACGCGAGCAGAACCTCGAACAGGCGATGCTGGACGGGGTGCTGACGGCGAATATCCAGCCGGAAGGCCTGCAGGTCGGCGACGTCCTCGAACTGGCAATGTCGGTCAGTCACGCCGATCCGGTGGTCAAGGGTCATGTCGAGCAACTGGCGGCAGCCTGGAACCCGCTGCCGATCACCCGGGCGCACGCCTCGATCCGCTGGCCGTCGGATATGCCGGTACATTTGCGCAGCAACGGCAGCCTGCCGCGCATCAGCACCCGCAAGGAGGGTGGCTATACTGTCGCCGAAATCAGCATGGCGGACGTCGCGCCAGCCGTGCTGCCGAAGGGCGCACCGCCGCGGTTCCGCATCGGCCGCCTGCTCGAGGCGAGCGACTTCACCTCCTGGGCGGACCTCGCCGCGCTGTTCGCGCCGCTGTTCGCGCAGGCTGCGCAACTGCCGGCCGATGGCGCCTTGAAAACCGAGTCGGACAGGATTCGCGCGCTTCCCGATGCCAAGGCGCGCGCGCAGGCCGCTCTGACCCTGGTGCAGGATCGCATCCGCTACGTCGCGCTAGCGATGGGGGCCGGCGGTCTGGTCCCGGCGGACGCGCCGACGACCTGGGCGCGTCGGTATGGCGACTGCAAGGCGAAGACTGCGCTGCTGCTGGGTCTGTTGCATGCCGCCGGGATCGAAGCCGAACCGGTGCTCGTCGGGACCGGCTTCGGCAACGGCCTCGACCAGCGTTTGCCGATGATCGCGCTGTTCGATCATGTCCTCGTCCGTGCGCATATCGGCGATCGCATCTTCTGGCTCGACGGGACGCGCACGGGCGACACCGATCTCGACCGGACCAAGCCGCCGGCGTCCGGCTGGGGTCTGCCGGTCCTGCCCGAACGGGCGGCACTGGTGCGGATGATGCCGCCGCCGCTGACCGCACCGGGCGTGGCGACCACGATCCGGATCGACGCGCGCAACGGCCTGACGGTTCCCGCTCCCTTCATCGTCGACACGGTGATGACGGGCGACGAGGCGATCGGGCTCAACGCCTCGCTGTCGAACCTTACCGGTGCAGCGAAGGATCAGGCGCTCCGCAAATATTGGCACAGCCAATATGATTTCGTCGAGGTGAAGAGCGCCGCCGCGTCCTTCGACCGGGCGCGCGGCGAGGCGCGCCTCAGCATGACGGGCAGCGCCAAGCTCGACTGGAGCAGCGGCTGGTACGAGACGGATGGCACCGGCGTCGGCTACAAGGCCGATCTTACCCGGGACGCCGGCCCGGATCGCGATGCGCCCTGGGCGCTGCCATTCCCGTATTACAACCGCGTGCAGGAGAGCATCCGTCTGCCGGCCGGGTTCCGGAGCGTCTTCGACTCGGCTGCCGCCGCCGTCGACGAGACCGTCGGGGGAATCGAATATCACCGTCATGCGGACGTCAAGGATGGCACCTTCACGATCGAGAAGACCGAACGCAGTCTCGCCCCCGAAATGACCAACGCGGAGGCCGCAGCCGCGCAGCCGCGTCTGCGTGCGCTCGCCGAGAAGACCGTCTATCTGCGCCGACCCGACGATTATGTCATGACCGACGCCGAACTGGCGATCGCGCTGAAAGAGACCCCGACCACCGCCGTCGCCCTGATCGATCGTGGCAACGCGTTGCTCAATCGCGAACGCCATGACGAGGCGATCGCCGATTATTCCAAGGCCGCTGCACTCGCACCCCATACCTATTGGCCGCTCGCCGACCGCGGGCTCGCTTATGCGCGGAAGGGCGACGTAGCAGCGGCGGAGCGGGACTTCGCTGCGGCCGAGCAGATCGAGCCGCGCAACCCGTTCATCGCCAACCGCCGCGGCTGGGTCGCGATGCAGAACAACCGCCCCAAGGAGGCGGTGGCGGCCTATACGCGCGCGATCGAACTCACGCCGGACGATACGGCTGCGCTCTACGCAAGAGCGGCGGCCTATCGCAAACTGACGGATCACGATGCGGCGCTAGCGGATGTCGCGAAGATCAAGGCGATCGCCCCCAAGGACATTCAGGCGTACATGCTGCGCGCCAACATCCTGCGGGATATGGGCCGGACCGATGACGTGCTGGCCGAGGCCGATGCGATCGCCAAGGCGTTCCCGACCGACACCTATGCCCTCGCCGGGGCTGCGGCGATACGCACCGCCGCCGGTCGGCCTGCCGAGGCCATGGCCCTGTACGATCGCGCCATCGCGATCAAACCGGAAGCGTATCTGTACGTGAATCGTGCGCTGGCACGTCCGGTGAGCGACGTCGTCGGCCGACGCGCCGATCTCGATGCGGCCTTGGCACTCGATGCGACGGGCGACGCCGTCAGATACAAGGCCGATCTCGAGCTCAAGGCCGGCGATCCCAGGGCAGCGCTGGCGGCGGTGGACAAGGCGGCCGCGGCGCATCCGGACGACGACGATATCCTGCTGGTACGCAGCCTGACCCGGATGCGGGCCGGTCAGCAAGCCGCTGGCGAGTCCGATTGGGCTATTCTTCGGGCGAAGGCGACGACCCCGTTTCAGCTCAACAACCTCTGTTGGGAAGCGGCGACCACCGGCGTCGCGCTGGCGCGAGCCCTGGAAGCCTGCGACGCCGCGCTCATCAAGCTACCCAACGATGCGGCGATACGCGACAGTCGTGCGCTCACTCTGCTGCGGATGGGCCGTATCGACGAGGCGATCGTGGACTATGATTGCGTCCTGGCGATGGAACCCCGCGAGACATCGTCATTATGGGGCCGGTCGATCGCCTGGTCGAAGAAGGGCGACCGTGCCAAATCCGACGCCGACGCCGCCGCTGCGATCAAGATCGACCCACGCGTCGAGACGCGGTACGCCGCCTTCGGCATGACGCGGTGATTCACCGCCGCCGGCAGGTCCGCGGTTAGCGTTCGGGCCAGTCCAAATCGCGCGAGATACTTACGGAGTCGAGCAGCATCGTTGCACGAACGTCAAAAGTAGCGAGTTTGCGAACCGGCGTTGGCTTTCGCATTTCTCAGTTAAGCCTCAAGTCCGGATCGGGCAGGCGGTCGTCGGATGCGTTTGACGCCCAGCTATTGACGCAATTTGACCATCTTCCACCGCGCATATCCTAGCAGGATAGCTTTGGCGGAAGGATCGAGGTCAGCCGTATGGGTGTTCACAGAAAGTACCCTCGGCTCACCTTTTCCGTAAGTTTGGGAGATGAATGGATAACTGCCCCGTGGGTGACGTTGATCGGTCTGGGGCTGGCTCACTCGACCGCTGCGATGGCGCAGCAGCGCCGCTCGGACCAGTCCGCCATCGTTCAAGGCGAGGATGACAAGCTGCCCCGCGATACCGACATCGTCGTTACCGGTCGCCGCGTCTTGGGCTCGATTATCACGGATACGCTGCCGGTTGCGATCCTCGGCGGGGACGCGTTGCGATCGCTTGGGGCAACGGACCTCCGGACGGTCCTCGACCGGCTGAAACAAATTCGTTTTTCCAATACCTCACGACACGTCAGAACTTTGCGATAAGCGTGACGCCCCCGACCATCAGTAGTGCGCCGAGGAAGCGCCAAGGGTTCATTTCGTGCTGCTCCATGCGGAACAGCCCGAAGTGATCGATCGCGAGGCTGGCGAGGATATTGGCGGTGATCGTGATGCCGTTGACGGGGCCGGCGCCAAGCTTCTGGATCAGCAGGAACCCGGCGAACACGGCGACCGCACCGACGATGCCCCCGAGTGGTGCCCACCACGGCATAGCGGCAAAGTCGCCCACGCTAGGTAGCGGCTTCGGCATGCACGCGAAAAGTGCGACCGTCAGGAACAAGACGAGCATGAACGAGATGGATGTTGCGAGCCACGGATTGCCGATCGACTTGTTCAACTGACCGCCCATCGACGCACCGACGGCTTGCAACATGCCAGCGACGAAAATGAATGGATAGGCCCAGGCTGCGTTCATCGAATGTCCCCCGCTGAGAGCATGATCGGCCCGCCGCGTCTCACTCAGGCGCAAATCAGACTCCCGACTGCCAAACCCGGAAACATTATGAAATATCCGGGCCGGTCCCTTTTATTTCAAGGTGGGCGCCCGTTCGCCTGTCCCGCGAACAAGCGCGTAGCCGCTGCACCATGCGTCACTTGCTGGCTCGCACCGATCTTTGCGGCCAGCGGTGTGGGCTAGGTGCTCCATCTGCCAAAAGCCCATGGTCCGGTCCGCCCTCGGTCATGGGGCAGGCCGGCGAACATCGTCTTCGGTTCCGACAAATCACATCAACGGATGGCCGAAGTTGGGAAGCGGGGAAGGGCGCGTTAATGTCCGCCCATGGGTCACACTTACAAAGCCGACTGCGTCGCGTGGGGAGTTGTCGCCGCGCTGTAACCAACTCGGCCTAGTCGCCGCCCGACTGATGGGGGTGCGCGTTGAGCTGGCTGCGGGATATCGATCGCTGGTTCGTCGCCGAGGTGCTGCCGCATGCGGCGGCCTATCGCGCCAAGGCAGTGTATTTCTGCGGCCGCGACGATGCCGACGATTTGGTGCAGGAGGCTTATGCGCGCGTCCTGAAGACACCGGATCATCGCGCCATCATCGCGCCGCGCGGGTTCGTGCTGACCATCGTGCACAATCTCGCGCTGGAGCGGCTGCGGCGCGCGCGCGTGGTCAGGATCGATCTGCTCGCGTCGCTGGAGATGCTGGACGTCGCCGATCCCGCGCCGGACGCCTTTGCGATCGCCGCGGGACGCTCCGAATTGCAACGGCTGCTCGATCTCATCGACGCCCTGCCGCCGCAATGCGGCCGCGTCCTGCATATGCGCAAGGTGCAGGGCATGTCGCCTGCCGCCATCGCCGAGGCGCTGTCGATATCCGTCTCGACCGTCGAAAAGCATATGGCTAAGGGGCTGGCGCTCGTAACCAGGGCCCGTCGCGATAGCGACGCGCACGTGGAGGATCCTTGCCCGGCCATACCGACATCCCGCAGCGTCGTGCTGACCTGATCGACGAGGCTGCCGCATGGCTGGCCGCGCTCGACGCGGGATCGGCGGACGTGGCGGCATTCGAGGCCTGGCGTGACGCCGATGTCCGCCATGCCGTCGCCTTCGCCGAGGTGGCGGGCGCGTGGCGGGATATGGACCGGCTGCGCGTCTCGCACGGCGAGATTCAGCATGCGGCGCCTGCTTTACCGGCCGATCCGGTCAGGGCGACGATAGAGCGTCCGAACCGAAGGCGCGTGTTGCGGGCCGCGGCCTCATTCGCGGCGGTAGCGGCGATCGGCGGCGGCGCGACCTATCGCGCCTATGCGCGCGACATGGCGGTGACGGCGGTCGGCCAGCGCAAGGCGGTAAGTGCGGCGCCGGGTCTGTCGCTCGATCTCAACACGGACAGCCGCGTGTTCTGGCGGGACGGAACCCCGGCGCGTCTGTGGCTCGATCGTGGTGAGGTTGCGATCGCGCTGGCCGGGAACCGTCATCTCGAGCTGTCGACGCCGGGCGGACGGTTCCGGCTCGAACCGGGGCGGTACAATGCCCGGCTGCGCGGTTCCGGGTGCGAGCTGGCGGTGCTGGCTGGCAGCATCGCCGACGGTAACGCGCTGCGCATCGGCGCGGGCGATGTCGCGCTCGTCACCGCCGGGCAGGTCAGCCTGCAGACGCGTGACGCCGGCGCGCTCGGCCGCGTCACCGCGTGGCGCCACGATACGCTGGTGCTGAACGGCGAAAGCCTCGATTATGCGGTGGCGGAACTCAACCGCTATCTCCCCGACAAGATCGTGATCGGTGACCCGGCGCTGTCGCGGCTGCGGCTCGGTGGTACCTTCGCGACGACGGACCCGGCGGAATTCCTGCACGCGCTGCGCAGTTCGTTCGGCGTCCGCGCCACCGCGGGCGGGACCGGCGTGGTCCTCACCCGCGCCTGAGAATTTTTTCGGCCGCGAATGGCGGTTTGTCGCCGCTCGTCCATCCCTGCATCGACATTCGTATCGAGCGGGGATTGCCATGTTCAAGTTTCTGACGACGACCGCCTTGGTGGCGGTCGCGATGCCGGCGGCCGCCATCGCCGCGCCGGGAGACGCCGCCCGCCTGCGCTTCGATATCGGGGCGTCGGATACCGCGACCGCGCTCAACGCCTTCGCCCGCCAGGCCGGCGTGCATCTGGTCTTTCCCTATGATGCAGTCGCCAATCGCCGCGTCGGCGCGCTGCGCGGCAGCTTCACCCGCGACGAGGCACTGCGCCGGCTGATCGCGGGGCAGGGGCTGGTGATCGCCGAACAGACCGCCTCGATGATCTCGCTGAAGGTCGCCCCGGTCGACACCGCGCAGGAAACCGCGGCGACCACCGACCAGGATATCGTCGTGCTGGGGCAGGGGGAGTCGCGGCAGGTGCAGACGGTTTCGGCGAAGGCGATGGCGAAGCTGACCGCCGGTTCCTCGCCGCTCCGCGCGCTCGGTCGGCTGCCGGGCGTCAATTTCGGCTCGTCCGATGCGCGCGGCACCTATGAGGCCGCGACGCAGCTGTCGATCCGCGGCTTCCTCACCGACCAGATGGGCTATACGCTGGACGGCGTGCCGCTGGGCAACATGCAATATCGCAACAACAACGGCCTCTCGATCAATCGCGCGCTGCTGACCGAGAACAATGGCCCGGCGACGCTGTCGCAGGGCAGCGGTGCGCTGGGCACCGCCTCCACCAGCAACATCGGCGGTACGGTCGACTTCACCTCGATCGATCCGACCGCACGGTTCGGCGTCGATGTCGAGGGCAGCTACGGCAGCGCCAATTCGTGGCGCGGTTTCGTACGGATCAACAGCGGCGATCTGCCGGGGAACGGCCGAATCGCGCTCTCCTATGCGCATGACCGGCAGGGCAAGTGGAAGGGGTGGGGCCAGCAGGTCCAGGATCAGATCAACGCCAAATATATCCAGCCGCTCGGCGACGACGTCACCGCGACGACCTTCCTCAACCTGATCGACCGGCGCGAGGACGATTATAACGACACGTCGCTGGCTCGAATCAAAGCCTATGGCTGGGATTTCGACAACATCCCGACCTTCGCGCTCGCCGAGCAGCTCGCGACGCTGACGCAGAACGGCGGCACCCCGCCTGCGCCCTACGTCAACGCCGACGACAGCGTCTATCAGGGCGGCGGGGTGCGGCGCGATCTGCTCGCCTATGAAAAGCTCGGCTACCACCTGTCGTCGCGGCTGTCGGGGTTCACGACCGGCTATCTGCACCTCGACAAGGGCATCGGCACCTGGGCGGACCCCTATGATCCCACGCCGGCAGCTTATGGTGGCTCGCCCATATCGGTATCGGCCAACCGCTACGATATCGATCGCAAGGGCGTCATCTCCCGCCTGACCTTCACTGCCGGCGATCACAAGATCGAGGGCGGCATCTGGTACGAACGCAACGCCTTTGATCAGGCCAATTACCTCTACGGCCTCCAGGCCGGCGTCACGCCGCGGCAATTCCAGCGCTTCTACACCAATCCGTTCCAGACGACCTATGCCAACCAGTATCGGACCGACACCGTCCAGCTCGATATCGGCGATATCTGGCAGGCGACCGTGCATCTTCGCCTGAATGCGGGCGTGAAGGGCGTCGTCTCGACCAATCACGCGCACAGCATCGTCAGCCGCAAGCCGATCGACGGATCGATCAAGGCGCAGAACTGGTTCCTGCCGACCGCCGGCCTGCTCTACATGCTCGACGGACATAGCGAATTCTTCGGCGACTATACGCGCAACATGGCGGCATTTGTCGCCTCGACGTCGAGCGGGCCGTTCTCGAGCAGTTCGCAGGCGGGGTTCGACTATATCCGCAGCGACCTGAAGCCGGAAATGACCAACACGTTCGAGGCGGGCTATCGCTTCCACGATGCGGCGGTCCAGCTCTCGTTGACCGGCTATTACGTCAAGTTCACCAATCGCCTGCTGGCCTCGTCGATCAGCGCCACCGTCGTCGGCAACCAGAATGTGCTGCAGAACGTCGGCAGCGTTTCGTCGCGCGGCGTCGAGGCGGCGGCGAACTGGCGGATCGCGCCGGGCTGGTCGCTCTACGGCAGCTGGGCGTACAATGACGCGACCTATGACGATAACGTCCGGCCGCTGGGCGGCGCGGTCGTCGCCACCAAGGGCAAGCAGGTCGTC
Organism: Sphingomonas sp. CD22; assembly: GCF_034556155.1. NCBI lineage: Bacteria > Pseudomonadati > Pseudomonadota > Alphaproteobacteria > Sphingomonadales > Sphingomonadaceae > Sphingomonas > Sphingomonas sp. CD22. The sequence continues at coordinate 102,457 of NZ_JAYDYX010000005.1, read as the reverse complement.
GCCTCGCCCAGGCATGTCGGCAATGTCGAGCTGAGCTATGACGATGGCGTCGTCTGGGGCGGGGCGACCGCACATTATCGCAGCGCGCGCTATTACAGCTACCTCAACGACGCGGTGCTGCCCGGTGCGGTCAACGTGAACCTGTCGGCCGGCTATCGGTTCGACCGCCGCTTCGATCTTCAGCTCAACGTCATGAACCTGTTCGATGCGCATTACATCGCGTCGACCGGGACCGCGGGGTTCGTGACGTCCGATCCCACGGGAACCTACACCACGCTGCAGGCCGCCGCGCCTCGGCAGATCTTCGTCACGGCGCGGGCGCATTTCTGATGCCCCGCACTCCTGCTGAACGAGGGTGATATATGGATCGACGTACTCTCCTGACCCTCGCGATGGCTGCGCCGTTTACACCGCTGCCGGCAAGGGCCGCGCCGCGCGTGACGGAGCCTGCCGGTGAGACGTTCCGCTTCGCCTTCATGGGCGATTGCCACATCCGGCCCGAACTGGATGCCGCCCGTGCCTGTGCGATGTGCTTCGAGCAGATTTCGGCGTCGGACTGCGATTTTGCGATCCAGGGCGGCGATCATGTCGAGGACGCGCTAGAGACCGGGCGCGCGCGCGCGACGATGCTGATGGACCTCTATCAGCGCACCGAGCGCGCGCATCTGCGCAAACCGGTCCATCACGTCATCGGCAATCACGATTGCCTCGGCGTGTTTCCCAAGAGCGGGATCGACCCGACCGCGCCCGATTACGGCAAGCAATTCTACGTCGATCGCTTCGGGCCGCGCTATTATGCCTTCGATCACAAGGGCGTGCATTTCGTCGTGCTCGACACGATCGGCCTGACCGCCGACCGCAATTACGAAGGCCGCGTCGACGCCGAGCAACTCCAGTGGCTGCGCGCCGATCTCGCCGCGCAGCCGAGGGCCAAGCGGATCATCGTCGTCACGCACATTCCGCTCGTGACGGCGATGCAATGCTACGAGCCCGAATCCTGGCTCGATACGCCGCACAATTGGACCTTCGTGGTCAATGGCCGCGAGGTGCTGCGCATCCTGCGCGACCATGACGTGCTGGCGGTGCTGCAGGCGCACAGCCACGTCTACGAGCGGATCGCGCTGAACGGCATTTCCTTCATCACGACGGGGGCCGTCGCCGGGGCGGACTGGCGCGGTGCATTCCTCGGCACACCTGAAGGTTATACCGAGATCACCGTCTTGGGTCGGATCGTCAGCAGCTGTTACCGGACGTACGGTTTCACCAGCCGCGATCCGCAGGATGTGCCGATCTGAGCCGCGCAGAAGGCTGCAAGCAAGGTCGAAGTACGTTAAGACCTAGATGGGCCTGTCAAAACATTATGCTGCTCGGCGTGGAAGCGAGAGTCTGAACTAGTCGGATAAGGTCGCGCGGAGGGGCGGGAAGTCTGACACGTTCATCATATCGGCGGATCGACTTCGAAAGTAGCGGTGCATATCCTATAATTGGTCCGGACGATCTTCAAGATAAAACAATAATATTATATTACGTGCAGGCGGTTAGCAGTTTTCGATGTCGTCAAATACTGTCCTCGCAACCACCAGAATAGAGATTGGATTTGCTCCGAAAGTTGATTACGATCGTATCCAAAATTGAAGCTAGCCTAGACGGATTTCTTGTGACACCGCTCCGACGTCACAAGCGGGCTCGCCTTTAGAGCGGCCGCTTCCGTGGTTGCCGCTCTTCTGCTAGATGATGCGAGCTCGTCCAGGGCAAGACGAAAAGCAGGATGAGGAACCGCAAGCCCAAGCGGATCGTGATTACCGTGGGTGCGCGCTCAAGCTGCTCCTGGATGCGCTCAAAGCTTCGTACGAGGACGCGGGCAGGCCACTCCCTGCGACCATCCTGCTTACCGAGCGGGGCCAGTCATGGACGAGCACTGGGCTTCGTACGTCATGGCGCGAGGCATGCGCCAAAGCCGGGATCGCCGACCTCACATTTCATGATCTGCGCGGGACGGTGGTGACCCGGCTGGCGATCGCGGGAGCGAGCGTTCAGCAGATCGCGACGATCACCGGACACAGCCTCAAGGATGTCGAGCCGATCCTCGACGCGCACTATCTCAACCGTAATTTCGGGATGGAAGAAACGGCCATTTCGAAGCTCGAAAAACGAGGCAAAATGTAAACTGCGCTGTAAATCGGACGGGGTAGGTCTGGCAAAAAGCGCCGGCTCATCCCGTAAGTCATTGAAGATAATGGTGGACGCACTTGGGCTCGAACCAAGGACCCGCTGATTAAGAGTCAGCTGCTCTACCAACTGAGCTATGCGTCCATGACTTGGCCGGTTGTTGGCGCTTTGGAGAGGCGCCGGCCCCGTCGGGAGGCGGCCAATTAGCAGTCGTGCCGCAGGTTGCAAACCCTTTTTTGCACCTGCGGCATTTTTTGTCTCACCAGCGGACCGCACGACGGTTTTGGCGGTCGATCGACATCAGGATGCCGATGCAGAGCAGGACGGTCATCTGCGCGGAACTGCCGAAGCTGACGAGGGGAAGGGGGATGCCGACCACCGGCGCGAGGCCCATCACCATCGCGAGATTGATCGCGACGTAGAAGAAGATCGTCGTCGCCAGCCCCGCGGCGGTGAGGCGCGCGAAGCGGCTGGTGGCGTGCTGGCCGACGTTGACCCCCCAGCGCACCACCAGGATGAAGGCGAGGATCAACAGGCAGCCGCCGACCAGCCCCCATTCCTCCGCCATCGTCGCGAACACGAAGTCGGTGTGGCCTTCGGGGAGATAGTCGAGATGGCTCTGCGTGCCGTTGAGGAAGCCCTTGCCCCAGATGCCGCCGGAGCCGATTGCGATCTTCGACTGGCTGATGTGATAGCCGGTGCGCAACGGATCGCTTTCGGGGTCGAGAAAGATCAGAACCCGGTTGCGCTGGTAATCGTGGAGCACGTAGTTGAAGGCGATCGGCGCGGCGACCGACAGGGCCAGCGCACCGCCGATGAACAGCCGCATCGGCACGCCGGCGAGGAACATGACGACGACGCCGCCGCCGCAGACCATCAGCGCGGTGCCGAGATCGGGCTGTTTGGCGATGAGCGCGGCGGGAATGCCGACGAGCAGCGCGGCGGGCCAGATCGCGCCGAAGCGCCGCGTCTCGTTGGGCGGGAGCATGTCGTAGAAGCGCGCGCAGGCGAGCACGATCACCGGCTTCATGAATTCCGACGGTTGCAGCTTGATGCCGACGTCGAGCCAGCGCTGGCTGCCGCCACGCACCGCGCCGACCAGCTCGACCAGCACTAGCGCGATGACGATCACGACATAAGCGGGCAGCGCCGACGCCTTCCAGATGCGTTCGGGGACGTAGGAGATGCCGAGCGCCGCACCGAGCAGCACGAAGAAGCGGATGCCCTGCGACAGCGCCCAGGGCTGGAGCGAGCCGCCGGCGGCGGAATAGAGCACGACCTGGCCGAACGCGCCGATCGCCACCACCAGCAGGATGACGCGCCATGGCTGGCGGGCGATGGGATCGGGGACGATACGGCTGCGGGTCATGGTTCGCTTCGTTCGGTCGTGCCGTCTTCGGCGACGGTGTTGCCGACCGGACCGGGGGTGGCGAGCGCCGCCTGGGTCTGGTTGGCGAGATCGGTCGCGGCCTCGACCGCGTCGGAATCGCTCGGCACGGTCGCGTCGGTCTTGGTGGCGTTGGCGGCGGGCGGCGGCGATTGTGCGGCGCGATAGGCGGCGGCCTGCGCCGCCATGCGCGTGCCGATGTCGCCGCCCCAGGTCGGCTCGACGTCGGCGAGGCTCTTCATCGCGCGGTCGCGGTCGAACAGATAGGTCATGATGTCGCGGCCGATCATCGGGGTGTCGAGGTTGCGGACGGTATGGCCGTTGTGTTCGAGCACCACCGCGATCGCGTAGCGCGGGTTGTCGGCCGGGGCGAAGCCGACGAACAGCGCGTGGTCGCGCATCTTGAAGGGCAATTGGCCGTTCTTGATGACGCCGGTGCTGCGCCGCTCCGCCATGGTGATGCGGCGGACCTGCGCGGTGCCGGTCTTGCCGGCGATGGCGACGCCGGGCACCAGCAGCCGTGCAGCGGCGCCGGTGCCGCCCTGGTTGATGACGCCGTACATCGCATCGCGGACGATCGCGAGATGTTCGGAGGCGACGGGCAGGGCGGGGGCGTCGAGGTGGACGTGGTTGGCGAGCAGGCTCGGCTGCAGCGTCCGGCCGGAGGCGATGCGTGCCGCCATCACCGCGAGCTGGAGCGGGTTGGCGAGCACATAGCCCTGGCCGATCGACGCGTTGAGGCCGTCGGCGACGGTCCAATTGTGCTTGTACTTCCTGAGCTTCCACTCGGAATCCGGCACCGTGCCATAACGCTGCGTGGCGATCGGCAGATCGAACTTCTGCCCCAGCCCGACCAGTCGCGCGACCGGCGCGATCTTGTCGTAGCCGAGGCGGCGGATCATCTCGTAGAAATAGATGTCGCAGCTCTGCTCGATCGCGCCCTTGAGGTCGAGCGGGCCGTGGCCGCCCTTCTTGTGGCAGTGGAAGATGCCGGTGCCGACGCGCAGCGCGCCCGAGCAGACGATGCGGTCGTGCGCGCCGACGCCCGCGGCGAGGAGCGCCAGGCCGTTCATCGGCTTCACCGTCGACCCCGGCGGATACAGGCCCTGCGTCACCTTGTTCATCAGCGGCACATGGTCGTCGTCCGACAGCATCTTCCATTCGAGATGACTGATCCCGTCGGAGAAGCTGTTGGGATCGTAGGCGGGCATCGACACCATCGCCAGCATCTCGCCGGTGCGGCAGTCCATCACCACCGTCGATCCCGAATTGGTGCCGAGCCGGCGCGCGGCATATTCCTGCAGGCCGGCATCGATCGTCAGTCGCTGCGTCTTGCCCGGCACGTCGGCGCGGGTCGGCAGCTCCGCGACGACCTTGCCGCGCGCGGTGACCTCGACGCGCTTGGCGCCCGGCGTGCCGCGCAATTGCGCCTCGAGCTGCTTTTCGAGACCGTCCTTGCCGAGCTTGAAGCCGGGGGTGACGAGCAACTGGTCGTGCGTCTTCTTGAATTGCTCGGCATTGGCGGCGCCGACATAGCCGGTGAGATGCGCGACCGCGGCGCCGGCGGGATAGGCGCGCGCGAAGCCGCGGGTCGGCGCGACGCCGGGCAGCTCGGGCTGGCGCAGGCTGATCGCGGCGAACCGGTCCCAACTGATGTTCTCGGCGACCTGGACGGGCTGGAATCCGGCCGCGCCCTTGAGGTCGATCTTGATCCGCTCGACGTCGTCGGGGGTCAGTTCGAGCAATCGCGCGAGCAGCCCGATCACGCGGTCGCGGCCAGCGTCGCCCCCCTCAAGGCGATCCGGGATGATGTCGATCCGGAAATCGGTGCGGTTGTTGGCGATCGGCGCGCCGTGGCGATCGATGATCCAGCCGCGGCGCGGCGGGATCATCGTCAGATTGACGCGATTGCTCTCGGCGAGGAGATTGTATTTCTCGTTCTGCGCGATCGCGAGCCAGCCCATGCGCGCGGCGAGCAGCATGCCGACGCCCGCCTGCGCGGTGCCGAGCAGCCAGGCGCGGCGCGAGAAGCTGTAGGTCTGCATCGCCTCGGTGACGATGCGGGGAGAGCGGCGGATCATGCGGCCGGTCCGCGTTTGCGGTCGATCCAGGCGACGAACCGGACCGAAAGGGGGAAGAGCATCACCGCGATCATGATCTGTGCCAATAGCACGGGATCGACGTGCGCGCCGAGCGGAAGCGCGATCCAGCGACCGACGGTGAGGCAGAAGGCGATCGCGCCGCTGGCGATCAGCCAGTCCTGCCAGAAGTCGCGGAACACCAGGCGTTGCTCGATCAGGTCGATCGCGATGAAGCAGAGCGACCAGAGCAGCACCGCCGATCCCATCGGCTGGCCGCTGACGAGGTCGTCGAACAGGCCGAGCGGCGCCGCCGCCCAAGGGCGCAATGCGAAGCGGGCGAGCAATCGCCAGGTCAGCAGCATCAGCAGCCCGAGCGGCGGCACCAAAGCGAGGCTGGCGACGACCGGCAGCACCGCGGTGAGCGCGGAGCCGCCGAGGACGCTCATCCACGGCACCGCCCGCGCCCGGCCGGGGGGCAGCGGCAGCTCGAACGGCCGGTGATCAATCGTGTAGCGGGACATCGGCGCTTTCCCGCTCAACGCGCGGGCGCGGGCGCGGACGGCGTCGCGGGAGGGGCGATCGCCCGCGGCGGCGGGGGCGGCGGCAACGGCATGAACGGCCGCTCGACCAGGGCGAAATCGAGCGAGTCCGGCGCGGCGAAGGGGATTGCGAGGACGCTGTCCGAGCCGTTCGTCTCGACCTGCGCGACCGGCACGCCGGGCCCGTAGAGGCCGCCCGTGCCCGAAGTGACGAACATGTCGCCGGCGGCGAAGCGGACGTTGGTCGCGTTGACCGAACGGATGTCGACGCGGCCGTCGCCGCGGCCGGCGGCGATCGCCGGCATGCCGTCGCGGGTGCGGCGCACCGGCACCAGGCTCTCGGGATCGGTGACCAGCAGCACGCGCGCGGCGAACGGCCCGGATTCGAGCACGCGGCCGACCAGCCCCTCGGGACCGCGGACCGGCATGCCGGGCGTCACGCCCTGCACCCGCCCGGCGTCGAGCAGGGCGAAGCGCCGGCCGCTCGACGCGGTCGAGGCGACGAGGCGCGCGGCGACGACCGGCTCGGGCGTGCGGTCACGGACCTTCAGCAGCGCGCGCAGCCGGCGGTTGTCGTAGGCGATGACCCGCGCCTTGGTGAGCAGAGCGCGGTGGCGCTTGGCCTCGGCGCGCAGATCGGCGTTCTCGCCATGGACGTGGAACCAGGTGCCGATCGCCTCGGGCACCGACGCGACCGCGTCGACGCCGGCGTCGAGGACGCTGGCGACGGGCGCGGTGACGCTCGCCACCGCCATCCGCACCGCGCTGAACGCCGGCGGATTGAAGATGGAGGCGGCGAGCAGCGCGGCACCGACCACCGCGCCCGCCACTGCGAGCACGTAGCCGAAGAACGCACTATACTGCCGTCGCCGCGAGAAACCCGTGCGACGGTCGCGGGCAGGCGCCATGCGCCGATGTCCCCCCGTCTCGTGTGAAAGAACGCCCGCGGCTTAGCCGGTCTGCAGCACGCCGCGGAACATCGGATCTTCGAGCGCGCGGCCGGTGCCGAGCGCGACGCAGGTCAGCGGGTCCTCGGCGACGGTGACCGGCAGGCCGGTCTCGTCGCGCAGCACCTCGTCCAGCCCTTCGAGCAGCGCGCCGCCGCCGGTGAGCACGATGCCCTGATCGACGATATCGGCGGCGAGTTCGGGCGCGGTATTCTCGAGCGCGACGCGGACGCCCTCGACGATCGTCGCGACCGGCTCGCTCAGCGCCTCGGCGATCTGGCCCTGGTTGATCTGGATCTCCTTGGGCACGCCGTTGACGAGGTCGCGACCCTTGACGAAGATGATCTTGCCGATGCCGTCGGCGGGCGGGCGGGCGATGCCGACCTCCTGCTTGATCCGCTCTGCGGTGGCTTCGCCGATCAGCAGATTGTGGTTGCGGCGGACGTAGCTGACGATCGCCTCGTCCATCTTGTCGCCGCCGACGCGGACCGAGGTGGTGTAGGCGAGGCCGCGCAGCGACAGCACCGCGACTTCGGTGGTGCCGCCGCCGATGTCGACCACCATCGAGCCGATCGGCTCGGTGACGGGCATGTCGGCGCCGATCGCCGCGGCCATCGGCTCCTCGATCAGATAGACCTGGCTCGCGCCCGCGTTCGACGCCGCGTCGCGGATCGCGCGGCGCTCGACCTTGGTCGAGCCCGACGGCACGCAGATCACGATCTCGGGCCAGCGCGCGAACTTGCGGGGGCCGTGCACCTTGCGGATGAAATGCTTGATCATCTCTTCGGCGACGTCAATGTCGGCGATGACGCCGTCGCGTAGCGGCCGGATCGCCTCGATCGAGCCCGGCGTCTTGCCCATCATCAGCTTGGCGTCGTCGCCGACCGCCTTGACCCGGCGGACGCCGTTGATCGTCTCGACCGCGACCACCGACGGCTCATTGAGCACGATGCCGCGGCCGCGGACATAGACCAGCGTGTTCGCGGTGCCGAGATCGATCGCCATGTCATGGGACATGAATTTGAAGAAGCGAGGAAATGCCATCGGGCGCTAGGTTCCGTATGCGGGACGCGGGAGTTCCATGAGACCCGCCGCAGACCGTGTCGGTCACGAAGTTCGTCACGTCTGGCGGAGGGGCTCGCGGGATGCGTTCGCTTGGTATAGAGCTTGCGCGGTGTCAATACGCCGTCTGCCTGAACATCTCGTCAACCGTATCGCCGCCGGTGAAGTGGTGGAAAGGCCCGCCAGCGCGTTGAAGGAATTGGTCGAGAATGCGATCGATGCGGGTGCCCGGCGGATCGCGATAACCCTCTCCGAAGGCGGCCTTTCGCGGATCGAGGTGGCGGACGACGGGTGCGGCATGACCCCCGCCGACATGGCGCTGGCGCTGGAACGGCACGCCACGTCGAAACTGCCGGAGTCGCTGGTCGGCGACGAGGGCGCGATCGAAATGGTCGCCACGCTGGGCTTCCGCGGCGAGGCGCTGCCGTCGATCGCCAGTGTCGCGCGGCTGACGATCGAAAGCCGAGTCGCGGGGGCCGAGGGCTGGGCGCGGACGATCGACAATGGCGTGCTGGTCCGCGAGGGGCCGGCCGCGCTGCCGCCGGGGACGCGGGTGATCGTCGAGGCGCTGTTCGGGCGGGTGCCGGCGCGGCGCAAGTTCCTGCGCTCGCCGCGCGCCGAATATGCCGCCTGCCTCGATGCGGTGCGGCGGCTGGCGATGGCGCGCTGCGACATCGCCTTCACGCTCGAACACGACGGCCGCCGCGCGCTGGCGGTGACTCAGGCGGAGGAGCGGCCGGAGCGCGTCGCGGCGCTGACGGATCGCGCGCTCGCCGACAATGCGGTGCCGATCGACCTCGAACGGCCGACCGACGCCGGGCCGCTGGTGCTCGGCGGGGTGGCGAGCATCCCGACCTACAATCGCGGCGTCGCCGATCACCAATATCTGTTCGTCAACGGCCGACCGGTGCGCGACCGGCTGCTGATGGGTGCGATCCGCGGCGCCTATGCCGAGATGCTGCCGCGCGACCGGCATGCGGTGGTGGCGTTGTTCCTCGACGTGCCGGCGAGCGAGGTCGACGTCAACGTCCACCCGGCGAAGACCGAGGTGCGCTTCCGCGATCCGGCGCTGGTGCGCGGGCTGATCGTGTCGGGGCTGCGGCGCGCGTTGGACGCCGCCGGCCACCGCAGCGTGCAGCGGCCGAGCGCGGAAGCGCTGGCGATGTGGCAGCCCGAAACTCCCGCTCCGCCCGCGGGGGGGGCAGGTTGGGGGCTGCCGGAGACGTTAGGTATCGATGCGATGTCCGCGGCCCTCGACACCGCGCCGCGCGGGGAGGGGCTTTATGGGGGCGTGCTCGATCATCGGCCGACCTTCTTCACCGCGCCGCCGGCAGCGCGCGCCGAACCCGCTTGGGCACCGCCGCCGCAGACCACGTCGCATCCGCTCGGCGTCGCGCGCGGGCAGGTTGCCAAGACCTATATCGTCGCCGAAGCGGAGGACGGGCTGGTGCTGGTCGACCAGCATGCCGCGCACGAACGGCTGGTGCTCGAACGGATGCGCGCCGCGCTCGCCGGCGGGCGGGTCGCGTCGCAGGCGTTGCTGATCCCCGAGGTGGTCGAGCTGGAGGAGCCCGCCTGCGACCGGCTCGAGGCGCGTGCCGCCGAACTCGCCGAACTCGGCCTCGACCTCGAACGGTTCGGGCCGACCGCGATGCTGGTGCGCGCGACGCCGGCGCTGCTCGGCCAGGCCGACCCGACCGGGCTGGTCACCGATCTTGCCGACGAACTCGCCGCATTCGACCAGGCGCTATCGCTGCGCGAGCGGCTGGATGCGGTGGCGGGGACGATGGCCTGCCACGGCTCGGTGCGGGCAGGGCGGGTGCTCGGCGTCGCCGAGATGAACGCGCTGCTCCGCGAGATGGAGGCTACGCCGCATTCGGGCCAGTGCAACCATGGCCGCCCGACGTGGGTGAAGCTGGCGCATGGCGATATTGAAAAACTGTTCGGCCGCCGATGAGCGAATCCTCGAACAGCCAGGCCTCGGCGGCGCCGCGCTCGGCGAAATAGGCGATGCCCTCGCGCCCAGGCGCGGGCAGACGGTTAATCTGCTGGCGCGACAGCGACATGCCGACGACGAAGGCCATGCGGCGCGAGCGCAGGTCGGGATCGCGCGTCATCGCCATGAACGCCTCGACGACCTCGCGGCTCTGGATGCGCATGCCCGACGCGTCGGTCAGCGTCAGATGCTGGTTGGGACCGCAATGGAGCAGGCCGAGCGCGTCGCAATAGGACTGCCGGAACGCCGCGACGTCTTCCACCAGGAAAAACCCCGCCGACGTGACGGTGACGAGGTGACGAGGTGACGAGCGGGGTCGACGGCGATGCTGAAACGGGCTGGCATGGATTAGTCCATAATGGTCGATGTCTTTCGCGTGAGTTAACGCGTTGATTATCGGTGACCATTTTGGGTGTCGCCGGACGGCGCCAGCGGACATGCCATTTTATGGAAAAGGCCGCCCGGATCGCTCCGAACGGCCTCTTTCAATATATGAAGGCGAACGCGGGGCTCAGCCCTGCGCCGGCGCCTCGTCGGCGGGCTCGTCCTGCACTTCGGCAGTCGCGCCCGGCTCGGCGTTGGGATCGTAATCCTCGGTGAAGCCGGCTTCGTCGCGCTCGAACATCGACGACATGACGTCGACGCCCGATGCCTGCATCTCGGCCTCTTCCGGCGAGCGTGCGACGTTGACCTTGACGGTCACGGTAACCTCGGGGTGCAGCGCGACGCGCACGGTGTACAGGCCGATCGACTTGATCGGCTTGTCCAGCACCACCTGGCTCTTGGTGACCTTGTGGCCGTCGGCGACGAGCGCCTCGATCAGATCGCGGACCGCGACCGAACCGTAGAGCTGGCCGGTGTTCGACGCCTGACGGATCAGGGTGACACTCGCGTCCTTGAACGAACCCGCTTCCTTCTCGGCTTCGCCGCGACGGTTGGCGTTGTCGCTCTCGATGCGGGCGCGGTTCGCCTCGAACACCTTGCGGTTGGCTTCGTTGGCGCGCAGCGCCTTCTTGTTCGGCAGCAGGAAGTTGCGGGCGAACCCGTCCTTGACCTTCACCACGTCGCCGATGGCGCCGAGCTTCTCGACGCGCTCAAGCAGAATGACGTCCATGTGTCCGTTCCTTACTTAACGACGTAGGGCAGCAGGCCCAGGTGGCGGGCGCGCTTGATCGCCTGGGCGAGCTCGCGCTGCTTCTTGGCGCTCACCGAGGTGATACGCGACGGCACGATCTTGCCACGCTCGGACACGAAGCCCTGGAGCAGACGGACGTCCTTATAGTCGATCCGCGGCGCATCCTTGGCGCTGAACGGGCACGACTTGCGGCGGCGGAAAAACGGGCGAGCCATTATGCGGCCTCCTCTTCACGGTCACGACGGGGGGCACGGTCCGGACGATCGCCGCGATCACCGCGGTCGCCGCGCGGGCCACCGTCACGGCCGCCTTCGCGATCGCCACGACGCTCACGATCGCGCTCCTGCTTGCGCATCATCACGGTCGGACCCTCTTCCAGCCCATCGACCTTGACGGTCATGTAGCGGATGACGTCTTCGTTGATCTGCGTCTGGCGCTCCAGCTCGGCGATCACGGTGCCGGGGGCATCGATCTCGAGCATGACGTAATGCGCCTTGCGGTTCTTGGCGATGCGATACGCGAGGCTGCGCAGGCCCCAGGTCTCGGTCTTGACGACCTTGCCGCCATTGTCTTCGATGATCTTGGTGGCGGTTTCCGCCAGCGCGTCCACCTGCGCCTGTGCCAGATCCTGGCGCGCAAGGAACGTGTGCTCGTACAGAGCCATGCCTTGTCCTTCGTTGGCCGATCGCTGACGCCGCCCCATGCGACGCCCCTCCGACTGTCGTCTCAAACATAAAAACCGGGGCGGAGAGACTGGCTCTCCACCCCGGATGTCGCTCTCATACGCCGAAGCGGCGAAAAGGCAAGCCTTGGTGCTTAGCGGAACGAGCGCTGGATCACCCGCACGACGGTGCCGTTGTCGCGAACGAGAACCGCGTCATTGCCCGAGCGCGCCCAATACTGGCCGCGCGGCGGGGCGGCGAGGCGATAGGTGCGATAGTCGCGGACGACGCGATAGTTGGTCGCGTAGCGGCGATCGAAGCGCTGGCCGGCACGCCAGGCGCGCGGACCGTTGTTGCGGACGGTGGTCCGCTGCGTGACGACGGTGCGGCCGTTCGGGCGCTGCTTGACCGTGGTGACGGTGCGCTCGCGCTGCACGGGGGCGGCGTCGGCGGCGGCGAGTGCCAGCGGGCTGGCGACCAGGGTTGCGGCGATCGCGCTCAGGATCAGCTTCTTCATTGTAATCACTCCCATTTGCAAACCGGCGCCGTGTCCGGCGTCGACACAAGAGATAGGGGCGACTTGTCGCACACCTCTCCCGCCGATTCCCGAAAACGGTCGCAAGGTGTCGCAACTCCGAGAGGTTCGTTCAGGTTGCGTGAGGGCCGCAGCGGTCCTAGTGGCGCGCTCCTGTTATAGAGGAGACGCGCGATGCGGGCATTCATCTTCCCCGGCCAGGGCAGCCAGGCGGTCGGTATGGGCAAGGCGCTGGCCGAGGCGAGCCCGGTGGCACGCGAGGTGTTCGGCGAGGTCGACGAGGCGCTCGGCCAGCATCTGTTCCGGCTGATGGCCGAGGGGCCGGGCGAGGATCTGCAGCTCACCGCCAATGCGCAGCCGGCGATCATGGCCAATGCCATCGCCACGCTGCGCGTCGCCGAGCGCGAGGGCGGCATCCGTCTTGCCGACAAGGCCGATTATGTCGCGGGCCATAGCCTGGGCGAATATGGCGCGCTGTGCGCGGCGGGGGCGTTCGACCTTTCCACCACGGCACGGCTGCTGCGCCTGCGCGGCGAGGCGATGCAGGCGGCGGTGCCGGTCGGCGAGGGGGCGATGGCGGCGCTGCTCGGCGCCGATCTCGCCAAGGCGCAGGCGATCGCCCGCGCCGCGCTGGACGCGATCGCGGCGGAGGGTGGCGGCGACCTCGTCTGCACCGTCGCCAACGACAACGATCCATCGCAGGTGGTGATCTCCGGCCACCGCGCCGCGATCGAGCGCGCGGTGGCGCTGGCGAAGGAACACGGCGCCAAGCGTGCGGTGCTGCTGCCGGTCTCCGCGCCTTTCCACTGCCCGCTGATGCAGCCCGCCGCCGACGCGATGGCGGCGGCGCTCGCGGAGGCGCGGATCGCTGCGCCTCTGGTGCCGGTCTACGCCAACGTCGACGCGGCACCGATCGCCGACCCCGACGCGATCCGCGCGGCGCTGGTCCGCCAGGTGACGGGCATGGTGCGCTGGCGCGAATCGGTGCTGGCGATGGCCGAGGCGGGGGTGACGCAGTTCGTCGAATTCGGCGGCAAGGTCCTCGCCCCGATGGTCAAGCGCATCGCCCCAGACGTCGACGCGATCAGCGTCGTCACGATGGACGACATCGAGGATTTGCTAAAGAAGGTGTGATGTTCACGCGGAGGCGCGGAGGCGCGGAGAGATGGATCTTGAGGCGGCCGCAGCCGATGTCATTGATGTATCCTTGCGACTTCACCGGCAATTGGGTCCGGGCCTGCTCGAAAGCGTCTACGAAACCGTGCTTGCGGCTAAGATGGCGGCACTCGGTTATGCCGTGGGACGACAGCGACCAATCGCTATCGATTTCGAAGGGCTGCATTTCGACGCGGCATTTCGTATCGATCTCATCATCAATGACCGCTTGTTGGTCGAGATAAAATCGGTCGAGCGGCTGAATGCCGCTCATGCTAAACAATTGCTGACATACCTTCGGCTTACCAAGCAGCCGCTGGGTTTGCTCCTGAATTTCGGTGGCGAGACGTTGAGGGAGGGCATCCGTCGCGTCGTTAACGGCCACACCCCCTTTGCGCCTTCGCGCCTTCGCGTGAACAAAAATTTCGGAGACTAACATGTTCGATCTTACAGGCATGACCGCGCTGGTTACCGGCGCTTCGGGGGGCATCGGGTCCGCCATCGCCAAGGCGCTCGCGGGGCAGGGGGCGACGCTCGCAGTGTCGGGGTCGAACGCCGACAAGCTCGAGGCGTTTCGTGCCGGGCTCGGCGGGGCGCATGTCGCGGTTCCCTGCGATCTGTCGGATGCCGCCGCGGTCGACGCGCTGGTGCCGCAGGCGGTGCAGGCATTGGGCGGGCGGCTCGACATCCTCGTCAACAATGCCGGCGTGACGCGCGACAATCTGACCATGCGGATGAAGGACGACGAATGGGACCAGGTGATCCGCGTCAATCTGGAAGCCGCGTTCCGCCTCGTCCGCGCCGCCGCGAAGCCGATGATGAAGCAGCGGTTCGGCCGCGTCGTGTCGATCACCTCGGTGGTCGGGCAGACCGGTAATCCCGGCCAGGCGAATTACGCCGCATCGAAAGCCGGCCTCGTCGGCATGTCGAAGGCGTTGGCGCAGGAGCTGGCCAGCCGCAACATCACCGTCAATTGCGTCGCGCCGGGCTTCATCCGCTCGGCGATGACCGACGTGCTGCCCGAGGCGCAGAAGACCGCGCTGCTGGGGCGGATTCCCGCCGGCGACCTCGGCACCGGCGAGGATATCGGCGCTGCCGTCGTATACCTCGCCAGCCGCGAGGCGGGATATGTCACCGGCCAGACCTTGCACGTCAACGGCGGTATGGCCATGATCTAGGCAGGTTGGGGCTGATCACAACGATCGACCTTAACAGACGCTTGCCACCCGCACGCCTGCGTTCTACGGGCGTTCGGGAAGAACGAAACACCCCCAAAGCGAAGAGGGAATATACCATGAGCGAGACCGCCGACCGCGTGAAGAAGATCGTCGTCGAGCATCTCGGCGTCGAAGCCGACAAGGTGACCGAGGACGCGAGCTTCATCGACGACCTGGGTGCCGACAGCCTCGACATCGTCGAGCTCGTCATGGCGTTCGAGGAAGAGTTCGGGGTCGAGATCCCCGACGATGCCGCCGAGAAGATCACGACCGTCAAGGACGCGATCACCTATATCGACGAGCACAAGGGCTGAGCCTTCGGCTTGCCCGCGCCCGCTGAGGGCCGGATCTGAACGGCTCCCCGTCCCCGATTGTGAGGGCGGGGGGCCGTTTTTCGTAATAGCCGCCCGTTTCCGTCGGACGGCGACCTGTTTGGACTGGATGGAGTAAGGGTATGCGGCGCGTTGTCGTAACCGGTTTGGGTCTGGTGACCCCGCTTGGCGCGGACGTCGAGACCGCCTGGGCGAACCTGATCGCGGGCAAGTCGGGCGCCGGCCCGATCACGCGTTTCGACGCGTCGGACCAGAAATGTCTGATCGCCTGCGAGGTCAAGCCGGCGGATCACCCTTATGGCTTCGATCCCGACAAGCGCGTCGACCACAAGGTCCAGCGCCAGGTCGATCCGTTCATCGTCTATGGCATCGATGCCGCCGGCCAGGCGCTCGAGGACGCGGGCCTCACCGAGATGAGCGAGGCGGAGCGGTTCCGCGCCGGCTGTTCGATCGGTTCGGGGATCGGTGGCCTGCCGGGGATCGAGAGCGAATCGCTCGTCCTCGCCGAAAAGGGACCGAAGCGGGTCAGCCCGCATTTCGTCCACGGCCGGCTGATCAACCTGATCTCGGGTCAGGTTTCGATCAAATACGGGCTGATGGGGCCGAACCATGCGGTGGTCACCGCCTGTTCGACCGGTGCGCATTCGATCGGCGACGCGGCGCGGATGATCGCGCTCGACGATGCCGACGTGATGCTCGCGGGCGGGTCCGAGAGTACGATCTGCCCGATCGGCATCGCCGGCTTCGCCGCGGCGCGTGCGCTCAACACCAGCTTCAACGACCGGCCCGAACAGGCCAGCCGCCCCTACGACCGCGACCGCGACGGCTTCGTGATGGGCGAGGGCGCGGGCGTCGTCGTGCTCGAGGAATATGAGCACGCCAAGGCGCGTGGCGCGAAAATCTATTGCGAGGTGGTCGGTTACGGCCTGTCGGGCGACGCCTATCACGTCACCGCGCCGGAGCCCGAGGGATCGGGCGCGTTCCGCTCGATGGAGATGGCGATGAAGCGTTCGGGCCTCGCGCTGACCGACATCGATTATATCAACGCGCACGGCACCTCGACGATGGCCGACATGATCGAGCTCGGCGCGGTCAAGCGGCTGTTCGGCGATGCGATCGGCGGCCTGTCGATGAGTTCGACCAAGTCGGCGATCGGCCATCTGCTCGGCGGCGCCGGCGCGGTGGAGAGCATCTTCTGCATCCTCGCGATGCGCGACCAGATCGTGCCGCCGACGCTCAACCTCGACAATCCCTCCGAGGGTGCGGAGGGCGTCGACCTCGTGCCGCACGTCGCGCGCAAGCGCGAGGTGCGCGCGGTGCTGAACAATTCGTTCGGTTTCGGCGGCACCAATGCCTCGCTGGTGATGAAGGCGATCTGACGCCATGCGCAGGGTCGGTTGCCTCGGTCTGCTGATCGGCCTCGTCGCGATCGTCGCGGCGTTTCTGGTGGTGCAGGGCTGGGGCGGCAGCGGCCCGGCGCCGCGGACGCTCACCGTGCAGGTGGCGGAGGGCAGCAGCCTCGCGTCCGCCGCGCGCGAACTGGAGAAGGCGGGGGCGATCCGTTCGGCGGGCCGCTTCCGCTTGCTCGCCCGCGTGTTCGGATCGGGCGAGCCGATCAAGGCGGGCGAATATCGCATCCCCGCGCACACCAGCCCGGCCGACATCCTCAAGATGCTGCAAGGCGGCAAGGTGTTGCAGCGGCTAGTGGTGGTACCGGAGGGCTATCCTTCCGTGCTCGTCCACGAGGCGCTGAAGAAGGCCGACGGCCTGACCGGCGACGTGCCGGTGCCGGCGGAGGGGTCGGTGCTGCCCGACAGCTACGCCTTCCAGCGCGGCGATACCCGCGCGAGCGTGGTGGCGCGGATGCAGAAGGCGATGCGCGACTATCTCGCCGCCGCCTGGGCCAAGCGCAAGCCGGGGATCGCGGTGACCACACCCGAACAGGCGATCATCCTCGCCTCGATCGTCGAGAAGGAAACCGGCAAGCCCGCCGAGCGGCGTACCGTCGCGGCGGTCTATGGCAACCGGTTGCGGCAGGGGATGCCGTTGCAGGCCGATCCGACGGTGATCTATCCGATCACCAAGGGGCGGCCGCTGGGGCGGCGCATCCTGCGATCGGAACTGCACACGAAGAACGGCTACAACACCTATGCCGAGGCGGGGCTTCCCGCCGGGCCGATCGCCAATCCCGGGCGGGCGTCGATCGATGCGGTGCTCGATCCGGCGGCGTCGAAGGCGCTGTATTTCGTCGCCGACGGGACCGGCGGGCACGTGTTCGCGGACACGCTCGCGCAGCACAACGCCAATGTGCAGAAATGGTATGCGATCCGGCGCGCGCGGGGGGAGATGTAGCGCGCGTCAGCGCGCGGCCCCGTCCTCGCGCAAGCGCCCGTCGAGCTTGCGGCGTGACGAGGCGGCATAGGCGCGGCAGGCGCCGGGTGTCGTACGGAAGCGATCGGTGGCGCCGTCCTGATCGGCGTGCGCGGTGATCAGCAGATCACATGGCAGCGTCTGCATGACCGAATAGCTTTTGCGGAAACCGGCGACGATCGGGCGGCTCGTGGCGGCGGTATAGCTATAGCCGTCGCTCGACACGGGATTGAGGCTGGCGGCGAAGACGATCGTCCTGCACTTCTGGCGAACGCAGGACCGCCAGCTCCAGCTCGTGCTGCCCATCGTATGACCGGGCGTCGCATGCGCGGTTACGGTGGTGCGCCCCAGCGTCAGCCGCTCGCCGTCCCCGACCACCCGGACCGCGGCGACGGCGGGAAAGCGGCTGTCATAGCCGCGCTGCGGATCGTCCGCGGCGAGACGGCCGGATCGCAACCCTTCGGCGGCGCGGGCGCTGGCGATCACCGTCGCGCCGGTCGTGCGGGCAAGCGCGGCGATGCCACCGGCATGATCGAAATGCGGTTCGGTGCTGAGGATGTAGCGAATGTCGCGTGGCCGGAAGCCTAGCCGCCTGACATTGGCGAGGATCGCCGGCGCGGCCTGCGGCAATGCGCCGTCGATCAGGATCAGCCCCTTGCCCGTGTCGATCAGCGCGACGTTGAGCCCGCCGAAGCCCACCAGATAGCTGTCGCCGAACACCCGTACCGGCGGCCGCGGCGCCAGCCATTCGGCGACGTGATCTCCGACGATCGGCCGGGTGAGGGGATCGTTGTGCTGCATTGTAGCCACGGGCGTGGTCTGCGCGGCGAGCATGGCGGCAACGAGGCTGGCGATCATGGACGGCTCTCCTTCGCTCCCCGAATGCCCCCGGTGGCGATGCCGCACAAACCATCTTCCCTCGCCTCGGCCATGAGGATTATTCATGGCGGGATGGATCGTGCCCAGCTCCCGCTCAATGCCTTGCGCGCCTTCGAGGCATCGGCGCGGCATCTCAATTTCACCCGCGCCGCGAGTGAGTTGTTCGTCAGCCAGGGGGCGGTGAGCCATCAGGTCGCGGCGCTGGAGAAGCGGCTGGGCACCCCGCTGTTCCGCCGCCTGCCGCGCGGACTGGCGCTGACCGACGAAGGGCAGGCGCTGGTGCCGGTGCTCGCCGAGACGTTCGACCGGATCGGCGCGACGCTCGACCGGTTCGCCGGCGGACGCCTGCAACATCCGCTGGCGATCGGCGTGGTCGGCACGTTCGCCACGGGCTGGTTGCTGCCGCGGCTCGAACGCTTCGCCGCGCGCCATCCGCACGTCGACGTCCGGCTCTCGATCAACAACAACCGCGTCGATCTGGCAGGCGAGGGGATCGACGGCGCGATCCGCTTCGGGGACGGCGCATGGCACGGCACGCATGCCGAACCGCTGCTTGCCGCACCGCTGACGCCGCTCTGCGCGCCACGCATCGCCGCGCGGTTGCGTAGCCCGGCCGATCTGCTGCGCGAACCTCTGCTGCGCTCGTACCGGACCAGCGAGTGGGAAGGGTGGTTCGCCGAGGCGGGGCTTTCCCCGCCGGCACTGCGCGGGCCGTTGTTCGACAGTTCGGCGGTCATGGCGAGCGCGGCGATGGCGGGGCTGGGCGTCGCGCTGGCGCCGCGCGCGATGTTCCTGCGCGAACTCGCCGCGGAGCAGCTCGTCCAGCCGTTTGCGATCGAGATCGATGCCGGCCGCTACTGGCTGACGCATCTGCTCTCGCGCAAGCCGTCGCCGGCGATGCGGTCGTTCCGGGATTGGCTGCTGACGGAGGCGGGGGACTGATCCGCCGCCTCCGCCCTGTCGTCAGCGGCGCAGATCGCTCGCCGCGCGGGCCTTGGCCTCGACCTCGGCCATCGAGCCGCCGGTCACCCAGCTGCCGCCGACGCAGAGCACCGGCTTGAACGCCAGCCAGTCGGGCGCGCTCGCCTCGGTGATGCCGCCGGTCGGGCAGAAGCGGCATTGATAGAAGGGCGCGGCCAGCGCCTTCAGCGCCTTCAGCCCGCCCGACGTCTCGGCGGGGAAGAACTTGAAATGGGTGAGGCCGAGGTCGAGCCCGCGCATGATGTCGCCCGCGGTCGCGGTGCCCGGCAGATAGGCCACGGCCGCATCGAGGATCGGCTTGGCCAGCCGCTCGGTGAGCCCCGGTGAGACGATGAACTCGACGCCGGCGTCGATCACCTGCCGCGCCTGTGCCTCGTTGACGACGGTGCCGGCGCCGACGATCGCGCCCGGGACCTTCTTCATCTCGGCGATCGCCTCCATCGCCGCGCCGGTGCGCAACGTCACCTCGAGCACCTTGAGGCCGCCGGCGACGAGCGCCTCGGCCAGCGGCCGCGCGGTAGCGGCGTCGTCGATCACCAGCACCGGGATGACGGCGCTGGTCTGCATGATGGTGGCAATGTCGGTCATGACGCAGGAGCCTCTTATATGTGTTCTTGGGCGAAGGCCGCGGCGGCGCCGAACAGGCCCGGCTGCGGATGGGTGATGAGCTTGACGGGGATGCCCGCCATCATGTTCTGGAACCGGCCCTTGGCGACGAAGCGCTGGTCGAAGCCGGAACGGATCAATTTGTCCTTGATGCGCAGGCCGAGCCCGCCGGCGATCACCACCGCCTTTGCGCCATGCGCCAATGCGAGATCGCCCGCGACCGCGCCGAGCGCGAGGCAGAAGCGGTCGAGCGCGGCGAGCGCGATCGAATCGGTGCCGTCGAGCGCCTCGGTCCAGATCGTCTTGTCGTCGCGGCTGGGGACGGCGCGGCCTTCCAGTTCGGCGAGCGTCTCGTAGAGCGCGACGATGCCGGGGCCGGAGCAGATCCGCTCCGCCGAGACGCGGGTATAGGTGCGGCGCAGGCGCTTGACGAACGCGTCCTCGATGCCGTCGAGCGGCGCGTAATCGACGTGCCCGCCTTCGGTGGGCAGCACGTGATAGCGGCCCTTGGTCTTGAACACCTGCGCGACGCCGAGCCCGGTGCCGGGGCCGCAGACCGTCGTCACGCCCTCGGTAGGCAGCGGGGTATCGGGGCCGCAGAGATGCTCGAAATCCGCATGCGGGAGCTGCGCGACGGCATGGCCGACCGCGCCGAAATCGTTGATGACGGTATAGATGTCCGCACCGAGCCGCTCGGGGATCAGCGATGGGCGGATCACCCAGGGATTGTTGGTCAGGCGGATGATGTCGCCGGTGATCGGCGAGGCGACCGAGATCGCCGCCGCCTTCGGCAGGGGCGAACCGTGGCGCGCGGCGAACGCCTGCCAGGCGGTCTGGAGGCTGGCGTGTTCGGCGGTCTTGAGCGTCACCGGCTCGCCGAGCGCGACGACATGGCCGTCCTCCACCTCTGCGATGGCGAAGCGGGCATGGGTGCCGCCGATATCGACGCTGACGAGCTGCATTTCTGTTCTCTCCTGACGTTCCGCTCTCACCCTCACCCATCGCCGGCTTCGCCGTCTTTCCCTCTCCCGGCGGGAGAGGGAAGGGGCCCGCCGCCGCAGGCGGTGGGAAGGGTGAGGGTGGTTGGTGTTTCTATAGACCCGCCGCGGCGAGCATGCCCGATGCGCCCTTCTCGGCCTCGTCGGCGAGGCCGCGGAACATCGCGAACAGCTCGCGGCCGGTGCCGATCGCCGCGCCGGGCGCGTCGCACAAGGGCCGCGCCAGCCATTCGCCGGGATCGACGAGGGCGTCGAGCGTGCCGTTGACCGCATCGACGCGGATGATGTCGCCGTCGCGGATCTTGCCGATCGCGCCATGGCCGAGCGCTTCGGGCGAGCAATGGATCGCGCAGGGCACCTTGCCGCTCGCGCCCGACATGCGGCCGTCGGTGACCAGCGCGACCTTGAAGCCGCGGTTCTGGAGCACGCCCAGTGGCGGGGTCAGCTTGTGCAGCTCGGGCATGCCGTTGGCGCGCGGCCCCTGGAAGCGGACGACGACGACCATGTCCTGCTCCAGCTCGCCGCGCTTGAACGCCTCGAGGACGTCGAGCTGGTCGTGGAAGACGCGCGCCGGCGCCTCGACCACCCAGCGCTCGCGATCGACCGCGGACACCTTGATACAGGCGCGGCCGATGTTGCCGGCGAGGATGCGCATCCCGCCGTCGGGCGAGAAGGCCTCGCCGACCGGGCGCAGGATGCTGGTATCGCCGCTGTCACCGACCGGCTGCCACGTGAGCCGATCGTCGACGATCGCCGGCTTCTCGGCATAGGCCGCGAGGCTGTCGCCGCTCACCGTGGTGATGTCGCCGTGGAGCAGCCCGGCGGAGAGCAGTTCGCGGATGACGAAGGGCATGCCGCCCGCCGCCTCGAACGCGTTCACGTCGGCGGCGCCATTGGGATAGACGCGCGCGATCAGCGGCACCGCACGGCTCAACCGGTCGAAATCCTCCCAGTCGATGACGATCCCCGCCGCGCGGGCGATCGCCGGCACGTGGAGCAGGTGGTTGGTCGAGCCGCCGGTGGCGAGCAGGCCGACCGCGGCGTTGACGATCGCGCGCTCGTCGACGCAATGGCCGAGCGGGCGATAGTCGTTGCCGCGCCAGCCGATGCCGGCGAGGCGATGCACTGCAGCGCGGGTCAGCTCCTGGCGCAGCTTGGTGCCGGGATTGACGAAGGCGGCGCCGGGCATGTGCAGGCCCATCACCTCCATCATCATCTGATTGGTATTGGCGGTGCCGTAGAAGGTGCAGGTGCCCTTGGAATGATAGGCCTGGATCTCGGCGTCGAGCAATTCCTCGCGCCCCGCCTTCCCCTCCGCATAGGCCTCGCGCACCGCCGCCTTGGCCTTGTTGGGGAGGCCGGAGGGCATCGGTCCGCCGGGGATCAGGACCATCGGCAGGTGACCGAAGCGCAACGCGCCCATCAGCAGCCCGGGCACGATCTTGTCGCAGATGCCGAGCAGCGCCGCGCCCTCGAACGTGCCGTGGCTCAAGGCCACCGCGGTCGCGAGCGCGATCGTGTCGCGGCTGAACAGCGACAGCTCCATGCCGGCATAGCCCTGCGTCACGCCGTCGCACATCGCCGGCACGCCGCCCGCGACCTGCGCGGTGGCGCCCACTTCGCGCGCCCAGACCTTCATCAGCTCGGGATAGCGATAATAGACCGCATGCGCGGAGAGCATGTCGTTATAGGCGGTGACCACGCCGATGTTCATGCCGGTGTCGGCGCGCATCGTGTCGCGATCCTCCTCGGTGCCGGCATAGGCATGGGCGAGGTTGGCGCAGCCGAGCTGCGGCCGGCGTGCGCCGGTCTCGCGCTCGCGCTCGATCAGCGCGAGATAGGCGGCACGGCTCTCCCGCGAACGTTCGATGATGCGGTCGGTGACGGCGGAGACTTCGGGGTTCATGACGCGGGTCCTGGGGAGGGGGGCAGCGGTCAGGGCGCCCAGTGGATGTCGACGGGCAGTTCGGCATCGGCGAGCACGCGGCCGATCGGATAGGGCGACGACGGCCCCTGTTTGATCGCCTGTTCGATGACGTCGCGCTTGGCCTGGCCGGTGACCGCGATCAGCAACGCGCGCGCCGTCACGATGCCCTCGCGCGACAGCGTCACGCGCGGCACCGGTGCCTCGGGCGGCAGCGGATCGGGCATCACGCCGAGCGCGCGCCGTTCCTTGGGGCCGGACAGCGCCTCGTCGAAATCGGGGCCGGGGAAGATCGACGCGGTATGACCGTCGCCGCCGACGCCGAGCAGGCAGAGATCGAGCGGCCAGTGCAGATCCTGCATCAGCGCATCCGCGGAGCGGCCGGCGGACTTATAGTCGGCGGTCGCCTGCGGCACGATCGGCATCACCCGCGCGCCCTTGGGCAGGAAGGTCTTGGCGATCATCGTCACGTTCGACAAAGCGTCGCCGAGCGGCACGATCCGTTCGTCGGTGGGGACGATCGTCACCCGCTTCCAGTCGAGCTTCGCCTTGGACAATGTGTCGTAGATCGGGATCGGCGTCTTGCCGCCCGACAGCGCGATCACCGCCGCGCCGCGCGCGTCGATCGCCGCTTCGATGATGAACTGGATGTCGCCGGCGACCGCCTGGGCCATTTCGGCCGCGTCGTCGTAATCCCACCATTCGATCTCGGTCATGTCTTTGCTTTCGTTCGGTCGGCGTCGACGCCCGATAGACCGGGCGAACGCACAAGGTAAGAGGCCGCGCATACGTATGAGCGGCGGAAGGTGCTGGCCGGCCGGTCGGGACGCATCCCTATATCCCGTCATCCCGGGCTTGACCCGGGGTCCCGCTTCTTCTGCGGTCCGCCAATAGCGGGACCCCGGGTCAAGCCCGGGGTGACGGGGCGGCGGTCAGCCTAACCCCTCAATCGTCCTGCCACGTGACGCCGTCGCGCTCGGTCAGCGCGATCGCACCGGCGGGGCCCCAGGTGCCGGCGGCATAATGTTTGGGCTTGGTCTGGTTGGCGTCCCAGCCGGCGCGGATCGCGTCGATCCACGTCCATTGCGCCTCGACCTCGTCGCGCCGGACGAACAGCGTCTGGTCGCCCTCGATGAGGTCAAGCAGCAGCCGTTCATAGGCGATGCGGCGGCGCGACCCGGCGAATTCGGCGTCCATGCTGAGATTGAGCGGCACCTCGCGCAGGCGGATGCCCTCACGGTCGAGCCCCGGCTCCTTCGCCATCACCAAAAGCTGGACATATTCCTCCGGCTGCAACCGGATCACCAGCGTATTGGGTTGGAGGATGCCGCCGCGGCCCGAGAACATCGAATGCGGCACCGGCTTGAACTGGATCGCGATCTCGCTGCGCCGCTTGGCCATCCGCTTGCCGGTGCGCAGGTAGAAGGGCACGCCCTGCCAGCGCCAATTGTCGATATGCGCCTTGATCGCGACGAAGGTCTCGACGTTGCTGTCATAGCCCAGTTCGTCGTCATAGCCCTTGACGACCTTGCCGCCGACCGCGCCCTCCTCATACTGGCCGGTAACGGTGCAGACCGGCACGTCCTCGGGCGCGATCTTGCGCAACGAGCGGAACACCTTGGCCTTTTCGTCGCGGATCGCGGCACCGTCGTAGAGGGCAGGGGGCTCCATCGCGATCAGCGCGACGAGCTGGAGCATATGGTTGGCGACCATGTCACGCAGCGCGCCCGCGCCCTCGTAATAGCCGGCGCGATCTTCCAGCCCGACCGTCTCGGCGATGGTGATCTGGACGTTGTCGATCCCTTGCGCGTTCCACACCGGTTCGAAGAACGAATTGCCGAAGCGCAATGCGAGGATGTTCTGGACCGTCTCCTTGCCGAGATAATGGTCGATGCGGAAGGTCCGCTCCTCGGGAAAGGCGGAGGCGACAGTGTCGTTGATCTCGCGGCTCGACGCGAGGTCGTAGCCGAGCGGCTTCTCCAGCCCGATTCGCACCGTCTCGCCGGCGAGGCCGACGCTTTCGAGGCCCTTGACCGCCGGCTCGAACAACGACGGCGCGGTGGACAGATAGATGGCGAGCCCGCCCGACACATCGCCGATCTTTTCGGCGAGGCCGGCGAAGCTCGCCGGATCGGAGAGATCGGCGGGCTGGAAGAACAGGCGTTCGAGGAAGCTGGCGATCTTGTCGTCGTCCTTGCGGTCGGCGGCGAGGAACTGGCCGAGCGCCTTCTGCACGAAGGCGCGGAAGGCGTCGTCATTCTGGTCGCCGCGGGCCGAGCCGACGATCGTCAACGCCTCGGGGAGCAGCCCGTCGGCGTGCAATCCGTACAGCGACGGCCACAGCATGCGCTGGGCGAGGTCACCGGTCGCTCCGAACAGGAGCAGCTTGCCGACGGGATTGCGCTGCATGACGGTCCTTCTGTTAAACGATCAGGCCGGCCAGGGGATCGAGCCCGGCCATGATGTTGAGATTCTGCACGGCGGCGCCACCGGCGCCCTTGCCGAGATTGTCGAGCGTGGCGATCAGCCGCACCTGCCCGCTGTCGGCATTGCCGCAGACGCGCAAGGTCATGCGATCGGTGCCGCTATTCTCCTCGATCGTCACCGCGGCGACATCGCCGCTCGCGATCGAGATCAGCGCGCTGTCGGCATAAGCCGCGGCGAGCGTCTGCTCGATCGCGGCGAGGCTCGGCCGGCCGGGGAGTTGTGCCAGCGCGAGCGGCACCTCGCCGAGCATGCCGCGGTTGAGCCGCGCCACCGCCGGCGCGAACACCGGCGGGTAAGTGAGGCCGGCATGCGCGCGCATCTCCGGCAGATGCTTGTGCGCCAGCGTCAGCGCATAGGCGCGCAACGCCGTATCGACCCCGCCGCCCTCGAATTCCGCGATCATCGCCTTGCCGCCACCCGAATAGCCCGACACCGCATTATAGGTCAGCGGCCAGTCGGCGGGGATCAGCCCCGCCCGCACCAGCGGCGCGACCAATGCGAGGAAGGCGGTGGGATAGCAGCCGGGATTGGACACGAAGCGCGCCGCGGCGATCCGCTCTGCCTGCCCCTCGGCCAGCTCGGGGAAGCCGTAAGTCCAGCCCTCGGCGACGCGATGCGCCGACGAAGCGTCGATCAGCCGCGTCGTGCCGCTGCGGACCAGCGCCGCCGCCTCGCGCGCCGCCTCGTCGGGGAGGCAGAGGATCGCGATATCGGCGTCGTTGAGCGCCTCGGCGCGCGCGTCGGCGTCCTTGCGGCGCGAATCGTCGAGCGTGACGACGGTGATGTCGGTGCGGCCGCTCAGCCGCTCGCGGATATCGATACCGGTGGTGCCGACGGCACCGTCGATGAACACGGTGACGCTCATGCTGCGCTCGCCTTGTCGAGGATGGCGCGGTCGACATAGCCGACCAGGTCGAGGCCGATCGCGCGGCCCCAGGCATGGCGACCGGCGAGTTCGAGTACCTCGAACACGTCGCCCGCGGCGAGCGACGCGATCGGCTCGCTCAGGTTGCGATCGGCGAAAACGCCGGCGTCGCGCAGCGCGACCGCCGCCATTGGCGCGGCATAATGCGGCGCGAATACCTGTTCGGCGAGGCGGACGTCGGCCAGATCGCCGCGCACCGCATGCGTCCGGGGATCGAGCGTGACCGACGGGCCGGTGAGCGCGAACGCCCTACGCGAGGGCTGGCTGGAGCGACCTGGCGTCGCCTTCGCCAAGGAATTGCCCGAACTCTTCAAGAAACTCTGCCCCTTCGGAAGTACGCGCGACGAAGATGTTGCGCTTGTCGCTGTCGTCGCGTTGCCGGCGCAGATAGCCGAGCGCACCCAGCCTGTTCAAGGCGCGCGTGACGACGGGCTTCGATACGTTGAGCGCCCGGGCCAAACCGCGGACGGTATGCGGGCCGGGATTGAGGTAGACGAGGAGGAGCAGCGCCATCTGCCGGTTGGTGAGATCGGGTTCGCCCGACCGCACGTAATCCACCAGGGCCGTCATCCACGTCGCGAGTGATTGCGCGGCAGTTCCCACGATCAAATATCCGTTTCTGCGCCATTTTCGGGGCTTTGTTTCGCGGTCATAACGCCCCCGCACGGTGCAGGTTTCCGGTAAACGGACGGGCAGGGTGAATAAGTCGTCCGGGTATGTCTGCGGAAGGACGGCAGGGTCGGCGACGGGGCCTGGAAATGCGACACGGCGGGCGATCCTCCCGCATGCCATCGCGGCCGCCGCACCGGCACGGTTGATCGTTTGGCGACCCTCGCCTATGTGCGCGCCTTCATCCGAGTTTCCGGGACCATAGATGTTCACCTTCCTCCTCGTCGTTCATGCCATCATCGCCGCGGCGCTCGTGACGGTGATCCTGATGCAGCGGTCGGAGGGTGGCGGTCTCGGCATGGGTGGCAGCCCGTCGGGGCTGATGTCGGCACGCGGCGCGGCGGACTTCCTCACCCGGATGACCTCGATCCTCGCGACGGTGTTCGTCGGCATGTCGATCGCGCTCGCCTTCATCGCGGCGCACCGCCAGACGCAGACGATCGACACCTCGCTCGCCCGCACGCCCCCGGCGGCGGCACCGGCACCCGCGCCCGCCCAGGATGCGGTGCCCAACGCCCCCGCGGACAATGCCGCGGTGCCGCTCCAGCGCTAAGCCGCTGATCCGTTCATCGTGAATCGCGCGCGGGGTCGACCCGCGCGCTCTTGTCGTTCGACCCCATAACACGCTAGGCGATTTCTCCCATGGCGCGGTACATCTTCATCACCGGCGGCGTGGTCTCGTCGCTCGGCAAAGGCCTCATGGCGGCCTCTCTCGCAGCTTTGCTCCAGGCGCGCGGCTACCGCGTCCGGATTCGCAAATTCGATCCCTATCTCAACGTCGATCCCGGCACGATGAGCCCGTATCAGCACGGCGAGGTCTACGTCACCGACGACGGTGCGGAGACCGATCTCGACCTCGGCCATTACGAGCGGTTCACCGGCGTCGCCTCGCGTCAGTCGGACAACGTCACCTCGGGGCGCATCTACAAGACGATCATCGAGCGTGAGCGGCGCGGCGATTATCTCGGCGCGACGGTGCAGGTGATCCCGCATGTCACCGACGCGATCAAGGCGTTCGCCCGCGCCGAGACGGACGATCTCGATTTCGTGCTCTGCGAGATCGGCGGCACCGTCGGCGACATCGAGTCGCTGCCGTTCATCGAGGCGATTCGCCAGCTCAAGAACGAGGTCGGCCGCGGCAATGCGATCAGCATCCACGTCACGCTCGTCCCCTATATCGCCGCCGCCGGCGAGCTGAAGACCAAGCCGACGCAGCATTCCGTGCGCGAGCTTGCCGCATTGGGCGTGCAGCCCGACGTGCTGGTCTGCCGCTGCGAACATCCGCTGCCGCCGTCGGAACGCGCCAAGATCGCGCTGTTCTGCAACGTGCCGGAAAGCGCGGTCATCCCGGCGCTGGACGCCAAGAGCATCTATGCGGTGCCGCTGCAATATCACGGCGAGGGCCTCGATTCGGAGGTGCTGCGCGCCTTTGGCATCACGCCGTCCTCGGCACCCGACCTCAGCCGCTGGACCGACATCATGGACCGGCTCACCAACCCCGAGGGCGAGGTGACCGTCGGCGTCGTCGGCAAGTACGTCGGCCTGCAGGACGCCTACAAGTCGCTCAACGAGGCGCTGGTGCACGGCGGCATCGCCAACCGGGTCAAGGTCAACGTCCGCTGGATCGATGCCGAGATCTTCGAGAATGACGACAGCGAGATCGTCAGCCAGCTCGAACCGTGCGACGCGATCCTCGTCCCCGGCGCGTTCGGCGAGCGCGGCGCGGAGGGCAAGATCAAGTCGGTCAGATTCGCCCGCGAGCGCGAGATCCCTTATTTTGGCATCTGCTTCGGCATGCAGATGGCCTGTGTCGAGGGCGCGCGCGACCTCGCCGGCATCGCCGGTGCCTCGTCGACCGAATTCGGCCCGACCGACGAGCCGGTGGTCGGCCTGATCACCGAATGGATGGGTCGCGACGGGCTGGAGAAGCGCGAGGAGCAGGGCGACATGGGCGGCACGATGCGGCTCGGCGCCTATGAGGCGGCGCTCGACGGCAACAGCGTCGTCGCGTCGATCTATGGCGACACGGTGATCCACGAGCGCCATCGCCACCGCTACGAGGTCAACACCGGCTATAAGGACGCGCTTGAAAAGGGTGGGCTGGTGTTCAGCGGCATGTCGCCCGACGGCACGCTGCCCGAAATCGTCGAGCGGCCCGATCACCCATGGTTCGTCGGCGTCCAGTTCCACCCGGAGCTGAAGAGCAAGCCGTTCGATCCCCACCCGCTGTTCGCCAGCTTCATCCAGGCGGCGCTGACCAAGAGCCGGCTGGTCTGACCTTGACGATTGCCGTTGTGTACGTACATTCTGGTACGGCATGACGGTCTTCGAGTTCGACCCGGCCAAGGCGACGGCGAACGCCGCCAAACATGGCGTGTCGTTCGCGCTGGCGCAGGCGGTCTGGGACGACCCGCTGCATGTCATCGTGCCCGATCGCGTGGCCGACGGGGAGCGTCGGTATCATGCAATCGGCATGGTGGGTCATGTCGTCTTGCTGGTCGTCGTCCATATGTATCCCGATGGGGAGGACGCAGACCGGGTGCGGATCATCGGCGCGCGCCGTGCGACGCGCCATGAGAGGAGGCGATATGAAGAGGACGCGACTTGATCCTGCCTTGCAGCGCGAAGCCGAGCAGCTCGCGGCTCTGGCGGACGAGACGATCGACACCGCGGACATTCCGGAGGCGCCCGCGGCGGCGTGGCGCGATGCAGTCCGCCCCGGCCTTTACCGGCCGGTCAAGCAGCCGGTAACTTTGCGGCTCGACGCCGATATCGTCGCCTGGTTCAAGGATCACGCGGTCGGAGCGGGTTATCAAACGGAGATCAACCGCGTGCTGCGCGATCATGTCGCCAGCACCGATCGTCGTGCTGCGAAGGGCACATCGGCCTGATCTAATAAGGCGCCCGGACCGATCGGCCCGGACGCCCCGACCGGTTAGGCGGCTTCGGCCACGTCCGGCGTGTTCTCGACCGCGGCGAGCGGTGCGCCGGTCTTGATCGCGATCGTCTTGGGCTTCATCGCCTCGGGCACTTCGCGGACCAGGTCGATGACGAGCAGGCCGTCGCTGAGACGGGCATCCTCGACGAAGACGAAATCGGCGAGTTCAAAGCGGCGTTCGAAGCTGCGATTGGCGATGCCGACGTGCAGGAAATTGGCGTTGCCCGCCTTGTCGTCCTTCTTGCCGGAGACCAGCAGCAGGTTCTGCTGCGCGGTGATCTCGATCTCGTCGCGCGAGAAGCCGGCGACCGCGAGCGTGATGCGATAGCGATCCTCGGCGAGGCGTTCGAGGTTGAAGGGCGGGTAATTCTCCGCGGTGGCGGCGCGCGCGTTGGTTTCCAGCATGTCGAACAGACGGTCAAAACCGATGGTCGAGCGGCGATAGGGGGTCAGGTCGAGTCGCATGTCAAATCCTCCGCGAGAAGCGAGTTGAACGACGGCATCCACGGACGTGCGATGCCGGTACACGGCCCAACAATCGGCGCCGTGCAGCGGGGATTTCGGTTCGCGCCGATCCCGGTTCAAGAGGGCGTCCGCCACCCCGTTTGGTAATTTTTCGCGTCTGCGCCGAAGCCCCGCTTTGCCGCCGCGAAGCATCTCCATCTTTGAACATCCCCTGAAGCAGTGGAGTTTGCAGTCAAAATCAC
This sequence comes from Sphingomonas sp. CD22, assembly GCF_034556155.1. NCBI lineage: Bacteria > Pseudomonadati > Pseudomonadota > Alphaproteobacteria > Sphingomonadales > Sphingomonadaceae > Sphingomonas > Sphingomonas sp. CD22. Next base: position 71,756 of record NZ_JAYDYX010000005.1, on the reverse strand, counting down.
ATCAGGGAAACCGCATGTCGCTCACGCTCGCCCTTCTTCTCGCCGGCCAGACCGCCGCTGCCGCCGCCGCACCCGTCGCGGCGCAGGACGATGCCGCACCGGCGACGGCGCCCGCCGGGGCGAGCGAAGGTGCCCGGCCGGCCGCGGCGGCGCCGGGCAGCGGCGACATCCTCGTCACCGCGCGCCGCCGGGCCGAATCGGTGCAGCGCGTGCCGATCGCCATGTCGGTGGTCGGCGGCGCCGAAATCGACCGGACCGGCGCGTTCAACGTCAACCGGCTGCAACAGCAGCAGCCCTCGCTGCAATTCTTCTCGAGCAACCCGCGCAATTCGGCGATCAACATCCGCGGCTTGGGCGCGCCGTTCGGCCTGACCAACGACGGGATCGAACAGGGCGTCGGCTTCTATGTCGACGGCGTCTATATCGGCCGGATCGGCGCCTCGACGTTCGACTTCGTCGACGTCGACCGGGTCGAGGTGCTCCGCGGACCGCAGGGTACGCTCTATGGCAAGAACACCACCGCCGGCGCGCTCAACGTCACCACCCGCCCGCCGAGCTTCACGCCGGAAGGGCGCGCCGAGATCAGCGTCGGCAATTACGACTTCGTCCAGGGCAAGGCATCGATATCTGGCCCGTTGTCGGACACGGTCGCGCTGCGGCTGTCGAGTTCGGCGACGACGCGCAAGGGCACGATCTACGACGTCACCTCGCAGCAGGACCTGCACCGCCAGCGCAACCTGGGGTTGCGCGGGCAATTGCTGTGGAACGCCACCGACTCGCTGCATTTCACGTTGTCGGGCGACTTCAACGTCCAGAACCCGGAATGCTGCGTGCAATATTATGCGCGGGTCGGCACGACGCAGCGGCCGATCGCACGCCAATATGACGCGCTGGCCGCCGCGCTCAATTACGCACCGCCCAGCCGCGATCCGTTCGACCGCCGCACCGATCTGGATGCCGCGATCAACTCGCGCCAGGAGGTGGGCGGCGCCTCGCTCGTCGCCGATTGGGACCTCGGCCCGGCGACGCTGACCTCGGTCAGCGCCTGGCGCTATTGGGACTGGCAGCCGCAGAACGATCGCGACTTCACCGGCCTACCGATCACCACCGTGTCGCAGAATCCTTCGCAGCAGAAGCAGGTGTCGCAGGAGCTGCGCCTCGCTTCGAACGGCACCAACCGGCTCGATTATACCGTCGGCGCCTTCCTGTTCCACCAGACGATCGATACCCAGGGCTCGCAGGTGCAGGGGCCGGCGGCGAGCCGCTTCCTGCTGTCGGGAACCGACGCCAACAATCCCAACGTGCTCAACGGCCTGACCTCAACCAACACGATCACGTTCGACAACACCAGCTTCGCGGTGTTCGGCAAGCTCAACTGGGCGCTTACCGATGCGCTGCACATCCAGCCCGGCCTGCGCGTCAATTACGACCGCAAGTCGGGCTTCTACGAATCGGTCGTGAGTATCGCCAACAGCCAGTATAATTTCACCGCCACGGCCGACAACGTCGCGGCGCTGCTCGCCGCGCAGCCCACCACCGCGGCACGCACGACGTTCCAGAACCAGATCAACACGCTCGCGCCGCAGCGCTACAGCCCGCGGTTCAGCGCGTGGAATACGTCGGGCGACGTCACCGTATCCTATGATTTCGCGCCCGAGATCCATGGCTACGCGACCTATGCGCGCAGCTTCAAGTCGGGCGGCATCAACCTGTCGGGGCTGCCGCTCAACTCGACCAGCACCGGCGTCGACCTCTCCACGCAGACGGTGAAGCCCGAGAAGGTCAACAATTACGAGATCGGCCTCAAGACGCAGTTCCTCGATCGCCGCCTGACGCTTAACCTCGCCGGCTTCTGGACCGACGTCTCCGATTATCAGGCGACGGTGAACAACAATGCGATCAACGTGATCCGCGGCTATCTCGCCAACGCTGGCAAGGTGCGGTCGCGCGGGGTGGAATTCGATACCAGCTTCCGCCCGAGCAAGCGGCTCAACCTGTACGTCAGCGGCGCCTTTACCGACGCCACATATGTCGACTTCAAGAACGCGCCATGCCCGCCAGAACTGTCCGGCGGCAGCGCCGCGAGCCTGACCAATCCGGCAAGCCCCGCCGGTCAGGCCGGAAGTTCGACTCAACCCTCGTACAGCCCGGCGCAATGCGACATCTCCGGCCAGCGCCTGCCGGGCATCTCGAAATGGTCCTTCTCCTACGGCGGCGAATATAACCTCCCCGTCGATGGCTCGGGCGGCGAGGTCTATGTCGGCTATGACGGCAATTACCGGTCGCGTTTCTCGTCCAACCCGTCGCCGTCTGCCTATACGTGGATCGAGGGTTATTCGATCTCCAACGTTCGCGCCGGTTATCGCAAGGACGATTTCAACGTCTTCGGCTGGGTTCGCAACGTGTTCGACCAGAATTACTTCGAATTGCTGTCGACCCAGTCGGGCAACACCGGTCTGGTTGTCGGCCAGCCGGGCGATCCGCGGACGTATGGAGCCACCGTGTCGAAGCGGTTCTAGGCCGATCGACATTCAACTCGTGCACGATGACAATTCCTCCCCCTGGCGGGGGAGGACTTACATTACGACGATGAATGGTGGCGCATACCGTTGCCGTCATCGCGACCATGGGTCCCGACTTTCGTCGGGATGACGAAGAAGCCAAGCGCGCCGCCCAAACCGGATTCGGTCCGGAATCGCAGATATTTCGGTCCGCGTTATGACCCGGTTCAGGATTGTTCGGCAATAAACAGGATCGCCGGACAGGGGGCGCGACCTGGAAGCTCCCTCCCTCTGCCCGGCTACTCTGGTCTAAATCTGCGGCGGACAAGCAAACGCCCGGACCGTTGCCGATCCGGGCGCCTGCGTGACGAGAAAACCCGTCAGCCCCCTTAGGTCGTTTCCCGACGATCGCGCGTTGTTTCGCTGCGCTGCCGTTCCACTCTTCCCCGAACCACGGCCGTTGCCTGTGTCTCAGTAAGTCTTTGCTAGGCAGCACTGCCGGCTTTGTCACCGGCTATGTGAGAGGCCGGAATCGATTGCCCGAAACCTGTGTCGAATCCGCAACATTTGTTGCTTGTGACTCGCACGTCACCTAGAGGTCCGGCCATGCTCCTCTCACGCTACGAACGGATGATCGCCCGGCGCTACCTGCTCCCGGGCAAGGGCGAGGCGTTCATCTTCCTAGTCGCCTCGATCAGCCTCGTCGCGGTGATGCTCGGCGTCGCCGCGCTCGTCATCGTGATGAGCGTGATGAACGGCTTCCGCGCCGAACTGTTCGACAAGATCGTCGGGCTAAATGGCCATGCCGTCATCCAGGGCGTCGGCGGCCGCCTGCCCGACTGGCGCGAGATCGTCGCCGAGGCGCGCCGGACGCCTGGCGTCACCTCCGCGACGCCGATGGTCGAACAGCCGCTCGCCGCGACCTATAACGGCCGCGCCGAAGGCGTGCTGGTCCGCGGCGTCCGCATGGCCGACGTCAAGCCCGTGATCGGCGACAAGCTCGTCATGGGGACGCTCGCCGGCATCGCACCGGGCACCGGCCGCATCGCGATCGGTTCGCGGCTGGCCGAGGCGCTCGGCGCGCAGGTGGGCAGCGAAATCTCGCTGTTCAATCCGCAGGGGCAGGCGACGCCGTTCGGCACCGTGCCGCGCATCGTGAACTATACGGTCGGCGCCATTTTCGAGATCGGGCTGTACGATTACGACAAGGCGTATGTGATCATGCCGATCGAGGATGCGCAGACGCTGCTGCTGCTCGGCGACAACGTCAGCCAGATCGAGTTGCAGACGGTCGATCCCGACAAGGTCGCGCCGATCCTCGCCCCGCTCGCGGACAAGCTGCGCGGCGGCGCGGTGATCGCCGACTGGCGCAGCATGAACGCGCAGCTGTTCCAGGCGCTGGAGGTCGAGCGGGTCGCGATGTTCACCGTGCTGTCGATCATCATCCTCGTCGCGGTGTTCAACATCCTGTCGTCGCTGATCATGCTGGTCCGCGCCAAGACGCGCGACATCGCGATATTGCGGACGATGGGCGCGACGCGGGTCGGATTGATGCGCATCTTCATGGTCGTCGGCACCACGATCGGCGCGCTCGGCACGCTCGCCGGACTGGCGCTCGGCTTCGTCTTCCTGTTCTACCGGCAGGCGGTGGTGAACCTCGTCCAGCTCGTCACCGGGCAGAACCTGTGGGACCCGTCGATCCGCTATCTCACCGAATTGCCGTCAAAGCCCGATCCGGTCGAGATCGTCATCATCGCGCTGATGGCGCTGGTGTTCAGCTTCCTCGCCACGCTCTATCCGGCGTGGAAGGCGGCGAGCACCGATCCGGTACAGGTGCTGCGCTATGAATGACGTCCTCCGCACCACCGGCCTGACCCGCAGCTTCCGCCAGGGCGAGGAGACGATCCACGTCCTGCGCGGCGTCGATCTGTCGGTCGCGCCGGGCGAGATCGTCGCGCTCGTCGGGCCGTCGGGGTCGGGCAAGTCGACGCTGCTGCAAGCGGTCGGCCTGCTCGAAGGCGGCTTCCAGGGCTCGATCATGATCGGCGGCGAGGAGGCGGCGAAGCTCGACGCGCATGGCCGCACGATCATGCGCCGCGACCGCCTGGGCTTCGTCTACCAGTTCCACCATCTGCTGCCCGACTTCAACGCGACCGAGAATGTCGTGCTGCCGCAACTCGTCCACGGCGCCGAGCGCAAGCCCGCCGACGATCGTGCGGTGGCGTTGCTCACCGCGCTCGGCCTCGGCCATCGCCTGACCCACCGGCCGAGCCAGCTCTCCGGCGGCGAGCAGCAGCGCGTCGCGGTCGCGCGTGCGCTCGCCAACCGGCCGGCCCTGGTGCTCGCCGACGAGCCGACCGGCAATCTCGACGAACATACCGCCGACGTGGTGCTCGCCGAACTGCTGCGGCTGGTCCGCGGCGAGGGGTCGGCGGCGCTGATCGCGACGCATAACGAGCGGCTGGCGCAGCGGATGGACCGCGTCGTCCGCCTGCACGAGGGCGTGCTGACGTGACGCTCTGGCGCGAGACGCCGACGCTGATCGGGCGTCACGTCACGCTGCGGCCGCTGGTGCGCGCCGACCGGGATGCGCTGGTCGCCGCGGCCGCGGCGGACGATCTGTGGGACACGTTCTACGCCAATGTCGCGCAGCTCAAGAATGCGGATCGCTGGATCGAGACGTCGTTCGCGCAAGCCGATTACGGCCGCGCGCTCCTGTTCGCGGTATGCGATCCGGCGGGGCAGGTGATCGGCACCACGCGCTATATGCGGATGGCGCCTGGGCATCGCCGGCTCGAGCTCGGCGGCACCTTCTACGCCAAGGCGGTGCAGCGCACCGGCGTCAACACCGAGGCCAAGCTGCTGCTGCTCACGCATGCGTTCGAGGCTTTGGATTGCCAGTGCGTGCAGATCCGCACCGATTCGCTCAACAAGCGCAGCCAGACGGCGATCGAGCGGCTCGGCGCGACGAAGGACGGCGTGCTGCGCGGGCATCAGCGGATGGCCGACGGCCGGTTGCGCGACACCGTCGTCTATTCGATCCTCGACCGCGAATGGCCGGGCGTGAAGCAGAACCTCCACTTCCTGCTGGCGAGGCATGCATGACCGCGATCACCGACTTCACCGTCACCGGTGCCGACGGCGCCGCCGCATCGCTCGATCGTTGGGCGGGGCAGGTGCTGCTGATCGTCAACACCGCATCGAAATGCGGCTTCACGCCGCAATATGAGGGGCTTGAGAAGCTGCATCGGCGCTTCGCCGACAGCGGTTTCGAGGTGCTCGGCTTCCCCTGCAATCAATTCGGTGCGCAGGAGCCGGGCGACGCCGCCGAGATCGCCAGTTTCTGCTCGCTGACCTATGGCGTGACCTTTCCGGTGTTCGCCAAGGTCGACGTCAACGGGGCAGGGGCCGATCCCCTGTTCGTGCGGCTTAAGGCCGAGGCGCCGGGGCTGTTGGGGTCGAAGGCGATCAAGTGGAATTTCACCAAGTTTCTGGTGAACCGCGAGGGGAAGGTCGTCCGCCGCTACGCACCGACGACCAAGCCCGAAGAGATCGCCGGGGATATAGAAGCATTGCTCTAACGCTACAATTTCAAGTACCCCGGCTTCGGCCGGGGTACGGGTCTTGCGCGAGAGGACCGTTCACACCTCCGGCGCGGCGAAGGCTTTCGCCCCGGTCTTGTGGTTGAGCGCCGACGCCACCGACGCGACGCCACCCAGCAGGAAGCTGATCCCGAGGATGAACCCCGGCAGCGTCAGCGCCGACCACGGCAGCGTCGCCAGCACGTAGATCGCGAGCAGGATGTTGACCACGCCGAGCACGATCATCAGCCCCCGCCCGCGCTTGAACCGCGCGCCCAGCCCGATCTCCAGCGCACCGCGGATGCCGAGCCAGATCGCCACCAGCAGCGTCAGCGAGATCGCCGCCGTGGCGGGCGCGAAGGCCATCAGCAGGCCGATGACCAGCGACAGGATGCCGAAACCGATCGCATAGCCGCGCCCCTCATGCCCCCTGCCGGCGAAACCGGCGGCGATCGACACCAGTCCGGCCGCGATGAAGAACGCCCCGATCACCAACGTCGCGGCATAGGTCGCCGCGAACGGATTGAGGAAGGCGAGCACGCCGAGCACGATCGACAACACGCCATAAGCGAGGATCCAGCCCCAGCCGGCGCCGGCCGAGTCCGGCGTGAGCGGATTGGTGAAAGCAGTCCTGTCCGACATCGACGTATCCTCCGTTGCCCTGCCGAAACGGAGTTATCCACGACCGGTTCCTCGCGCCGCCCTGTTCGAATCACGGCGGAGGGACTAAGTCCCGGCAATGGCTCATTCCGGTTTCGTACCGCTCCGCATTTTCTCGTCCTACACGATGCTCGACGGGGCGATCGAGCCCAAGGCGATCGCCAAACAGGCGAAGGCGATGCGCTTTCCCGCCGCCGGCCTGACCGATCGCAACGGCCTGTATGCGGCGATGGCCTTTTCGGATGCCGCCAAGAAGGACGGCGTCCAGCCGGTGATCGGTACGATGCTGTGCGTCGCGCGGCCGGACATGCCCGACGGCGTCGTCGTGCCGCTCGACTGGATCGCGCTCTATGCGCAGGATTCGACGGGCTATGACAATCTGTGCGCGCTGGTCAGCCTCGCGCATCTCGAACGGCCGATCGAACTGCCCGCGCACGTCGATTTCGCCGCGCTGGAGGGGCGGACCGACGGCCTGATCGCGCTGACCGCGGGCGGCGAGGGTGCGCTCGCCCGGCTGATCCACGAGGACCAGCCGGCCCGCGCCGCCGCCTATCTCGACCGGTTGCAGGCGCTGTTCCCCGATCGCCTCTACATCGAGCTGGCCCGCCGCAGCGACGCGATCGAGGAGGCGGCCGAACAGGCGCTGATCGACTTCGCGTACGACCGCGATCTGCCGCTTGTCGCGACCAACCCCTGCTGTTTCTCGGACAGCGCCTTCCTCGACGCGCATGACGCGATGCTGTGCATCGCGCATTCGACCTATGTCGAGAGCGAGGATCGCATCCGCTCCTGCCCGGACGCATGGCTCAAGCCCGCCGAGACGATGCGGCAATTGTTCGCCGACCTGCCCGAGGCGATCGACAATACGCTGGTCGTTGCGCAGCGCTGCGCGGTGATGGCGCCCTATCGCAAGCCGATCTTGCCCAGCCTTGCCGGCGATCGCGAGGGCGAGGCGGCGATGCTGCGCGCCGAGGCGGCGGCGGGGCTGGAGAAGCGGCTCGACCGGATCGAACAGCTCGGCACCCAGCCCGCCGACGACCCCAATTGGCGCGACGCCTATCGCGCGCGGCTCGCCTTCGAGGTCGACGTCATCGTCCAGATGGGGTTCCCCGGCTATTTCCTGATCGTCGGCGACTTCATCAAATGGGCGAAGGATCACGACATTCCCGTGGGGCCGGGGCGCGGTTCGGGCGCCGGCTCGGTCGTCGCCTGGGCGCTGACCATCACCGATCTCGATCCGATGAAATTGGGCCTGCTGTTCGAACGCTTCCTCAACCCGGAACGCGTCTCGATGCCCGACTTCGACATCGATTTCTGCGAAACCCGGCGTGGCGAGGTCATCCGCTACGTGCAGGAGAAATACGGCCGCGATCAGGTCGCGCAGATCATCACCTTCGGTAAGCTGAAGGCGCGCGCGGTGCTCAAGGACACCGGCCGCGTCCTCCAGATGAGCTATGGCCAGGTCGATCGCCTCGCCAAGCTGGTCCCCAACCACCCGACCGACCCGTGGGACCTCAAGCGCGCGCTCAACGGCGTGCCCGAGCTTGCCAAGGAATATTCGAACGACAATCAGGTCCGCCGCCTGCTCGATCTCGCCACCAAGCTCGAAGGCTTGCCGCGGCACTCCTCGACGCACGCCGCCGGCGTGGTGATCGGCGACCGGCCGCTCGCGCAGCTGGTGCCGCTCTACCGCGACCCGCGTTCGGACATGCCCGTCACCCAGTTCGACATGAAGTACGTCGAGGGCGCCGGCCTCGTGAAGTTCGACTTCCTCGGCCTCAAGACGCTGTCGGTGCTCAAGAAGGCCGTGCAACTCCTCGCCAAGCGCGGCATTTCGATCGATCTCGACGCATTGCTGTGGGACGACGAGGCGGTCTACAAATTGCTCCAGAAGGGCGACACGGTCGGCGTGTTCCAGCTCGAGTCGGAGGGGATGCGCCGCACGCTCAGCGCCGTGCGCCCGACCAATTTCGGCGACATCATCGCGCTCGTCTCGCTTTACCGCCCCGGCCCGATGGACAATATCCCGAGCTTCGGCCGCCGCAAGCAGGGCACCGAGCCGATCGTCTACCCGCACGACCTGCTCGAACCGATCCTGTCCGAGACCTACGGCATCTTCGTCTATCAGGAACAGGTGATGCAGGCGGCGCAGATCCTCGCCGGCTTCTCGCTCGGCGGCGCCGATCTGCTGCGTCGCGCGATGGGCAAGAAGATCAAGGCGGAGATGGACGCCCAGCGCGCGATCTTCGTCGAGGGCTGCGCCAAGGTGAACGGCATCGCCAAGGCAAAGGCGAACGAATTGTTCGACTTGATCGACAAATTCGCCGGCTATGGCTTCAACAAGAGCCACGCCGCGGCCTACGCGCTGCTCGCCTATCAGACCGCGTGGCTGAAGGCGCATCACCCGGAGGAATTCTACGCCGCGTCGATGTGCTACGACATGGCGCAGACCGACAAGCTTTGCATCTTCGTCGACGACATGCGCCGGCTGGGCGTGACGATCTGCGGCCCCGATATCAACAAGAGCGATGCCGAGTTCGACGTCGAGGCGACCGAGGACGGCGGCCTCGCGGTCCGCTACGCGCTCGCCGCGCTGAAATCGGTGGGCGAGGGGGCGATGGAGAAGCTCGTCGTCGAGCGTAGCGCCAACGGCCCGTTCAAGAGCATCGACGATCTCGCCACCCGCGTCGATCCGCGCCTCATCAACAAGCGCCAGCTCGAAACGCTCGCCGCCAGCGGCACGTTCGACAGTTTCGACGCCAACCGCGCCGGCATCCACGCCGTCGCCGAGACGATCCTCGCCGTCGCCGCGCGCACGCACGAGGGCAAGACCAGCGGCCAGCACGGCCTGTTCGGCGCCGAGGATGTCGCCGGCGACGCGATCAAGCTGCCGGCGGGCGCGCGCTGGTCGATGGCCGATGCGATGGAGCAGGAGAAGGAGGCGTTCGGCTTCTATTTCTCGGCGCATCCGGTCGATCGCCACACCCATCTCGCCAAGATGCACGGCGCGCGCCAATATGTCGCGCTGACCGAGCTCAACATCCCCGAGGACGGCACCCGCGCCGGTGCGACGATGGCGGTGCTGGTCGAGGACGCCCGCTGGCGTACCTCGGCACGGGGCAAGCGCTATATGATGGCGACGCTGTCGGATGCGAGCGGCCAGTTCGTCGCCACCTGCTTCGATGATTCGGTCGCCGCCGAACTGGAGGACGCCGCGCGTTGCGGCGGCTGCGGCCTCATCACCGTCGAGCTCGACCGTCGCCCCGGCGAGGAGACGCCGCGCGTCTCGGTCAAGCGCATCCAGCCGTTCGAGGGGCTGGCGTCGATCGCGCGCTTCACGATCGAGGCGAAGGTCGCGCACGCCACCGCCTTTGCGGCGCTGTCGGCGTTGCTCGCGCATCACCGCGGTGCGCGCGGCGAGGTGCGCGCGCGCATTCCGGTGGAGGAGGGCGAGGCGACGGTGCTGCTCGGCCGCGACTTCCTGCTCGACATGGAATTGGTCGAGACGATCCAGGCGATCCCCGGCGTCAGCGACGTCGCGCTCGACCGCGTCGCTTCGCAATTGCGCTCGGTGGGCTGAGCCATGTCGATCGACACCAGCCTCGCTTTCCGCCCCGTCAACATCGCGGTGCTCACCGTTTCCGACACGCGCGGGCTCGCCGAGGATCGCTCGGGCGACACGCTCGTCGCGCGGATCGCGGCGGCGGGCCACGTCCTCGCCGACCGCGTCATCCTGCGCGACGATACCGACGCGATCGTCGCGCAGCTCCACCGTTGGATCGACGACGAGAGCGTCGATTGCGTCGTCACCACCGGCGGCACCGGCGTCACCGGCCGCGACGTCACGCCCGAGGCGGTCGAGCGCGTCGCGACCAAGATGATCCCCGGCTTCGGCGAGTTGTTCCGCTATCTCAGCTACGCCAAGATCGGCACCAGCACGGTCCAGTCGCGCGCCTGCGCCTGTGTCGCCCGCGGCACCTATATCTTCGCGCTGCCCGGCTCGATCGGCGCGGTGAAGGACGGCTGGGACGGCATCCTGCAGGACCAGCTCGACAGCCGCCACCGCCCCTGCAACTTCGTCGAGCTGATGCCGCGGTTGACGGAACGGTGATCGGCCAGCGGCTGTAGGCCGGCGCCGGCTCACCGGCGGAAAGCGCACGACGTCACTCCGAACCACCCGTCACCCCGGAACAAGCCCGGCATGACGGACAGTGGCTCACCGGGTCCGTCAAGAAACGAAATTAGCCCGCGTCCACCTGCATCACCGCCAGCTCGTGTCCATCGGGATCGGCGAAGTGGAACCGCCGCCCGCCGGGAAAGGCGAACACGGGCATCGTCACCCGCCCGCCGGCCGCCTCGACCGCGGCGAGCGCCGCATCGACATCCGCCACCTTGATCACCGGGAGCGCCGCCGCGGTCTGTTGCGCCGGATCGGCCTGGAACCCGATGTCGGTATCCCCGCTCGTCGTCGCCGCATAGCTCGGCCCGAAATCGCTGAACCCCCAGGCGAACGCCGCGCCGTAGAAGGCCTTTGCCCGCGCCGTATCGGCCACCGGCAGTTCGAGATAGTTCAACCGCGCCATCGTATCGCTCCCATCAACGTTCTTGCTATGTTCTACACACCGGCCTAGCCCCGTGCAATGGCAAAGCCCCATGTCAAACGTGCCGTCCGCGGCGCTACGGTCAACACCGCGAGCCACCGCTTCAACCTGCCGCAGGTCGAGGCGGATGGCGACTGGCTCGACGCCCGCGCGGATATCGACGGCGCCGCCGCGCCGCTGCGCACCAGCGTCACCGTCGAACAGCCGCGCACGATCATCACCCGCAACAGCTCGCCCGACGTGTTCTTCGATCGCTCGATCAACCCCTATCGCGGCTGCGAGCACGGCTGCATCTATTGCTTCGCGCGGCCGACGCATGCCTATCACGATCTGTCCCCCGGCCTCGATTTCGAAACGCGGCTGTTCGCCAAGCCGCAGGCCGCCGCGCTGCTCCGCGCTGAACTCCGCAAGCCCGGCTATGCCGTCGCGCCGATCGCGCTCGGCACCAACACCGACCCCTATCAGCCGATCGAGCGCGACTGGCGGATCACCCGCGGCATCATCGAATTGCTCGCCGAGACGCGCCACCCGCTCACCATCACCACCAAGTCCGATCGGGTGACGCGCGATATCGACCTGCTTTCGGCGATGGCGGCCGAGGAACTGGCCGGCGTCGCGATGTCGATCACCTCGCTGGACCCGAAGATCGCCGCGACGATCGAGCCGCGCGCGCCGCATCCCGAACGGCGGCTGCGCGCGGTGCGAATGCTCGCCGATGCCGGCGTGCCCGTCTATGTCTCGATCGCGCCGGTGATCCCGTCGATCACCGATCACGAGCTGGAGCATCTGGTCGAGCGCGCCGCGGAAGCGGGCGCGACATCCTGTTTCTTCATCCCCGTCCGCCTGCCGCACGAGGTCGCGCCGCTGTTCCGGGCGTGGCTCGACGAACATTTCCCCGATCGCGCCGGCAAGGTGATGAGCATCATTCAGTCGCTGCGCGGCGGCCGCGACAACGATCCCGATTTCTTCACGCGCATGCAGGGTGCCGGCCCCTGGGCGGAGCTGATGCGCACCCGCTTTCGTATCGCCTGCCGCAAGCACGGCCTCGGCAACCGCGGCCGGCCGCTGCGCACCGACCTGTTCCGGCCGCCCGCCGGGCCGCAGGGCGAGCTGTTCTGAACGGCGTTAGCGCGCCGCTAACCCTCCTGGCGCCATGACGGGCGCCGCATGACGCACCGGCTTTCCTGGCTGATCCTGATCCTCGCCGCGGTGGCGTTGCGGCTGCCCGATATCGGCAACCCGCTCGTCGACGTCGACGAACAGATGTACCTGCTCGTCGGCCAGCGGATGTGGGACGGGGCGATCCCCTATGTCGACATCTGGGACCGCAAGCCGATCGGCCTGTTCCTGATCGCCGCCGCCGCGCGCGGCCTGCCCGGCGATCCCGTCGTCGCCTATCATGTGCTCGCGCTCGCCGCCGCGGCGGCCACCGCCGGCCTGATCGCGACGATGGCGCGCCGCCATGCCGGTGCCGGTGGCGCACTCGCCGCGGGCCTGCTCTACCTCGTCTGGCTGGAGCTGCTCGGTGGCCGCGGCGGGCAATCGCCGGTCTTCTACGATCTCGCCATCGTCGTGGCGGCGCTGCTGACCCGCGACACGATCGCCGGCCACCGCCGCGCCGCGATCCCGGCGATGCTGCTCGCCGGGATCGCGTTGCAGATCAAGCCGACCGCGGTCTTCGAAGGCGGGTTCCTCGGCATCGCGCTGCTCGTGGCCGTCTGGCAGCGCCATCGCAGCCCGGCGCGTCTCGCCGCAGCGGCAACGCTCTACGCCATCACCGCGCTGCTCCCGACGATCGCCGCCGCCGCGACCTATGCCGCACTCGGCCATGGCGAGGCCTGGTGGTTCGCCAACGTCGAATCGATCTTCCTGCGGCAGGCGACTCCCGGCGATCCGGTCGCGGCGCGGCTCGCCGGCGTCGCGATCGTGCTGCTCGTCCCCGCCGGGCTCGCGGTGCGCGGGCTGGTTTTGCGACCCGACCGGTTCCTGACCGGCTGGCTCGCCGCGGCGGTGATCGGCTGGCTGCTCGTCCCGCCCTATTTCAATCATTATGCGCTGCCGCTGCTCGTCCCGATCGCGGTCGCCGCCGCGATCGCGCTCGATCGGCGCGCGATGCAGGCGCTCGCCGCCGCCGCGGCGGCCGCGCTGCTGCTGTTCAGCGGGTATCCGCATCGCGGCGAGACCGCCGACACGCGCCGGCGCCTCACCGCGCTCGCCGGGATCATCGATCGCGCCCGCGGGCAGGGCTGCCCGTTCCTCGTCCAGGCCCCGCCGGTGCTCTACGACGCGACGCACGCCTGCCTGCCGACGAGGTACCCGTTTCCGTTCCACCTCGTCGAAGCCAGCGAGGCGCACGCGATCGGCGTCGACCCGACGCAGGAGGTCGCCCGCATCCTCGCCGCCCGCCCGCCGGTGATCGCGATCGGCGACATCCCTCGCAACCGCCGCCGGCCGGTCGTGATCCTCGTCCGCCGCACGCTCGCGCGTCACTATCGCGTGATCGCCCGCGACCTCGGCGTCACCGTCTATCGCCGCGCCGGCTGATCGAGATCAGGACGGTTGCGATCGCGCGCCATTGCCGGGAACGACCGGGCCGACCGTCGGTTGGTCCCGGACGCCGTGTTGCAGAAGGACAGACGATGACCGACCCCGACCGCACCGAAGACCAGGACAAGAACGACCACAATATCGATCCGCTCGCGCCGACCGAGAATACCGACACCGAGGAATCGGGCGCCGGTTACGGCAATCACGGCGAAGGGCAGGGCAGCGTCAACGACAACGAATAATCTCTTCCGCCATCGTCCCGGCATGCGCCGGGACGATGGATGGGGGTCAGGCCGCGACGTCCCGCCGTTCCCGTGCATCCGCCATCAATCGATCGCGGCTCGACAGGAACGGCCCCTCCGGTCGCCGTGCCGGTGCGAAAGCCCCCAGCCCGACCGGATCGTCGATCCCCACGTAGATCGCCTCGATTCCCCCTTTGGCGCTATACGCCTCATGCCAGAACCCGCAGCCGTGGCGATCCGCGAGGAAGTCCCGCCACCAGCCGCTGTGCGGCGCCGAGCGGGTGAACCGGCCGAGGCTGTCGAGATCACGCCAATAATGGCGGATGCCGACGTGGTTCCAGCCGAACATCATGCCGTCATTGCCCAGCAATCCCTCGGGCGGCGAACGCCCGATCGTGGCGAGGCCGCGGCCGATCCGCATCAGCGCGGGCAGTCCCCGCAGGCTGCCAACCCGGAATCCGAGCAGCACCATCACCAGATCGGGATAGCCCGACAGGTCCACCGTCGCGCGCGCCGTCGCGGTTCGTCCATCCGTTTGCACCATTCGGCCTCCTTGTTTACACCGTAAGCTACCATCCAGTGCTTACAGTGTAAACAGCCTATGACCACCGCACCTTCGCTCCGCCAGACGCTCGTCGATCATGCGATGCGGCTGCTCGACGCGGGCGAGCACGATCCCTCGCTCCGCGCCGTCGCGAGGGCGGCGGGGGTATCAGCGATGGCGCCTTATCGCCATTTTCCGGACAGGAATGCGCTGCTCGGCGCGGTGGCGGCGGAAGGCTTCGCGACGCTGCATGGCCTGCTCGTCGCCGCCGATGAACGGGGTGGCGCCGTCGCGCCCGAACAGGCGCTGGTCGAACAGGGTCTGGCCTATGTCGGCTTCGCGCAGGCGCATCCCGCACTGTTCCGGCTGATGTTCACCGACGCGATCGCCGCCGCCGTGCACGTCAGCCCCGACTGCGCGGCCGAGGGCGACGCTTATGGTGTGCTCGCCGCGCGCGTCGCGACGCTCTGCCCAGATAGGGCCGCGGCCGCGACGATGGCCGCCTGGGCGCTGGTCCACGGTTTCGCGACGCTCGCGCTCGACCGCCGGCTGCCGCCCGAGCCTGACGCCGCCCGCGCCGCGCTCGCCCTGTTCGTCGCGGGTCTCACGAAAAAGGGCCCGGACGCTTAAGCGTCCGAGCCCCCGATCGTCTCAGGCGAAGGCGATCAGCCCCAGTTCGCCATCTTCTGCTCGAGGTTGGCGCGCACCGCCTCGAAGAATTGCTCGGTGGTCATCCACGGCTGGTGCGGCCCGATCAGGATCGCGAGATCCTTGGTCATCTGGCCGTTTTCCACGCACTCGATGCAGCACCGCTCCAGCGTCTCGGCGAACTTGGTCACCTCGGGCGTATCGTCGAACTTGCCGCGATACTTCAGGCCGCCGGTCCATGCGAAGATCGACGCGATAGGGTTGGTGCTGGTCGCCTTGCCCTGCTCATGCTGGCGATAATGGCGCGTGACGGTGCCGTGCGCGGCCTCCGCCTCGACCGTCTTGCCGTCCGGCGTCAGCAGGACCGAGGTCATCAGGCCGAGCGACCCGAACCCTTGCGCGACCTGGTCCGACTGGACGTCGCCGTCGTAGTTCTTGCAGGCCCAGACGAACTCGCCGTTCCACTTCAACGCCGAGGCGACCATGTCGTCGATCAGGCGATGCTCGTAGACGATGCCCGCTTCCTTGAACTTGTCCTTGAACTCTGCCTCGAACACCTCGGCGAACAGGTCCTTGAAGCGGCCGTCATAGGCCTTGAGGATCGTGTTCTTGGTGCTGAGATACACCGGCCACTTGAGGTTGAGGCCGTAATGCATCGAGGCGCGGGCGAAATCGCGGATCGAATCGTCCAGATTGTACATCGCCATCGCAACGCCGGAGCTGGGGAAATCGAAGACTTCGCGGTCGATCGTCTGGCCGTCGACGCCCTCGAAGACGAGGCGCAGCTTGCCGGGGCCGGGGACGAGGAAGTCGGTCGCGCGATATTGGTCGCCGAAGGCGTGACGGCCGACGACGATCGGATGCGTCCAGCCCGGGATCAGGCGGGGGACGTTCTTGATCACGATGGGTTCGCGGAAGATCGTCCCGCCCAGGATGTTGCGGATCGTGCCGTTGGGCGACTTCCACATCTTCTTGAGGCCGAATTCCTCGACGCGTTGCTCGTCGGGGGTGATCGTCGCGCACTTGACCGCGACGCCGTGCTTCTGCGTCGCCTTGGCGGCGTCGACCGTCACCCGGTCCTCGGTCGCGTCGCGATTCTCGATGCCGAGATCGTAATAATCGAGCTCGATGTCGAGATACGGCTTGATCAGGCGCTCGCGGATCCATTCCCAGATGATCCGCGTCATCTCGTCGCCGTCGATCTCGACGATCGGGTTCTTCACCTGAATCTTGGCCATATGCGCTTCCTGCGAGAGGGGATTTGCGCCGTCGTCTAGGCACAAGCGGGCAGGGGATCAACCATCTCGGGCGGTTTGGCGGGGCGGGAGGCATGGTTGCCGGCAAAACGTTGTGTTGCATGAACGACACGGTTACACCGTGTGGTTATGCCATCGCTCGAAAAGCCACCGACCACCCCGCTGCCGACGACCACGGTGAAGTGGCGCTTCCCCTCCGTCCATCCCGAGGGTCACAAATACGCCACCATCGCGCTCGGCATCACTTTGCTCGCGACGGTGATCACCAAGGTGCTGTTCTGGCCGTTGCTCGCCGTCGTCGTCTGGGTGCTGACCTTCTTCCGCGATCCGATCCGCACCACGCCGGTCGGCGACGGTCTCGTCGTCGCGCCCGCCGACGGGCTCGTCACGATGATCCAGCGGGTGGCGGTGCCGCGCGAACTGGTCGGCGAACTCGGCGAGGCGCCGCTGACGCGGGTTTCGATCTTCATGTCGGTGTTCGATGTGCATATCAATCGCACGCCGATCGCCGGTACGATCCGCCAGGTCGTCTATATCAGCGGCAAATTCCTCAACGCCGATCTCGACAAGGCGTCCGACGAGAACGAACGCCAGCATATCGTCGTCGAGGGGCGGGACGGGCGGCGCATCGGCTTCACGCAGATCGCCGGACTCGTCGCACGCCGTATCGTCCCCTTCGTCAAGCCGGGCGACATGGTCGCGACCGGCCAGCGGATCGGCCTGATCCGCTTCGGCAGCCGCGTCGACGTCTTCCTGCCCGACGACATCATCCCGCAAGTGACGCTCGGCCAGCGCTCGATCGCCGGCGAGACCGTCATCGGTCGCGCCGGCGGCGTGCCCGTCACCGGCATCGCACAATGATCGGCAAGTAAATGGAACCGCGCGACTCCACCCCCGATGCCGCCCGCCGCCTGCCGCGTCGGCTGCCCCGCCGTCCGCGCGGGCTGCCGCTGCGCGCAGTCGCCCCCAATGCCGTCACCGCGCTCGCGCTCTGCTCGGGCCTCAGCGGCGTGCGCTTCGCGATCGGCGGCGAATGGCAGAGCGCGGTGACGATGATCATGATCGCCGGCGTGCTCGACGGTCTCGATGGCCGCATCGCCCGCATGCTCCACGGCGAAAGCCGCTTCGGTGCCGAACTCGATTCGCTGTCCGACGCGATCTCGTTCGGCGTGGCGCCGGCGCTGATCATGTATCTCTGGTCGCTTGCCGCGCTGCCGCGTCTCGGCTGGATCAGTGCGCTGATCCTAGCGGTGTTCTGCGCCTTGCGTCTCGCCCGCTTCAACGCGGCGATCGACGCTGACGACCAGCCGCACAAATCCGCGGGCTTCCTGACCGGCGTTCCCGCACCCGCCGGGGCGGGCCTTGCGATGCTGCCGCTCTATTTCTGGTTCTGGACCGACCAGCCGATCTTCGCCAACCCGTATATCGTCGCGATCTGGGTCGCGTTCATCGCGATGCTGATGGTGTCGAGCGTCGCCACCTTCTCCTGGGGCTCGCTCCGCCTGCGCCGGACGATCCGGTTCGAGGCGATTGCCGGCGTCGTCCTGCTCGGCGCGGCGCTCGTTT
Organism: Sphingomonas sp. CD22; assembly: GCF_034556155.1. Classification (NCBI taxonomy): domain Bacteria; kingdom Pseudomonadati; phylum Pseudomonadota; class Alphaproteobacteria; order Sphingomonadales; family Sphingomonadaceae; genus Sphingomonas; species Sphingomonas sp. CD22. The sequence continues at coordinate 53,610 of NZ_JAYDYX010000005.1, read as the reverse complement.
CGGCGCCGTGGCATACGCTGAGCGCGATCTGTGTCGGTTACCTGATCACGATCCCGTTCAGCGTCGCCAGTTACGCCAAGATCAGGCGGCAGCGCGCAGGCGGCGAACGCCTGCCGGAACCGGAGCCGACGCCCAGCGCCTGACGGCGATGCGGCGCTCGGCCGAGGCGAGCTGCGACAATGGCGCGAATGCGGGTTCGATATGGCCGGCGGCGAGGCGGACGATGCGCTGCCATTGCGGCGCGACCGTCGCGGCGATCACGCCGACGGCAACGAGGAACGCACCGGAAAATACGAGAACACTGACGACTGCAACCATCGAAACGACTCCCTGGCAGGCGCGCGAGCAACCTGTGGATAACTCGCTTAACCATTGTTTAATCAGTGAGTTCCCCGCTGTGTCCATATTCGCCGATTTAGCGATGCCGCAGCGCCGCTAAACTGGGATAGACTCACCGTGTCCACTGTCTGGACGCTTTATGTTCCACCTACGTTCCACTGTCAAGCGGAACGGAACGCTTGCCTTTTGCCGCCGCTGCGGCTAGTGGCGCAGCCCTCAAACCCCGCATGGGAAGCAACATAGCCCGGTGCGTGCGACCGCAAGGTCCGCGTCATCCGCTTCCCAGAGGCTTAACCGGAAGGAATTATCCTATGGCGGCACCCGTCGTCACCATGCAGCAGCTCATCGAGACCGGTGCGCACTTCGGCCACCAGACCCACCGCTGGAACCCGAAGATGAAGCCTTACATCTTCGGCGACCGCAACGGCGTCCACATCCTCGACCTGTCGCAGACCGTTCCCCTCTTCGCCCGCGCGCTTGAGTTCGTCTCGTCGTCGGTCGCCGGTGGCGGCAAGGTGCTGTTCGTCGGCACCAAGCGCCAGGCGCAGGACGCCGTCGCCGATGCGGCGCGCCGTTCGGGCCAGCATTTCGTCAACCACCGCTGGCTGGGCGGCATGCTCACCAACTGGAAAACGATCAGCAACTCGATCAAGCGCCTCAAGACGCTCGAAGAACAGCTCTCGGGCGACACGCACGGCCTCACCAAGAAGGAAGTGCTCCAGCTCACCCGTGAGAAGGACAAGCTCGAAATGTCGCTTGGCGGCATCCGCGACATGGGCGGCGTGCCCGACGTCATGTTCGTGATCGACGCGAACAAGGAAGAGCTGGCGATCAAGGAAGCCAACACGCTCGGCATCCCCGTCGTCGCGATCCTTGATTCGAACGTCTCGCCCGACGGCATCGCTTTCCCGGTGCCGGCGAACGACGACGCGAGCCGCGCCATCCGCCTGTATTGCGAAGCGATCGCCATCGCGGCGACCCGCGGCAACCAGGAGCAGCAGTCGCGCCGCGGCGTCGACCTCGGTGCGCAGGATGTCGCCCCGGTCGAGGAAGCGCTGACCGTCCCGACCCCCGAGCCGGAGCAGCAGGCTGCCGGCACGGTCGAGGGTGCGGGCGCCGAGGCCGAGCGCCAGATCGACGCGTAACCGCCGTCGTCGAACCGTCATGCGGGCGGGGTAGGGCGGCGCCCTGCCTCGCCCGTAAACACATTCAGAACAAGGAATATGCAACATGGCTGATATCACCGCAGCGATGGTCAAGGACCTGCGCGAGAAGAGCGGCGCGGGCATGATGGATTGCAAGAAGGCGCTCAACGAGACGAGCGGCGACATGGACGCCGCGCTGGACTGGCTGCGTACCAAGGGCCTCGCGGCCGCGCAGAAGAAGTCGAGCCGCACCGCCGCCGAGGGTCTCGTCGGCGTCGCCACCGCCGGCACCAAGGGCGCCGCGGTCGAAGTCAATTCGGAAACCGACTTCGTCGCCAAGAACGACCAGTTCCAGGATTTCGTCCGCGAAGTGACGCAGATCGCGCTCGCCACCGGCGGCGATATCGAGGCGCTCAAGGCCGAGGCGATGCCGTCGGGCACCACCGTTGCCGAAGTGCTGACCAACAACATCGCCACGATCGGCGAGAACCAGTCGCTGCGCCGCGCGCGTCGTCTCGAAGTGTCGCAGGGTGCGGTCGTGTCCTACGTCCACAACCAGGCGTCGCCGGGTCTCGGCAAGATCGGCGTGCTCGTCGCGCTCGAATCGGACGCGTCGGACGAGGTACTCCAGGGTCTCGGCAAGCAGATCGCGATGCATATCGCCGCTGCGTTCCCGAAGGCGCTGAATGAGGAAGACCTCGACGAGGCCGAGATCGAGCGCGAGCGCGCGATCGCGACCGAGAAGGCCGCCGATTCGGGCAAGCCCGCCGACATCATCGCCAAGATGGTCGAAGGCGGCATCGCCAAGTTCCGCAAGGAGCATGCGCTGGTCAGCCAGCTGTTCGTCATGGACGGCAAGACCAAGATCAGCGACGTCGTCGCCAAGGCGGCCAAGGATGCCGGCGCGTCGATCGTGCTGAAGGACTATGTCCGCTTCCAGCTCGGCGAAGGCATCGAGAAGGAAACGTCCGACTTCGCCGCCGAAGTCGCCGCCGCCTCGGGCGTCGCGCAGAAGGTCTGATCCGGCCGGCACGCTGCGGCGCGCCACGCAATCGAACGAAGGGCGTCGCGCATCCAGCGCGGCGCCCTTTTTCGTTGCGGGAGGTGGCGATGCGGGTGCGGCGCTAAGCCGCTGGGCCCGCCACCGTCCTCGCTCAGTTGCTCGTCCATCCGATCGTAACCCGGAGCGCGAGCACCAGCGCATTGCGGATCGTCGGATCCGCTGACGGGTGGACGACATATTGGATGTCGGGCTGCAGCGACACGCCGTGAACCGGTTCGTCGCTGTAGGTTGCCTCGTAGATCGTCTCGATCTGCCCGAGCCCGGCCGGCTGGCTGCGGCGGTAGCTGCGTGACAACATGCCGCTACCCGCGCCGACCGACAGCGCACTCGCCGGTCGTGCGGCGAAAAGGCGCTGGAGCAGCAATCCGCCCTGCCAGCCGCCGCGAAACGGCGTGGTCCGCCCCTCCGACAATCCCAAGCGCAAAAAGCCGATCAGATGACGCGGCCCTGCGACGGTGCCGAGCAGATCGTGCTCGCCGAGCAGATAGACGCCCCGCGATACGTGCGTGCCGGGCCCGACGGTGAGGCCCGGCGAAAGGATCGCGGGCTGTTTGCAGGTGTAGCGCCACGCGCCGATCGCGAACTGGCCGCTGCCGGTCCAGCCCGCCTCGCCGATCAGCAATGCGCCGTCGCGACCGGACAGATCGATGCCGTCGTCGTCGCCGATCGTGCCGGCATGCGCATTGACGACGGCGAACGCGCCATAGCTTCGCGCGCTCGTCACGCGGAAGCGTGCGGCGAGCGCGGTCGACGGAAAGATCGCCGGTCCGTTGACGCCCGTCGCCGCCAGTTCCGATCCGACGCCGAACATCGGCGACACCAACAGCCCCGCAGCTTCGTTCTGGTAGAATTCGCTGTTGACGTCGTACAGCCCGGTGCGCGGCGTCGCATCGCCGCCGATCCCCTGTTCCAGCCAGGCCTCGTAGAGCTTGAGCCGGCGATCCGCGACCTCGATATTGTCGATGCCCTGGATCGACCCCGCGAGCCCATTGGGTTGGCCACCCAGGTTGTTGAGCAACGAGGCGTGCGCCTGTGCCCGCTTCCAGCCAAAGGCGGCGTCCAGGTCGACCTTGCCGGCGATATAGAGGTCGTCGAGCATTCGTATCCCGGTGTCGAGCCCGCCGGACGCGACCCCGGCGACATCGGCCTTGTAGGTCGCCGCGAGCGTCCAGGCCGGGGCGGCTATGTCCTGTGCCTGCGCCGATCCGCCGATGGCGAGCGCCGTCACCGCCGCTGCCCGTCCGACGACGGTGCGTGCCGTCTGCCACATGATCGAAAACTTGCCCCCGTATGCCCCAGCGGAGACCTGTGGCGGCTAGCCTATTCAATCACGTTGAATTTGCTGGATAATGCACGTTTAATCGGAGTCTTTCATTGGAGGTCAACGGATCGGAAGATCCCAGTTTGCCCGAAAATCCGGCGAAATCAGCTACATGCCGCGACAGTCGACGAGGCGAGCGCGTGGCGCCGTCGGTACCGCACCCGCGCTGGTGCCCGGCGAAGGCTCCGGGTTCTCACCGCCGCGCGTCCGGTCCGGGATATCGACGACCGTCCACATCCGCGCAGCCGAAGGTTGCCCCGGCGCGCGCGTACGCCTAAGGTCCGACCCGCTTTCTCCCACCAGCGATAGGAACTTATGACGTTCGCGCCGCGCTTCAAACGCATCTTGTTGAAACTGTCCGGCGAAGTGCTGATGGGCGAGGGCGGTGGCCTGTCCATCGACCCCGCCGTGACCGCGCGCGTCGCGGAGGAGATCGCCGACGTCAAGGCGCAGGGCTATGAGCTCTGCATCGTCGTCGGTGGCGGCAACATCTTCCGCGGCATCTCCGGTGCCGCGCGTGGCATGGAGCGGGCGACGGGTGATTATATGGGCATGCTCGCCACGGTGATGAATGCGCTCGCGGTGCAGAATGCGCTCGAGCAGATCGGCGTCGAAACGCGCGTCCAGTCGGCGATCCCGATGGCGTCGGTGTGCGAGCCGTTCATCCGCCGCCGCGCCGAACGCCACCTCGAAAAGGGGCGGATCGTGATCTTCGCCGCCGGCGTCGGCAGCCCGTTCTTCACCACCGATTCCGGTGCCGCGCTGCGCGCCGCCGAGATGAAGTGCGATGCGCTGTTCAAGGGCACCTCGGTCGACGGCGTCTACGATGCCGATCCCAAGAAGGTGCCGACCGCGACGCGCTATGCCACGGTCAGCTATTCCAAGGTGCTGTCCGACGACCTCAAGGTCATGGACGCGAGCGCGATCGCGCTGTGCCGCGACAACAACATTCCGATCGTCGTCTTCAACATTCGTGAGCACGGCAATTTCGCCGCGGTTCTCAACGGTGATGGCATCTCGACGGTCGTCCAGAACGAACAGGAGTAGACCATGGCAGCCTATGACAAGGCCGATCTCGAGCGCCGGATGGCCGGCGCCGTCGAGGCGCTCAAGCACGACCTCAACGGCCTGCGCACCGGCCGCGCCTCCACCGCCTTGCTCGATCCGGTGACGGTCGAGGTGTACGGCAGCCACATGCCGTTGGTGCAGGTCGCCACCGTCTCGGTACCCGAGCCGCGCATGCTGTCGGTGCAGGTGTGGGACAAGTCGAACGTCGGCCCGGTCGAAAAGGCGATCCGCTCCGCGGGCCTCGGCCTCAACCCGATCAACGACGGCCAGACGCTGCGCCTGCCGATCCCCGATCTCACCGAGGATCGCCGCAAGGAACTCGCCAAGCTCGCCGGCAAATATGCCGAGGGCGCGCGCATCGCCGTCCGCAACGTGCGGCGCGACGGCATGGACAATCTGAAGACCGACGAGAAGAAGGGCGTCATCAGCGAGGACGAGCGCAAGCGCCACGAGACCGAGGTGCAGAAGCTCACCGACGCGACGGTCGCCGAGCTGGATGCGGCCGCCGCGGCGAAGGAAAAGGAAATCCTCGGAAAGTGAGTCCGACGGCGGCCTCGGTTGCGTCGCTGGCGGCGGTCCCGGACACGGGGCCGGTGCCGCGTCACGTCGCGATCATCATGGACGGCAACGGCCGCTGGGCGAAGGCGCGGCACCTGCCGCGCGTCGCCGGTCACAAGGCCGGGGTCGAGGCGGTGCGCCGCGTCACCCGCGCGGCGCGCGCGATGGGCGTCGAGGCGCTGACGCTCTACGCCTTCTCCAGCGAGAATTGGCGCCGTCCCGAGGATGAGGTCGGCGCGCTGATGGGGCTGCTGCGGCTGTTCATCCGCAGCGATCTCGCCGAGCTGGTCGCGGAGAACGTGCGGCTGCGCATCATCGGCGACTATCGCCGCTTCGCGCCCGACCTGGTCGCGCTGGTCGACGATGCGATGGCCAAGACCGCCGCCAATACCGGCCCGATCCTAGTGATCGCACTCAATTACGGGTCGCAGGCAGAGCTGGTCGCCGCCACCCGCCGGCTCGCCGCACGCGCCGCCGCGGGCGAGATCGAGGCGAGCGCGATCACCGCCGAGCATATCGAGGCGGAGCTCGACACCGCCGATCTGCCGCCGCTCGACCTCGTCATCCGCTCGTCGGGCGAGCAGCGGCTGTCGAACTTCCTATTGTGGCAGGCGGCCTATGCCGAGCTGCTGTTCATCGACACGCTCTGGCCCGATTTCAGCGCCGACACGCTCGCCGACGCCATCGCCGCCTTCGGGCAGCGCCAGCGGCGCTACGGCGGCCTGTGAGCGACGCGCCCGCCGGCAAGCGCCCCTCGGAGCTTGCGACCCGTACGCTCACCGGGCTGGGCCTGATCGCGCTCGCGCTGGTCGCGCTGGCGCTCGGCGGCTTCGTCTTCTGGCTGCTCGTCGTCACCGCGGGCGTGTTCATGATGGCGGAGTGGAGCGATCTCCACGGCGCCGATCCGAAGACCAAGCGGCTCGGCCAATATGTCCTGTCGGTGCCGCTGGCGATCATGTGCCCGCTCGCCGCCGGCCCGGATTTCTTCGCGCTCGGGCTGCTGGTCGGCGCCTTCTTCTTCCTGACGATCATCAGCCGCCGCCCGCAATTGGGCGCGGGGGTGCTCTATTGCGGCCTGCCGATCTATGCGCTGCTGCTGATCCGGCACGAGCCCGACGGCCTGCGCAACGCGCTCTGGGCGCTGAGCCTCGTCTGGTCGACCGATATCGGCGCCTATTTCGCGGGTCGCAGCATCGGTGGCCCCAAATTGGCGCCGTCGATCAGCCCCAACAAGACCTGGGCCGGCCTGATCGGCGGTATCGTGCTCGCGACGATCGTCGCCGCGGCGATGCACCAGTTTTACCTCCTCCCGTTGCGCTTCGTGCTCGCGACGCCGCTGCTCGCGATCCTCGCGCAGGCCGGCGACCTCTACGAAAGCCACCTCAAGCGCCGCGCCGGCGTCAAGGATTCGGGCAGCGTCATTCCCGGCCATGGCGGCTTCCTCGACCGTCTCGACGGCGTCGTTCCGGTGATGCCGGTCGCGGCGCTGCTCGTCGTCGTGCCGCTCGCCTTCTGACATGAAAAGCGTCTCAATCCTCGGTGCGACCGGCTCGGTCGGCACCTCCACGCTCGATCTCGTCGAGCGCGAACCCGACCGCTTCAAGGTCCGCGCGCTCACCGCGAACGGCGACGTCGGCAAGCTCGCCGCCGCGGCGCGCCGCACCAGAGCGGAGCTTGCGGTGGTCGCCGACGAATCCTGCCTGCCCGCGCTGCGCGACGCACTCGCCGGTACGGTCACGCAGGTCGCCGCGGGGCGGCAGGCGATCTGCGACGCCGCGGCGGGGGCCGACTGGACGATGGGCGCGATCGTCGGCTGCGCCGGGCTGGAACCCGTCATGGCGGCGATCCGCCACGGTGGTACTGTGGTGCTCGCCAACAAGGAGCCGTTGGTGTCGGCGGGCGAGGTGATCCTCGCCGCCGCCGCGCGCTCGGGCGCGACGCTGCTGCCCGCGGACAGCGAACACAATGCCATCTACCAATGTTTCGACTTCGCCCGGCCCGAGGGGGTGCGGCGCATCATCCTCACCGCCAGCGGCGGCCCGTTCCGCGACTGGTCGCGCGAGCAGATGGCCGACGTCACCGTCGAACAGGCGGTCGCGCATCCCAATTGGTCGATGGGCGCCAAGATCAGCATCGACAGCGCGACGATGATGAACAAGGGGCTGGAATTGATCGAGGCGGCGCGCCTCTTCCCGGTCCCGCACGAGCGGATCGAGGTGGTGATGCACCGCCAGTCGGTGATCCACTCGATGGTCGATTATGTCGACGGCTCGATGCTCGCGCAGCTCGGTCCCTCCGACATGCGCGTGCCGATCGCGCATACGCTCGCCTGGCCTGAGCGGATGGCGACGCCGATGGCGCCGCTCGATCTCGTCGCGATCGGCCGGCTCGACTTCGAGGCGTGCGATCCCGTGCGCTTCCCGGCGCTCAAGCTGGCGCGCGACGCGCTGGAGGCGGGCGGCGCGCGTCCCGCCATCCTCAACGCCGCCAACGAGATCGCCGTCGCCGCGTTTCTCGACCGGCGCATCGGCTTCCTCGAAATTGCCGCAATCGTCGCCGATACGCTGGATCGTTACGATCCGCCGGCTCCGGAGACGCTGGAGGCGGTCCTCGCCATCGACGGCGAGGCGCGACGAATGGCGGACGAGCGTATTCGGGAACATGCTAAGGGGCGTGTAGAGGTTCGCGCGTGAAGGATTGCCTAGCTTGATCCAGTCTCCCGGCGTTCTGATGGCCGCGCTCGCGTTCCTCTGCGCGATCGGCCCGCTCGTCTTCATCCACGAAATGGGCCATTATCTCGCTGGCCGGCTGTTCTGCGTGAAGGCGGAGGCGTTCTCGATCGGTTTCGGCCGCGAGATCGCCGGCATCACCGATTCGCGCGGCACCCGCTGGAAATTCGGCTGGCTGCCGCTCGGCGGCTATGTGCGGTTCGCCGGCGACATGAACCCGGCGAGCCAGCCCGATGCCGCGTGGCTGGCGCTCCCCGCCGCCGAACGCGCGCTGACCTTTCAGGCCAAGCCCTTGTGGCAGCGGGCGATCATCGTCGCCGCCGGGCCGGCGATCAACCTGATCCTCGCGGTGCTGATCCTTGCCGGCTTCGCGCACCATTACGGCGTCGATCGTACCCCGGCGGTGGTCGGCACGGTGATCGCCGGTGCCCCCGGCGCGAAGGCGGGCCTGCAACCGGGGGATCGCATCCTGTCGATCGACGGCCGTGCGATCGAGAGCTTCACCGACGTCGCACGCTACGCGCTGATCCGGCCGGGCGAGCAGGTGACGCTGCGCGTCGCCCGCGACGGCAAGGCGTTCGAGCGGCCGCTGGCGATCGGCGTCGTCCACCAGCGCGATCGCTTCGGCAACGAATATCGCATCGGTCGCATCGGCATTGGCAGCGGCGATCCGGTGCTCGCGCCGGTCGGCCTGATCGAGGCGCCGGCGGCGGGCGTGCGGATGACCGTCGATATCATCTCGGGCACGCTTGAGACGCTCGGCCAGATCATCAGCGGCCGCCGCTCGATCGACGAGCTCGGCGGGCCGATCCGGATCGCCAAGATCTCGGGCGAACAGATGGCGCTTGGCGTGTCGGCCTTCGTGTGGCTGGTAGCGATGCTGTCGATCAATCTGGGGTTCATCAATCTGCTGCCAGTACCCATGCTCGATGGCGGACACCTCTTCTTCTATGCGATCGAGGCCATCCGCCGCCGGCCCCTCGAACCCAGGGTGCAGGAATGGGCATTCCGCGGTGGTCTGGCCGCGGTATTGGCGCTGATGCTGATCGTGACCTTCAACGATTTGAGTGCAGTCGGTCTGTGGCAGCGGCTGGCCGGCTTGATCGGCTGACCGGTCTGGGGCAGGGCAGGCGCCTGCGTCCCGGCGGATATTGGTATCCTGACGTATTTGGGGTGGGTTGAGTGACAGCGATGAAGAGTACCAAGTTCGCGCCGGTGAGCGCCGCGTTGCTGGCCGGCACGATGCTGTCGGGCATGCCGGCGATGGCGCAGACCGCGCCCGAACCGGCGGCGCAGCAGCCCGCCGCGCCGGCTGCCGATTCGCCCGCCGCGACACCGACCGCAACGCCGACGCCGACGCCGACGCCGGCTCCCACACGCGCGCCGGCCGGCGCTCGCACGCCGGCGCGTGCCGCCCGCACGCCAGCCACGCCGGCCGCCCCGGCGGCGGCGCAGGCCGCGACGCCGGCCGTGGTGCGCACGATCAAGACGCTGCGCGTCGAGGGTTCGCAGCGCATCGAGCCCGAGACGGTGCTGTCCTATACCAAGCTGCGCGTCGGCATCCCCTATACCGCCGAAACGCTGGATCAGGCGTTAAAGGACCTGCAGGCGTCGGACCTGTTCGTCGAATTCTCTATCGCGGGTGTCGAGACCGGCGACATCGTGCTGCGCATCCGCGAGAATCCGATCATCAACCGCGTGATCCTCGAGGGGAACAAGGCGCTCAAGAGCGACAAGATCACCAAGGAGATCAAGCTCGCGCCGCGGCAGATCTTCACCCGCACCGCGGTTCGTCAGGACGTTTCGCGGATCATCGAATTGTATCGCCGCCAGGGCCGCTTCGCCGCGGTGATCAGCCCGAAGATGGTCAGCCTCGACCAGAATCGCGTCGACGTGGTGTTCGAGATCACCGAAGGGCCGAAGTCCAAGGTCCGCCAGATCAACATCATCGGCAACGAGATCTTCAACGACGGCAAATTGCGCGGGGAGATGGTCACCAAGGAATCACGCTGGTTCCGTCTGCTCTCGTCCAACACCTCCTACGATCAGGATCGCCTGAACTACGATCAGCAGAAGCTGCGGCAATTCTATCTGACCGAAGGCTATGCCGATTTCCGCGTCACCTCGGCGGTCGCCGAGCTGACCCCGGACAAGCGCGACTTCATCATCACCTATGTGGTCGAAGAGGGTAAGCGCTACAAATTCGGCGACGTCACCGTCGACAGCGAGATCCGCGACTTCGACAACAAGAAGCTGGCGGCGTCGCTGCCGGTCAAGAAGGGCGATTGGTACAACGCCAAGCTGGTCGAAACGTCGATCGACCAGCTGAGCGAGGCGGCCGGCCTGTTCGGCTACGCCTTCACCGACGTGCAGCCCGATTACGCGCGCGACCCCGACACGCTGACGATGGGGCTGAACTTCCACATCGCGCAGGCGCAGCGCACTTATGTCGAGCGGATCGACATCAACGGCAATACGCAGACACAGGACAAGGTGATCCGCCGCGAGATCCGTCTCGCCGAAGGTGACGCGTTCAACAGCTTCCAGGTCAAGCGTTCGCAGGATCGCATCAACTCGCTGGGCTTCTTCCAGGACAAGATGGAGATCAAGCAGACCCCCGGGTCGACCCCCGATCGCATCATCCTCGATACCACGCTCGAAGAGAAGAGCACCGGCGAGCTTCAGCTCTCGGTCGGCTATTCCAGCCTCGAACGCTTCATCATCCAGGCCAATATCACGCAGAACAACTTCCGCGGTAAGGGCCAGGTGCTGCGCGCCGGCGTCAATTATTCGACCTATTCGAAGTCGATCGAGCTGGGCTTCACCGAACCCTATCTGTTCGACAAGAACGTCGCGGTCGGCGTCGACGTGTTCCGCCGCGATTACAATTCGTTCAACTATATCGGCACGCAGCGCCAGACCACCTATTCGCAGGTGTCGACCGGCTTCCAGGTCCGCATGGGCGTGCCGCTGACCGAATATTGGTCGCTCGCCGGCCGCTACGGCCTGTCCTACGACGAGGTCGGGCTCGACCAGTCGACCTATTTCACCGACGGCGCCTGCGATCCGCTCAAGGCCGGCCGCTATCTCTGCGAGGCGATCGGCAACCGTTGGACCTCGTCGGTCGGCTATTCGCTGATCTACGACAGCCTCAACAGCCGCCTGCGCCCGACCGCGGGCCAGCGGCTGAGCTTCAGCCAGGATTTCGCCGGCCTCGGCGGCGACGTGAAATATATCCGTACCCGGCTCGAAGGCTCGAAGTTCGTCAACGTCGGCTCGGGCTTCATCGGCTCGCTGGTCGGCGAGGCGGGCTATATCAAGTCGCTCGAGGGCAGCCGCGGCGAGGGCGTCGACCGCATCCGCATCACCGATCGCTTCTACCTCGGCGAACCGCAGTTCCGCGGCTTCGACATCCGCGGCGTCGGCCCGCGCGTCCAGCGTCAGCAATATACGGTCGATACGACGACGGGTAAGCAGATCCTCGTCACCGATCGCGACCAGCTCGTCGACGACGCGCTCGGTGGCCGCGCTTATTACCTCGCCCGTGCCGAGCTGGAGATTCCGTTGGGTGCCGGTGCGCGCGAACTCGGCCTGCGTCCGTCGATCTACGTCCAGGCGGGCAGCCTGTTCGGCCTGACCCGTCCGCTGCCGACCGCGAGCTTCCCGACGATCACCGATGCCGCGGGCAACGTCACCGTGCTGCCGATCCAGCGCCTGCTGCTCGATTCGTCGGGTCGCCAGCTTTATCAGGTGCCGACCGGGGCGACGGCGGGAGCGGGGGCCTTCACGACCTGCGCGATCGGTTATTCGGAGACGCTCGGCGGCGCCTGCGCCGGCAGCTCGACCAACGCGATCTCGTATCAGTCGGCGATTTCGCCCTTCAAGGAAACCTATTACGCCAGCAGTGCGACGCCGCGCGTCAGCATCGGCATCGGCGTCAACTGGACTTCGCCGTTCGGTCCGTTGCGGATCGACCTTGCCAAGGCGCTCGTCACGCAGAAGGGTGACGATCCCAAGCTTATTACCTTCAACGTGGGGACTCAGTTCTAATGAAGACGTTCACCAAGACTTCGCTGGCGGCACTCGCCGGCGCTTCGATCGCGCTGGCGGCCGGTGCCGCGACCGCGCAGACGGCGGGTATCGCCACGGCGCAGGCCGATGCGGCGATCTTCAGCGCCAAGGCGTTCGACGCTGCCAACCAGCAGATCTCGACCACCTACAAGACGCAGCTCGATCAGGCCGCGGCCGCGCAGACCGCGCTGAACACGCAGCTGCGCGCGCTGCTCGACACCAACAAGGACGGCCAGGTCAGCCAGGCCGAAGCCGCCGCCGCCGAGGCGCAGAACAGCGCGATCGGCAACCAGGTCCGCGCCGCGCAGCAGAAGGCGCAGCCGAACATCGAAACGCTGCAGGGTCCGGCGATCAAGGCGCAGGCCTATGCGCTCGAGCAGATCACCGCCAAATACGACCCGGCGCTGCGCGCCGTCGTCGCCGCCAAGAAGATCACCGTCGTGCTCGCGCCGAACGCGATCCAGTACGCGCCGCCGGCGACCGATGTGACCCGCGACATCATCGCCGAGATCGATCGCAGCACGCCGACCGTCTCGATCACCCCGCCGGCCAATTGGCAGCCGCAGCAGCAGACGGTCGAGCTGCTCCAGCAATATCGCCAGCTCGTCTATGCGAACGCCGCCCGTCGTCAGCAGGCCGGCGCACCCGCTCCCGCCGCCGGCACCCCGGCACCGGCCGCCGGCGCTGCGCCGCGCGCCACGCCGCAGGGCCGCTAAGGCTGCACGGGTGAGCGAAGATGCAACCCAGCAGGGCACGACCATGGGGCCGCTCGATATCGGGCGGGTCATGGCGGCCCTGCCGCATCGCTACCCGATGCTGCTGGTCGACCGGGTCGAGGAGATCATCCTCGACCGGTCGATCGCGGCCATCAAGGCGGTGACGATCAACGAAGGCTTCTTCCAGGGGCATTTCCCCGGCCGGCCGATCATGCCCGGCGTGCTGATCGTCGAGGCGCTGGCGCAGGCCGCCGGCATCCTTGCGGTCGAGAGCCTCGGCCTCGCCGGTTCGGGCAAGCTCGTCTATTTCATGGCGATCGACGGCGCCAAGTTCCGCAAGCCGGTCGAACCGGGCGTGCTGCTGCGCCTGGAGGCGAGCTTCGTCCAGAAGCGCAGTTCGGTGTGCAAGTTCGCCGGCGTCGCGAAGATCGACGGACAGGTCGTCGCAGAGGCCAATTTCACCGCGATGATCGCTGATCCGCCCAAACGCTGAGCCCGACGATCTTTGACAATCCCGCGGCGCTCATCTACGGGCGCCGCTTCTCTTCCAGGCTGGTCGGAACCAGCCGCATCAGGAGCGCATCGGCGTGAAGAAAGATACCCATCCCGACTACCACATGATCAAGGTCCAGATGACCGACGGCACCGTGTTCGAAACCCGCTCCACCTGGGGCAAGGAAGGCGATACGATGCAGCTCGACATCGATCCGCTGGCGCACCCCGCCTGGACCGGTGGTCGCGGCACGATGCTCGATGCCGGCGGCCAGGTCGCCCGCTTCAACAAGCGTTTCGGCGGCGGGCTCACCCTCCGCAAGAGCTGATCGGCTCGTTTACGCAAACATAACCATGGTCTCGCTAGACCGTGGTCATGTTCGCGGCAGAGTTCGAACCTGCATTGACCTACGGCCGGCGCCGCGTTCCGCGTGCGCCGGCTTCGTTCGTTGGGGAGATCGACAAGGCGCATCGGACCTTGTGCAAGGTCATCGATATCTCGCTGCACGGCGCGCGGCTGCAGACCTATTGCCCGCTCGTCCGCCACAGCATGATCTGGCTGACGCTGCCGGGGGCCGGCTGCATCGCCGCCGAGATCCGCTGGGCGGAGGATTTCACCGCCGGCTGCCGCTTCAAGGAGGCGCTCGATCTCGACGTGTTCGAGATGCTGGTCGCGCTCAACCGCATGGAACGCTGAGCCAACTCACCCCTTGATCCCGCGGCCGTACGTCGCCATAGGCTTGCGCGGGAGTCGGGCGGACGTGGTCGTCGCCAACCCGGTCAGGTCCGGAAGGAAGCAGCCGCAACGATTTCGCCGCGGGTCGTCCCGGCTCCCACCCCATAACATCGGGTCAATTGGACCGCTTGAGCCAGGAGCGCTCGCGGAACCACTTGGTGACGATATATTTCGTCCCCTCCACCACCGCCGTCCCCTCGTGCAGCGTCGCCGTATTCGGCGTGCCGTCCGCATTCATGTTGTTCCAGGCGAGCAGCAGTCCCTGCCGCGGCGCGATCTTGAAGCCGGCCTGCGGGAACCACGTCGCGCCGCCTTCCGCGACGTCGTTGAGGTAGATCATCGTCGTCCAGGTGCGCTGCCCGCCCGACGTCTGCATCTGCTCCCAATAGCTCTCGGTCTCGTGGAAATAATCGTGATGCGCGCGGAATTGCTGCCCGGCGGCATAGCGCTGGCCCTGCAACGTCTCGCCGTGATCGGCGGGCAGGCCGAGCAGCGCGGCGATCGCCTCGTCGATCGGCTGCACTTCGGGCGCATAGCGGTTCATGTCGCAGCTCTCGCTGGTCCGGAAGCCCGGGTCGGCGCGATCGGACAGCAGCGACGACGGCCTGCGATTGGCGTCGATCATCGCGATCAGCGTCGCGCATTGCGCCGCATCGAGGAAGTCGAGCTGATAATAGATCTGGATCGCCGGCACCTCGGCGCGGGTCACCGCGGGATTGGTGTCGAGCCGCTGCGCGACACGGGCGCCGGCCTGCTGGCGCAGCGGGGAGGGGGCGGGCGCTTTGCGACGGGCGAACATGGCCGGAAAATGCCGTCGCCGCGCCGCAAAGACAACCTTCAAAGCAGGGTAACGCCCCGCCCGATCAATAGAAGATGCCGTAGACCGTATCGATCACCAACCCGCTACGCAGGTCGACCAGCAGCGCATCGTCGTAATAGCGCACCCAGCGATACGGGCCATAGGCCTCGGGCAGGCGATAGGCATAGGGATCGCCGATCCAATAGGCGCGGCTGAACAGCACCGGCGACAGCGGCACGCCGACCCCGAACCGGCGATAGCCGCGGCCCCAGCCCGACGGCGCGTAATAACGCGGCAGGCGATACGCACCGCGGTTCACCGCGCGATAGCGGTTCCAGTCATAACGATCGTCGTCGCGCCAGCCGCGATCCCAGACACCGCCGCGCTGGCCTGCGCGCCAGTCGCGTGCCGCCGGTCCGCGATCGTCGAAGCGCCGCTCGTCCCATCCGCGACCATCGTTGGCGCGACCGTCGTTGGCGCGGCCGACGTTGCCGCGGCCGACATTGCCCCAGCCGACGTTCGGGCCGCGATCGCCGGGGCGCGGGCCATCGCGATCCGGCCGCGGTCCACGCTCGGGATCGGGACGGTCGTCGCGGAAGCCCGGCCCGCCGTCGCGCCCGTCACGCGGCGGCGGGGGACCGCGATCCGGACCGAAGTCGCCGGGCTGCGGCCGCTCGGCGCGCCCCTGCGCCTGCCAGCCGAGATCGCCCGACGGCTGCGGTCGCGGCCCGGCATCCGGGCGCGGCCCGCGGTCCGGCCGCGGTCCGCGCTCCGGCCCCGGCCCGCGCTGATCCCAGCCGCCGCGGTCGTCCTGCGCCTGTGCGGCCGCCGGCATCAGCATCGAAGCCGCCAGCAACGCCTTGATCACGGTCTTCATCCTGTTCGTCCTCAACCCGCCGGCGCACGAGCCGGCTCCGATGATGACCCCTTCTAGCGACGCCGCGATGTGGCCAAGCTGAATTGGATCGTCAGCGTTCCGACAGCTTGTCGCGCGCGGCGGCGGCCGGCGGCGGAACCAGCGCCGGCACGACCCGCGCCGCATCGGCGGGATCGATGCCGGGCCGCGCGCCGGCGGGGATCGTCTCCTCGCCGCGTGCCGCACGGCCGGCGCGCTGGATCGCCTCGACCAGCCGCGGGTAGACGCCGCAGCGGCACAGGTTGCGGATCGCGCCGCGGATATCGGCCTCGCCGGGATCGGGATTGTGCTTGAGCAGCACCGCGGCGGCCATCAGGATGCCGGGAAGGCAGAAGCCGCATTGCGGCACGTTGGCGGCGATGAAAGCAAGCTGCAGCGGGTGGTTGCGTTCGCGCGACAGGCCCTCGACCGTGGTGACGTAGCTGCCCTCGACCGATCCGATCGCGACCCGGCACGACAGCATGGCGCGCCCGTCGACATCGACCGTGCACGCGCCGCAGTCACCGGTGCCGCAGCCATATTTGGTGCCGGTCAGGTTCGAGGCGTCGCGCAGCGCCCACAGCAGGGGCGTGGCGGGATCGAGCCGGTATTCGACCGGCTGGTTGTTGACCGTGAGGCGCGACATGGCGCCTCTTAGGCGAAACGCGGCGTTTCGATCCAGATGATTGCGGTACGGGCTGCGAGGCGCGACCTTGCCGGCATGACGCTTCCGACGCTGTTCGTGCCGCATGGCGGCGGCCCCTGCTTCTTCATGGACCCGGCCGGTGGCCCGCCCGATCCGATGTGGCGGCCGATGCAGGCCTATCTCGCCGGCCTGCTCGCCACGCTGCCCGAACGGCCGCGCGCGATCCTGATGGTCTCAGGCCATTGGGAGACGCCGGATCTCACTGTCCATGTCGGCGAGCGACCGTCGCTGCTGTTCGACTATCACAACTTCCCCGAACATACCTATCGCCTGCGCTGGGATGCGCCGGGCGCCCCCGATATCGCGCGACGTGCCGCGGCGCTACTGCGCGGTGCGGGCTATCCGGTCGGCGAGGAGGCGACGCGCGGCTGGGACCATGGCGTGTTCATCCCGATGATGGTCGCCGATCCCACCGCCGACATCCCGCTGGCGCAACTGTCGCTGCGCGCCGACCTCGACCCGGCAGCGCATGTCGCGATCGGGCGGGCGCTCGCCCCGCTCCGCGACGAGGGTGTGCTGATCGTCGGATCGGGGATGAGCTTCCACAATCTGCGGGCGCGCGGGCCGCAGGTGACGCCGGTCGCTGGCGCATGGGACGCGGCGCTCACCGCCGCGGTCACCGATCCCGATCCGGAACGCCGCGCGGCGCGGGTGATCGACTGGGAGGGGCTGCCCCACGCCCGATTCGCGCATCCCGACGCCGAACATCTGTTGCCGCTGATGGTCGCGCTCGGCGCGGGCGGCGAGGGGACGGCGGTGTGCGACTATCGCGACGTCGTGCTCGGCTGGGCGGTGTCGGCCTATC
Organism: Sphingomonas sp. CD22; assembly: GCF_034556155.1. Lineage (NCBI taxonomy): Bacteria > Pseudomonadati > Pseudomonadota > Alphaproteobacteria > Sphingomonadales > Sphingomonadaceae > Sphingomonas > Sphingomonas sp. CD22. The sequence continues at coordinate 36,167 of NZ_JAYDYX010000005.1, read as the reverse complement.
GCTTCGGCTGAACCGGCTCGGCCGAATCGCCCGAGCCCAGCCGCGGTGCCGGGCGGCCGGTCGCCAGCGCCGCGTCCGAGAAGCGGATCGGCGTGCGCAGCCCGCGGATCGGTGCCTGGTCGAGCACCAGCCCGCGCGCCAGCACCTGCGGATCGGTGAGCGCCTGTTTCACGGTGTTGATCGGCCCGGCCGGAACGCCCGCCGCATCGAGCTGCGCGAGCAATGCGTCGCGCGCGAACCGGCGCGTCGCCGTGGTGATCGCGGCGAACAATTCGTCGCGGTGCGCCAGCCGCAGCGCGTTGCTGGCGTAGCGCGGATCGTCCGCATCCATGCCGACCACCGCGCAGAAGCGGCGGAACTGGCCATCGTTGCCGACCGCGAGGATGAACCAGCCGTCCGCCGTTTCGAACACCGCATAGGGGCAGACGTTGAGATGCGCATTGCCGACCCGCGCCGGCGTGACGCCGCTGGCAAAATAATTCGCCGCCTGGTTGGCGAGCACGCCGGTCATCGTGTCGAGCAGCGCCATATCGATCCACTGGCCGCGTCCGGTCCGCTCCCGCATCGCCAGCGCCGCCTGGATTGCGATCACCGCGTAGAGGCCGGTGGTGATGTCGGCCATCGCGACGCCGATCTTCTGCGGCGCACCGTCGGGGTCGCCGGTCAGGTCCATCATCCCGCTCATGCCCTGCACGATGAAATCATAGCCGGCGCGCGGTGCGTAGGGCCCATCCTGCCCGAAACCGGTGATCGAACAATAGACGAGGCGCGGGTTGTCGGCAGACAGGCTGGCATAATCGAGCCCGTATTTGACCAGCCCGCCGACCTTGAAATTCTCGATCACCACGTCGGCCTCGGCCGCGAGCGCGCGGACGCGCTGCTGGCCCTCAGCCGTGGTGAAGTCGATGACGTGGCTGGTCTTGCCGCGGTTGCAGGCGTGGAAATAGGCGGCATCCCGCGTCCCGTCGCCATAGTCGACGAACGGCGGGCCCCAGGCGCGGGTGTCGTCGCCCGCCGGGCTCTCGACCTTGATCACCTCGGCGCCGAGATCGGCGAGCACCTGTCCCGCCCACGGACCGGCGAGGATACGCGCGAGTTCGAGCACCTTGAGCCCGGCCAGCGGGTGGTCAGCCACCGCGCTGCTCCTGTGGGCGCATCAGCCTCAAAACGCCGCGATCCCGGTAATCGCCCGCCCCAGGATCAGCGCATGCACGTCGTGCGCCCCCTCATAGGTATTGACCGTCTCGAGGTTCATCATGTGGCGCATCACCTGATATTCGCCGGAGATGCCGTTGCCGCCATGCATGTCGCGGCTCATCCGCGTGATCTCCAGCGCCTTGCCGACGTTGTTGCGCTTGACGAGGCTCACCATCTCCGGCGCGAACCGCCCTTCGTCCATCAGCCGGCCGACGCGCAGCGACGCCTGCAGCCCGAGCGCGATCTCGGTCTCCATATCGGCGAGCTTCTTCTGATAGAGCTGCCGCCCGGCGAGCGGCGTGCCGAACTGCTTGCGGTCGAGGCCATATTGGCGTGCGGCATGGAAGCAGAATTCCGCTGCGCCCAGCGCGCCCCAGCTGATCCCGTAGCGCGCGCGGTTGAGGCAGCCGAACGGCCCCTTCAGCCCCTCGACATTGGGCAATAGCGCATCCTCGCCGACCGCGACGTCCTCCATGACGATCCCGCCGGTGATCGAGGCGCGCAGCGACAGCTTGCCCTCGATCTTGGGCGCCGACAGCCCCTTCATGTCCTTGGTCAGCACGAAGCCGCGGATCGCGCCGCCATGCGCGTCCGACTTCGCCCAGACGACGAAGACGTCCGCGATCGGGCTGTTCGAAATCCAGGTCTTGGCGCCGGACAGGACGTAGCCGCCGTTGACCTTGCGCGCCCGCGTCGTCATGCCGCCGGGGTCGGAGCCGGCATCGGGCTCGGTCAGCCCGAAGCAGCCGATGTATTCGCCGCTCGCCAGCTTGGGCAGGAAGGCGCGCTTCTGCGCCTCCGATCCATAAGCGAAGATCGGATACATCACGAGGCTCGACTGCACGCTCATCATCGAGCGATAGCCCGAATCGATCCGCTCCACTTCGCGCGCGACGAGCCCGTAGGCGACGTAACCCGCACCGACGCCGCCATATTCCTCGGGCAGCGTCGGCCCGAGCAGGCCCAGCTCGCCCATCTCGCGGAAGATCGCGGGATCGGTGTGCTCGGTCCGGAACGCCTCGACGATCCGCGGCGCGAGCTTGTCCTGCGCATAGCTCCGCGCGGTATCGCGGATCATCCGCTCGTCCTCGCTCAACTGGTCGTCGAGCAGGAAGGGATCGGCCCAGTCGAACTTGCCCATACCGGCCATCGCATCATCTCCTTTTGAAGGCGCGGTACGGGAGGACGGTAGGCGACGCAAGCTCCTCCCCGGCACGGGAGGGGGACCAGCGAAGCTGGTGGAGGGGGGCTTCCTCAGACGGTTCGCCTGGTGGGAGCCCCCTCCGTCACGGCCTCGCCGTGCCACCTCCCCGTGCCGGGGGGAATGCGATGTTTACAGTCCGAAGCGAAGCGTCACCCGGATGTCGCGCCCGGCGAGCGGCGCGAAGTCCTTGAGGAAGCTCGAATGCCGGCGCGCGACCACGTCGAACAGATTGTTCGCCGACAGCAACAGGCTGGTCTTGTTGTCCTTGCCGAACGGGCTGATCGAGGCCGAGGCGTTGACCATCGTATAGTCGCTGGTCGGCGTCTCGAACGCGGCGATGCGGTTCTGGTCGAAGACGTGCTCCACCTCGACGCGGCCGCCGAGCCGCTCGCCCTGCGCCTCGATCCCGCCGAGCACGCGCGCCGGCGGAATGCGCGGCACCGGACCGAGATCGACGATATTGGCATGGACGTAATCGCCCAGCAGGTCGGCGTTGATCGTATAACCGCCGATCCGCGCCAGCCGCACCGAGGCATCCGCCTCGAACCCGTAATAGCGCGCGTCGCCCTGCTGATATTGGAAGCAGGGCAGGCCGTCGAGTTCGTCGGTCCGCGTCAGGCACACCGCCGGATCGACCCGGTTCTCCGAGATATAGTTGGAGAACCAGTTGTAATAGGCCGAAGCATCGAAGCTGTAGCCGTCGCCATGCGCGTGCAGCGTCGCCTCCAGCCCCCAGGATTTCTCCACCCGGAAGTTGGGATCGCCCAATTCATAGGCCTGCGTGCCGGCATGCGGTCCGTTGGCGAGCAATTCCTCCGCCGACGGCGCACGCTCGGTACGCGAGCCGTTGAGGCCGATGCGGATGCCGTCGCCGATCGCATAGGAGGCGCCGACCGAGCCCGACAATGCCTCGAAATGCCGCGTGCCGCCGAAGAACCGGTCCTCGCCGTTCGGCACGCGCCCGGCGACGTCGGTCAATTCGTAGCGCAGGCCGCCTTCGGCGCGGAACGGCCCCGCGCTATATTGTTGCAGCGTGAAGAAGCCGGTCTGGTCGGTCTCGTTCTTCGGCAGGAAGGCCTCGTCGCCGACGACGTTGAAGATGCGATTGAAATATTGGACGCCGCTCGCGCCTTGCCAGCCGCCGCGGTTCGCCTGAACGATCTCCAATCGCCCCTCGAGCCCCTTGTTGTAGAAAGCGGTGCCGACGCTGCCGTCCTCCTCCAGCTCGAAATGGCGATAGGTCGCCTGACCCGCCCGGATGCGGATGCGGTCGAAGATGTCACCGCCGGTCTTCACCTCGCCGCGCAGGTCGACGCGGTTCTGCACCACGGACAGCCGGGGCGCCTCCTGCTCTTGGCCGACCGCGGTCGCGTAGCGGATCGGCACGCCGTAGAGGCTGTCGTAATGGCTGTACGACACGCCGAGATTGCCGGTATCGGTGATGATCGCCGCGCCTGCGCCGGCGGTCCAGGTCGTCGCCGCTGAATTGGGCAGGCGGTTGCGCAGCCCGGCGGAGGCGGCGAAGTCGATCGGCTCGTCGGTATCCTGCGGCAGGCCGACCTGGCTCAGCGCCGCGGCGCGCGCGCTCGGCGACAGCAGATAGCCGTGGCCGGTGCGCAGATCGTCCGCCTTCAGATACGATCCATCGGCGTGCAGCACCAGATGCTCGCCGACCGCGACATCCCCCGCCGCGCCGCCCGAGCGCTCGTCCGCCGCCGATCCGTAATTGGCGATGCCGTTCAGCCGATAGCCCTTCTCCGGCACCGTCCGCGGGATGCGCGTGTCGATCACGTTGACGACGCCGCCGACCGCCGACGATCCGAACAACAGCGCCGACGGCCCGCGCAGCACCTCGATCCGTTCGGCGAGCAGGGGATCGATGATCACCGCATGGTCGACGCTGGTGTTCGATACGTCGATCGAACCGATGCCGTCGGTCAGCACGCGGATGCGATCGCCCTGGAAGCCGCGCAGGATCGGCCGCGATGCGCTCGGCCCGAACGAGGTCGCCGACACGCCGGGCTGGCGCGCCAGCGTCTCGCCGATCGTCGGGCGGAGGTTGCGGGTCAGTTCCTCGCCCGAGATCACCGACGTGCCCTGCAATACGTCGCGTTCGCTCTGCGGCAGCGCGGCGGTGACGATGATGTCTCGGCCCTGCGGCGCCGGAATGGTCGGATCGGTCTGGGCGAGGGCGGGGAAGGGGACGGCGATCAGGGCAGCGCCCGCCAGCAGGGAAAACTTCAGCATCGAAACTCCGCGGTGCACGATAGACAACCCGCGATTGTGCAGGTGCGAAGCATCTAGGCGGGATGTTACATTATATCCAAATACATTCGGCTGCGGTTCGTCGCGGCGTAGCCTCGTGTCGTCGCACTACAAACTCGTGCGGACGTCGAGCAATTCGGGAAAGAAACGCTGTTCGACCACCTTGGCGAGATAGGGCACGCCGGCGGTGCCGCCGGTGCCGGCCTTGAACCCGATCACCCGCTCCACCGTCTTGAGATGCCCGAACCGCCAGAGCTGGACGTGATATTCCAGATCGACCAGCTTTTCGGCGAGTTCGTACAAATCCCAATAGTCGTTCGGCCGACCATAGACGGTCGCCCAACAGACCTCGACCGCCGCCGACGGCGGCGCGATCTGCGCGAAGTCGCGTTCGATCCGGGCGGCGGGCACCGGCAGTCCGCGACGCGCGAGCAGCCGCAGCGCCTCGTCGTACAGGCTGGGCACCGCGAGCTCGGCCGCCAGTCGCTCGCGCACGGCCGGCTCCTCGAACAGCGCCACCATCGCCGCGTTGCGATTGCCCATGATGAATTCGAGGCAGCGATATTGGTCGGACTGGAAGCCCGAACTCTGCCCCAGGCTGCCGCGCATCGCGGCGTAATCCGCCGGGGTCATCGTCGCCAGCACCTCCCACGACTGGATGAGCTGCGTCTGGATGCGGCTGACCCGCGCCATCATCTTGAGCGCCGGCGGCAGATCGTCCGCCGCGATCCGCCGCCGCGCCTCGCCGAGTTCGTGCAGGCAGAGCTTCATCCACAGCTCCGACGCCTGATGGATCGTCACGAACAGCAGTTCGTCATGCACCCCGCTCAGCGGCGATTGCAGGTCGAGCAATTCGGGCAGGCGCAGGTAGCTGCGATAGGTGATCGTCATAGCAACAGCTTAGCCGAAGCCGTCACCACTCTCCAGCAACAGCACCGCCAGCGTCGCGCGCGTCGCGACGGCGTGCGTCACCACCAGATCGGCGACCAACCGGCCCGGCACCGGCAGATCCTCTTCGGGCAGCGCCGCCAGCCAGTCGCCGGGATCGCCGCCGCCGATCGCCAAGTCGAGCGTCAGCCGCCAGCCGGTGAAGGTCGCGCTCGACCACGGCCGTTCGCGCACCGTGATGGGATGCAGCGTCAGGCCGTGACAGGCGGCGCTCGCCGCCAGCGCGCGGTGCAGCCGGCGCTGCGGATCGGGGCGGTGGATCATACCTCCCTCCCGTCGATGAATCGCGTGATCCGCGCCTCGACCGCCGGACCGATCACGCGGCCGCGGATCATGTCGGTGACCAGCCGCGGATCGTTGACCGCCAACCGGCCGAATTGCGTGCGCGACATGTTGGTACGCCGCAGATAGCGGTCGATCTTGACCAGCAATGACATCTTTCCCTCCCGAGTCCTTGGGGTGATGTTCACGATCTGTTCCGGTCGATCCAACTTGTCTAGGAGAATTTCCTACGCTATCGTCGCGGCCATGGCGCAAGGCGAGGCAGGGCTGCGGTTGAAGGCATTGGCGGCGGCGCGCGGCGACAGCCTCGCCGCGCTGTCGGCGATGCTCGGCCGCAACGCCGCCTATCTCCAGCAGTTCGTCGTACGCGGCTCGCCGCGCCGGCTCGCGCCCGACGATCGCCGCCGACTCGCCGATTATTTCGGCGTCGATGAGGTCGAACTCGGCGCGGACCCCGGGCGCCGGCCGTTCACGCTGCCGCGGCTCGACGTCGCCGCTTCGGCGGGGCCGGGCGCGTTCGTCGACGGCGAGGTGATGCTCGGTGCCGCGGCGATCGATCCGGCGCTGGCGACCAGGCTCGGCCTGCGCGAGGGGATGGCGGCGATCGTGCGGGTGCGCGGCGATTCGATGGAGCCGGGGCTGATCGACGGCGACCTGATCGTCGTCGACCAGGCGCGTCGCACGCCCGATGCGCAGGGGCGGGTGTTCGTCATCCGGATCGAGGACGCCGTCATGGTCAAGCGCATTGCGCGTCGCCGTGAGGGGCTGACGATCGCCAGCGACAATCCCGCTGCGCCGCCGGTGCCGGACGGCGTCGTGGAGGTGATCGGTCGCGTCGTCTGGCTGATGCGCGAACCGCGCTGATCAGCGGCGGCTGTCGCGCAGCCACACTGCGACCGCGCCCGCCGCGCCGATCGCGAGCCCCGCGAGGAAGCCGATCGTCACCTGACCCTGGATCAGACCGACGACCGCACCGCCGATCGAGCAGATCGCCACGAGGATGCCGCCGGCAGCGGAAGGAGGAGTTTCGGCCATTGCGCGGTCCTGCCACGTCCCGCCGCGAGACGCCAGCGTCCCCGCCGGGGACACGCGGGACGGCGGCGGCGCAAGGGTTTACCATCGTCTCCCGCCCCTCGGCACCCATTCCATGATCTGGCACGCGGCGTGTAGGGATGCGGCGATGATCCATCAGGACTTAGATAACGCGCCGTTCCATCTCGACGATGCCGAGCAGGTCGTTGAGGCGACCGACCTGATCATGCTGTTCGGCGCTCACGCCCCGGTCGAAGCCGCGATCCGTGCCGGCCATATGCGCGACATCGGCAACGTCGTGCACTTTTGTCGCTGGCGCCAGACCGCTCGCCTGATCGCCCTTCTCACGCGCGAAGAGGCGGTCGGCACGGTGCATTGAGGACGGTCGGAAGTCCCGCGCCTTACCCTTGCCCGCGGCCGGTCGCGGTCCAGTAGATCCCGCCGAGCAGATGTTGCAGGTACCGGTCGTCGCGATACATTTCGACGTTGTGGCCGAGCAGGGTGACGAAGACGCGGCCCTTCTCGTACGAGCGATACCAGGCCTCGGGATGATCCTTGCCCATCCGCCGGCCGACCTGCCCCGGCCAGATCCGCGTCGGATCGTAGCTCGTCTCGTCGGCGTTCAGCACCGGGTGGATGGTCACCTTATAGGGGTTGGCGGTGACGTAATATTCGTCGCTCCAGATCCAGCGATCGGGCAGGCCGAAGGTCGCCGGGAAGCTTCTGTCGGTCACCGTCACCACGCCGGTCTGCAGCATCGGATGGTTGACGAAGGAGCGGCCGACCAGCTGTTCGTACCACGGCCACGCCGCGGGCGGGATGATCGCGGCGCGATGCACCACCATCGCATTGCCGCCGCCGCGCATATAGGCCTCGAACCGCCGCCGCCGCGGTTCGCTCAGCGTCTCGGCGGGCGTGTTGAGGAACATCACCGCGGCATATTGACCGAGATCGCCGTCGAACGCCGCGCCGTTGCTCGTCCAGGTCATCGCAAAGCCGTGCAGCCTTGCGAGCCGCTCCAGATTCTCCCGCGCGACCGGGATGTATTCGTAATGATAGGTGCTCGGCGCGGCGATCACGAGCAGCTTGAACTGGTCGTCGGCCACCGCGGCGGCGGGGACAAGCGACGCGGCCAGCGCGGCGAGCAGGGGCAGGGCCTTCATGGCGTTCCTTTCATCGGCGAACACGTGCTCGCATGCCCGCGCGGAGCGTTGCTGCGCAACCGCAACCTTGGTCGGGCTCGCATCCGCGGCCGCGCCGCGCCCGGTCGGGCGATATGCGCGCCCGATCGAGCGCAAACGCGTCGGAAATGGGACTGTTGCGAGCAACCGCCGCGCGCTAGGACGGCGCCATGCTGTTGCGTTTGGGGTGGTTCGGGCTTGGCGCGACTGCCGTGCTCCTTCTTCCCGGACAGGCCGCGGCGCAGACCATGCCGGCGGACGCGACGCCGCTCGACCCCAATGCGCCGCTCGCGCCGCTGCCCGACATCGGCGTCGCCTGGCCCGAGCTCGGCGCCGACCCCGCCGGCGCGGCGGCCGCGGCGGCGACCGATGGTGCCGCGGAACGGCGCTACGATTGGCGGATCGACGGTATCGACACCAGCGCGACGCCGCTGCTGCGCAAGCGCTTCGAGGAATTGTCGACGCTCGACGCCAATGACGGCACCGCCGCCAATGCCGCGCAGCTCGATCGTCGCGCGCGCGAGGACGCCGACCTTCTCCAGACGTTGCTGCGCGGCGAGGGCTATTACGACGCGCGCGTGACGACGCGGGTCGAGCCCGGTGCCAAGCCGCTCGTCGTGCTCGCCGCCGAGCCCGGCACGCTCTACCGGCTGAAGGACGTGACGCTCGGCGGTATCGCCGCGGCGGGTGCCAAGGCGCAGCCGCTGCGCAGGGCGTTCGGGGTGAAGCCGCAGGACCCGGTCAACGCCGATGCGATCGTCGCGGGCACCGCGCGGCTGACCGCTGAGATCGGCAAGTCCGGTTTCCCCTTCGCCGACGTCGGCGAGCCGCAGGTCGTCGTCGATCACGCCACCAAGAGCGCGACGCTCGACCTTCAGGTCGCGCCCGGCGCGGAGAGCCGCTTCGGCAAGTTCGTCGCGCTGCCCGGCAATCGCGTGTTCGACGCCGAACACGTGCAGGAAATCGCCCGCCTGTCCCCCGGCGACACGTTCGACGCGACGACGCTGGACGACCTGCGCCGCGCGTTGATCCAGACCGGGCTCGTCGCCGCGGTCGAGGTCAAGCCGATCCCCGGCGACGCGCCCGGCACCGTCGACATCGGCGTCAAGCTCGCCGCCGCGCCGCCGCACACCATCGCCGGCGAATTGGGCTACGGCACCGGCGAGGGCGCCCGCGCCGAACTGAGCTGGACGCATCGCAATCTGTTCCCGCCGGAAGGCGCGCTCACGCTGCGCAGCGTGCTCGGCACCCGCGAACAGCTCGGCAGCGTCGTCTTCCGCCGCAACAATTTCGGCGATCGCGATCGCGTGTTCACCGCGCAGATCTCCGCCAGCCACGTCCAGCGCGACGCCTATGAGGCCAAGACCTATACCGTCGCCGCCAATATCGAACGACAGACGACGATCTTCTTCCAGAAGACGTGGACCTGGTCGATCGGCGGCGAGGTGCTCAGTTCCGACGAGCGCGACGTCATAGCCGCGACCGGTGAGCCACGCCGCCGCACCTTCTACATCGCCGCCGCGCCGACCAGCCTCAATTACGACGGCTCCGACGACCTGCTCAACCCGACCCGCGGCTTCCGCCTCGGCGGCCGGTTCAGCCCGGAATTCTCGCTGGAGAACGACGCCTTCGGCTATGCGCGGGTGCAGATCGACGCCAGCGCCTACCAGCCCGCGCATCGCGGCGTCGTGCTCGCCGAGCGCATCCGGCTCGGCTCGATCCTCGGCGCGTCGCGCGACAGCATCGCGCCGTCGCGGCGCTTCTACGCCGGCGGCGGCGCATCGGTGCGCGGCTATGGCTATCAGGCGATCGGCCCGCGCGACGTCAACAACGATCCGATCGGCGGCCGCAGCCTCGCCGAATTCTCGATCGAGGCACGCGTCAAGACCTTCGGCAATTTCGGCATCGTCCCCTTCCTCGACGGCGGCACGATCTACACCAGCGCGATCCCGAAACTCGGCGACTTCCAATATGGCGCCGGTGTCGGCGTCCGTTATTATTCCAACTTCGGCCCGATCCGCTTCGACGTCGGCACGCCGCTCAACCCGCAGCCGGGCGACAGCCGTATCGCCGTCTACGTCTCGCTGGGGCAGGCGTTTTGACGCGCTGGCTGCGGCGCATCGCGACAATTCTGGTCGCGCTCGCCGGGATCGCCGCGCTGGCGCTGCTGATCGTCGACACCGACGTCGGCCATCGCTGGGTGGCGCAACGGATCGGCGCGATCCGCACCGCCAACGGGCTGCGCTTCACCATCGGCCGGATCGACGGCTCGCTCTACGGCCGCACTCGCCTCAAGGACGTGCGCGTCTACGATCTCGACGGCCTGCTCGTCCAGGCGCCCGCGGTGGCGCTCGACTGGGCGCCGTGGCGCTGGGCGCGTCACCAGCTCATCATCAGGGAGCTGGCGATCCCGCAGGCGACGCTGTTCCACGCGCCGCATACCCGCGCATCCGCGCGCCCGGGGCCGATCCTGCCGGATTTCGACATCCGCATCGGCGCATTGAGCGTCGATCGGCTGGTGCTCGCCCGTCGCGTGCTCGGCAGCGAGCGGATCGGCCGGGTCGCCGGGCGGGCCGACATCCGTCACGGCCGCGCGCTGGTCCGGCTGGACGCGCGCGTCGCCGGCTCCGACCGGCTCGCTTTGCGCCTCGACGCCGAGCCCGACCGCGACCGGTTCGACGTCGACGTCCGCGCCGCGGGGGCTGCCGGCGGCGTGCTCGCGCGCAGCCTCGGGTTGCGGCGCAGCGTCGCGCTCGACATCGACGGCGACGGCCGCTGGTCGCGCTGGCGGGGCAGGGCGACCGGCCGCGTCGGTGCCGCGCGCGCGCTCGACCTCGCGCTGGCGGCGACCGACGGCCGCTACACGCTGTCCGGCGAGATCGCCCCCGCCGGCATCGTGAGCGGCGCGGCGCTGCGCCTCGCCGGCCCGCGGATGCGCGTCCGCGGCGACGCGACCTTCGCCGACCGCCGGCTCGACGGCAGTCTCGACCTGCGCAGCCCGGCGCTCGCGCTGGATGCGGTCGGGCTGGTCGATCTCGGCGCCAACGCCTGGCGCAACCTGCGGCTGCGCGCGCGGCTGCTCCGCCCCGCGGCGGTGATCCCGGCGATGACCGGCAGCGGCGTCGAGCTGCGCGCCGTGCTCGACGGCGGCTTCCGCACCGCCCGGTTCGACTATCGCCTCAAGGCGGACCGGCTCGCGATCGACCGCACCGGGCTGGACACCGTCCGCCTCGCCGGCAGCGGCCGGCTGGGGCCGGGCAAGCGGACGCTGCCGACGCGCTTCACCGCGGCTGAGGTCACCGGCATCGGCACCGTCGCCGGCGGCATCCTGCGCAACTTCAGCCTCGACGGGCCGCTCGTGCTCACCGGCTCGCTGCTCACCGGCGACGCGCTGCGGCTGCGCTCCGACAAGCTCGCCGGGCGGCTGATGGTCGCGCTCGACCTCGCCACCGGCCGCTACGAGGTCGGGCTGAACGGCACGCTCAACCGCCTGTTTGTCAAGGGGCTCGGCGTCGTCGATCTCCGCTCCGACCTGCGCGTCGTGCCGGGGGCGGGCGGCAAGGGCACGCGCATCGTCGGTCGCGGCACCGCGCAGGTCGTCCGGCTCGACAACGGTTTCCTCCGCGGCCTGACCGGCGGCCTGCCGCGCATCGTCACCAACCTCGAACGCGGCGCCGACGGGCTGCTGCGTTTCTCCGACATGGTGCTGACCTCGCCGCTGCTCACGCTGCGTGGCAACGGCTATCGCCGCACCGACGACACCTTCCATATCGAGGCGATCGGGCGTCACGCCACCTATGGACCGGTGACGCTGCGCCTCGACGGCAAGATCGATCGTCCGACGCTCGACCTCCAGTTCGCCAGCCCCAATGCCGCGCTCGGCCTGTCGCAGGTGCGCGCGCACCTCGATCCGACCCCGACCGGGTTCACCTGGCGCGGCGAGGGCGGCTCGCGGCTCGGGCCGTTCACCGCCGCGGGATCGATCCTGCTGCTGCCGCCCGGCGTCGACGACATCCTCGTCGTCGATCGGCTGTCGGTCAGCGGCACCGATGCCGCGGGCCGGCTGGCGATGGGCCATGGCGGCTTCACCGGGCGGCTCGCCGTCACCGGCGGCGGACTGACGGGCGAATTGCTGTTCCGCCCGGTCGGCACCGTGCAGCGTATCGAGACGCATCTCGACGCTGGCAATGCCCGCCTCGGCGCCGCCACCCTGCGCCGCGGCCACGTCGATGCCGCGCTGCTGCTCGACCCCGCCGGCACCGCGCTCGATCTCACCGCGACCGGCGCCGGCGTCCGTCAGGGCCGGCTCAGCCTCGCGCGCTTCGCCGCCAATGCCAAGCTGCGCGGCGGCGTCGGCGAAGTGCGCGCCTCGATCGCCGGCTCGCGCGGCCGCGCCTTCGACATCCAGACCGTGACGCAGGTCGCCCCCGACCGTTTCTTGGTCGCCGCGCAGGGCACGCTCGACCGGCGCCCGCTGCGCCTGCTCTCGCCCGCCGAGATCACCCGCGACGGAGACGGCTGGATACTGGCGCCGACCCGGCTCAGCTTCGCCGGCGGCGAGGCGCAGGTCGGCGGCCGGTTCAGCGACGCCGCTTTGTCGGTCGACGCCTCGCTCACCCGCATGCCGCTGGCGATCCTCGACATCGGCTATCCGCGCCTCGGCCTCAGCGGCACCGCCTCGGGCAGCGTCAGCTACGCGACCGCCGCCGGTGCCGCGCCGACCGGCAAGGCCGACCTCACCGTGCGCGGGCTCAGTCGCGCCGGGCTGGTGCTGGCGTCGCGGCCGATCGACCTCGGCCTCGCCGCCGCGCTCTCCGCCGACCGGCTCGGCGTGCGCGCGGTAATGGCGTCGGGCGGCCGGACGATCGGCCGCGCGCAGGCGCTGCTGCGGCCATTGGGGGAGGGCGACCTCGCCAGCCGCATCGCCGCCGCGCCGTTGTTCGCGCAATTGCGCTATCAGGGGCCGGCGGACACCGTCTGGCGGCTGACGGGAATCGAATTGTTCGACCTCTCCGGTCCGGTCGCGATCGGTGCCGACGTCAGCGGCCGGATCGGCGCGCCGGTGATCCGCGGCGTCCTGCAGGCAAACGGCGCACGCATCGAGAGCGCCAATACCGGCACCGTCCTCACCAACGTCCAGGCGACCGGCCGCTTCGGGGGCTCGCGCCTCCAGATCGACCGGTTCGCCGCCGACGCCGGCAAGGGCGGGCGCGTCACCGGCAGCGGCGGCTTCGACTTCGCCGCGGCGCACGGCATCGGCCTCGACCTCAAGCTGCGCGCCGATCATGCGGTGATGATCAACCGCGACGACATCGGCGCGACCGTCACCGGGCCGCTCACCTTCACCTCCGACGGCGCCGGCGGGACGATCGCGGGCGACGTCGTGCTCGACCGCAGCCGCTACCGGCTCGGCCAGGCGAGCGCCGCGAGCGCGCTGCCGCAGCTCAAGATCCGCGAGATCAACCTGCCCGAGGGCGGCGAGGAGGACGAGGCACCGCCGCCGCCCTGGACGCTGGCGATCAAGGCGAAGGCGCCCGACAAGGTCATCGTCAGCGGCCTCGGCCTGTCGAGCGAATGGTCCGCCGACCTCGGCATCGCCGGCCAGCCCGGCAATCCCGCGATCACCGGCCAGGCGAACATGATCCGCGGCGATTATGAATTCGCCGGGCGCAAGTTCCAGCTGTCGCGCGGCGTCATCCGCTTCGCCGGCGAAGTGCCCGCCAATCCGGTGCTCGACATCGAGGCGAACGCCGACAGCACCGGCCTCAACGCGACGATCCGCGTCACCGGCACCGCGCTGAAGCCGGAGATCGGCTTCACCAGCACGCCCGCCTTGCCCGAGGACGAATTGCTGTCGCGCCTGCTGTTCGGCACCTCGATCACCAAATTGTCCGCACCCGAGGCGTTGCAGCTCGCCGCGGCGGTGGCGGCGTTGCAGAACGGCGGCAACGGCCTCAACCCGATCAACGCGGTGCGCCGCGCCGCCGGGCTCGACCGCCTGCGCATCCTCCCCGCCGACCCGCAGACCGGCCAGGGCACCTCGATCGCCGCCGGCAAATACGTCACGCGGCGCCTCTATGCGGAGATCGTCACCGACGGTCAGGGCTATTCCGCGACGCAGGTCGAATTCCAGGTCACCCGCTGGCTCTCGCTCCTGTCGAGCATCTCGACGCTCGGCCGCCAGAGCGCCAACGTGCGCATGTCGAAGGATTATTGAGGGGGCGGGGGGTCGAACGGGGGGCAGCGATCCGCAACCGTCAGGTGAGTCTCACGGCGCTTCGACAAGCTCAGCACCAACGCGTTGGGTGGATCGATCTAAAGAAAAGGGGCCGGCTGTCTCCAGCCGACCCCCATCAACCGGCTGGGTTAGCCGATCCTACTTCTTCCCCGCGCGCGATTTGCGGGCGGCGTAGCGGGCGTCGCGGGCGGCCTTCATTTCGGCCTCGGTCGGCATCTTGGGCTTGGCCTTGGCGGCGGCCTCGGCGGCGGCAAGCGCGGCGGCTTCGGCGGCGGCCTTCTTCTCGGCGATCGCCTGTTCGCGGGCGGCCTGCTTGTCGGCGCGCGCCTTGGCGAGGGCGGCTTCCTTGGCTTCGGCGGCGGCGACGCGGGCGGCCACCACGGCCGGGTCGAGCGGCGGCTTGGCGCGCAGTTTCTCCAACGCCGCCTGCTTGGCTTGGGCGGACAGCGCGGCGCGCTCTTGGAACGTCTGGGGCTTGTAGGCTGACATGTGGGGCGTGATGATCCTGTCGATACGATATGGACGGCGTGCAGCGGGCGCGGCGCCTCGGCGACGCCCGTTAAAGCAAAACGCCCGATTCTGCAAAAACGCCCATCGCTGCGCGGCGATCGTCGCGGTAGAGGCGCGCTTTGTGCGCAGGAGGAGCGAGCCGGCATGACGCCACGCGAATTGATCGACACCGCCCCGGTCCCCGGCGGCGAGCCGCTGCGCCTGTTCCGCCGCGGCGGCGATTACATGATCGTGCTCGACCGCAACGAGCTGATGAACAGCCGGATGAGCGGCTCCGAAGAGGCACTGGCGACGATGACGATCGAGCGGCTGGGCGCGCGCACCGCGCCGCATCTGCTCGTCGGCGGCTATGGCATGGGCTTCACGCTGCGCGCCGCGCTCGCCAGGCTCGGCCCGCAGGCGCGGGTGACCGTCGCCGAGCTCGTGCCGCAGATCGTCGACTGGGCGCGCGGGCCGATGGCGGCGCTGACCGCCGGCTGCCTCGACGATCCCCGCGTCGCCGTCACCTTCGCCGATGTCGCCGAGGTGATCGCCGCGACGCCGCGCGGCTATGACGCGATCCTGCTCGACGTCGACAACGGCCCCGACGGGCTGGTCCGCGCCGCCAACGACCGGCTGTATGCGGCACGCGGCCTCGCCGCGGCGCGCGCGGCGCTGGCCCCGGGCGGCGTACTCGCGGTGTGGTCTGCGGCCAAGGACGCCGCCTTCGCCCGCCGTCTGCGCGAGGGCGGCTTCACCGTCGACGAGGTCACCGTCCGCGCGCGCAGCAACGGCAAGGGCGCGATGCACACGATCTGGTTCGCGGTGCCGCGCTGATCGTGCAACCGCCGGTTCCGCGGACGGTTCGGACCCGAGCACCCAAGGAGGATGAGATGAGCGAACGCATAGCCCGCATCACCCGCACCGGCGGGCCGGAGGTGATCGAATGGGTCGACGCAGACCTGCCGCCGCCCGCGCCCGGCGAGGTGCGGATGCGTCACCATGCCGTCGGCCTCAACTATATCGACACCTATCACCGCAGCGGCGTCTATCCGATCGACCTGCCCGCCGGCCTCGGCAGCGAGGCGGCGGGCGTGGTCGAGGCGGTCGGCGACGGCGTCGAGGGCTTTGCGGTCGGCGACCGCGTCGGCACCTTCGGCCCGGCGCGCGGCGCCTATGCCACCGCACGCAACGTCGCCGCGCAGCAGCTCCTCCACCTGCCCGACGACGTCGACGACGCGACCGCCGCGGCGCTGCTGCTCAAGGGCTGCACCACCGAAGTGCTGGTCGATCGCTGCGCCAAGGTGCAGCCGGGGCAGACGGTGCTGGTCTGGGCGGCGGCGGGTGGCGTCGGCCAGTTGCTGGTCGGCTGGCTGAAGGCGATCGGCGCGACCGTGATCGGCACCGCGGGCAATGCCGACAAGGCCGACCATGCCCGCGCCGCCGGCGCCGACCGCGTCATCCTCCACCGCGACGAGGATGTCGCCGTGCGGGTGCGCGCGTTGACCGACGGCGACGGCGTCGCGGTGGTCTTCGACGGGGTCGGCAAGGCGACGTGGGACGCGACGCTCGCCGCGACCGCGCGGCGCGGGCTGATCGTCAGTTACGGCAATGCCGGCGGCCCGGTCACCGACGTGGCGCTCGGCACGCTCGCCGCCAGGGGCTCGCTGTTCGTCACCCGCCCGACACTGTTCGACTATTACGTCACCGCGGAGGAACGCCGCGCCGGCGTCGACCGCGTCTTCGCGATGCTGCGCCGGGGTGCGATCCGTCCGCATATCGGCCAGCGCTTCGCCCTCGAACAGGCCGCCGACGCGCATCGCGCGCTCGAGGCGGGCGAGACGCAGGGCAGCACGGTGCTGGTCGTGCCGCAGGGTTAGGGGGGCGGAGTCGACATAAAGACTTCGGTCAAAAAACTCCTCCCCCGCCAGGGGGAGGTGGCATGCCAAAGGCATGACGGAGGGGGAGGAAACGGCACAGGGGACGTCGCTTACCTCCCCCTCCGTCACCGCTTCGAGGCGCCACCTCCCCCTGGCGGGGGAGGAATTGACTGCATATCGATCCATCGCCTGCGCGCGGTCGCCGCGCGTGACGGCTTTGTCATCGCCGTGTCTTGATAGCGGCACCCGGTCTGGCGCATGTGAGGCGCGGGGGAGTGCCGTATCATGTCTCAACATCCCGTGTTCTATGACGCCAGCGGCCGACGCAAGCGGCGCTTCACGCTCGGCGTCGTCGCCTTCGTCGCGCTGGTCGTGCTCGCGCTCGCGGTGTTCGCGGTGTCGATCGGCGCGGTGCCTGCGGCGCCGCTGCTGCCGGTGGATGTCGAGCGTCCGGTGCTGCGCCGTCTCGCCCCCCCGCACGGCGTCATCCGTCGCGCAAAGCGCGGCCTCAATTATTATGCGGGCGAATTGCTCGGCACCGGCCGCGGCAAGGATGCGGCGGCCAATCCCAGCCTCGCCATCGCCTTCCACACCCCCTGGGACCCGTCGAGCGCCGCCAGCCTCGAACGCCACGTCGAACAGCTCGACTGGGTGATCCCCGGCTGGGTGTCGGTCACCGGCGCCGATCATCACCTCACCGTGTTCCGCGACACCGCCGGCCGCGCCATCCTCAACCATGCGGTGCATCGCCCGGTGGTGATCCCGATGATCCAGAACGCCAGCAACGGCACGTGGGACGGCGCCGGCACTGCCGCGCTGCTCGCGGACCCCAAGGCGCGCGCGGCCTTCCTCGACCGGCTGATCCCCTGGCTCGCGACGAACGGCGCCGGCGGCGCCTTCTTCGACCTTGAGGACCTGCCGCCGAGCGCGCAGGCGAATTACCGCATGTTCCTCGGCGAGGCGCGGCGCCGCTTCGCGCCGCGCGGGTGGAGCGTGTCGATCGCCGCGCCGGTCGCCAATCCCGACTGGAACCTGCCCGCCTACGCGGCGGTCACCGACAAGATCTTCCTGATGGCCTATGACGAGCATGAGACGAGCGGCCCCGCTGGCCCGATCGCCTCGCAGCATTGGTTCGCCGAAACCGTCGCCAGCGCCGCGCGCGGCATCCCCGCCGCCAAGCTCGTCGTCGCGATCGGCTCCTACGCCTATGACTGGCACGACGGCAGCGGCGACCCGCTCGGCGTCGAGGAGGCGTGGCAGGCGGCGCGCGATTCGGGGACGATGCCCGCCTTCGATCGCGCCAGCGGCAACAGCAGCTTCGCCTATAGCGAGGGCGGTACCCGCCACGTCGTCTGGCTGCTCGACGCCGCCTCCGCCTATAACCAGATCGAGATGCTGCACCGCGCCGGCGTCGGCAGCGTCGCTTTGTGGCGCCTGGGGTCCGAGGACCCGGGCCTGTGGTCGCTGTTCGGCCGCGATCACCGCAGCTTGCCGCCGCCGTCGGCGATCGACGCCATCCCCGCCGGCACCAACGTCGACATCGAGGGCGCGGGCGAGATCCTCAAGATCGCCGCCACCCCCGTACCCGGCGCGCGCCACGCGGTGGCGGGGCCGGGCGGCGCGATCGCCGACGTGCGCTTCGATCGCCTGCCCAAGGCCTATGAGGTCGATCGCACCGGCTATCGCAAGAGTCAGCTCGCGCTGACCTTCGACGACGGTCCCGATCGCACCTGGACGCCGCAGATCCTCGACGTGCTCAAGCAGAAGCACGTCGCCGCCACCTTCTTCATCGTCGGCGAGAATGCGCTGACCCAGCGTTCGCTGCTCCAGCGGATGGTCGCCGAGGGGCATGAGATCGGCAGCCACACCTATACCCACCCGAACCTCGCCACCGTCTCGCCGGGGCAGGTGTGGTTCGAGCTCAACGCGACGCAGCGCCTGTTCCAGGCGTTCACCGGCCATTCGCTGCGCTTCTTCCGCGCGCCCTATTTCGGCGACGCCGAGCCCTCCACCGCCGACGAGATCGAGCCCGCGCTGCAGGCGCAGGAACGCGGCTATGTCTCGGTCGGCCTGCACGTCGATCCCGGCGACTGGAAGCGGCCGGGCGTCCAGCAGATCATCGACGCGACGATCGCGCGGGTGACCAGCGGCCCCGATCATTGCGACGAGGATTCGGACGCGGATTGCAGCCGCAACGTCATCCTGCTCCACGACGCCGGCGGCAACCGCGCCGAGACGGTTGCGGCGCTGCCGGTGATCATCGATCGGCTGCGCGCGCTCGGCTATCAGTTCGTGCCCGTGTCGACGCTCGCGGGCCTGTCGCGCCACGCCGCGATGCCGCCGATCAGCGCCAGCGACCAGCTCGCCGCCAACGTCGATCTCGCCTTGTTCAGCATGCTGGGCGCGATGGCGGTCGGCCTGCGCTGGCTGTTCGGCATCGCGATCGCGATCGGCATCCTGCGTGCGCTGGCCCTGTCCGCGCTGGCGCTGATCCAGGCGCGGCGCGAGGGGCGCACCGTCTTCCCGCGCATCGACCCCGACCGCTTCGTCACCGTGCTGATCCCCGCCTATAACGAAGAGCGGGTCATCGAACGCGCAGTGCGCGGGGTGCTCGCCTCGACCGACGTGCGGATCGAGGTGATCGTGATCGACGACGGTTCGAAGGATGCGACCTCCGCGATCGTCGCCGCCGCCTTCGCCGACGATCCCCGCGTTCGCCTGCTGACGCTGGAGAATGGTGGCAAGGCGCGCGCGCTCAATACCGGGCTGGAGCTGGCCAAGGGCGAGATCGTCATCGCGCTCGATGCCGATACGCAGTTCGAGCCGACGACGATCGCGCGCCTCGCGCGCTGGTTCGACGATCCGCAGCTCGGCGCGGTCGCGGGCAACGCCAAGGTCGGCAACCGCGTCAATCTCGTCACCAAATGGCAGGCGCTCGAATATATCACCGCGCAGAACCTCGAACGCCGCGCCTTCGCCCGGCTCGACGCGATCACCGTCGTGCCTGGCGCGGTCGGCGCGTGGCGGCTGGCCGCGATCCGCGCCGTCGGCGGCTATCCGCACGATACGCTGGCCGAGGATCAGGACCTCACCATCGCGATCCAGCGCGCCGGCTGGCGCGTCCAATACGATCAATATGCGATCGCCTGGACCGAGGCGCCCGAGACGTTCCGCGCGCTCGCCAAACAGCGGTTCCGCTGGGCGTTCGGCACGCTGCAATGCCTGTGGAAGCATCGCTCGGCGATCGGCCGCAGTGCCCCGCGCGGGCTCGGCTGGGTCGGGTTGCCGCAGGCGATCGTCTTCCAGATCCTGCTCGCCGCGATCAGCCCGATCATCGATCTGGCGCTGCTCGTCAGCTTCTTCGTCACCTATCTCGACATCCAGGCGCACGGCTGGGCGCAGACCAGCCACGACGTCTATACGATGCTCGGCTTCTGGCTGGTGTTCACCGCGATCGACCTGCTCGCCGCGACGATCGCCTTCGCGCTCGAACGCCGCGAGAAATGGCGCCTGCTCTGGCTGCTGATCCCGCAGCGGATCGGCTATCGCCAGATCATGTATTACGTCGTGCTCAAGGCCATAGCGCAGGCGCTGCGCGGCCCGATGGTCGGCTGGGGCAAGCTCCAGCGCACGGGCAGGGTAAGCGCGACTTAGGGCGGTTTAATTCGTCACCCGTCACCCCGGACCCGTTTCGGGGTGCTCCGGGCCACTGGCGAACGGTGTCGAGGCGTTCCTTAGCTTCGCCGCGGCGTAGACCCCGCTACGCATCGAGACCTCGGGAACGTCAGGCGTGACATACCAATGCTGTACCCCGGCCTCCGCCGGGGTACAGCGGCCGCCATGCGAAGGTTTCGCGCAAAAATCCCGTTGACGAACGATGTGGCAGTGGGCTGATTCACGCCGATGGGGAAGGGCAGCGAATGACCACGAAGCGCATCACGGTCACGGCATTGGGCGTCGCCGTGCTTGCTGGATGCGCGACGACGCCTGGCGAGAAACCGGTCCTGACCGCAACCGCGGCGAAAGCCATCGCCCGCTCGTGCCATGCGGTGAGCGGGACGATCGGTCACGACCATCATTCCGCACTGCCGTCGGCACAATTCGTCCTGCCGCCAGGCGCGTCCTCGGCCGATGACCACGTCGCGCCGATGGTGGCCTGCCTCAGCACGCGGCTCGCCGCCTATCGATACGGGATGATGGGCTTCGGCGAGGCGCGCGACGCGGCCGTGCGCTGAAAACGTCGGTCGCGCGGGACGAAAGCCTTGTATACGGCGGTATATATTCGTTGGTCCGAGGTGCCGTCATGATCCGTTCCCTGCTGCTCCTGTCGCTCGCGATCGCCGCGCCCGCGGCCGCGCAGCGCAAGCCTCCGCTGGTGCTCGCCGCCGCCAGCCTGCAGGAATCGATGAACGCCGCCGCCGACGCCTGGGCCAAACAAGGCCATCCCCGCCCCGTCGTCTCCTTCGCCGCGTCGTCGGCGCTGGCGCGGCAGGTCGAGGCGGGGGGTGCCGCCGATCTGTTCGTCTCCGCCGATCAGGAGTGGATGGACGCGCTCGCCGCCAAGCGGCTGATCGTCGCGAGCAGCCGCGTCACCTTCCTTGGCAACCGCCTCGTCGTCGTCGCGGCGAAGGGCAATCCGGTGCGCATCCCGGTGCGTCCGTCCGCCGCGCTGGCGCGCGTGCTCGCCGCCGGGCCGCTGGCGATGGCCGACGCGCCGGTCCCCGCCGGCCGCTATGCCGAGGCGGCGCTGCGCAGCCTCGGCGTGTGGAGCGCGGTCGCGCCCAAGGTGGTGCGCGGCGACAGCGTCCGCGCCGCCTTGACGCTGGTCGAGCGCGGCGCCGCACCGCTCGGCATCGTCTACGCCACCGACGCCAGGGCCTCGTCCGCGGTGCGCGTCGCCGGGGTCTTCCCGGCGCGCAGCCATCCGCCGATCACCTATCCGGTCGCGCGCCTCGCCGCCTCGCGCAATCCGGAAGGGGAGGGCTTTCGCCGCTTCCTGATCAGCCGCCCCGGCAAGGCGATCTTCGCGTCCTACGGCTTCACCCCGCGCTGATGCTGTCGCCGGCGGAATGGACGATCGTCGCGCTGTCGCTCAAGGTCGGCGGCGTCGCGATGGCGGCGGTGCTGCCGCTCGCCTTTGCGCTGGCGTGGCTGCTCGCGCGCGGGCGTTTTCCCGGCAAGCTGCTGCTCGACGCGCTTGTCCATCTGCCGCTTGTGGTGCCGCCGGTGGTGACCGGCTGGCTGCTGCTGCTCGCCTTCGGTCCGAACGGCCCTTTGGGCAGCCTGCTCGACCGCTGGTTCGGCGTGACCGTCCTGTTCCGCTGGACCGGCGCGGCGATCGCGGCGGCGATCATGGCGCTGCCGCTGATGGTGCGCGCGATGCGGCTGTCGATCGAGGCGGTCGACCGCCGTCTCGAAAGCGCCGCACGCACGCTCGGCGCGGGTCCGTGGCGGGTGTTCTGGACGCTGACGCTGCCGCTCAGCCTGCCCGGCATCCTCGCCGGCGCGGTGCTCGGCTTCGCGCGCTCGATCGGCGAGTTCGGCGCGACGATCACCTTCGTCTCCAACGTGCCGGGCGAGACGCAGACGCTGCCGCTCGCCATCTATTCCGCGCTCCAGCAGCCCGGCGCCGAGGCGACCGTCTGGCGCCTGTCCGCCATGTCGGTCGCGCTCAGCCTCGCCGCGCTGCTCGTCTCCGAACTGCTCACCCGCCGCGTCCGCCGGGGGCTGCATGTCCTTTGACATCCGCGTCGAGAAGCGGCTCGGCGAGGCATCGGTCGCGCTCGACCTGCAGGCGGGCGAGGGGCTCACCGTCCTCTTCGGCCCGTCGGGGATCGGCAAGACCAGCGTGCTCAACATGGTCGCCGGCCTGCTCCGCCCCGATGCCGGCCGCATCGCCGTCTCGGGCCGCACGCTGTTCGATGCGGCCGCCGGCATCGATGTCGCCCCCGAACACCGCCGCGCCGGCTACGTCTTCCAGGACCCGCGGCTGTTCCCGCACCGTCGCGTCCGCGCCAACCTGCTCTACGGTGCCGCCGACGACACCGGGCTCGCCGCCATCGTCGCGATGCTCGGCATCGGCCATCTGCTCGACCGCTGGCCGCGCACCCTGTCGGGCGGCGAGGCGCGCCGCGTCGCGATCGGCCGCGCGTTGCTCAGCGACCCCGCCTTCCTGCTGCTCGACGAGCCCCTGTCGTCGCTCGACCGCGCGCGCCGCGGCGAGATCATGGACGCGCTATGCCGCGTCCGCGACGAGGCCGGGCTGCCGATCCTGATGGTCACGCACGACCCCGAGGAGGCCGAACGGCTCGGCACCCGCATCGTCGCGTTATGATCCCTCTTTGCCGCAAAAGCGTAACATGCCATGCGTAGGCGGACGCTGCGGGACGGGATGACTTCATGCGCTTGAAACTCGACGCGCGCACGCGGCGCCTTTTGCGCCGCTTGCCCGTCGTGAACGTCTATTCGCTGGCCGAGCTGATCCTGATCGCAGGGCTGGCGACGCAGAGCGCGCGACTGGTGTGGACGCTCGTCACGCCGGTGTCGCCGCTCGGCGACTGGCGCCCGGCGGCGATCACCGTGCCCGGCCGCCCCTACGACGTGCTCGCCGGTTTCGATCCCTTCTTCCGCCTCGGCGGGCCGCAACAGGGGCCGGCCACGGTCACCTCGCTCCAGCTCACGCTGTTCGGCATCCGCGTCGACGAGGCCTCGGGCCGCGGGTCGGCGATCCTCGCCGGTCCCGACAATGTGCAGAAGGCCGTCGTCGTCGGCGAGGAGATCCAGCCCGGCGTCCGGCTGAAGGCGGTCGCCTTCGACCATATCACGATCGATCGCGGCGGCACCGCCGAGGATCTGTTCCTCGTCCAGTCCGACGCGCCCGCCGGCGCCCAGCCCGCCGCGCTCGGCGCCCCCGGCACGCCGCCCGCGCCGGCGTCGCCCGGCACCGGCGCCCCCGCCGCGATCCGCGCCAACCAGATTCGCAACGAGATCGGTTTCATCCCGCGCATCGATTCGGGCCGCATCTCGGGCCTCGTCGTCCGCTCGCAGGGGTCGGGCGCGCTGTTCCGCAACGCCGGCCTGCGCGACGGCGACGTCGTCACCGCGATCGGCGGCCGGCCGGTCAGCGGCCCGCAGGACCTCGACCGCGTCACCGCCGATTTCGCCGGCGGCGGCAACATCCCCATCACCGTCGAACGTGGGTCGCAGACGCTTGCGCTCGCCATCACGATCGCGCCCAATTGATGAAGACGGCCCCCATGAAGACGCTCGCCTCCGCCCTGCTGCTGTCCACCGCGGCGCTCGCGCTGCCCACGGGCGCGCTGGCCCAGACCACGCTCAACGTCCGCGACGCCGACATCCGCGCCTTCATCGCCGACGCGGCCAAGGTGACCGGGCGCACCTTCATCATCGACGCGCGCGTCAACGGCAAGGTCACCGTGGTCACCGACCGGCCGCTCAGCCGCTCCGAATATTTCGAGACCTTCCTGTCGACGCTGCGCGCCAACGGGCTCGTCGCGGTGCCGACCGGCAACGGCGCCTTCCGCATCCAGCCGATCGACAACGCCGCCTCGCAGCCGAGCCGCATCGGATCGGCCGGCGCCAACCGCAACAGCTTCGTCACCGAGATCGTCCGCCTCCGCTCGATCGACGCGACGCAGGCGATCGAGACGGTGCGGCCGCTGGTCAGCGCGCAGGGCTCGGTGAGCGCCAATCGCGGCTCGAACAGCCTCGTCGTCGTCGACTTCGGCGACAATATCCGCCGCATCCGCGAGGTGCTGCGCCGCGTCGACGCCGACAATGCCGCGACCCGCGTCGTCGCCTTGAAGAACGCCAGCGCCAAGGAGATCGCCGCCGCCTTGCAGGGCCTCGCCACCGGTGCGCCGGGCGGGCAGGGCGGTGCGCAGGGCGGCGTCGGCACCAGCGTCACCGCGGTCGACAGCAGCAATTCGGTCATCATCCGCGGCGACGCTAACAGCGTCGCGCGGCTCGTCCAGGTCGCGCAGGACCTCGACCAGAAGGCGAAGAACGGCACCGAGATCCGCGTCGTCTTCCTCGAGAACGCCGATGCCGCGCAGCTTCTCCCCGTGCTCCAGCAGCTCGTCGGCCAAACCCCCGATGCGGTGCAGGAGACGCAGCTCTCGCGCACCCAGACCGGCTTCGGCAGCAGCACCGGCGGCGGCGGCGGCGGCCAGAGCCAACAGCGCCAGTTCAACCAGGCCCCCGCCCAGCAGGCGAGCGTCGGTGGCGGCGCCAATACCGCCGCCAACGGTCGGCCGGCGATCTCGACCGAGGGCGGCCGCACCGCCGCGGTCGTCACCCGCTTCCAGGGTGCCAATGCGATCGTCATCGCCGCGCCCGCCGACATCCAGCGCCAATTGGCCGATGTCGTCCGCCAGCTCGACACGCGCCGCGAACAGGTGCTGATCGAAGGCATCGTCGCCGAAGTGTCCGACGCGACGGTCAACCGGCTCGGCGCGCAGTTCGTGCTCGCCAACCCCTCGGGCGGCGCCTTCGCCGCTTCGACCTTCTCGAACAGCGCGCCCAACATCCTCCAGATCGCCGGCGCGATCGGCGCGCGTGAATTGTCGAACAACACCACGACGACGATCGCCAACGGCGTCGTCACCACCGTGACCAACAACACCGCGTCGGACACGGCGACGCAATCGGCGCTCAACTCGATCCTCAGCTCGACCGGCGGCTTCGGCGGTTTCGGCGGCAAGATCGGCGACGTCTTGTTCGGCGCGATCATCAACGCGGTGAAGAGCGACACCACCTCCAACCTGCTCCAGGTCCCGCATCTCGTCACCGTCGACAATCAGGAAGCGCACAGCCTCGTCGGCCAGGAGATCCCGATCACCACCGGACAGGCGCTGTCGAACAATTTCGACAACACCTTCCGCACCACGCAGCGCGAGAATGTCGGCATCGAGCTGACCGCGCGCCCGCAGGTCAATTCGAGCGGCACGGTCAAGCTCAACCTGCGCCTCGAGGTCAGCTCGATCGCCGGCCCGGTGTCGAGCGACAACAGCGATCTCATCCTCAACAAGCGCGAGATCGAGACGACGCTGACCGTCGACGAGGGTCAGATCGCGGTCATGGGCGGCCTGCTCAGCGACGAGGAGCGCCGCACGATCGAGAAGATCCCGCTGCTCGGCGACATTCCGTTGCTCGGCAACCTCTTCAAGTCGAAGGCCAAGTCGCGCAACAAGACCAATCTGATGATCTTCATCCGCCCGACGATCCTGCGCAACGCCGCCGACAGCCGCAAGGTCGCCGAGCAGCGCTACGGCTACATCCGCCTGCAACAGGGCCTGCAATCGCCGGGCGAGGAACCGTCGATCGACCAGCTCGTCCGCGATTACATGGGCGCCGCCCCGCCGATCCCCTCGGCCCCGATCCCCGGCAACATCGAAGACCCCCGCATCGCCGTCCCCATCCAGCACAACACGACGAAGGTCATTCGCCCGAGGGACCGGTGAGGCGCGCCGCCAGCGCGTCATCCCGGCGGAGGCCGGGACCCATGGACAAGGCGCAACCGGCGTCGGCACGCACCCTCGGCGTCCCGCGCCCATGGGTCCCGGCCTCCGCCGGGATGACGAGCGGGGAGGGCGAATCCCCATCCCCCAACACTGTCATCCCCACCCCTTCGTCGACCCGGCGAACGCCGGGACCCACGGACACGGCGCAACCGGCGTCGGCGCACACCCTCGGCGTTTCGCACCCACGCATCCCGGCCCCCGCCGGGATGACGAAACGCGAGGGCGAACCCACATCCCGCAAAGCCGTCGTCCCCGCCGCCGCGGGCATGACGAACCCATGGGGAGCCCGCTTATGATCATCCGCACCGGCGACGCCCTCGACGCCCCGCTCGACACCGCCCCCGAAACCCTCGTCCTCCCCGAGCCCCCCGCGCCGGCCGAGCCGCTCCCGATGCTCGCCATCCCCTATGCCTTCGCGCGCAAGCACGGCGTCGTCGTCACCCATACCGAGGCCGACACGCACCTCACCGTCGCGCTACGCGCGGGCGCCAATCCCAAGACCCTGCTCGAAATCCGCCGCTATCTCGCCCGTCCGTTCGACGTGTCGATCGTCGAGGCGCCGCAGTTCGACCGTCTGCTCTCCGACCATTATGCGATGGACGGCCAGGCCAATGCGCTCGCCGCGGTCGGCATGGGCGACGAGCTCGACAGCCTTGCCGAGGGGCTGCCCACCGCCGAGGACCTGCTCGACACCGCCGACGACGCGCCGGCGATCCGCCTGATCAACGGCATCATCGCCGACGCCGCGCGCAACGGCGTCTCCGACATCCATATCGAGCCGTACGAGACGGGCCTCATCGTCCGCATGCGCATCGACGGCGTGCTGCGCGAGACGCTGCGCATGCCGCCGCACGTCGCCCCCGTCGTGGTCAGCCGCATCAAGGTCATGGCGCGGCTCGACATCGCCGAGCGGCGCGTGCCGCAGGACGGCCGCATGGGCCTCACCCTCGGCGGCAAATTGCTCGACGTCCGCGTCTCGACCCTGCCCAGCCGCGCCGGCGAGCGCGTCGTGCTGCGTATCCTCGACAAGGACAATGCCGGCATCGACCTCGACGCGCTCGGCATGGACGAGCGGATGTACACGCTGCTGCGCGGCGCGCTCGCCGAGCCCAACGGCATCATCCTCGTCACCGGCCCGACCGGTTCGGGCAAGACCACCTCGCTCTACGGCGCGCTGCGGCTGCTCAACGACGGCAGCCGCAACATCCTCACCGTCGAGGACCCGGTCGAATATGCCGTCGAGGGCGTCGGCCAGACGCAGGTCAATCCCAAGGTCGGGCTGACCTTCGCCGCCGGCCTGCGCGCGATCCTGCGGCAGGACCCCGACGTCGTCATGGTCGGCGAAATCCGCGACCGCGAAACCGCGGAGATCGCGGTGCAGGCGTCGCTGACCGGCCATCTCGTGCTCTCGACCGTCCACACCAACGACGCGATCGGCGCGATCACCCGCATGCGCGACATGAAGGTCGAACCGTTCCTGCTCGCCTCGACGCTGCGCGCGGTGATCGCGCAGCGGCTGGTGCGCCGCTTGTGCCAGGTCTGCCGCCGCCCGGTATCCGGCGCCAGCGGCGTCGCCGGGCTGCTCGGCATCGAGCCCGAGGCGATCGTCTACGAATCGGTCGGCTGCCCCGCCTGCAACCACACCGGCTTCAAGGGTCGCATCGGCGTGTTCGAGGCGGTGCGCGTCGACGACACGATCCGCCGCTTCATCAACGACGGCGCCGACGAAACCGCGATCGCCGCCCACGCCTTCGCCCGCACGCCCAGCCTCGCGCAGGCGGCGGAGACGCTGGTCCGCCGCGGGCTGACGACGCCGGAAGAGGCGGTGCGCGTGTCGCGCAGGGATGCGACCGACGTGGTGGTGGACGATGCGTAGCGCGCCGCAAATCCTCCCCGGCACGGGGAGGGGGACCGCCGCGCAGCGGTGGTGGAGGGGGGCTTCCCCGACCGCTGCGCTGCGTGGCGCCCCCCCTCCACCAGCCTGCGGCTGGTCCCCCTCCCCGTGCCGGGGAGGATTGCATGGCTGACTTCGACTATCTCGCCATCGACACCCGCGGCCAGGAGCAGCGCGGCCACGTCGCCGCGCCGTCGCTCGACGCCGCCCGCGCGCAGCTCGATCGCCGCAAGCTCTACGTCGTCCGCCTCGACCCCGGCGCGCCGCCCGCCGCGACCAGCCGCCCGCTGTTCGGCATCAAATTCGGTTCGAAGAAGATGAGCGTCAAGCAGCTCACGCTCTTCACCCGCCAGCTCGCGACGCTCAACCGCGTCTCGCCGCTCGAGGAATCGCTGCGCACCATCACCCGCCAGACCGAACAGGACAGCGTCCGCACGATCGTCGCGCACGTCCACGCCGGTGTCGTCGAAGGCCGCCGCCTCGCCGATTCGATGGCGCGCGAGGGCAAGAGCTTCCCGCCGCTCTATCGCGCGATGGTGTCGGCGGGCGAAAGCTCGGGCAGCCTGCCGACGATCCTCGACCGGCTCGCCGCGCTGCTCGAACGGCAGGCGGAGATCCGCGGCAAGCTCATCACCGCGCTCGCCTATCCGACCATCCTCGCGGTCGTCGCGATGGGCGTCGTTACCGCGCTGATGATGTTCGTCGTGCCCCAGGTCGTCGAGCAATTCGATACGGTCGGACAGCAATTGCCGCTGCTCACCCGGATCGTCATCGGCCTGTCCGACTTCCTCGTCGGCTATTGGTGGCTGATCGCTTTATGCGTGGCGTTGGTGGTGGTGGGCACGTGGTATGCGCTGCGCGACCCCGCGTTGCGCCTCGCCTTCGACACCGCCTTGCTGCGCCTGCCGCTGCTCGGCCGGCTGTTCCGCGACCTCCACGCCGCGCGCATGTCGCGCACCCTGAGCACGATGATCGCCAGCCGCCTGCCGCTGCTCGAAGGGCTCGCGCTCACCGCCTCGACGATCCACAACCGCCGCCTGCGCGCCGCCTCCGACGAGATCGTCGACGCGATCCGCGGCGGCGGCAGCCTGTCGGCGGCGATGCGCCGCGCCAACGTCTTCCCGCCGCTGCTCACCTATCTGGCGGCGTCGGGCGAGGCGGCGGGGCGGCTCGACGAGATGCTGGAGCGCGCCGCCGACTATCTCGAGCGCGAGTTCGACCGCTTCACCGCCACCGCTCTGTCGCTGCTCGAACCCGCGATCATCGTCGTGATGGGCGGCGTCGTCGCGACGATCGTGCTATCCATCCTGCTGCCCATCCTCCAGCTCAATACGCTGGCCGGCCAATGAGGACCCACATGCCTACCGAACCCAAGAAGCGCCATCGCAACGACGAAGGCTTCACGCTCGTCGAGCTGATGGTGGTCATCGTCATCATCGGCCTGCTCGCCGCGATCGTGACGTTCAACGTCCTGCCCGCCGGCGACAAGGGCAAGATCACCAAGGCCAAATCGGACATCAGCACGATCGAAGGCGCGCTGGAGATGTACCGGCTCCAGATGAACAGCTACCCGACCACGTCGCAGGGCCTGCAGGCGCTGGTCACCGCCCCCGCCGGCGTCAACGCCGCCGAATATCAGCGCGGCGGCTATATCAAGAAGCTGCCGCCCGATCCCTGGGGCCGCCCCTATCTCTACGCCTCGCCCGGCCAGCACGGCGAGGCCGACGTCTGGAGCCTCGGCGCCGACGGCAAGGACGGCGGCGAGGGCGTCAACGCCGACATCACCAGCTGGCAATAACCATGGCCCCGCGCCGCAACGGCCTGTGTCCTTGTGGGCGTTACGCCCAAAAGGGCTTCACGCTTGTGGAGCTGATGGTGGTGGTGACCATCATCGGCCTCGCGGCGGCCGTGGCGGTGTGGAACATGCCCGATCCCCGCGGCCGGGTGGCGGACGAGGCGGCGCGCTTCGCCTTGCGCGCCCGCGCCGCGCACGACGCCGCGATCGTCGATGCCCGGCCGGTCAGCATCTGGGTCACCGCCGGCGGCTATGGCTTCGACCGCCGCGGCGCCGGACAGTGGGTGGCGATGGCGGAGAAGCCGCTGCGCGTCGAACGCTGGACGCCGGGCACCGTCGCCGCCACCGGCGAGGCGAGCGGCCGCCTTCGCATCATCTTCGACCCCACCGGCCTCGCCGACCGCCCCGCGCAGATCACGCTCACCCGCAGCGGCGCGCGCGCGGTGATCGACATGGCCGCCGACGGCTCGGTCCGGGTGGCGAGCTGATGCGGACGCGCGGCTTCACGCTCATCGAGATCATGGTCGCGCTCGCGGTGTTCAGCCTCGCCGTGCTCGCGCTGCTGCGGCTGGAGACCGCGACGATCCGCGGCGCGCATACGCTCGACGAGAGCCTCGTCGCCGGCCTCGTCGCGCGCAACGTCGCCAACGACGCGGTGACCGAGGCGCAGCCGCCCGTCGCCGGCCGCACCACCGGCAGCGAGGTCAACGGCGGCCGCAGCTGGACCTGGGTGCGGCAGGTGCGCGGCACCGGCAACGCCGCGATCGTCCGCATCGACGTCACGGTGACCAACCGCACCGGCCAGATCGTCGGCCGCACCACCGCGATCCGCCCGCCGGACCAGCCGTCGTGATCGCCAGGCTGCCGTCCCGCCCGACCGCGCAAGCGGGCTTCACCCTCGTCGAGGTGATGATCGCGCTGATGATCTTCGGCCTCATCGCCGCCGCCGGCGTCGCGATCCTCACCTTCAGCGTCCGTGCGCAGACCGCCACCGGCAAGCGCTTCGACGATATCGCCGCGCTCAACCGCACCGCGTCGCTGCTCGCCGGCGATCTCGGCCAAGCGGTCGACCGCCCCGCGCGGGACGAGGGCGGCACGCTGCTCCCCGCCTTCACCGGCGAGGGTGACGGCCGCATCCGCTTCGTCCGCACCGGCTGGGCCAACGTCGACGCCGCGCCGCGGGCGAGCGCGCAGAAGGTCGCCTATCAGCTCGACGGCAATACCCTGCTGCGCGTCGCCTATCCGATGCTCGACGGTGCCGCGCCGCTGCCCGCGGTGACGCTGCTCGACAAGGTCGCCGGCGTCGGTGCGCGCTATCGCTACAAGGGCGCGTGGAGCGACCGCTGGGACGGCACGCAAGGTGCCGCGCTGCCGCAGGCCGCGGAGATCACCGTCCGTCGCACCGACGGCACCGCCTTCCGCCTGATGCTGCTCGTCGGCGCGGGCAGCAGCGCGAGCCCGGTACCGGGCGGCTTCCCCAATCCGGGTGGCTCGCCGACCCCTGCTGCCACCGGTACGCCCCCCGGACAACGCAATGGCCGCTGACCGCGAGCGCGGCGCCGCGCTGCTCACCGTCCTCCTGCTCGTCGCGATGATCGCGGTGCTCGCCGGCACCGCGCTCGAACGGCTGCGGCTGACGACGCGGCTCGCCGGCAATGCGCTCGCCGGCGAACAGGCGCGCGGCTATGCCCGCGCTGCCGAGGCGCTCGCCACCACCAAGGTCACCGACATGCTCGGCACCAGCCGCGACCGCGTCACGCTGGCCGGCGGCTGGAGCAACCGCCCGTTCGGCCTGCCGCTGCCCGGCGGCGGCCTCGCGGTGGCGCGGGTGCGCGACGGCGGCAATTGCTTCAACCTCAACGGCCTCGTCACCCGCCTCGGCCCCGGCGTCTACACGTCGACACAGGCGATAACCCAGCGCATCCAGTTCGTTCGGCTGATGCGTTCGCTCAACGTCCCCGCGCAGTCCGCCGAGCGGATCGCCGCCGCCGCCGCCGACTGGATCGACACCGATCAGGACCAGCAGGGCAATGGCGCCGAGGACCCCGTCTATCTCGCCCGCGCCACCCCGTATCGCACCGCCGGCACGCTGATGGCCGACCCCAGCGAGCTGCGCGCGGTCGACGGCGTCACGCCCGAAATCTACGCGCAGCTCCGCCCGTGGATCTGCACCCTGCCGAAGGCTGAGCCGGCGCCGATCAACATCAACACGCTCCTTCCCGAACAGGCGCCGCTGATCGCGATGATGTTTCCCGGCAACCTGTCGGCCGATGCGATCCGCGGCATGCTGCTCCGCCGCCCGCCGCAGGGCTTCAAGGACGCCAGCACCTTTCTCAATCTCGCCGGCAATGGCGCCTCGCCCGACGGCGGCAACGGCGGCCTCGCGGTCACCTCGACGTGGTTCGCGCTCGCCATCGACGTCAGCAACGGCGGCACGCAATTGCAGGAAAGGGCGCTGATCGACGCAAGCCGGCTTCCCGCGCGGCTCGTTGCGCGGCAATGGGGCGACGAATCATGACGACGCTCCTGTTCCTCCCCTCCGGTGACCGCGGCTATCGCTGGCTCCGCCGCGCCGACGGCATCCTCCGCGACGGCGAGGGCCTGCCACCGGCGGGCGACGACCCCGTCATCGCGATCGTTCCCGCCGACGCGGTCGCGCTCCACTGGGCCGAGCTGCCCGTCCGTTCGCCCGCGCAGGCGATCGCCGCCGCCCGGCTGCTCGTCGCGGAGGCGAGCGCGACGCCGCTCGCCGAATTGCACGTCGCGGTCGGTGACGAGGGCGAGGGCGAACGCCCCATCGCCGTCGTCGCGATGGCGCAGATGGCGCAATGGCTCACCGATCTCACCGCGCAGGGGATCGACCCGCTCGCGATGATCCCCGCGCCCTTGCTGCTGCCGCGTCCCGACGAGGGCTATGTCCGCGCGACGATCGCCGGCGCGGCGCTGGTGCGCAGCCGCACGACCGGCTTCGCCGACGAGGCGCCGCTTACCGATCTCGTCATCGGCGACACGCCGCAGCAGACGCTCGACCGCGAGGCGATCGACATCGCGCTCGACGCCGCCACCGCGGCACCCGCGCTCGATCTGCGGCAGGGCGCCTTCGCCCGCCGTCGCCGCCGTATCGGCATCGACTGGGCGCTCGTCCGCCGGCTCGCATTGCTCGGCGCCGCGATCCTGCTGGTCACGCTCGGCATCGATCTCGTCCGCATCGCCAAATATAGTTTCGGTGCCGACGCGCTGGAAAGCCGCGCCGAGGCGCTCGGCCGCACCGGCCTTGCCCGCGGCGAGACGGTGACCGATGTCGACCGCCAGCTCGCCGAACGCCTGTCGGCGGTGCGCGGGCCGGGGCTCGGCTTCACCACAACGGTCGCCGCGATCTACGACGCGGTGCGAGCGACGCCGGGTACCGAACTGACATCGCTCGATTTCCAATCGAACGGCAGCGTCCGCATCGGCGTCGGCGCGGCGCGCGAATCGCTGCCGACCGATCTCAAGCGGACACTTGAGGCGGCGGGCTTCACCGTCACCGCGGGGACGTTCCAATCCGCCAACGGAAGGGTGACGGGCGAGATGACGGTGACCCGGCGATGAGCGGCCTGCGCAACTGGTTCGTCGGGCGATCGCTGCGCGAACGGCGGATGATTCTCGCCATGCTCGCCTTGCTCGTCGTGACGATCATCTGGGGCGGGATCATCCTGCCCGTCCGCGACGGCCTGTCGAGCGCGCGCGAACGCTATGCCGACGCGGTCGTCCGCTTCGCCGGGACGCAGGACGAGGTCGATCTGCTCCGCTCCGCCGGCCGGCGCGTACCGCTCAGCGGCTCGCTCGCCGACACGCTGCGGCTGCGCGCCGACGCCGCCGGCCTCGCGCTCGCCACCGTCGATGATTCCGGCGGCGGCCGCGTCCATGCGACGATCCAGGCGGCCAAGCCCGCCGCGCTCGGCCGCTGGCTCGGTGGCCTCGAAGCGAACGGCATCCTCGTCGAGTCGGCGACGTGGCGCGACAATCAGGACGGCAGCGTCGCCGCCGACCTCGTCGTCCGGGCGCGCGCGGCATGAGGCGCATCCGGCTCCGCACCGGCCCGGCCGCGTTGTTCGGCGCGCTGATGCTGCTCGCCCTGCTGGTCTTTTTGCCGTTACGCCTCGTGCTCGGCGCGATCGGCCTCGGCGAACAGGGCTTTTCGGCGCGCACCGTCACCGGCAGCGTCTGGGACGGGCGGCTCAACGAGGCGCGCTTCGGCGCTCTCGCTCTTGGATCGCTCGATGCCAGCCTGTCGCCCTTCGCGCTGCTGATCGGTCGCGCCCGCGTCGTCGTCGATGGCGATCCCGGCCTGATCCACGGCGCGATCACGATGAGCCGCCACGGCCAGGGCATCGACGACATGACCGCGACGCTGCCGACCGGCGCCGCCTTCGCGCCGCTGCCGGTCAACCAACTGGCGCTGGAAGGCGTCACCGTCCATTTCGCCGACGGCGTCTGCGACAAGGCGGAGGGCCGCGTGCGCGCCCGGCTGATCGGCGAGGCGGCCGGCATCGCCTTGCCCGCCGAACTCTCCGGTGCGGCACGCTGCGACGGCGGTGCCTTGCTGTTGCCGCTCGTCAGCCAGGCCGGCACCGAGGGGATCGAGCTGCGCATCACGGGGCAGGGCCGCTACACCGCGGCGCTACGCATCAATCCCACCGACCCCGCCGCGGCCCAGCGGCTGGCGGCCTCCGGCTTCGTCGCCGGCGCGGGCGGATATCGACTTTCGGTGGAAGGAAGCTTCTGATGGCCTTGACGCGGGGCGTTCGGCCCCGCTAGGGGCGCATGCGTTCGCGGCGACCGTAGTTCAATTGGTTAGAGCGTCGGCTTGTGATGCCGGAAGTTGCGGGTTCAAGTCCCGTCGGTCGCCCCATTCTCCACCTTCTCCCCGCTTGGGTCCAGTTCGGGACTAGCCAAAGGTGTCGAGAAACAATATTGCGAGTTGTCGCAATTTTCTGCCAGCGGAGTGAGCTATGACCTCGGTATGGGATCTTCCCGATTTCGATTCTCATGAGGGCGTGCACGCCTTCACTGATCGGGCGTCCGGTCTTCGTGCCATCATCGCGGTCCACTCCACGCATCTCGGGCCGGCCGCCGGCGGCGCCCGCTTCTGGCATTACGCCTCGGGCGACCTTGCGGTGACCGACGCGCTGCGCCTGTCGCGCGGCATGAGCTTCAAGAACGCCATGGCCGGGCTCGCGCTCGGCGGCGGCAAGGGCGTCATCCTCGCCGATGCGCCGGGTGCGGTGATCGGCGAGGACCGGCTCAAGGCGTTCGGCCGCGCGGTCGAATCGCTCGGTGGGAAATACGTCACCGCGGAAGACGTCGGTATGTCCGAGGCGCGGATGAAGGTCATCGCCGGCGAGACCAAATTCGTCAGCGGTCTGCCCGTGGCCAGCGGCGCGGCGGGCGGCGACCCTGGCCCGTACACCGCGCACGGCGTCTATCTCGGCGTCAAGGCGGCGGCCAAGCGCGGCCTCGGCACCGACGACATGAAGGGCGTACACGTCGCCATCCAGGGCGTCGGCTCGGTCGGCGGTGGCCTCGCCAATTTGCTGGCCAAGGACGGTGCGCGCCTGACGCTCGCCGACGTCGATGCCGAGCGCGCCAAGGCGCTTGGCGCCGAACTCGGCGCCGAGACGGTGGCGGCCGGCGCGATCCTCGGCGTCGAGGCGGACATCTTCAGCCCCAACGCTCTGGGTGCGATCCTCACCGAGGCGACGATCCCGACGCTGGTCGCCAAGGTCGTCGCCGGCGGCGCCAACAACCAGCTCGCGACGCGCGAGGATTACGACCGCCTCCACGATCGCGGCATCCTCTACGCGCCCGATTACGTCATCAACGCCGGCGGTATCATCAACGTCGGCCTCGAATATCTCGGCCAGGGCGACGAAGCCGAGGTGATGGCGCGCATCGCCAAGATCCCCGCCCGCCTCGACGAGGTCTGGGACGAGAGCGAGCGCACCGGGCGCCCCGCCGCGGAAGTCGCCGACACTATCGCACAGCGGCTGATCGGCCGCGGGTGAGGTGATTCCTCTCCGGTTCGAGGCCGGATCGACATTCATCATCGTAGAGAAATCCTCCCCCGCCAGGGGGAGGTGGCATGCCGCAGGCATGACGGAGGGGGAGGTAAGCGACACGTCTGTTCCGTGTCCTCCCCCTCCGTCACGGCTTCGCCGCGCCACCTCCCCCTGGCGGG